>MFKT01000014.1 GCA_001781125.1 Candidatus Kaiserbacteria bacterium RIFCSPHIGHO2_01_FULL_53_29
CTTGTATCGTGAATTCCAGCGGGCGCGCTTGCGCTCGCGTACACTGAAGCCGGAGCACCACCACCAACGGCTTTGGAATCTCTTTCGAGATGTCCATTAGTTTGAGCATGTGGTGCCTCCGGCTTTCAGTTCAGCCACGTATTAGAGGTTGGGGGAGATCGCTCGCCCCGCATAACCGACAAGCCTGTGGCCGTGGAGGCAGTATACCAAAGAGGTATGCGCGGAGTGCTTGAAAAGCTCCGTCTCTCTTTTCTTCTTTCTTCTTTTCTCTCTGTTCCTTTAGAAACCTAACTGGTTCTCATATGATCATCATTGCATTTGACGTTTCCAAACTTGAGCTCGTCGGCGCGCGCATGCAGGGAGCGGGACGTGTTGCCGAGCGATACATCGTCGTCAACACTCCCGAAGCGATCGATCAATTTCTCGACACGTTGCCGAAGAAGAAGATCACCATCGGCTCCGAAGCGACCGCCGAGTACCATCTCTATCTCGCACGCGCATGCCTCGCACGCAGCATTCCCTTCAAGCTCATCAATCCGCTCATCACCAAACAATTCACCCGCGCGACGATACGAAAAAGAAAGACCGACCGCGACGACGCCGAGATCATCGGAAAGTGTCTCTTGCAAGGTGCGGGACGTGAGCTCACGTCGCACGATCTCATGCCTGCAACGCGCATCCTGCGTACGGCCTGCGACCTCTCCCAGATGGCGCGCACGATGCACCTCAAGCACAAACGGTTCGTCGAACACTTCCCGGAGACGACCGCCGTGCAGGCCGCTCTCGCTGAGACGGAAGACGCGCTGCGGAGAGCCGCACGGCTGCTGCACTCGCACGGCGCCGGTCTCGTTTCGCATACCGAACGCGCGCTCGCGCAGAGTATCGTCGGCATCGGAGGCGAACTTGCTCCGGTCATCGTTTCAGAGATCGGGGACCCCACGCGCTTCAAGGGCGGCAAGCAGCTCGTCGCGTACGCGGGACTCGATCCCAAGGTCAAGCAGAGCGGGAAATCTCTTGCACGCAACACCGCGATCACGAAGCGAGGTTCACCGTATCTGCGCCGGGCGCTCTTCATCGCCGCCTCAGTCGCACAGCGATACGATCCGGAGCTCAAGGCGTACTACGAAAAGAAGCGCGCCGAGGGAAAGCATTACTCTCCAGTGACCATCGCCAACGCCCGGCATCTTGCGCATCGTGTGCTCGCGGTCCTCAAGCGGGGCACGCCGTATGTGAAAAGAGAGTTATCCACCGCTCAAAGTTGACGCCTGATTAGAGGTCTCAAATGCCAGCTAGTGAGCCGTTACCCTCCGAGCCTGAGCCGATTACGCCGCCCACGCCTGCTCCACCGTCATCTGCCCAGCCTTCGCCTGCAGCAGTACAAAGTGCGCGTGACCTGCTTGTGAAAGCGAACGCAGCAAAGCAGAACCGAAAACAAAAGAAACTCGAAAAGATTTTGGGACTTCTGAACACGAAAGGTAAAATCACGAACGACGAAGTGGAGAAACTCCTGCACGTCTCGGATGCGACCGCGACGCGTTATCTGTCAGCACTGGAGAAAGAAGGAAGGATTCGACAAGTCGGGAAAACGGGAGCGGGGGTTGTATATACCAAAGTGTAAACCGTTACGCCGGTTTCGGACTCCTCGGCTCGGAAGAGTACATGTACTCATGTACTCTTCTCTCGCTCTACGTCGTCCGTAGGATTTCGGTCGCCAAAAAAACAGGTAGAATAGAGGGCGTGACACTCAATACACGAGGCACACGAGCCCTACCGGAAGTTCTTGCCGAGCTACGGACGAGCGAGCATGGTCTCTCTGCCGATGAAGCAGCAAAGCGCTTGCGTGAGGGAGGCCGCAATGCGCTGCCCGTGCAGAAGCCCGACCCGTCCGCGCTCATTTTTGCGCGGCAATTCCAAAGTCCCCTCATCTATATATTGCTCGCCGCCAGCGCGGCCGTGTTCCTCATGGGGGAAACAGTGGACGGCGCTATCATCCTCGCAGTCCTCGTATTCAATGCCGTTGTAGGCACGATACAGGAAGGGAAGGCGCAAAACACACTCCGCGCGCTAAAAGGCCTTGTCGAAACCACGGCGGTCGTAATGCGCGAAGAGAAAGAGATGCTCATCCCCGATCAAGAAGTGGTGCAGGGAGACATCATCCTTCTGCAAGAAGGGGCGAAAGTTCCCGCCGATGCGCGGCTCATCCTGGCGCAGAATCTTCGCGTCGACGAATCGATGCTGACGGGCGAGTCCGAGCCGGTGAGTAAAACGGACGCGGCACCCGAAGTAAAAAATCTTGAGGTCGCCGACCAAGTCGGCATGGTCTTCAAAGGTACGAATGTCGTCGCGGGAAACGGTACGGCGGTCGTCACTGCGACGGGGCTTTCGACCGCTATCGGTAAGATTGCAAAGGAAGTCTCTTCTATAGATACGGAAGTACCGCTCAAGACGAATATCAGATATCTCTCGCGGGCGATAATCGCGGTCGTCGCCGGTGTCGGTCTCCTCATCTTCGTACTCGGCCTTTTTGCCGGATACCCGGTGCGCACGATGTTCGCGACCGTAGTATCGTTCGCAGTTTCTGTTATCCCCGAAGGGCTCCCCATCGTGATGACCCTCATCCTTGCCACAGGCGTGTGGCGCATGGCCAAGCGCAACGCGCTCGTGAAGCGGTTGCAGGCAGTTGAGGCTTTGGGACAAGCGCAGGTCATCGCCGTCGACAAAACGGGAACCATCACGCGCAACGAGCTCATCATCCAAGAGGTGTGGGTCGGCCAGATGTTCCGTATCGGCGGCATCGGCTATGAGCCGAAAGGCGATATCTGGCTCCGCGACAGAACGATCGATCCGGCGGAGAGCCCCGCCCTTCTGTATGCGGGGAAAATCGCGGCACTCTCGGCTTCTGCGCGGGCGCTGTATTCGGAAGAAGAAGCGCGTTGGCGTGTGACAGGGGACCCGACCGAAGCCGCGATGTTCGTTTTTGGGCAGAAGGTCGGTTTTCACAAAGACACACTCGAGCAGTCCTCACCGTTGATGGGAGAGATACCCTTCGACTACCGATTGAAGTATCACGCGACCGTACACACTCTCGAAGGAAAGAATTTTTTGACCGTCGTGGGTGCTCCCGAAGAGATCCTCGGCCTCTCGACCCATATCTGGCGCGAGGGGGTCGCGCATCCACTCGTGGGTCACGACCGGGAGGAATTTGAAAATGTAGTTAAGAGCATGTCAGGGAAAGGGCTGCGCGTTATCGCTTTTGCCGTCCACGCCACTCCACCGCACGCAGCCATCTTGCCCGAACACATCGGCGGCCTTACGCTCGTCGGGCTCTACGGCATGAAAGATGCGCTTCGCGAAGAAGTCCCCGACGCGATGCGCCGCGCCGAAGATGCCGGCATACGGGTAGTCATGATAACGGGTGATCATACGCTGACCGCGCGCTCGATCGCGAAAGAAGCAGGGATATTTCGCGAAGGCGACGCGGTCTTGACGGGGAAAGATATCGACGCTCTCTCGGATGACGCGCTTTCGGGTCAGCTCGCCCATGTTTCGGTCTTCGCGCGCGTCAACCCCGAACACAAACTGCGCATTATCCAAGCGTACAAAAAACGCGGGGAGATAGTGGCGATGACGGGGGATGGCGTCAACGATGCGCCGTCGCTTGTCGCGGCCGACCTTGGCGTCGCAATGGGGAAGCAGGGGACTGAAGTCGCCAAAGAAGCAGCCGACATCGTGCTGCTCGATGATAATTTCGGGAGCATCATCTCGGCGGTCGAAGAGGGCCGCGGTATCTATCTATCGATACAGAAAGTCATACTCTACCTCTTCTCGACGAGCGCGGGGGAGGCCGTGACGATCGTCGGGGCCCTTCTCTTGGGACTTCCACTCCCCTTGCTCGCGGCCCAGATCATCTGGCTCAATCTCGTGACTGATGGATTTCTCGATGTGGCGCTTGCCATGGAACCGCACGACAAAGGGATGCTCAAGGCGAAATTCAAGCGGCCGCCGAAGTATATGGTAGACGGCGCAATGACACGGCGAATCGTACTTGTCGCCCTCGTAATGGCTATCGGAACACTCTATCTTTTCAAAGACTATGTCGGCGACGACATGCAGAAGGCGTGGACCATCGCGCTCACGACACTCGCAGCATTCCAGTGGTTCAACGCATGGAATTGCCGCTCCGACACCCACTCGATCTTTAGCATGGACTTCTTTTCCAACACATACCTCCTTGGGGCAACTGCGATCGTTGTCGCTCTACAGTTTCTCGCCGTCTACCATCCGCTCTTGCAGCGGATCCTGCACACGGTGCCGCTTTCGTTTTCCGAGTGGGTCATGATCATCATTGTCGCTACAACCATCATCATCGCGGAAGAGATCCGCAAATTTACCTATCGATGGCGCACAGGGAATGCATAGCCTTGCCCCCACAGTAAACGCGCGGTTCGGTGTACAATCGCTACATTGCTATGGACGTATTACGAGAGTTCGGTCGATCAACCTTTTCATCGCTCAAGATCCGGAATTACCGGATCTATTTCATCGGGCAAGGCTTTTCGCACATCGGTAACTGGATGCAGACGGTCGCGATGGGTTGGCTCGTTTTGCAATTGACGGGTTCCGGTGTGCATCTGGGTGCCATGCTCGCGTTGCGTTTTGCGCCACTCTTGCTCGGAAGCCTCTTTGCGGGAATTCTCGTTGATTCGACAGAAAAGCGCCGGCTTTTGTATGTGACACAATGGATAGCCGGATTTCTTGCACTCTTGATGAGTGTGCTCATTTTTGCGGACGTCATGCAAATGTGGATCGTGTATATAGCCGCACTTCTGTTTGGTGCAGTGGACGCCGTTGACCGTCCACTACGACAAACCTTCTTACACGAAATGGTCGGCCCCGCAGAGCTTCGTAATGCGGTGACGCTCAGTTCGACAGAGGCCAATCTTGCGCGTGCACTCGGGCCGGTCTTTGCCGGTACGCTGATCGCCACAGCCGGTATCGCGTTGTGTTTTTTTGCCAACGCACTCTCGTTCGTTGCGGTCATTATCATGCTCACCTTGCTCCGCGCAGATGAATTTCATCGAGAGGTGGGGCGCATGGAAAAAAGTAACGATCTGCTCGCAGGGCTCCGCTATGCCGCCTCAGTACCGGTCATACGGAATGTTCTCATCGTCATGGCCTTCATCGGTACAATATCGTATGAATTTCACGTGTCTCTGCCTCTCTTGGCGCAGCAGACATTTCTTGGCACTGCCGCAGATTATGCCGCTCTGCTTTCCGCAATGGGTGCGGGCTCTGTCGCAGGCGGTCTCTTTGTCGCGAGCCGTCGCGAGGTAACCGCATTCGAATTCGTTTTGTCGGCTTTTTTGTTCGGTGTCGCAATGTGTGTAACTGCGATAATGCCAACGCTTGGCCTCGCGACCGTAGGAATGATATTTATAGGATTCTTTTCCATAAATCTTACATCGGTGGGTAATACCATAGTCCAACTTGAATCCCCGTCGTATATCCGCGGTCGCATCATGGCTCTCTGGACGATGGCCCTTTTCGGCTCGACCCTGATCGGTGCGCCCCTCATCGGGTTGATAGGAGAATACGCGGGGGCGCGGTGGGGTATTGCAATCGGCGGCATCGCGGCGATCCTCGGGGCTGGGTATGGAGTACGGCAACTCCTCAAACACGATCGGCTGCAGACAGTTCCTGCCGAGGTTGCACTCGTTAATGAGGAGGCGGCTGCGCAAAACGCAAAACTCTAATATACCCCGTAGTGAATTTTGACGATGGGCTCGGCCCGTGCCTTTGGCACTTCGCCAAAATCTACTACAGGGTATAATGCCCGCATGAAAATCCGATCTATTCACGCGCGCGAGATATTGGACTCGCGCGGCAATCCGACCGTTGAGGCCGATGTCATTCTCGAAGATGGCACTGTGGGACGGGCGATAGTGCCATCGGGTGCCTCGACTGGTTCGCACGAGGCGCACGAGCTGCGCGATGGTGATAAAAAACGATACGGAGGCAAGGGTGTATTGAAAGCTGTCGAGAATGTGAACAGTGAAATTGCGAAGGTCATCGTTGGCAAAGAGGCTGAAGCGCAGCGTGATATTGATAAAACACTTGCCACCCTTGATGGCACAGAGAATAAGGAGCGTCTCGGAGCAAATGCGATACTTGCGGTTTCACTCGCCGTGGCAAAGGCTGCGGCGGGTGCGAAAAAAGTTCCGCTCTTTGAATACGTCCGTTCGCTCTCGAAATCGCCGCGCGAGCCGCTTTTGCCGCTTCCGCAGTGCAACGTCATAAACGGCGGTGCGCATACCAATTGGGAGTCTACGGACATTCAGGAGTTCATGATCGCTCCCGTGGGCGCGACGTCGTTCCGCGAGGCAGTGCGTACTTTGTCCGAGATTTTTCAGGCACTCAAAAAAGTTCTCACCACAAAAGGCTATGGAACGACCGTCGGCGACGAAGGGGGATTTGCGCCCAAGGTAAAAGGAGGGAATGAGGAGGCATTTGAGCTCATCGCCGAAGCTATTGCAGCTGCCGGATACAAGCTTGGAGCTGACATCGTGTTCACGCCTGATGTTGCATCTTCCGAGCTCTATGAGAACGGCGTCTACAAGCTTCCACTCACAGGAAGAGAGTTTTCGCCCGACCAGATGGCCGCATGGTACGGCGAACTCAAGAAAAAATATCCAATTCCATCAATCGAAGATGGACTTGCGGAAGACGATTGGGACGGATGGAAAAAAATGACGACCTCGCTCGGTGCTTCGACCCAACTCGTTGGCGACGATCTTTTGGTTACAAACGTTAAATTTCTTGAGCGCGGCATCCAAGAAAAAGCTGCGAACGCAATTTTGATAAAGGTCAATCAGATAGGCACATTGAGCGAGACCATCGACGCGGTGGAAATGGCGCAGGCCGCCGGATGGGGAGTCGTGATGTCGCACCGCTCGGGGGAGACCGAGGACACGACCATCGCGCACCTTGCGGTCGGCCTCGCGACAGGTCAGATAAAGACCGGTTCCGTCTCGCGCTCCGACCGCAACGCAAAATACAACGAACTTTTGCGAATTGAAGAATATCTAGGCAAAAAAGCAGTATTTGCCGGTAATATTTTCGCGTAACCATGGCGCATCTTATTTTAGTGAGGCACGGAAAGAGCGCGTGGAACGCGACAGGACAGTGGACCGGCTGGACCGACATCGAGCTCAATGAAGACGGCATCGCGGAAGCGAAGCGTGCGGGCAAAGTGATCGCAGACATAGAAGTTCACCACGCGCATGTCTCCGATCTCAAACGTGCGAAGCAAACCCTTGACCACATCAACGAGTCACTCGGTAAAGATATCGAGACCAAAATCGATCCGGCGCTCAGGGAACGTCATTATGGGATTTATACGGGCAAGAATAAATGGCAGGTGAAAGAAGAAGTGGGGGATGCGGAGTTTCAAAAGATCCGACGGGGATGGGATCACCCCATTCCGGAAGGTGAATCTCTCAAAGATGTCTACGTCCGGGTCGTGCCATATTTTGAGAAGTATATTCTGTCGGATCTAAAAAAGGGGAAAAATACGCTCATCGTTGCACACGGGAATTCTCTGCGCGCGCTCATGAAAAAATTGGACAACATCAGCGATGCCGCCATTTGCGATCTGGAAGTGGGACTCGGAGAAGTGCATTGTTATAGTTTCGACAAGGAGGGCAGAGTTATCGGTAAAGAAATTCGCGCCTCGAATCCGAACAAAGGAAAAATCTGATGGCTCTAATGAAGAAAGATCGTCAGATAGAAAATATCATTTTTGACCTCGGAGAAGTTTTACTGACAGCTTCTCGACGATTTTATTTACGACAGCAAGCGATCTGCGAATTAAGTTGAAAGAAATTCTGCCCGATTTTGAAGTTTGACTACTTTCATTTATTCGTGTTTAATATATCCAATCTTTTCTCCAGTATCTCGCGCATCCATGATGGGCGCCCGAGAACTCTGGAGGAAAGAGAGTTCCTTCAGAAATGCGGCACACAAACACGAGGACGAATCTCATGCCGATGAAAAATCCTTCTACAGGCGAAGGTACAGTCGCCGACTCGGGACTTGTTGGAACCGATGTACACCAGCACCCCCCTCTTGCCGAACCTCCGAGGACCGGGCAAGTGGGTGGACCGATCGACCTCCGGCGCGATCCGGAAGAGGGGTTTGAAACCTCCGGTGGACCCAAAAGCATCAGTTAGGCTCATGAGCGAGCCTCCGCAACCATTACACCGCGCAGATCCCAGTCGGGTTTGCGCGGCCGTGCTTTTTGACAGTCTTTGAGGTGTGTGGTAACGTGCTCCAATGAAAGGGGTAAAAGTGCTCAAATTTGGCGGGACATCGATGGGCTCAGTCGGATCGATACGGCAGGTCATCGCTATCATCAAAAAGCCGTCGCGCGAGGCACGAACAGCTGCTGTCGTCGTTTCCGCGATGAGCGGCGTTACCGACCAACTTATCGATATCGCACGACGAGCTGCTGCCAAGGATCATTCGTATAAAAAACTCATCCGGAATATCGAGAAACGCCATATTGTCGCAATAGAAAAACTTGTCGGCAAACGCCGACGCGAGGAAGCGCTTGCCAATGTCCGCATTCTTATTGATTCGCTCGAAGGTGTCGCGCACGGGATTTTCCTTGTCCGTGAGCTCTCGGCGGGCGCGCTTGATTACATCATGAGCTACGGTGAGCGACTCTCCGCGCACCTTCTTACCGATGCGCTCAATGACCGAGGCATAAAAGCCGAGTATCTCAACGCACGCAACATCATCACGACCGACGAAAACTTCGGGAAGGCCGCCGTTGATTTCAAAACCACTAACCGTAGCGTTCGGGCGTATTTCCGAAAACACCCGCGCCTCCAGGTCGTGACAGGATTCATAGCGTCGACTGCGGGAAAAGCGACGACGACGCTCGGGCGTGGCGGCTCGGATTACTCCGCGTCTATTGTCGGAGCTGCGCTCAATGCACACGCAATCGAGATCTGGACGGACGTCTCGGGTGTGATGACCGCCGACCCCCGCAAGGTCAAAGACGCACTTCCTGTCGCGTCGATGAGCTATCTTGAGGCTGCCGAGATATCCTATTTTGGAGCCAAAGTGATACATCCACCGACGATGCGTCCTGCGATGGAGCGCACTATTCCGATTTACATCAAAAACACCTTCCAACCGGAGGCGGCGGGGACAGTTGTCGGTAAAAGATCCGTCTCTGAAACACAGATCAAGGGGATCACGTCAATAAACGACGTTGCAGTTATACAGGTTGAGGGAAACGGAATGGTGAATGTGCGCGGCGCTTCCGGCCGCCTCTTCGGCTCGCTTGCACGTGCAAATGTAAACGTCGTCATGATCACGCAGGCTTCCTCGCAGCACTCGATCTCGCTCGCGGTCTCTCGCGCGGATTCGGAGCGCGCGCGGGACGTAATAGAAGAGGAATTCGTGATCGAGCGGCACGCACATCTGGTAGACCCTGTCAGAATTGAGCACGACCTGTCCATACTCGCCATTGTCGGCGAAGGCATGAAGGAGCGGCGCGGTATTGCGGGACGGTTTTTCCAGACATTGGCCCGCAACGGCGTCAACATCGTCGCGATCGCGCAAGGATCTTCAGAATTGAATATCTCGGTCGTAGTACAAAAAAACGATGCTGTAAAAGCCCTCAACGCTGTCCACGCTGCGTTCTTCGCTCCGGAACGCAAAGTTCTCAATATCTTTTTAGTTGGTACGGGTGTTGTCGGAGGGGCGCTCTTGAATCAGATGACGCAGCTCGAAGCATCACTGGAGCGGGAACACGGCTTTGTGGTCCGCCTTGTCGGTCTGGCAAACGGGAAACTCATGGCTTTTGATGAGGAGGGAATACCCCCCTCTGGTTGGAAAAAAAGCCTCGATGCATCACAGATGCGCATGAATATTCGCGACTTCATTGAGACAATGAAAAGAATGGAGATGCCAAATAGCGTTTTTGTGGATTGTACTGCGAGCGAGAGTGTTGCGACGGAATATCTCGAAATATTGAAGGGAGGTATTTCCATTGTCACGCCGAGCAAATGCGCCAATTCCGGTTCCTATCAACGCTACTCGGCACTCAAGGCCGCTGCGGCAAAATATGGCGTGAAATTTCTCTACGAGACCAATGTCGGCGCGGGGCTTCCCGTCTTGAGCACGCTGCGCGATCTTCTGCTCTCCGGCGATAGGGTGCGCAAGATCGAGGCGGTGCTTTCGGGAACTCTGAATTACATTTTTGATGATTTTTTCGCCTCCTCCAAAGGAGGATCGTCCTCCGGAGGACAAGACGGATCCGCCTCTCCTGGAAAAGGAGTAAGGCGCTTTAGTGACATCGTACAGGACGCGCGCGCGAAGGGCTTCACAGAGCCCGATCCGAGGAACGACCTAAGCGGACTCGATGTCGCGCGCAAAATCCTGATACTGGCACGCGAGATGGGATATCCCTTGGAACTCAAAGATGTAAAAGTCGAAAGCCTTCTCACTGATCGCGCGCGGAAGGCGAAGTCTGTCGAGAAATTCTTCGAAGTGCTTCGCAAAGATGATGGGTGGTATGAGAAAAAGAAGCGCACAGCCTCCAATCGCGGAAAGGTACTGCGCTACGTCGCAATTTTCAACAAAGGCAGAGCAACGGTGTCGCTCCAAGCCGTTGATTCTTCGCACCCGTTCTATGCTCTCTACGGCAACGACAACGTCATCGCGTTTTTCACCGACCGATACAAAGCTTCGCCTCTCATCGTGCAGGGCCCCGGCGCCGGCGCCGACGTGACAGCAGCCGGAGTATTCGCCGATATTCTACGAACAGCCGTTAATGCGATATAATATTTACATGAAAGAGAAAATTCCTGTCGGCATACTTGGCGCGACCGGCATGGTCGGGCAGCAGTATATTCGCTTGCTTGGCAGTCATCCGTGGTTCCGTGTTGCCTACGTTGCCGCTTCTCCGCAATCGGCGGGCAAAAAATATGCTCAAGCTCTGAAAAGCGGGTGGCTTGTGCCGGGAGAAGTTCCGGCAGACGTTGCAGATTTGACGGTGCAGAATGTTGATGATGTACAGAATTCAGTGGGGAAATGCACGTTCGTTTTTTCGGCATTCGAAATGCCCGACAAAGAGGCGATCAAAAAGGCTGAAGATTCTTATGCCGCGGTGGGGATACCGGTCTTCTCTAATGCATCCGCACATCGATGGACGGATCAGGTACCCATGCTGATCGCCGAGGTTAATCCGCACCATCTCGATATCATTCCGGAGCAGCAAAAAGCGCGCGGGTGGAAAAAGGGTTTCATTGTCGTGAAGCCCAACTGTAGCGTCCAGAGTTATATTCCGCCGATTTTCGCGCTGATCCAGGCTGGATACGAAGTGGACAAGCTCGCTATCACAACACTGCAGTCAGTCTCCGGTGCCGGATATCCGGGAGTTCCCTCTCTTGATGTCGTAGACAATGTCGTGCCATTTATTTCCGAGGAAGAAGAGAAAAGCGAGCGTGAGCCGCTCAAGATTCTGGGCGATGTGATAGACGGGAAATTCTCCGACTACAAAGGTCTCACCATCTCGGCGCATTGCAATCGCGTGCCAGTGAGCGATGGACATCTCGCGTGCGTGAGTATCTCATTTAAGGGAGGGAAGCCTTCAATCGAAGAAATAAAGAAGATCTGGAGAAGTTTCAGCGGCGAGCCGCAAAAGCTCGATTTGCCGTTCGCCCCCAAGCAACCGATAATCTATCGCGACGAACCGAATCGCCCGCAACCCAAAAAAGACCGCGATGCCGATAAAGGGATGGCGGTCTCGGTGGGTCGCTTGCGTGAAGACAATATCTTCGACTACAAATTTGTCGCGCTCTCCCACAACACCATCCGCGGCGCTGCTGGCGGCGGTATCTTGAATGCCGAGCTTGCTCTCAAGAAGGGATACTTAGAATAAATTCCCGATTTTCATTTGAAATCGGGTTGTGTTAGTCTGCGCTTTTATGCCGAAATTGAAACGCTTGGCGGCATTGATACGACATCACATCCTGACCTCCTCGACAGTCGCGGGTTCCGGCCATCTCACCTCGTCACTTTCTGCGACTGATCTCATGGCGGTGCTTTTCTTCGCCGGTTTTTTCAAATTCGACGTCAAGAATCCCAAAAATCCCAACAATGACCGATTGATATTCTCGAAAGGCCATGCATCGCCTCTGTTCTATTCACTCTGGGCGGTGGCAGGCGGTTTCGATAAAAGGGAGCTCAACACGTTTAGAAAATTCGGTTCGCGATTGGAGGGGCATCCGACGATGGAATTTCCGTTTACCGAAGCGCCTACCGGCTCGCTCGGGCAAGGATTGTCGGTGGGCCTTGGCATGGGCCTTGCGGCCAGGCTAGACAAGCTGTCGTACAAGACGTACGTGCTTCTAGGGGATAGCGAAATGGCTGAAGGGTCTATCTGGGAAGCGATTCAGCTCGCATCGTTCTACAAGCTCGATAATCTCGTCGGCATCCTCGACGTGAACCGCTTGGGGCAAAGTAGAGAGACAATGTACGGGCACAGGATTCAGGCGTTCCAAAAGAGAATTGCGGCTTTTGGATGGGAGGTGATCGTCATCGATGGCCATTCATTTGCCGGGATCAAATCTGCATATCAAAAAGCAGGACGAGTGAAGGGAAAACCCGTGATGATCATTGCCAAGACTTTCAAAGGCAAAGGTATCTCATTGGTCGAAAACAAAGAAGGTTGGCACGGCAAGGTATTGAAGCCCGAAGAACTTTCAAAAGCGCTGTCCGAATTGGGCAAGGTCAACACCAAAGAGACGGGACAGCTCACCAAACCGCTCGTCCGCAAACCCAAGCAAATCGCATCCCGTGCTGCAGGGACTCTTTCGTACAAAAAGGATGACAAAGTCGCTACACGAAAAGCATACGGTAACGCACTTGTCCGGATACACGCAAAATATCCGCAGATGGTCGTGCTTGACGCGGAGGTCAGTAGTTCCACCTATGCCGACGGATTCAAAAATGCACATCCTGAGAAATTTTTCGAGATGTTCATTGCGGAGCAGAACATGGCTGGCACCGCGCTCGGGCTAAGCCAGCGCGGCAAAATTCCCTTCGTCTCGACATTCGCTGCGTTCTTCTCGCGTGCGTACGATCAGATACGCATGGCGCAGTACGCGATGGCAACCATCGTATTTACTGGCTCTCATGCCGGTGTCTCGATAGGTGAAGATGGGGCGTCGCAAATGGGGCTCGAGGATATCAGTATGTTCCGGAGCATTCTCGGGAGCGCGGTCCTGTACCCGTCCGACGCGGTATCGTGCGAGAAGTTAGTCGAGGAGGCACCGAAACATAAGGGGATCGTTTACATAAGAACGACGCGGAAGGAGACGCCGATTTTGTACAAGAACGATGAGAAGTTTCCGACCGGCGGCAGCAAAACACTGCGACAGAGTTCGCGCGATGCTGCAACTATCGTAGCAGCCGGTATTACACTCCATGAGGCGCTTGATGCTCACGATAAATTAAACAAAGAGGGGATTATGGTACGCGTCGTCGATCTCTATAGTGTAAAGCCGTTGGATATGAAGACGCTCAAGAAGGCAGCGAAAGAAACGCACACCATCATCACTGTCGAAGACCATCACATCGAAGGAGGCTTGGGCGAAGCGGTCGCAAGCGCACTTTCGCCTGTTGACGGTAAAGTGTATTCGCTTGCGGTGAGTAAAATGCCGCACAGTGGTAGGCCCGAGGAATTGCTGGAATACGAAGGGATCTCCGCATCGAGCATCGTGAAAAAAGTAAAAGAGGTTGTTCGAAATGCAAAGGCTAGAGCGTAATCACGCGATTTCTTCCTTAAACTTAATTAACGACATCGTAAGTCGTTATAACGACTTACGATGTCGTTATGTGCGAGAAGTCATTTCGCGCAAAAAGAAAAGTAGGTGTATGATACTTGTATGATGGACCCCGTTAGAAGCTTCGAGAAATTTCTTTCAAAACCTAATTTTACCCGCCGTATTTCAATATCTTATGGCTTCTGACGGGATGGATTGGAACCGTCTGGCGAATTTCGTTCTGCGCGCAGGGGTGGCGTTCGCGTTTCTCTATCCGCCGATCGCTGCAGTTTTCAATCCCAATGACTGGATAGGGTATTTCCCCAGCTTTATGCATGGGTACGTGCCCGATATGGTGCTTCTGCACGGCTTTGGGCTCGTAGAAGTAGTTATCGCGCTCTGGATCCTCTGGGGCAGGAATATTTTCTGGCCCTCGCTTGCCGCAACCGCCATACTTCTTGCAATAGTGATATTTGACTTTCAGGATTTTGTCGTTATCTTCCGCGATCTCTCGCTTGCCGCCGCTGCACTCTCGCTCGCGCTCTCAAACGTCCCGAAGAAGGTCATTTTCCTGCCGGCTGGCAAGTCTGTTTAGCATCTGCGTCAATAGGTAGTAGTATGGGGCGCAATGCGCTCGATGGATACGTTTATACAAAAAATCGCCAAAGAGGCGGGTGCTGCCGTTTTGAAGCGATTTGGCAAAGACGGGATCCACTACATGAAATCTGAAGGTTCGTGGGATGGGGTAACTAAGGCAGATCTTCTGTCGGAAAAGATCATTATCTCCGGTATCCATCGGGCCTATCCGGACCACGGAATTATCTCCGAAGAAAGCGGCGTTGAAAAAAAACATGCGGAATATAGATGGATTATTGATCCGATAGATGGGACGTCAAATTTTGTAAACGGGATCCCGTTTTTTGGCGTTTTAATTGCTCTTGCTCACAAGAAAAAGGTTATCTTATCTGCAGTGTATTTGCCGGCGACCAAAGAATTGTTCTTCGCGAAGAGGGGGAAAGGCGCTTATCGCAATGGTAAGCGCATCCGCTGCTCGAACAAAAAAGACTGGAAGAGTTCTCTAGGATGCGTACCAGCCATTCTTGATGATAGAACCGTCGTCTTTTTTAAAGGATTCATGGATCAAGCGAAGGGTAAAGGTTTGGTTATCAACAATTTCGGCAGCGCCAATGGTGTTTACGTTGCGTTAGGGCGAAGGGATTGGTGCGTATCGATCGGTGCACATCTATGGGACTATGCTCCCGGTTTTCTCATTCTAAAAGAAGCTGGCTGCACCGTCACAGACTTGAAAGGGAAGCCCTGGCAAATGGGAGACAGGGAACTCATGGCAGCAAATCCACGTTTGCACAAGCAGCTACTAAAGTTGACGAAGGGCATCTGATCAAGAGGTATACTGGGGCATGGCACAGAAGTCCTGGCATCAGCTGTACAAGGAGCATCTCCGGCTCGCACGCATCGAGGACGAGAAGCTTAAGAAGGTGTTGGAGCTTTTAGAATCGCGCTAGCGAACAAGGTGCTTTAGTTGACAAAAGCACTGCACTTTGCTAAAGTGGCAGGATGAATTGGAATAGTAAGCAAAATAAGGCTTTAATTGAGGCGTTTTTGACGTTGAAAACCCCCGCCGAAGCGCAGCGTTTTTTGCGTGACATTCTTACGGAGAATGAGATCGAGGAGTTTGGTAAGCGTCTCCAAACCGCCCGCTTACTTACCGATAAAGTGCCGTATTCCGAAATTGAGGCACGAACGGGACTCAGTTCTACGACTGTCGCTCGCGTCGCGCGTTGGCTTCATAAAGGCACTGGAGGCTATTCTCTAGTTTTAAAGCGTCTTAAAAATTAGCGTATGCATTTCACCTACACAGCAGAGAGACAGCGAATAGCGATCCAGAAAAGCGGGCGGCTCTTTCAGGCCAGCATGGATTTTCTTGTTTCTCGTGGGCTGTCTTTCCCGAAGAACGGAAGGTCTCTCATCCACCCGAGCGACAATTTCGAGGTCGACCTTCTGTATCTGCGCGATGACGACATACCGGAATATGTAAGCCGTGGTGTTGCCGACTTTGGTATCGTCGGACAAAATGTACTCGCTGAAAAGGGCATTGAATTGCCGGTGGTCTCGAAGCTTGATTTTGGTCGCTGCAAACTGGTAATCGCAGCACCTCGGAATTCAAGGATCAAAGAACCGCGAGATCTGCAGGGTCGCAGGATCGCAACCGGATATCCAAAATTACTCTCGGATTTTCTGGCTCGAGAGGGTATTGAAGCGAGCATCGTCCCCATATCGGGCTCGGCCGAGATCACGCCGGAGTTGGATCTTGCGGATGCTATCTGCGATATTGTTCAGACCGGTGCTACTCTTGAAGCACACGACCTCGTGCCGCTTTTTACGCTCATGGAATCCCAAGCTGTGCTCATCTCAAGTCCATTTGCAAAGCAGGCTAAGGACCGATTCTTATCCGAGATTGGCATCAATTCAACCGTATGAAAATAGTATCTACAAAGAAATCTTCGCTACCGGCGATAGTAAAGTCGATAAAAAATCGACAGAGCAAAAAGGCCGATGTCGAAAGCACCGTTCGGGACATACTTAAGCGCGTACAAAGGGACGGTGATACGGCTCTCTTCGCGCTGACAAAAAAATTCGACGGCGCGAGTCTACAGACACTCAAGGTATCGAAACAAGAAATTACTGACGCCTACGCACAAGAGGATGCGAAATTCATTAAAACTCTGCGGATAGCCAAGGCAAACATTGAAAAATTCCACAAGACCACCATACGAAAAAAAGAATCGGCGGTTATTACCACCAAGGGCGTAAAGGTATGGCGGGAATTCCGGCCGATCGAACGCGTCGGTCTCTACATCCCCGGAGGCAAGGCGGCATATCCTTCTTCCGTATTGATGCTCGCGGTACCGGCTACGATCGCTGGCTGCAAAGAGATTGTTCTCTGCGTTCCTCCCGGCAAAGACGCAAAAGTCTCGAGCGCGGTGTTGGTCGCCGCTGATATTTGCGGTATCTCAAATATCTTCAAAGTTGGAGGGGCGCAGGCGATCGCTGCCATGGCCTACGGCACCGAATCCATACCGAAAGTATCGAAGATATTCGGGCCCGGCAACGCGTATGTGACGGCAGCAAAGATTCTTGTGTACGGAGAAGTTGCTATCGACATGCCTGCGGGTCCATCTGAAGTTTTGGTGGTCGCCGATGAGACAGCCAATCCCGCGTGGGTGGCTGCTGATCTGCTTTCCCAACTGGAGCACGGGGAAGATTCACAGGCAATTTTGGTGACGTTCACCGAAAAGTTCGCAAAACAAGTCCAAAGAGAAATATTGCGCCAGACGAAGGAGCTTTCCCGACGCGCAATCGTCAAAGAATCTCTCGCAAATAGCGCCATCGTTATTCTGCAAGATCTGGACCAAGCATGCGCTCTCATCAATGACTACGCACCTGAACACTTGGAGATCGTAAGCAGAAAAGAATCCGAAATACTCAAAAAGGTCAATAATGCGGGATCGGTATTTTTGGGAAGCTACTCAAGCGAACCTCTCGGCGATTACGCAACAGGCGCCAATCACACGCTGCCCACTTCCGGCTACGCGAAGATGTTTTCCCCGCTTTCCGTCGAATCCTTCGGCAAGATGATGCAGATCCAAAAGGTTTCCGCATCCGGTATCCGGAATCTGCGTCGGACGGTCGAGGTCTTGGCGGAGCGGGAGGGGCTCGATGCCCACAAGAACGCTGTCAGTATCAGATTCAAAAAAGCCCTATGATATCTTCTCTCATACGTTCAGATTTACAGAATTTCCAGCCGTACCGTTCGGCACGCAGTCTCTATGGAAAGGGGATGTTTATGGACGCGAATGAAAATAGCTTTGGCAGTGCTGTCGAGAATGGGGTTGACCAAGAGCTGAACCGGTATCCGGATCCGTATTCTACTGACCTGCGAAATGCACTCGCAAGGTTTGTTGATGTAACACCCGACACTATTTTCGTCGCAAACGGCTCCGATGAGGCTATAGACCTTCTCATCCGGCTCTTTGTGGAGCGCGATGAGGAGATTCTAATCGTGGAACCGACATACGGTGTCTACCGTGTCGCGGCGAACATTGCAGGAGTGAAGGTCGCAGGCTTCTCTCTCTCCGCCGATTTCAGTTTGGAGATGAGCAGTCTCCTTGCTCGGGTAACTCCCAAAACAAAAATGATCTTCTGTTGCTCTCCCAACAATCCCACGGGAACACTCTTGAAATCGCAGGATGTTGAAACGATCTGCAAGAGTTTCAAAGGCATCGTTGTCGTTGATGAAGCATACATTGAGTTTGCTTCGCGGGCCTCTTTTGTGAAGGTGACGAAAGAAATCGAGAATCTTGTCGTTCTGCGCACATTCTCCAAGGCATGGGGCCTCGCAGGAATACGCGTAGGCTATTGCGTTGCGAACGAAGTCGTCGTTGAATACCTCAACAAAATAAAGCCACCCTACAATCTCAACAGGATTTCTGCGAAGATCGCACTCGAGGCACTCCGTAATCCTTCAAAAATGCTTGATATGAAGGCGGCTATTCTCACAGAGCGTGCACGGCTTGCGAAAGCACTGGCTGATCTCGGGTTCACCGTGTACCCGAGCGAAGCGAACTTTCTTCTTGCACGGTATCCGGGCGTAGGGACGCCCGCAAAGCGGCTCGCAGAAGAATTCGGCATCATCATACGGGATTTCAGCACACAGCCGCTTCTTAAAGGTTGTGTGCGTATTTCGGTCGGCACGTCGGAACAAGACGACCTTTTAATAAAGTCGCTTAAAAAAATATTATGAAAAGATCTGAGAAAAAACTCACCAAGGTGGTCTTCGTAGACCGTGATGGGACTATGATATATGAGCCGCCTGACACGAAACAAGTCGACTCACTCGATCAGCTGAAAATCTTGCCGGGTACTGTTGAAGGACTCAAGAGATTAGTAACGGAGGGGTATGGGTTGGTAATGGTCACGAATCAAAACGGAATAGGTACTTCCTCGTTCCCCAAGAAAGATTTCGACGCCCCGCAAAAGCGATTTGAGGAGATTCTCGCCGAGCAGGGAATCACATTTAACGAAGTGTTGATATGTCCGCATTTTCCGAGCGATAGTTGCGCTTGTCGAAAACCGAAACTCGGATTGGTTAAGAAACTCTTGAAAGAGAAGCCGATTGATCTAAAGCGATCGTTCGTCGTAGGAGACAGAGAAACAGACATGCAGTTCGCAAAAAACATCGGCATTGCAGGATACCTGACGGAAACGAACACCGTTTTTCCTCGCATAGCAACGGTCGAGCGCGATACTAAAGAGACCAAAGTTTCTGCGCGGTGCAATCTTGACGGGCGGGGCGTATATGAAATTAATACCGGAATCAATTTCTTCAACCACATGCTCGAGCAGCTCTCGAAGCACTCACTCGTCGATCTTTCGATACAGGCGAAAGGCGACGTACATATTGATGACCACCACACGATAGAGGATGTGGGACTTGTCATCGGAGAAGTAATCAGTCGTGCGCTTAGTGAACGAAAGGGAATTCGCCGCTACGGATTTCTCCTTCCCATGGACGATACGCTCGTCGAAGTTGCGATCGATCTCGGTGGCCGTCCGTACCTCGTATTCAATTGCGATTTCAAGCGGGAGAAGGTGGGCGACTTGCCGACCGAGATGGTCGAGCACTTCTTCCGTTCTGTCGCCGAGACGCTCAAAGCAAACATTCACATCAATGTGAAGTACAGCAAGAATGAACACCACAAAATCGAAGCGATATTCAAAGCGTTTGCCAAGGCCTTGCGTATGGCGACAGAAAGAGACCCGCGTCAGAAGAATATCCTTCCTTCCACAAAAGGGGTCTTATGAACCCCGCCCCTTCGAACAGAAAGAGCGGAGTGAGCATCGCGGTGATTGATTACAACGCGGGCAACATTGCTTCCGTCGGAAATGCGCTTCGCAAGCTCGGCTTCGAGTATACGATCACTAAGGATCCAAAAGAAATTCTTGCCGCTGACAAAGTGATTTTTCCCGGACAGGGTCGGGCCGCTGCGGCTATGGATGATCTGCGCGCCTCGGGACTAGACAAGGTGATACGCGAGATAAAAAAACCGTTCCTCGGGATATGCCTCGGGCTGCAGCTTCTTTTCGAATCATCGGAGGAGGACGATGCGCAATGTCTCGGGATCATTGAGGGGCGTGTAAAAAGATTCAACGAACCTGATCTGAAAATCCCGCAAATGGGCTGGAACATCATTTCGATTGTCCAAAATGATCCGCTCATCAGCGGTATTCCCGACAAAGCCTACGTCTACTTTGCGAATTCGTACTATGGGGCGGGTGACAATTATGCACTCGCTACATCAGTCTATGGCTCGACCGAATCGGGAGCAATTATCCGCAAAGACAATTTCTACGGGACGCAATTCCACCCCGAAAAGTCCGGGGAATGGGGGATGAAAATACTGGATAATTTCTGCCGCTTATGATAATTATCCCAGCCATCGATATATTAGATGGTCAATGCGTACGCCTCAAGCGCGGCGAGTTTTCTGATAAAAAAATCTACTCTACAGATCCTGTTGCTGTTGCAAAAGAATGGGAGCGTCAGGGTGCCCAAATGTTGCACATCGTGGATCTTGACGGTGCGAAAACCGGCGTTCCAAGGAATACTGAAGTTATCCGAAAGATCGCGCAGACAGTAAGAATTCCAATCGAAGTCGGTGGCGGCATACGAAGCGGGAAAATTGCCCGCGAATATCTCGAATTCGCCAGGCGCATCGTGCTCGGCACGAAGGCGCTCGAAGATCCGCTTCTCATCAAAAATCTTGTGAAGGACTTCGGCAGTGAGCGTATCGTCGTCGCACTCGAATTGAAAGATGGAAAGCTGACAGTGGAGGGTTGGCAAAAGACCAGCGCAAAAGACTATAAAGAGTTCGCTGCAGAACTAAAAAAAATCGGCGTTAAAAATATTCTTTTCACCGATGTGCAGCGCGATGGCACGCTTACGGAGCCCAATTACGATATAGCTCTAGCTCTCGCGGTCGCGGGAGCTAGAGTGATATCCTCCGGCGGCGTCTCGAGTACAGAAGCTATCCGGAAATTGAAAGATCTGGGTGTCGACGCTGCGATCGTCGGTACCGCGCTCTATGAGGGGACGCTTACGCTCGCTGACGCGCTCAAAGCCGCGGGATCTTCGCAGCTGACCAAGCGCATTATTCCGTGTCTCGACGTCACAGGTGGCAAAGTCGTCAAAGGAGTTTCATTCGAGAACCTGCAAATAGTGGGCGATCCCGTTGCGCTTGGTAAAAAATATTCCGACGAAGGGGCCGACGAGCTCGTATTTCTCGATATCAGCGCGTCAAAAGACGAACGGGAGACGCTCTACGACGTCGTCGCTGCGGTCGCGCGTGAAGTTTTCATTCCATTTACCGTCGGCGGCGGTATCGGAAGCGTCGATCAGATGCGGAAACTCCTGCAGCTTGGAGCTGATAAGATTTCCATCAATACAGCTGCAATAAAAAATCCGGCGTTGATCACAGAAGCGTCGCGGGCCTTTGGCGAGCAATGTGTTGTCGTTGCGATCGATGCGAAGAAAAAAGGTGACAGCTACAAAGTGTTTTTGAAAGGCGGGACCGTGGAAACAGAGCTCGATGCTGTTCAATGGGCGAAAGAGGCCGAAAAAAAGGGAGCCGGTGAAATACTTCTCACCTCAATGGACAAAGATGGTACACGTTCGGGGTATGACATTGAGCTTTTGCGTCAGGTTTCCGATGCGGTCCGGATTCCCGTGATAGCATCGGGTGGGGCAGGCTCGATGGAGGATATGAAAGCCGCCTGCATTGAGGGGAAAGCCGATGCCGTTCTTGTCGCGAGCCTCCTGCACTATGGGGAGCTGACGATACCGCAAGTAAAGAAGTATTTATCAGAACATGGCATTGCGATGCGAATATGAAAAAACGGAACATCGATTGGAAAAAAGGAGATGGCCTCGTGCCGGCGGTTATCCAGGATGCCGACTCGAAAGCGGTCCTGATGCTCGGCTATATGAACAAGGAATCCTTTGCCAAGACCCTGAAGACAAAGAAGGTCTGGTTCTACAGTAGAAGTAAGAAGCGCCTGTGGATGAAGGGTGAGAAAAGCGGCAACGTTCTGAATTTCGTCGGCGTGAAAGTCGATTGCGACGGCGATTCGCTCCTCGTGCAGGCGACTCCCACCGGTCCCGTGTGCCACACCGGCAACGAAACCTGTTTTGAAAAAACACAGCCGCAGAAGGATCTGCAGAGTCTTTTCGCACGCATACAAAATCGCAAGAGGGAAATGCCGAAAGGCTCGTATACGGCATCGCTCTTCAAGGCTGGCCTCAATAAGATCACACTGAAAGTCGCGGAAGAATCGATGGAAGTAGTCCAAGCTGCACAAAAAGAGACGAAGCAGCGATTGAAAGAAGAGGCGACAGATCTCATCTACCACCTGTTCGCACTCCTCGTGGAGCGGGGCATTACTCTTCAAGATATCGATGCGGAAATACGGAAACGCAACGAGAAAAAGCGAGGGAAATAAAACTTGCGTTTGAGTAGATTTTCTTTAAGATACAGCCTGTATTTGTACAGAGCTCGCATTCGCGAGCTCTGCTCTTTAATGTCCGACCTAATGAGGAGAAGGATGGGCAAGAAGTCAAACAAGGCTGTTCGTGGATGCCCTTCGATCTTACGCACTCTCGAGGAGGAGTTACGTCGGCAAAAAAGGATCCCTGAAGCCGACGAACTTCGTGACTTTATAGGGCCATTGGATCCAGATCCTCTTGCGGCCGCGAGAAAGCGATGGGGCGCTCTCCTGAGACGGTTGGGAGACAAGCCATGAAAAAAAGAGGGAGCGGGCCCATACGGCAACCCGCTCCTTTACCATTTAACAGGGGCGATACGTATGGCCTTGCATTAAAACCGGAGTGTGCTACTGTCTCAATACATGCAAAACATGACTTCAAATATCGCCAGCCGACGAGCAGCTTCATTCGAGGCTGTTTAGAGGCGTTTGTTTTTTCTACGAACTTCTCCTATCGGCCTCGAAAGAGGTCGTTTTGCGTTATACTTAGCTACTAATTACACGTTATGAAAAAGATAAAAGTCGGCGTTGTGGGGGCTACCGGATACACGGGGGAAGAACTCCTGCGGATTTTGGTGCGCCATCCACACATTGAAGTCACCTACGTATCGGGCAAAGAAGACCGCGCTGAAAAAATTCAAGATGTCTTCCCCTACCTACAAGGTAAACTCGATCTGGAGTGCAATGCATTTTCGGTGGACGAAGTGATTAAGAAGACGGATCTCGTTTTTCTGTCGCTTCCGCACACCATATCAATGGACGTAGTTCCGCAGCTATTGAAAGCTGGAAAGAAAGTCATAGACGTCAGCGCGGATTATCGTCTGCAGGATGAAAAGGCGTACGAAAAATTCTACAAAGTTTCGCACAAAGACCTCCAGAATTTGAAACACGCGGTGTACGGTATTCCGGAGTTGAACAGGGCGAAGATCAAATCAGCGAAGCTTATAGCCAATCCCGGTTGCTATCCGACTGGAAGTATTCTAGGGCTCGTACCGGGCCTGAAGGCGGGCGTTTTTGCGGTTGACACTATTCAGATAGACGCCAAAAGTGGTGTGACGGGCGCTGGCCGCAAAGCTGACAAAGGACTCCAATTCTCCGAAGTCAACGAATCGGTGAAGGCGTACAAGCTCTTCGAGCACCAGCACGTGCCGGAGATTGATCAGGCGCTCACGAGCGTTGCCGGAAAAGAGGTGAGCGTTGTCTTTGTGCCGCACCTCGTTCCCATCAACAGGGGAATCTTGAGCACCATCTACGTGAAGTTAACCCCGACCGGAGCTTCGGGGCTCAAGAAAAAACTCGATACCGAAGGACTTCTCGCGATATACAAAAAGTTCTACACAAATGAGCCGTTCGTCAAAGTCTACGACGCAGGACGCCTGCCGGAGGTCAAATACGTAACCAATACCAATCTGTGCCACATTGGCCTGAAGGTAAACGAAGAGAAAGGTCTTGCGGTGATAGTGACGGCGATAGATAACCTTGGGAAAGGTGCGGCGGGCCAGGCGGTGCAGAACATGAATATATTGTGCGGCTTCGACGAAACAGAAGGCCTATGAAAATGACTAAAGGCGGTATCACAGCCCCCAAAGGCTTCACGGCCAGCGGAATGAGTGCCGGCATCAAAAAGTCCGGCAAAAAGGATCTCGTACTCATCTATTCAGAACAGGAATGTGAAGCGGCGGGACTCTTTACGACTAATAAAGTGCAGGCCTCCTGTGTTGTCATCAATAAGCAACACCTCAAAAATGGAAAAGCGCAGGCAATTATCGCCAATTCCGGCAATGCCAATTGCATGACCGGAAAAAAGGGTTTTGCAGATTCGCGCACCATGGCATCAGCCGTCGCAAAACTACTCGACTTGTCGAAGCAGGACGTGCTCGTCGCCTCGACCGGCGTCATAGGGCAGCCGCTGCCTATCAAGAAAATAGTTACGGCAGTACCCGTGCTTGTAGGCGCCTTAAAAAGATCGGGAAGTAAGGACGCCGCCCTCGGAATTTTGACGACGGATCGCACAGTGAAAGAAGTCGCCACTGAAATTATAATCGGAAAAACGAAAGTACGCATCGGTGCTATCGCAAAAGGCGCAGGGATGATCCATCCACAGATGGGTCCCCCCTCCGCACCCTCCTCCGCCAAAGGCTATGGACGGGCACAGCAAGGCTACGGCGGGGCAAAGCACGCCACGATGTTGTGTTTTGTCTCGACCGATGCGGCAATTGCGCCTACGGCGTTGCGCGTGGCGCTCAATACAGCTGTAGAGAACTCGTTCAATATGATAACCATCGACGGCGACATGTCGACCAATGACATGGTATTGCTCCTCGCGAATGGTATGGCCAAAAACAAGCTAATCACGAAAGATTCAAAAGAAGCCACTGTTTTCGGCGTTGCGCTTCAGAGCCTCTTCCTCACCCTTGCGAAGCTTATGGTACGCGACGCGGAGGGCGCTACGAAATTCATCGAGCTCGACGTTACGGGCGCGCGCAGTACAAAAGACGCGCGCAAAGTGGCGCGCTCGATCGCATCGTCCAATCTCGTCAAATGCGCACTTTTCGGCTCGGACCCGAATTGGGGGCGTATCGCGGCTGCTGCAGGCTACTCTGGCGCGCACGTCGATCCGTGGAAGATGCGCATCTATATCGGCAAAGAGCTCGTGTTAAAAAACGGTGGCCCGACGAACGTAGCTACTGCTGTGCTCGACGCGGCATTCGCCAAAAAAGATATACAGATACACGTTGATCTCGGACTCGGCAAACAGACCGCCATCGCCTACACTTGCGATCTTTCCACCAGCTACGTGAAGAAGAATTCGGCGTACCGCACATAATTGTATGGAAGACATCATCAAAAAAGCGGATGTGCTCATTGAAGCATTGCCCTACATACAGAGCTTTTACGACAAGCCGATCGTCATCAAGTACGGCGGCGCGGGTATGACCGATGCTGCAATTCGCCGCAATGTGCTCGAAGATATCGTATTTATGAGTTACGTCGGCATGTGCCCCATTTTGGTGCACGGCGGCGGCCCCACCCTTAGTAAAAAGCTCAAGGATCTCGGCGTCGGCACGAAATTCGTACAGGGTTTTCGCGTGACCGATGAGAAAACTATGCAGATTGCGGAAGAGGAATTCATGAGAATCAATACAGAGATTGTGCGTGAGATCAAATCGCTTGGCGGGAGTGCGATGTCTTTAAACGGCGACGAAGACGGCGTCATCGAAGTACAAAAGCATGGCCCCATCGACGGAGAGGACGTTGGATATGTTGGCGATATAACGAAAGTGAACGCTGATGTACTACAGAAAATGTTGGTGGGGGACATCATCCCTGTGATCCCGCCGCTTGGCTTTGGTACGAACGACGATCACGCGTACAACATCAATGCAGATCAAGTGGCCGCCGAAGTGGCTTCCGCGATCGGCGCACTGAAGCTTGTGGTGCTCACGAATGTGCAGGGAATTCTGAGGAATCTCGACAATCCCGATACGTTACTCTCGCATGTCACCCTTGCCGAAGTAGACACACTTATGAAATCGGGAGTTATTGCGGGCGGCATGATTCCGAAAGTAAAAGCCTGCATCAAAGCCTTGGAGGGTGGCGTTCCAAAGACGCACATACTGGACGCAAAAATTCCACACGCACTCTTACTGGAAATATTCACCGATAAAGGTATCGGCACGGAGATCGTATCCTCCGGAGGAGGATCCGCCTCCGGCGGAATAAACGGCGTATGAACACGAACGAGACCATAGCAATGTATGGGAAGTACGTAATGCCAACGTACACAAAATACCCGCTCGCGATCTCACGCGGCAAAGGTTCTCGTGTTTGGGATAACGAAGGAAAAGAGTATCTCGATTTTTTCCCCGGATGGGGGGTCGGTGGGCTTGGGCACAACCATTCCGTAGTTGTGAAAGCGATCAAAAAACAGGCGGGGAAGCTGATACACATCGCCAACAACTATTATCATGACGGACAAGCGCTGCTTGCGAAAGAGCTCATTAGCCAATCGTTTTCGGGAAAAGTATTTTTCTGCAATTCGGGAGCGGAGGCCAACGAAGGCGCGATAAAGCTCGCGAGAAAATTTGGTAATTCAAATAACCCACAGCGCAACGAGATCATCACCATGGGCGAATCTTTCCATGGGCGCACAATAGCGACGGCGACGGCGACGGGACAAAAAAGGATCGGTCAGGGGTTTGAGCCACTTTTGCCGGGCTTCACCACGGTTCCTTTTAATGACCTCGCCGCTCTTAAGGCCGCGATTACGCCCAAAACGGTCGCGATAATGCTGGAGCCCATCCAAGGCGAAGGAGGAGTGCGCATTGCCGACAAGACGTATCTCGCCGCCGTGCGCACACTGTGTGATGAAAAAAATATTCTTCTCATCTTCGACGAGATACAGACCGGCATGGGAAGGACCGGAGAGATGTTCTGCTACAAGAATCTCGGCGTGACGCCGGACATACTGACGCTTGCGAAATCTCTCGGCGGCGGTTTTCCGATCGGCGCGTTCATCGCGAAAGCCGAGATCGCGGACACGCTGCAGCCGGGGACGCACGGAAGCACATTCGCGGGCAGTCCGCTTGCGTGCGCTGCCGCGCTTGCGACGTTCGAGGCGATAGAGAAGGGAAAGCTTCTGGAAAAAGCCGAGCACATGGGCGCGTACCTTATGAAAAAGTTGAACGCGCTCAAGAAAAAACATGCCGTCATTCGTGAAGTGCGCGGCGTCGGACTCATGGTCGGCGTCGAGCTCACCGTCGAAGGCAAGAAGATTTACGAGGAATGCCTAAAGAGTGGTCTGCTTATCAACTGCACACAGGCAGTAGTTTTGCGCATTATGCCGCCGCTCATCGTGAAGAAAAAAGAGATCGATCAGGCGATTGCGATCCTCGATGAGGCGTTTACTCGTTGTACTTAGTAGTGCTAGACTCTAGAATTATGGACGAAAAACAGACATATCAGAAAGTCGCCTCGTATGAGGTGAAGGAGGACAAGATTGACCGCGTTTTGCTTCTATACTCGGGCGGACTGGACACTTCGGTGATGCTTAAATGGCTGCACGATCATTACGGTGCCAAGGTTACGGCTCTCACGCTCGACATCGGTCAGCAGAATGACAATCTGGAAGAGATCCGCCAGAAAGCTATTACGCTGGGAGCCGAAGAAGCGATCGTACTCGATGCGAAGAAAGAATTTGCCGAAGATTTTATCGCAAAGGGGATTAAGGCCAACGCTTCATATCAGGGCGACTACCATCTTTCGGACCCGCACGGACGCGCGATCACCGCGAAGAAAGGCGTTGAGATTGCGCAACAGAAGGGCATCAAATGCATTGCGCACGGTTCTACAGGCAAAGGCAACGATCAGGTGCGCTTCGATGGTTATATTCTCGCGCTCGACGGTACGATGAAAGTCATTGCGCCTGTGCGTGAATGGAACATGGATCGCAATGCGGAGATTGCGTATGCCGAAGAACACGGTATACAGGTCACGACTAAAAAAGATTTCCCGTATTCGGTCGATGACAACATGTGGGGTATGACGTGGGAGGGCGGGGAAGTCGAGAATCCCGCTTCGATCCCAAATGTGGAGAAATTCCTTACCACATACACAAGGCCGGAGAATGCCCCCGCAAAGTCAACCAAAGTAAAACTCTCGTTCGAAAAGGGTCTGCCGATCGCGATCGACGGTAAGAAAATGCATCTTGCCGACATCGTTCAGGAATTGAACAAGACCGGCGGCGCGCACGGCGTCGGTATTGTGTATATGCTCGAAGACCGCATCATCGGTCTCAAAGACCGCGGTGTGTATGAACAGCCGGGCGCGCACGTTATCATCGAAGCGCACAAAGCGCTCGAGCGCGGTGTCTGCACCAGAGAGTTGAACGAAATTAAATCTACGCTCGACCTCAAGTGGGGATATCTCGCGTACGGCGCAAAGTGGTACGACCCTGCGATGGATGCGATCAACGCTTTTAATGATCAGGTGAATGAGAAAGTAGAAGGCGAAGTAACGCTCGCACTCTTCAAGGGCACCGTGAACGTCGTTGCCGTTGATTCGCCCTACATGCTCGGTCATGCGTCCTTCAACGTAAAAGAGGGATATTCCTATAATGTGAACGCATCCGCAGGCTTCATTGAGGTTTACACGTTGCAGATGAAAATCGCCAACGAGATCGCGCGCAAGAATAAAAAGTCCTCCGGAGGAGGATCCGCCTCGGGCGGAAAATAGCGTATGGCAAAGCTCTGGAAAAAACAGAACAGCACGATGCATCCGGCCGTTGAGAAATACACGGCGGCGACAGACCCTATTTTCGATATAGAGTTTTTACCGTTTGATGTCG
The DNA here is from genome assembly GCA_001781125.1 of Candidatus Kaiserbacteria bacterium RIFCSPHIGHO2_01_FULL_53_29. GTDB lineage: Bacteria > Patescibacteriota > Minisyncoccia > Phycocordibacterales > UBA2100 > UBA10103. The sequence continues at coordinate 28,804 of MFKT01000014.1, forward strand.
AAGCGGCTCGCGCTCACGCCAAGGGTTTGGAGAGGGTCGGCATTCTCTCAAAAGACGAGTTGGAGAGTCTTTCAGCTGGTCTCGATAAGCTCCTCAAAGATTTTGAGGCGGGAAAGATAACCATCACGCCAGCGGATGAAGATTGCTATACCGTCATCGAAAATTACTTGGTCGAGCATGTCGGCGAAGCAGGAAAGAAACTGAATACGGGCAGAAGCAGAAACGAGGTCGTCACAATGGTGCGCCTCTACATGAAGGCGAATCTCGAGGTACTACGCATGGCATGTATCAAGCTTGCGGAGCAATTCGTGGACTACGCCGAGAAATACAAAGATGTGCCGATGGTCGGATATTCACATACGCAGCAGGCGATGCTCACGAGCGTTGGCCACTACATAGCAGCTTTTGCAGAAAGTCTTCTGGATGACGCGGAGTATCTTGCAATGACTTTACGTCATATCGATAAGAGCCCGGTAGGTTCTGCCGCGGGATTCGGTACATCGATTCCCATCGATAGGGAGTTCACGGCTCGCGAGCTCGGGTTCGCCACGGTGCAACTCAATTCGCTTTATTGCCACAACTCAAGAGGGAAGTTTGAAAGCGCGTACATGGAGGCACTTGTCCAAGTCATGTTGACGCTGGGAAAATTTGCCAACGATATGATGTACTTCACCTCGCAGGAGTTCGACTATTTCGCCATCAACGACTCACTCATTACGGGCTCGAGTATCATGCCGCACAAACGCAATCTCGATGCGATGGAAATTCTGCGCGGACAGGTGTCGGTCGTCATCGGCCATGGACTCATCGTCAAGGAAGTCACCAAAAATCTTCTCTCTGGGTACAACAGAGAAGGACAGCTTATGAAAAAGCCCCTCGTGGAGAGCACTGGCATCGTCGCCGACTCCATCGAGATAGTAGGCGTCGTGCTGCAGGGTCTCACTCCGAAGCAGGAGAACATGAAGGCACGCATCAATCCGGGCATCTTTACCGCTGATATTGCAAGCGAACTCGTCATCAAAGAGGGAATACCGTTCCGCGACGCTTACAAAAAAGCCGCAGATATGAATACAGGCGACGTTGATCTCAATAAAAACATCGAGTCGAAAAAGAGCCTTGGTGCGCCGGGTAATCTCTCACTCGAAACTTACCGCGAGCGCATAAAGAAGGCTCTATGAGGCATCTTATTTCACTCAAGGAGCAGAGCGCGGATGACATTCGTGAGATTTTGGATATCGCTGCACGGCTCAAGAAAAAATACAAGGCAGGGGAGATAACGGATCTTTTGCCCAACAAGACGCTCATCATGCTCTTCCAAAAAAATTCAACGCGTACCCGCCTTTCATTTGAAGCGGGGATGACCGAGCTCGGTGGTCACGCTATCTTTCTTGCCACAGCGCATGCACAGCTGCCGCTTGCCGATTTTCGCGACGAGATACAGGCGATGATGCGTTTCGGCGACGTACTCATGATGCGTGCGATGCGCGCGGAGGATGTGCAGACCGCCGCATCCTTCAATCGCATTCCGGTCATTGACGCATGTAGCGAGAAATATCATCCATGCCAAGCACTCGGCGACATCCTGACAATGGCCGAATACTCCGATGGGTTGGACAACGTCAAAAAAATTGCGTGGCTGGGGATCGAAAACAACGTATCAAATACGCTAAAACTCGCATGCGCAAAGCTCGGTATAGAAGTCGTACTCGCTTCGCCTGAAGTGCATCCGGCGAGCGTGGATGAGGAATTGAATTCGCAGGCCGACGCAACGGGCAGGGTAAAGCGTGTGCAGGACCCCGCGGAGGCGGTCAAGGGTGCAGACTACGTGCATACCGATACGTGGCTTGATGCCGAATATTTCACGGTCGGGAAACCGAGACCGGAATTTGCGGAGGAATTTGAGCGCCGTAAAAAAGTTTTTATGCCCTATCAAGTTAATGCGAAGCTTATTGATACATATGCGCCTAAAGCCCGCATCATGCATTGCATGCCGATGCACGTGGGGTATGAAATCACCCGCGATGCCATCGACCACCCGAATTCGGTCATTTTCGATCAGGCCGAAAACCGCAAGCACGTCCAAAAGGCGATACTTTTGTGGTTGCTCGAGAAGGCGGTTTGAAGCCCCATTTTGTTCATCAGGCATGCTATAATGCCTGCTTCGATATGCCACAACCCCCGACAGTAAACTTCCGTCTAGTTTTGCGAAATCATCGAGACGGAATGGCAACAGCTATTTCCCCAAATTGCGTAACGGTATGAACAGGCCTTCTCCGCGGCAAAACGAGATAGAGACGGAAGTTACTACGGGGCACGTCGGAGAAAAATGCGCGGTTTTCGGGGTCTACGGAAAAGGACTCGATGTCGCGCGACTCTCCTTCTTCGGTCTCTTCGCGCTCCAGCATCGCGGACAGGAATCATCCGGCATCGCGACAGCTGATGGCGATACTATTACGCTGCACAAGGGAATGGGGCTCGTCTCGCAAGTATTCAATGATGAGCTCATCGGAGGCCTGAAGGGCCACGTCGCGGTCGCGCATAACCGGTATTCGACGACCGGCGGCTCCAAGGTGAAGCACGCCCAGCCCATGCTTGCCGCGGGTGCTTCGTCTTTGCAGAAGCTTTCCTACGAAGATCCACACCCGAGCCTCAACGATTCGGTATCGCTGTGTTCCGGCTCCGACGACGGAGCGATCGCACTGGTCCACAACGGCAACCTTCCGACCACGACCGAACTTGCTCAATTTCTCCGCTCGAAAGGCGTTGACCCGTCGGAATTTTCCGATTCCCGCATGATGGTCGAAGCTATCGCAGCGCGTATGCGTGAGGGAGTGGAATTGAGCGGCGCGATCAAGGATGTGTACCCGCTTTTTACCGGCGCGTTTTCTCTTTTGATCATGTCGAAGGATACGCTCGTTGCGGTGCGTGATCGTTGCGGCATCCGCCCGCTCGCCCTTGCCAAATTGAACGGCGGATACGTGATCGCATCGGAAACGTGCGCGCTCCCGCCCATTGGCGCCGATTTTGAGCGCGAAATAAATCCCGGCGAGATGGTCGTGATCGATGAGAAGGGTGTGCGCAGCGAGCAGGTCGTGCCACCTGACCCCAAGCTCGATATTTTCGAATTCGTCTATTTTGCGCGGCCCGATAGCCAGCTTTTGGGAAAATCGGTCTACGATGTGCGCAAGAATTTCGGCACACAACTTGCAAAAGAGTATCCGGTAGAAGCTGATGTCGTGATCCCCGTGCCGGAGACGGCGATCCCCTCGGCGATAGGCTATGCGCAAGCGCTCGGCATTCCGTTTGAAATGGGTCTCGTGAAAAATCGCTATATCCACCGCACATTCATCACGCCCGAGCAGCACGTGCGCGAGCAGGGTGTAAAGGCGAAGCTGACGCCGCTCCCCGAGGTGATCCGCGGCAAGCGCGTAGTCGTCTTCGACGATTCGATAGTCCGTGGGACTACATCGCAGCAGATAGTCAAAATGGTCTTCGAGGCGGGGGCAAAAGAAGTGCACTTTCTCGTCGCCTCACCTCCGGTAAAATATCCCGATTTTTACGGCATAGATACACCGAAACAAACCGAGCTTATTGCGGCCGTGAAGTCGGTAGAAGAGATCGAGAAATATCTGGGCGCCACATCGCTGCGTTTCCTTTCATACGAGGGCATGATCAAGGCCACGGGAATTTCCGAAGATCAATTCTGCACATCGTGCTTCACCGGCGTCTACCCGATAGATATCAGGGAGCGGGCAGTGGAGATCAAGAAGGTGTAAATGTAAGCAGATGTGGGATAATGCGTCTTCACGATGAGAGCCATCCCTCGAACAGCGGGAATATGGCTCTAAATCAAGACCTTAGTAAGTATTAATTATAATTCTATGAACATCATTCGTAACTCTATTGCGGCTGTGACCGCAGTTGTTCTTTCGCTCGGTTTTGCGCTTCCTGCGGCGGCGCAAGGCGCCTATGGGACCGTTGATTCTGCGACGCAAGGTACGGTCAACGTTGATAGCTCGAACAGCACGAACGCCAATGTCGGTGTTGACGTCGGCGTCGGAGTCGGCGGCAGCGCGGATTCCAACAGTGGTAGCGCACAAACGCAAGGGGAGACAAATGCGTCTGGCGCCGCCGATGTTTCTGCTACAGGAGACGTGAGCGTGGATGTAACTCCGCTCATTATTACGCGCGCCGACGTTGATTCCAATGCGGTAGAAGCAACATCAGCCTCGGCATCTTCAGTGAAGACGCAGGCGGAGCTCTCCGGATTCGTCGCAGCGCAGGTGAAAGGCGACAACAACATCTCTGCGGTTGAAGCGGCCTCGGACAGTGTCGCGGTGACCTACAAGCAGCACGCGAAGCTCTTCGGCTTCATTCCGGTCACTCTGGACGCGACTGCGACGGTGGACGCCAGCGGCAACGTGAAGATCTCGTATCCGTGGTACGCATTTCTCACGGTTACCAACCACGATGACCTGCAGGCCAGTATCCAGAGCAACGTGAATGCGCAGTTGGGAGTGAGCGGTTCTGTGAACGCTTCGGCGCAGGAATCGGCACAACTTGCTGCCGGCGAACAGGCCAGGATCGTTGCCGCCGTACAAGCGGCAATGCAGGCGCAGTTCGACGCTGATGTGAACGCTCGCGTGAATAAAGTGGACGGCATGACCCTGAAGCAATAACCTTACGCACATGTCGCAACAAAAAGCCCCTCACGGGGCTTTTGCATAACCTCAGATACATATTGCACTCCTTCACGATGAAGGAGCATGCGGATATCCAACATTAATAGGGGCGTCAAA
>MFKT01000015.1 GCA_001781125.1 Candidatus Kaiserbacteria bacterium RIFCSPHIGHO2_01_FULL_53_29
CAGGCCGCATCAGTCGCTTGGGTACCAGACGCCGTGGGAGTATTATTCCAAGGCTGCCAAACTGTTACCGATGTACTCATCTCGTACAAGAGGTTGAAATTTCTCGAGTTTTCGCGTATACTCTCGGCTGCTCGAATTTCGCAGGGGTTGCCCTCCGCGAAAAGTTTGTTGCGTAGCGTCCGTTGAGTTTGTAGCGGCGTTGCGAGTAGCGTTGGCCCCCGATTGTTGCGTTAGTTCGGGGGTCAGTTAATTTTTTATTGTGCCATATATTCTTTCCACGACTTCGCTTTCAATCCGTTACCTTTCTGTTCCGCAAGTGCCGTTACGAAGGCTTCTGCTAGTTGGCGGTTCGTAATAAGCGGAATATTCATATCCACAGCTTTGCGGCGGATGATGGAGCCGTCGGTCGTTTCTCCTGTAAAGGCTCGCGTGGGAATGTTGATGATGAGATCGAGTTCGCCATTCTCTAGCAGTTGCGAGACGTTGGGAGTTTGTTTGCTACTGATCTTGTAGACCTTCTCGCAGGCAACCTTGTTCTGGCGTAGAAAATTGGCAGTATGTTCTGTCGCAAAGAGTTGGAATTTCATGTCGGAAAGCATCCGCATCGCTCCAAGAAGTTTGAGTTTGCTCTCTTCACCGCCGATGGAGACGAGGATGTTCTTCTTGGGCAACACCAATCCTGCCGACATCATTGATTTGAGCAGTGCTTCCGAGTACGAATCGCCAAAACAGGCTACCTCGCCGGTGGATGCCATCTCGACACCGGTGCGCGGATCAGCACCCTTGATGCGGCTGTAGGAGAATTGAGGAGATTTGACCGCGACGCAATCAAGCTCCACGGTGCGGTAATCTCCCGCTACGTTCTGCCCGAGCATCGCGCGTATCGCGATGTCGATGAAATTGTATCCGGTGACTTTGGAAACGAAGGGAAAGGAGCGGCTGGCGCGCACGTTGCATTCGATGACGGAGAGCTTGTTATCCTTGGCAATAAATTGAATGTTAAAGGGCCCTGTTATCTTGAGTGATTTAATAATAGCTTTCGTAGTCTCTTTTGCGCGGCGGATCGTCTCGAGGTAGGTGCGCTGTGGTGGAAGTACCACCGTCGCGTCTCCGGAGTGCGTGCCCGCATTTTCCACGTGCTCGGTGATGGCATAGATGGCGAGCTTGCCTTTTGCCGCAACCCCATCGATTTCTATCTCGCGGGCATTCTCGATAAATTTAGACACAACGACGGGATGGTCTGGTGAGATAATGGCGGCCCGCTTGAGAAATCCAAGGAGGGAAGTCGTATCGTAGGCGACCTTCATCGCGGCGCCGGATAGAACGTAGGACGGTCGGACCAAGACGGGATAGCCCATTGTCTGCGCGGCTCTGGCGGCCTGCGTGGGAGAAGAAACTTCGGTCCACTCGGGCTGTTCGACTCCCAAGACATCGAGCAACTTCGAGAATACGTGCCGGTCTTCGGCACGGTCGATATTTTCCGAGCTTGTGCCGAGTATTTTAACCTTGTTCTCGTGGAGCTTGAGTGCGAGGTTGTTGGGTATTTGGCCGCCGGTGGAGACGATGACCCCCGTCGGTCGCTCGAATTCAACGATGTCTAAAACGCGTTCGAGCGTGAGTTCCTCGAAATAGAGGCGGTCGGACGTATCGTAGTCGGTCGAGACCGTTTCGGGGTTTGAATTTATCATGGTGGTGTTGTATCCGTGCGACTTCAGAGTCTTGAGCGCTTGCACACAGGACCAATCAAATTCGACCGATGAGCCGATGGCGTAGGGCCCGCTCCCAAGGACGACCGCGCTCTTTTTTGAAGGTACGGCATCGTGTTCGGAGCCGTGGTAGGTGAGGTAGAGATAATTCGTTTTTGCGGGGAACTCGCCTGCAAGTGTGTCGATTTGTTTTATCGAGGGCAGCACTTTCAGACGTTTGCGAATTTGGCGGACCTTCTCTGGCGTGGAATTCTTTGCCTTGGCAATTTGTGCATCCGAAAAACCAAGCCGTTTGGCCTTCCACAGAGCTTCGCTGTCAAGGCGACGCCTTGACAGTTGACGTTCGAAAACGGTGATGTTTTTTATCTTGTCCAGGAACCATGGATCTATATCCGAGAGGCGATGGATTTCATTCACCGAAACGCTCCTACGTAAGGCTCCGAAGATCGCATGGATACGATTTGTTGTAGGATTCTTTATCTCTTCCAGATACGCGCCGACCTGCCCTGCCCCGTTAGAAGCACGGCTTCTAACGGGGCCCGTTAGGTATCTTTTATCTAACGGGGTGTTGAGCATCCGAATAGCTTTCTGCAGGACCTCTTCGAAGCTGCGACCGATGGCCATCACCTCACCCACACTTTTCATTTCAGTGCCGATGCGCGACGCGGCGTTCTCGAATTTACCGAGGTCCCAGCGCGGCATCTTCAGCGCGAGATAGTCGAGTGCGGGCTCGAAGCAGGCGGTCGTCTGCTTCGTGACGGAATTTTTGATGTCCGTGAGTTTGTATCCGAGTGCCAATTTCGCAGCGACAAATGCGAGCGGATAGCCGGTCGCCTTTGAGGCAAGCGCGGAAGAGCGCGAGAGACGAGCGTTGACCTCAATGACACGGTAATCGCCGGTTTTTGGGTGCAGCGCATACTGGATATTGCACTCGCCGACTATACCCAGGTGACGGATGGTGCGTATGGCAATTTCGCGAAGCGAATGGTACTCGGCATTCGAGAGTGTCTGGGAAGGTGCGACCACCATTGATTCGCCCGTGTGTATTCCCATGGGGTCGATGTTTTCCATGTTGCACACCGTGATGCAGTTGTCTGCCTTGTCGCGCACGACCTCATATTCGATCTCTTTCCATCCGGCCAAACTTTCTTCTATGAGCACTTGTGGTGTCGTGCGGAATACGCCTGTGAGCTTTGCTGACAGCTCGATCGCATTTCTGACCACGCCCGAGCCTTCGCCTCCAAGCGCAAATCCGGAGCGCATCATGACGGGATAGCCTATTCTTTCCGCAGCCGCGAGAGCTTCTCGCGCGTTTTTTGCGGCGTGGCTGCGTGCAGTTTTCACACCGATCTCGTTCAAGCGCTTCACGAAGAGGTCGCGGTCTTCGGTATCACGGATGACCGATACAGGTGTGCCAAGGACACGAACTCCGTATTTCTTTAGGGTGCCGCTCTTTTCGAGCGCGAGTCCGAGGTTGAGCGCCGTCTGGCCGCCGAAAGACAGCAAGATCGCATCGGGACGCTCTTTTTTGATAACCTTGGTCGCGAATTCGACCGTGAGGGGGAGGAAATACACAGTGTCGGCCAATCCTTGGTCAGTCTGCACGGTCGCTATGTTGGGATTCATGAGAATCACTTCGATCCTCTCTTCTTTGAGCGCTTTGATCGCCTGCGAGCCGCTATAATCGAATTCTCCCGCCTGCCCGATCTTGAGACCGCCGGAGCCGAGCAACAATACTTTTTTTGCCTTGCCCTTCGTAGCTTTACTGTGCCCTTCCGAAGCCTTCGGCGAAGTAGGGGCGGAGTAGGGGGTATTCATAGTGATTTCAAGAACTCATCGAATATCCACGCGGTGTCGGTAGGACCGGGAGAAGCTTCGGGATGGAATTGCACGGAGTGCCATGGCTTGCTCTTGTGCCGGATACCCTCATTGCTCCCGTCATTCGCATTAGTGAACCACTCTTCCCAGCCATCGGGCAGTGTTTTGGCATCAACCGCGAAGCCGTGATTTTGCGACGTAATGTAGCAGCGGCCGGTTTCCGAATCGATGCACGGTTGGTTTTGCGAGCGGTGGCCGTACTTGAGCTTGTAGGTTTTAGCTCCTGCGGCGAGCGCCAGTAGTTGATTGCCGAGGCAGACTCCAAGTATCGGCTTACCGGCTGCCATCGCTTTTTTAATGTGTTCTATCGTTGCAACACAGTGCGTGGGGTCGCCCGGACCGTTGGAGAGAACGAGTGCATTGTATTTTTCTTTTGTAAAGTCGTAGTTCCACGGCACGCGAACGACGGTTGTTTCGGGGCGGATAAGCGAGCGGACGATATTCTCTTTCATCCCGCAATCCACTGCGATTATTTTGATGGGCCCGCTGCCATACACTTTTTTCTTTTTAGGTGAAACTTTCGCGACCAGGTTCTCGATATTGGGGTCTATGAATTTCCTGGCTTTTCCTCTGTTCGTAAGCTGCCCTAGCATGACCCCGTGTTCCCGCAATTTCTTAGTCAATGCACGCGTGTCTACGCCAGTTAGGGCTGGTACGCCGGATTCCTTGAGCCACTCGGCGAGCGAGTGCTTGGCATCGTGATGAGAATAATTTTCCGAGTATTCCGAGACGACAAGCCCCGCTACCTGTATCTTTCCTGATTCCCACGTTTTCTTGTCGGGCACGCCGTAGTTACCGATGAGGGGATAGGTGCACACTAGTATCTGCCCGGCGTAGGACGGGTCGGTGAGACTCTCTACATAGCCCGTCATTCCTGTATTGAAGACGACCTCGCCGGCGATACTCTTCGAGGCACCGAAGCTTTGTCCTTCGAATACCCTGCCGTCTTTGAGGAGGAGTTTCATACTGTGATACGTCGGAGCTCGAAAGAGCGGAGACGATTAGAAAAGAATCGCGATTTCTCGCGAATGGAAATATTGAAGCCCGCCTCCGCCAGAGGCTTCGGCGAGGCGATGTAAAAAAATACACCCGAGCGGGTGTTCTTGCTTTGAAACTCCTTGGAGGTCATTAAAAGCCAAGTATAGCCGATTTCATATTTTTGTCAACTTCAGTATACTCGGCGCATGACGCGCGAAGAGCTCAAGCGGTACAAACTTCCCGATGCGCCGGGAGTGTACCTATTCAAAAAGGGGAGGAAAATTCTCTATATCGGCAAAGCCGCGAGCTTGCACGATCGGGTACGCAGCTATTTTTCTTCCGATTTGGGTCGCGGTCGCGCGCCCTCGATCGTGCGCATGGTTGAAGATGCCAATTCACTTGACTGGCAGACCACCGACTCGGTGCTTGAAGCCCTGATCGTCGAGGCCAACCTCATCAAGCGGCATCAGCCGCCGGCAAACGTGGACGAAAAAGACAACAAGAGTTTCAATTACGTGGTCGTAACTAAGGAAGATTTCCCGCGCGTTCTCATTGTTCGTGGGCGCGAGCTCTTTCAGAATGTTCGACTTACGAAGTCGAACATGAAGGCAAAAGCTGTTTTTGGTCCGTTTCCGCACGGAGCGCAACTTGCCGAGGCGCTCAAGATGATTCGTAGGATTTTTCCGTATCGGGACAAATGCGAACCAGCAGGTTCGCGTCTTGGACGTAAAATAGTGGCCGGGAAACCGTGCTTCAACCGGCAGATAGGGCTTTGTCCGGGAATATGCACCGGCGAGATGAGCAAGGAAGAATATGCGCGCACAATCAAACACATCGGCGGATTGTTTTCAGGTAATTTCAAAGGGCTCAAACGACAACTCGCGCGTGATATGAAGGTTACCGCAAAGGCGGAGCTGTTTGAGGAAGCGACAAAATTACGCCGGCAAATTCATGCACTCGAACACATCCGCGACGTTTCGCTTATCAAAGACGGGCATCGCGTGGCGCCTGGAGGAGGCGTACGCATCGAAGCTTTTGACGTAGCGCATACGTCGGGTACGGAAACGGTGGCTGTGATGACGGTCGTTAACAACGGGGAGATGATCAAAGCCGCGTATCGCAAGTTCAAGATACACTCCGCGACCAATGACGATGTCGCCGCACTCAAGGAGGCGCTTTCTCGCCGCCTCAATCACCCGGAGTGGCCGCTGCCGCGTGTTTTCGTCGTCGACGGGGGCAAAGGACAGGTACGTGCGGCAGAACGCATATTGAAAGAGGCGGGCATTGAAGTACCTATTGTCGGCGTAGTGAAGAACCAATTTCACAAGCCCGAGCGCCTCATCGGTGACAAGTGGGTGATAGACGCGTATGAGCGCGACATTTTGCTCGCCAACAATGAGGCGCATCGCTTTGCTATCACATGGCATCGCAAGCGGCGCAATAAGATATACTAGGGGAATGTATTGGACGTATTTGAAGACTCTTACCTTCCTACTCGCTTTGATAGTTATCTTTGGCGGCGGCTATCTATATTATCGATATGATCAATCGCGACACGCCGCCGGAAAAGCATCATTGACAGGCCTAGCTTACAAGAACGACGGAAAGGCGCGAACACCTCGTGAGGAGCTGGCAACAGCGGATGGTTTTGCGCCGATCAAGTGTCATCTCAGTGCCGGTGGGTTCCATGATAGTCTGTCCGGAGATCTCTACTACGCTGATAAGTCTATGTTCATTCACCTCCAATACGCGCAACGGCCTGATGCACGCGTAGTCGTCAACGCACAGGGCGCGTACGTCTGGATCGATGGGCAGGACGATGTTCACTTCCTCGGACCTGACGATCCTGCATACTCTGCTTCTTCGGGAATCGAATCCCCGCTATATATCATCGGCAATGGTGACTGTGAGCCGTGGTGGTTCCCGGACCGTACTCTCTTCGAGATACCGACGACAAGAACTATTAAACCGTATCCGGCGCTTCGCTGAACTGTTGTTCGAATCCATACTCAATACTTCGTACTCTATACGTTATACTTTTGACATGGCTCGGACATCTGTGGGTATTTTGCGCGGAGGGACATCGAGCGAATACGATCTTTCGCTTAAGTCGGGCGCTGCGATGATGGCAGCGCTTCCTGAAGACCAATTCGATACGCGGGATATTTTTATCGACAAGCGGGGATATTGGCACCTGCGGGGAACTCCGGTAGATGCCGATCGTGCGCTCTCGCAGATAGATGTTGTTTTGAATGCTTTGCATGGCGGGGTGGGTGAGGATGGCACCGTGCAGCGGATACTTGAGCGCGCGGGCGTACCCTACGCGGGCGCTCGCCCCCAAGCCGCAAGTATTTCGCTCAACAAAATTCGTGCGCGGGAAATATTACAAAAAGCCGGTATCCGTATGCCACGCGCCGTCTCCTTTTCTCTGCAAAATAATCTCAATACGGGAGATATGGCGCACGTCGTATTCTCGCAATTCGGGCCGCCCTACCTCGTGAAGCCTCCAAGCGACGGTGCTTCGACCGGTATCCGTATGGCGATGACGCTCCTCGAATTACCCGATGCGCTCGGTGATGTGCTCGACGCTTTCGGCACAGCACTCGTCGAAGAATACATACGCGGAGAAGAGGTGAGTGTGGGCGTCGTCGAGAATTTTCGTGGAGAAGAGCTCTACACGCTTCCGCCGGCACACGTTATTCGGCCCGAAGGAGCACGATTCGTAGAATCTTCCCATCATCAAGAGGGAAGTCTACGTCACGCCGTTCCCAGTAATTTTTCACACCAGGAAAAACAGGCAATTGCCGACCTCGCACGTGCAGCTCATCGCGCCCTCGGCCTCTCGCACTTCTCCCGAGCCGATCTTATCCTCACACCGCGCACCGTGTACCTTCTGGAAGTCAATGCCATCCCCGGCCTCTATCCCGGCTCCTCGTTCCCAACAATGCTTGAATCGGTCGGCTCCTCCGTGCGCGGGTTTTTGGAACATTCTATTCACCTTGCCCGTCAATAATTCTAAAAGCGAAACCCCGCAGCGACTTCCGCGGGGTCTCTTGTTTGGCAACCATCAGGCGCCTCGCTCCATGAACGACGCGATCGCGACACGCACGTCTTCAAGCGTCGGAAGGCTGGCGTTGATGCCGAGGAATCTGATGGAATGCGCGGATGCGGCTCGTGCGAACACGAAATGCTCCGCCCACGGTTGCTCCGGCCATCGCTGGAGCGAGAAGAGGTAAGCGCCGTGGAAGATGTCGCCCGCGTTCGTCGTATCGACGATATCGGGCACGTCCAACGTCGGCAACTCTTGCCTACGTCCGGTTTCGTCGTACCAGAGGAACCCTTGCGGGCCACGCGTGATCCCGCCAACCTGGCACTTGCACTCGTATTGTAGATAGTCAAGCGTTTCCTTCTCGGACCATTTCATATCAGTGACGAAAGTATCCGAGACTACCGCAACGTCCGTCAACCTGAGCATGTCCTTGATATGGGGCCGAAGCCGCCCCGCATCCATCGAGACGAGCACGTTCCGTTCTTGGAACGCTTTCATGCATGCGATCGTGTGCGCCTCGAAGTAACCGTCGAAGTGCGCGAAGCCGTGCTCCTCCGGATGCAACATCGGGAACCCGACACATACGGGTGGTTCCGGCTTCGAGATGATGATCCGCTCGCCGTGTCTCGAAAGAACGCTGGCGATCGGGATCTCGTAGTTTTTGACAGTGCAGTGTATGAGCTCGATATTCGACACTGCAGCCATGCGCTTGAATCCGGGGCCAAGGTCGCAATCGGAGGACGGACAGACGAGCCGTGTCATTCCACCCAATGATGAGATTGTTCGCGCCGCACCCACTGCATTCCCTCCATATCCGCAGGCGGTTTGGATAGGCCGTATCCGCCCGCTCTTCTCGAGATCGACATCGTCGGCCAGTAGGTGAACGACGTCGTAGTAGATTGGGCCTACGCAAAACCCTATTTTTTCTTTCGGCATTTCGGTATCCTCTTGTTCGGGTGTATTTCGTTTCTACTCTTTGCTCTGTCCGCATACTGCCCGAGAAGCTGACGGCGGTCAACGTACGCCTTCATTTCCCATTCGTGCGAGAATCTGCTATTTTGAGGCTTCACGCGGGCCAGTAGCCCCGACGCGCAAACGGTCGGGGTCCCGACTGAAACGTCGGGATTCAGTTGATCCTTCGTAAGGGCCAGTAGTTCAGTGGTAGAATGCCTCATTTGCAATGAGGAGGTCCGGGGTCCGATTCCCCGCTGGTCCAATTTATGGAAATCAAGCTTCCGAAAAGTCTTTACGACCACATCGCATCGTTGGCTATATCTGCACCCGAGAAAACGGCGCTTGTCGCAACGGACGAAAAAGGCGTTGTCACCGAGGAAATCTCGTATGCCAACTTGCTTGAGAAGATCCTCGCCGCTGCCGCAGAACTCAAAGACCTCGGTCTGCAAAAAGGGGACCGCATCGCGCTCGCATTTCGGAATTCGCCCGCGCTCCTCATATGGAGCTGGGCCGCGTGGGCGGGCGGGATCGTTACCGTGCCCATGGATACCAAGCGCGACACGCCGGAGCTGTACGAATACAAAATAAATCTCAATAAAGCAAAATTACTTATTCTCGAGCGCGGTATTCAGGTTGCCAAGCTCCCCGGCGTGCGCATCAAGGTGCATACAGGGTTTGAAAACCCACGAGGCGACGCCTCGTGGGTTCAGAATCTTTCGCATCAGGCACTCGTTCTTTTCACCTCCGGCACCACCGGCCACCCCAAGGGCGCCATGCTCTCGCTGGAGAATCTCATCGTGAATGCCGACGGCATTCGTGAGTGGCTTCGGATTACCGCAGACGACACATTCCTCGTAAACTTGCCGCTGCACCACATCAACTCAACCACCTTTTGCCTCTCCACACTTCTTGCGGGCGGCACGATCGCGATACCGCCTCAATATTCCAACTCGCACTTTTGGCAGCAAATGGCAAAAACGGGGGCGACCATCACGTCAGTCGTACAATCGATAGTATTCGACCAATTGCATCGGGAGCAAGAGTTTGCAGCCCTCAAAGAAAAGATACGGCTTACGAGGATGCAGATCGGCTCGGCCCCTGTCATCGCGCAATCTGTACAGGAGTTCAAGAAAAAATTTGGCATTCCTCTCTACCAAGGTTACGGACAGACGGAAACGGCACTTCGCGTGACGGGCGTACCGATGGATATTCCGGACGAGCTCTACGAACTACTTGTAGAAGAAAATTCCATCGGAGAACCGATGCCGTGGGCAGACCTTCAAGTATCGAATGATGAAGGGAAGCTGCTCGGTGAAGGAGAGGAAGGCGAGCTTGTGGTAAAAGGTCCAGCTGTCATGGAAGGCTATCTCGGGATGGAACCGGCGTTTCGCGACGGCTACTTCCTCACAGGGGATATCGGCTGCTACCGCGTTATTGATGGCCGCAAGTATTTCTATCTCAAGGGCCGTAAGCGGGAAATAATCATCAAGGGCGGCGTCAACATCTCACCGGTCGCAGTAGAAAATGCGCTCAAGAGGATTTCCGATGATATAGAGCAAGTGCATGTGGTGGCTGTAGCCGACGAGCGCTATGGCGAGGAGGCCGGCGCTGTCATCTCGTGGAAGTCAGACATCCACGAAGAGAGTGCAAAACGCAAGCTGAAGACCGCGCTCCTCTTGGGCTCTCCCTATATCAGCGCATACGAAACGCCCAAATACATCACCTCGTTTCCAGTGAGCGAACTCCCGATGACTTCCACGGGCAAGGTCCAGCGCAGTGTTCTTAAAGACAAAATCCCATACGAAAAATTTGAATCCATTTACGGATTGCTAAAAACTTCCGACTTCCGGTTCACCGTCCTGCACCGCTATTCACGCTGGAGCGCAGCTTCGCATGAATTACACAAACAGTGCTGGGGTGGCCTCGCCGGTACAGCTGCGGAGTACGACAAAAGTACTTCCCGGCAGATAACCGTTCTCGCGGCAAAGCCGGACAATTCTCTCGCGGGGCAGATTGCTATCGTCCGTACAAATCTCTCGGAAGGTGAACTTCTCGGAAAAAAGTATGATGAACTGGTTTCCGAAGCATTTGATAGGGATGGAAAGGCGCTCGTGTGCATTTCTATTTGCAGCGCCGACTATAAACCCAAGCCTGTCCCAACCGTCGGCGTTCACCCAAGCCCTGAAGATGTTCGGAAGTATCTTGCGGAAGGGAATGATCCGGTCATGAGATTTCATGAAAAGCCGAAAGCCGGACTTGCCACGGGTGCACGGCTTATCGACGTTATCGAGAACGGGAGGCCCGAAGACAAGAGCGCTCTTGGCTACAATATGCTTGTGAAATACCCCGGACCCGGTGAGTCGGTCGCCATCACGACCGGTGCTCCCGTATCAAATCAACTTATTGAACTTGTGTTGCTCATCGCGCGCGATATCGGAATCAAGAATGTCTATGCCTACTCGCGCCCTGGAGGATTAGCCTCCTACCTATCCACAAAGAAAGTTTGACGTTTCCCGAACGTCTGATAGAGTGTAAGTACTAACCCCTGTTCGTTCATCAGTACCAAAATCGGAGGCTTACGATGCAACTGGCATCACTTCTCGCACAATATCTGCTCTCCACCATCCCTCTCCTCACGGAAGAGGATTATCTCGAACAAGCCGGCGATCTCATGACTGGGGTCGTTTTCGCTGAATGCGATCAACGCAAAATTGCTGACGCCTTCTCGAAGCAGGCCCCTCTCGCCGGTATGGACTCGGACATCGCTGCCGCGTTCGTCGCCGACATGAAGCCGTACCACCGTCATCAAACCGGTACATCTCACGTCTCGGAACCCGACGGCGCAGTTCCGGTCAACGCCTGATCAATCAGGCAGCTCTCTTTGCACCTTCTGCTCTCAGCAGCACCTTTAACATCACCACCATTCGCTTTTTGCTTATGGTGGTGTTCCTTTTGCCTGATTTTGAGCCATCAAATAGACATTTCCCCTTTCACCCTCATGAAGACGTTGCGTATTTCAGGGGATACGGTACGATTGCCGCGAATGTAAGTTTTCCATACTCTATTATTTTTTGGAGTGGAAAGGTTGGTTTACATTATTTTAGAGGAAACACATACAAAGAATCATGGCTAAGAAGCTATACGTCGGCGGGCTGCCCTACAGCACGACCGATACAGAGCTCAAAGAGGCCTTCGCGCAAGCAGGGACTGTCGAGTCTGCCGTCATCATCATGGACAAGATGAGCGGTCGCTCGAAGGGTTTCGGTTTCGTCGAGATGTCTTCCGACGAGGAAGCACAGAAGGCGGTTGAGGTAATGAACGGCAAGGACTTCGGCGGACGCACGCTCACGGTAAATGAGGCGCGCCCGATGGAAGACCGCCCACGACGGGACTTTCGTGGTGGTGGCAGCGGTGGAAATGACCGCGGCGGCTACGGTGGTGGACGTGGTGGAAACGGAGGTGGGGGAGGCGGCAGAAGCTGGTAACTCCATTTTTTTGTTTTTGAACAGCCCCGCGAGAGCGGGGCTGTTTGCTTGCGCACGCGCGTACTTGGTGTATCTATAGCATCGGAACGTGTTCGTTCCGATTTGAACCTTCTCCTGTCGGTCTGCGACCGACAGTCGAACCGCCTCCGGCGGCACCTCGCGGAGGAATCATATCCACATGTGAGCAAGCGGTTTACGTATTTATCACCCATAATAGAGAGATGAGGTACGGCGCGCTCCTTGGCTGGGGTATTGTGATCTACGCTGTCATGGCCCTCGCATGGTCGGGATTCGGTATCTATGGATTAGCAGGCACGATCGCTTCCCGAGTGCTTGAGCTTTTGGTCTTGATCATCGTAGCGACGATCGCGGGCCGCTCGCTTCGATTCCATTCGTGGAATGATATCCTCCCATACTCGGTCTCGTGGGCGATCTTGATAGGGCTTTTGGATGCTGTGTATAACGTTCCCTTCGGGGGATGGGAAATATATGCCGATTGGAATCTGTGGGTCGGGTATACACTTGTGGTCCTGGTCCCTCTGCTTGCGCCTTTCACGCGGGTAAGCGTGCAAACGCGCGAGGGCTGACATGCCCGGCAGGACAATTTCGAATTGCCTTGGTTGTGACATACTGCAATGAAATCGGTAATTGATAGAGAAATACAGGACAATCTCATTATGGAAAATTATTGCGGCAAGAACTATTCGAAATTGTACTAGCCGGGTATGAGCGCGCTTGATCTTCATCGTTTTCTGCTGCGATTCGCGCTTGCGGGGGTGAATGTATTTGCGTGGATATTTGTATTCCAATATTTTTATCTTATTGAGCCGAGCATCGCGCACGCGCTCGCGCGCGTGGCCCTCCTGTACGCGCTTTCACAAATGATTACCTGCCTCCTGACGCCCTATGCCGCGCGGGCGCTCCGCAAGGGTGCACGTCGCATGCTCATACTGGCAGTCCTCGTTGCGGCCTCCGCTCTCGTTGCTCTGGGCAGCACCTTTGCCGCGTACTGGAGTGTTGCCTACGTACCCCTCGGTGTTGCGGCATTTGCGATCGCGCTCGGGATATACCGTGCGTTATATTTCGTTCCCTATGAAATCGAGGCGCTCGTCGCGGGACCTGCGCGTAGGGGAATGGGGACAGAGCTCTTCATCGCGCTCGCTCCGCTGGCAGTCGGACTGTTCATTGTGAGCACCGAGTATGGCCCCATATGGATCATGTACATTGGCGCGACTGTGGTAGCCCTCTCTGCGCTCCCGCTTCTGTATCTGCGCGAAATCCACGAAGGGTATTCATGGGGATATCGGGAGACATTTGTGCAGCTCCTTGCGCGCGCGAATCGTCCTGCCGTGACACACGCATTCCTCGAAGGAATTTCCGGCGCCGCTCTCCTCCTTTTTTGGCCCATTGCAGTATTTTTGATAGCGGGATGGTCGTATGGGATGCTCGGTGTCATTCTCACGCTCACATTCCTCGTCGCGATTCTTTCGCGGACGCTCGTTCGCAAAGGAGTCCGCCGCGCCGGCCTGCATCAATCTCGTCCGCTCAATGTCATTTTTGCAGCGACTCCGTGGCTCTTTCGTATGCTGGTAGGCACTCCACTCGGGGTCGTGGTCGTTGACTCATACTTCTTCACGACAACACCGCGCCGCACCGGCCTCGATCCTCTCACATTCGAACAATTCGCCGACGCGGGCACATACGTCGACGAATACACGGCACTCAAAGAGATGGCGCTCGCCCTCGGAAAGACCGCCGCCTGTATTCTCGGCGCCATTCTCGCGCTTCTCGCATCGGTCCCCGTAGCGCTTGTGTGTGTATTCATTGCAGCTGCGCTTGCATCGGTGACCGTGGCGCTCCGTCCTCGATAACAAAAACAAAACCGCGTAAGGGGACAGACACAACATCCCTTACGCGATTCACAGCGGCGCTTTCGATCATCAACGGCGCACGATGCGCCGGCGAGACCACTGCGAGCTCGCAGGGGGCGCTGGGGGTACAGGAAGGTTACGCAACAATCTCATCGCGTCTAACACGCGAGGAGCATAACTCGCGGCCTCCTGTTCACTCATTCGATACAAATCCGCCAGGATCTCGATAGCAAGGACGTACTCGCTCTCTTGCTCAAACTTCGGTTCGTCTGCCTGCGCAGCCAACTCACGCAACAACCTTTCCGCGGCCTTGCGGATATCTCGCGTGGAGAGTGATTTTGGCATCGGAGCCTCCTTGATCCGACTGTGGATTGTACGGATTTTTCCTAATCGAACAAGGAAGCCACGACTTCTTTGACGAGATTGCCGTCTGCCTGGCCGGCTAATTCTTTCATGACAGCTCCGGTGAGTTTGCCAGCGCCCGATGCGTCCGTGACACCAAGCTCTTCTTTCTTCGCGCGCGCGACTTTTTCTATTTCCTCGCGGCTTATCATTTGCGGCAAATATTCTTCGATGATCTTCAACTCACTCAATTCTTTCTCAGCCAGCTCCGCACGACTGCCTTTTGCGAATGCTTCGGAAGCTTCTTTGCGCTGTTTTGCCAAACGTTTCAGTACCGTAACGGCGTCGTCGTCGGCAAGTTCTTCCGTCGGTTTCTTTCCTTTTGCGACTAGTTCATTCGTAAACGCAGCGAGCGCTCCGCGCAGTGTCTGAACCCGCAAATCGTCGCGCGCCTTCATCGCGGCGATCATGTCGGTACGGATTTTTGCCGTTAACATTGTGCCAGTATAGCAAGAACGTCACGTGGTACAATCGCGAAATGGAGTGGCTCATCATCGGACTTCTGATAGCGAACCTCGCGCTTTTGGCTTTTCTTTTCATGCGCAAACCTGCTGCACCCCTACAAGATCAGAGTGGAATGATTATGTTGCAGCAGCAGATGCAGGATCTTTCAAAGACACTCGACGCGCGAGTCGCAGAATCTTCAAAAACCATGCAAGAGAACTCTCATCGGCAATTCTCTGAGTCCGCTCGTCTTATTAAGGAAATCACCCAAGAAGTCACTTCGGTAAAGGAGATTGGGAGACAGACGGGAAAATTTGCTGAGCAACTTCAAAACTTACAAGATATTCTCAAGAACCCGAAACAACGTGGCATCCTCGGCGAATATTACCTCGAGACCGTGCTCAAGAATGTCCTCCCTCCCGGCATGTACCAAATGCAGTACCCCTTCAAAAACGGCGAGATTGTGGACGCCGCCGTCTTTGTCAACGAGAAAATTGTCCCTATCGATTCCAAGTTCTCACTCGATAACTACAACCGTCTTGTCCATGCTCCCGGTGCTGAGAGACCTGCATTTGAAAAAGCTTTCGTGAACGATCTCAAGCTTCGCATTCAGGAAACGGCTAAGTACATTCGACCAGAGGAGAATACAATGGACTTCGCCTTCATGTTTATCCCATCGGAAGGTATCTATTACGATTTGCTCACCAATCAGGTGGGTACAGGCGAGGAAGAAAACCTTATCCAACGTGCGGCCGGGAAGTACAAGGTCATCATCGTTTCGCCCACGTCATTCCTTGCCTACCTCCAGACGGTCATGCAGGGCTTAAAGGCCCTTCAAATAGAGAAACGCGCCGAAGAGATCCAAAAGCGTATAGGTGAACTCGTTAAACACATCGAATCTACGAACTCTTTTTATCTAAAATTAGGTGCAGCGCTTGTAACTGTTGTATCTCATTATAATTCTGGCCACAAAGAACTTGCTAAAATCGACAAGGACGTTTATCGGATATCAGGTGACAGGGCAGAAGTTGAGCCCATCCTTCTAGAGAAGCCAACTCTTGCAGTCGACGAATAAGCAAGGTATAGTGGCGCCTCATATGGCTAAAATCGCGATTATAGAAACAGGGGGGAAACAGTACGTTGTCACTAAGGATAGTGTTTTGGATATTGAGAAGCTCGACGGTGTCTCTGAAAAGGGGACGAAAATAACTTTCGACAAAGTCCTTCTCACCGACGATGGCAAGGAAACGCAGATTGGCGCACCATATGTCTCCGGCGCCAAGGTCTCGGCGGAGCTTGTAGAGGAAGGCCGCGATGCGAAAGTGACTGTCATCCGCTATCGCCAAAAGAGCCGCTATTTCAAAAAGAAGGGCCACCGCCAACCATACGCCAAGGTGCGCATCACCGCGCTCCCATAAATAAACCGCGGGCCAAGGGCCCGCGGTAGCGATCCACATCCCGCCAACGAACAGGGATAGTGCGACAATAAACACGGCCATCGTGGTGATGTGGCGGTTGGTATAATAGTGGAGTAGTACTCCCCACCCCACGAACGCGAATGCGCTGAGGACACTCGCTACCACGAGACTGGCGATTTGCCAGTCGAATTCGCCAAAGAGCATGGCAACCTCCTCTTGGTTGTTGCCCCTCTAGTATACGTCAGCACATGTGGCTAGCGCCTGCTCTCAAGCGCGTTCTTGAGTGTTTCAGGATCTGCGTACTCAAGTTCGCTACCCGTGGAAAGACCCCGGCCGAGAGACGTAATTTTCAGCGATGGCAAGGTAAGACCTTGCCGTGATTCAAGTTGTTCACGCACTTGAATGGCGGTCGCATCGCCCTCGGGGTTGGCAGGGAAGGCGAGGATGATCTCTTTAAGACCGTTTTTTACATGGGCTGGTATCGATTCTAGTAATTGCTTGATGCGCAAGTTATTGGTCTTTTCAGATGCAAGCGAAACTGTGCCGCCGAGGACGAAGTAGTGCCCACGGAAATTATGCGAGTACTCGAGCGCGGCGAGGTCGGCATCTGATGCGACGACGGCGAGAAGAGATTTGTCACGTTCGAGGTTGGTACATATGCCACAGACTTTTTCTTTACCACTGAAAAAACGCATGCATTGTGTACACTGATGCACCGAGGCGCCGAGCGATTGCACAGCCTCGATCAGTTCGCGGCGAGTAGCAGCCGAAGAGCGCAAGAGGAATTGCACGAACCGGCTCGCCTGCCGCGGCCCGATGCCGGGGAATCGGACGAAAAGAGAAACTAATCGCTCGATGGCGTCTGACATGCCGACATCATACACCAGGGAACATTTCGCGCAGCCAACCAATACATATTCCCTAGTTTGCGAGTTTGCGCTACCGCGCGAATAGGGAATATTCAGATCAGAAAGGCGCTGGCGTATCTTCGACTTCTGTTTCTTCCGGTTTGTAATCGCCGAAGTCACTTTTATCGATGGAGAGGAACGTCGTCTTTTCTTCGTCGAAACGCAGTTCCACTTTGCCGACGGGGCCATTGCGATGTTTTTCTATCAAAATCTCTGCAATGCCGGGGCGGTCGGAATTTTCGTTCATTTTGTCATCGCGATGGATAAACATGACTACATCGGCATCCTGTTCGATCGAGCCCGAATCTCGCAGGTCGGAAAGTCGCGGCCGGCCACGCCGGGTCTCCACAGCGCGCGAAAGCTGTGAGAGTGCCAAGACGGGAATTTCAAGCTCACGCGCCATTGCCTTGAGAGAACGTGAGATCTCGGTGACTTGCTGCACGAGATTGTCATTTCCACGCGCATAAGTCGGCGTAATGAGCTGGAGGTAATCGACGATGATGAGGCCGAGATCCTTTTCCATTTTCAACCTTCGAGCGACGGAGCGCATGGCAAGAACGGTCGTCGAGGGTTTGTCGTCGATGTATATCGGCGCCTCGGCGAGGACTCCCATGGCCGTCTGTAAACGTTCAAATTCATCCTCGTCTTTTATCTTTCCGGTACGCAGACGCCAGGAATTGACGCCCGCCTGTGCCGCAAGCATGCGATCCACGAGCTGTTGCGAACTCATCTCGAGTGAGAAAATGCCTACCGCAGTGCCGTGTTTCGTTGCCGTCTGTCGGGCAATGTCGAGCGCAAGTGCGGTTTTTCCCATCGAGGGCCGTGCAGCGAGAATGACGAGGTCGGATTTCTGAAAGCCGGCGAGCAGGTTGTCGAGCTGGGGAAAGCCCGAGGGAATTCCGCGCATTGAGCCGCTGTGTTTCTGCAAACTTTCGAGCCGCTCCCACGCCTCGGTCAATTCTTCTTTGATCGCGCTGAAGGAGCGCAGCATTGGAGTTTGTGTCACCGAGAAGACCGCCGACTGGGCCTCGTCGAGTATCACTTCGACATCACGGTCCTCTTCGAAACCGAGCTCCCCGATCTTTGCCGCGGCATCGATGAGGCTGCGCAGTACGAATTTAGTCTGCACACCCTGCGCGTAATGCCGTGCAGAGCCGGGGGAGGCGGCAGCGCCGACCAACTCCGAGAGATATCCCGCTCCGCCTATCTCGCTCAAGACCTTGCGTTCTTTGAGTTTGCTTGACACTGTAACGACATCTATCGGCTCGCCTTTCGCAAAAAGCCCCAGCATCGCATCAAAGATCGTGCGATGTTTGCCCGCATAAAATGAATCGACGCCGATCAGATCCGCCACTTCATATATCGCGTTCTGGCTCAACATGAGAGCGCCGAGAAGCGCCTTTTCCATCTCGACGTCTTGCGGGGGGACTCTTGCCCCGTTAGAAGTCTTCGCGATCATAAGAGGTGTCGGATTAGTGTGGTGTTCGCGAGGCGATAGAGTTTGCCGCAAGCGGCGAAAGTTGGACTTCTAACGGGGCGGGCAGCATTATTTGCCATTTACCCATGGTATCACCCGTGACTGACTTCGTGCTTTCCGTCTGGGTGAGGGAAAATGTGTCTTTCGTGTGGAAACCTGTGGACACTGAATTGCGCTTGACGGCAAGCCGTATATTTGATACAACGTAAACCACACCAATGAGAATTGGTCAAATACCCATCAAATAAGCCCCACCATGCTTTCTTTTTCGCCAAAATCAGTCACCAAAGACCTCCTTGCGGGGCTCCCGGAGCGCTCCCGTCGTGTCCTCACAGACCGCTTCGGCCTCTCCGGCAAAGGCGAGCGGCGCACGCTCGACGCTATCGGGCAGGAATACGGCATCACGCGTGAGCGGATCCGACAGATCGAAAATCATAGCATTTCTTCAGTGCGCGATTCCGACGCATACGCAACGCTCACCGTGCATTGGGAGGATCTGAAGACGGCGATCGCAAGCTTGGGCGGGATCCTGGCCGAAGAGACGATCCTTCAGGAACTCACCAAGAACGATCCCGACCGCAACATGATAGTTTTTCTTCTGACCGTCGGACACCAATTCGACGATCGCCGCGAGAGCAATGATTTCAAGTCCCGCTGGCATATCGATGAACAACTTGCCGAGCAAGTTGAAACATCGCTCTCGAATTTGTATGAATCTCTCGAGCCAAATAAGCTCACGCCTGAAGAAGAGTTTATCGAACTCTTTGCCCGTCATCTGAAGCAGGCGGGTGTGAAAAATCGGACTCCCGATGTACTCGGGCGCTGGTTGCTCATCTCAAAACGGGTCGGGCGCAATCCACTCGGCGAATGGGGACGCATGGAGAGCCCGCATGTCCGCATCAAGAACACGCGCGACTTCGCATACCTTACTCTCAAGCGCCATGGCTCACCGATGCACTTTACGGAAGTAGCCAAAAGTATCGAAAAATTGTTCGGTCGCAAAACGCACCCCGCGACGACTCACAACGAGCTCATCAAGGATAATCGATTTGTCCTCGTCGGCCGGGGGCTCTACGCTCTCAAGGAGTGGGGCTACGAGCCGGGCGTCGTGCGCGATGTCGTCAAAGGAATACTGCAGCGCGAAGGTCCCTTGACCCGCGATGAGATCATTGAGCGCGTGAAGCGCGAGCGCTATGTCAAAGACGCGACGATTGCCGTGAACCTGCAAAACAACATGTTCGTGCGAACGCCTGACGGAAAATACGCGCTCTCGAAGTAATATCGGAAGAAGTTGGGCTCCTCGATCTACCGGACGTTTCGCACAGCGCTGTTCACAAGGCGCTTTTTTGCTTAGGGGAGATGGTAGAATTGCCTCATGGCAGGCGGTTTTATAGGCGAATATGAACAGCAGGATATCATAACAACAGCCGATATCCGCGGCGTATTAAAGGAATTCTTCGGTGGTGACCTCCACCATTTTGTCGATGGCTTTATCGGCAACTATTCGGGTATCTCTCGCTGTCTCCTCTTGAGTATGATGTTTTTTGGACTCCTCGGTGTCTTGTCGCGTCAGATCCCGAATCTTCCGCTTTTTGCATTTGAGTGGCTTTTGGGCACGAGCCCGATATGGATCCCGATACTCATGCTTGTCACCGCATGGAAGGTATGGGTGTGGTATTCGCGCGGCATGTTCTTCTTCCACAAAGTCAAACCCATCCTATATGAGGTAAAAATGCCCCGCGACATCTTCCGCTCACCCCGTGCAATGGAAAATGCTCTTTCCACCTGGTGGAGCGACGCAGGCGAGACGACACCCCTCAACAGAGTGTGGCAGGGGCAAGTCCGCCCTTGGCATTCCCTCGAGATCGCATCGTTCGGAGGTGAAATCCATTTCTACATATGGGGCTGGCGCAATTGGAAACAATCCATCGAAGCGGCAATGTACGCGTTTTATCCCGAAGTTGAACTTGTTGAGGTCGAGGATTATGCGTCGAAATTCAAGTTTGACCCCAAGGTTCACGAAATCTATGCTACCGATTGGCGACTTGAGCCGAGAAATGACGCGTATCCGTTTAAAACATACGTTGACTTTGAACTCGACAAGGACCCGAAAGAAGAATACCGGGTGGACCCGCTCGCCCCCGTCCTTGAGCGTATGAGCAATTTGGAACCTTTCGAGCAGATGTGGCTCCAGATCGTTATCACGATGAATAAAGACCAGCGACGCAAAAAAGGCGGCTCTTGGATGGAGTCCGAAGGCCGCTATCAAGGCATGCTGAAAGAAACAGTGGAAGAGATCCGCAAAGAGACGACCGCCATAGATCCTCACAACGGGCCGGATAAATGGAAGACCTATGCCCGTGTCCAGCTTTTTCGCTACAACGAGTTGATCAAGGCCATCGACCGCAACATGGGAAAACACCCTTTCAGTGTCGGCGTACGGGGCACCTACATCACCAATGCAGCGACGTTCAGCTCGGCGAGATGGACCGGCCACAAATGGATATGGCGGCCCTTTGGCAATCCGCAATTTGCCAACCAGCTTCGTCCGCGTCGCTGGCACACTCCATTTGACTACCCATGGCAGGATTACAAAGATATCCGATGGAATTTGCATGCCCGGCGATTCTTTGATGCCTATAAAAGGCGCTCATTCTTTTACTCTCCGTGGATATTCCCGCACAATATGATGTCCAGCGAGATGGTCGCAACGCTCTGGCATCCGCCGTCGGCTGCCGTCACCGCGCCCGGTTTGGAACGTATTGCGGCGAAGAAGGCGGAACCGCCATCGAATCTGCCCAAATAGCCGGTAGCTCGTAGCCTGTAGCCAGAAGCTCTATGGAATTTGAATTTGCTACAAGCTACCGGCTACAAGCTACAAGCTGAAATATGCAATCCCTCCAACAACTGCTCGAACGTCTTTTCGACACCGGCCATCGGTGGCTCACAGAAGCGTCCGAGCGCTGGCGCATTCATACTAATCGCCGCACGATCATCATTCTTGCTATTGTGGGGTCACTCGCGATCTATGTGTATGTGGCTGCGGTGGCACCCCCGGAGAATTTTCCCGTTGATAGGCTCGTGTCGGTGGAGTCGGGCCAAGCGCTCAAAGATGTTGCCACAAACCTGCAGGAAAAGGGCGTCGTGCGTTCAAGCCTCATGCTGCGGGTAGTCGTGACGCTTATGGGTGATGAGCGCTCGGTGCACGCCGGCGACTATCTTTTCAAAGAGCCGAAGGATGTATTCGCCATTGGCCGAGCGCTCGCGCTTGGCGCCTACGGGCTCGAGCCCCAGAGGATCCGCATTCCCGAAGGCGCGACGACAAAGGAGATGGCACTGATATTCGCACGATCACTCGAGCGTTTCAATGCGGATAATTTTCTCGCACAAGCAAAGCCGCAGGAAGGGTTTCTCTTTCCCGACACTTACTTCTTCATGCCGAATGCAACCGAGGATACCGCGATACAGGCTCTGCGACAAAATTTTGACCAGCACGTCACCACGATCCAAGGTGAGATCGCAAGTTCCACGCACTCGCTTTCCGAGATCGTTACTATGGCATCGATCCTTGAGCGTGAGGCATACAATACGCACGATCGCCGCATGATCTCGGGAGTCCTTTGGAACCGGCTCGCGCGCGGCATGCCGCTGCAGGTGGACGTGACGTTCATCTACACGCTCGGAAAAGGCACCTTCCAGCTCACCATGAAAGATCTGGTCAGCGATTCGCCTTACAATACATACCGGTACAAGGGCCTGCCGCCGACCGCGATCGGGAGCCCGTCCCTCGATTCTCTGCGCGCGGCAGCCACCCCGATCAAAAACGATTACTTGTATTTTCTTGCCGACCATCGTGGAGTGACTCATTTCTGTAAAAATTACGCATGTCAGCTGGCAAATAAGGCAAAGTATTTTTGACAACCCACGAGGCGTCGCCTCGTGGGTTGACCGATCAGCTTGAACGTGATTGCATGTTCGTGCTCAGAAGTAGTGTGCCCAGGGAATAGTCCCAAGGGGTGTGCTACCGCCAACATGGAGGTTGACATGAGCAAGAAGCACGTTGAGTTTGGGAAAGATCTCGGCCTTATGGCGGAAGTCGTCCGCCGTGGCCTTTCGGTTGGCATTGGTCAGTGGGAGTTTTGGGAGCCGCTTTCAAAGCCGCAACCTGGACTCTGGCATGCCATGATCGACTTTTTCGGTATCCCACCGCACGAGTACTTCGACTGGTGCGAATCGTGGAAATCGGAGAAGCGCCAGAACCACCATCATCGCGCTCCGGACATCGACACGCTCGATGCGGTCGTTCGTTACGGGCGTGAGAACGGGTTCACGAAGGAAAACTGGCAGCACCTGATCATGAGCGCATCTGTTTTTGAGGCGCTCGTCGATTACCTGCGGCTGGCCCCTCCGTTCTCAGTCGAGGTCGAGGTCGACTACAGCCACCTTCCGCCCTATCAGGGCGGGTATACGCCTCAGTATCCTCTGCGGAGGAGCCATGGGGTGGCGCGGCTGGATATGAGCATTTACGTCCTCGCTGATGACCGCAAGATTGATGCGAACGAGTCTCGCATCAGGGAACGCGGTTGGCGATTCGCTGATCAGCAGGAGCTCTACGCGTTCGGCCAAACAACCAAACAGCAAGTTCGACCATGGGCTGTGATGGGGGTCGAGCCACTGTACGGTCCCGGGAGCCGCACTTCTGACTTCGGGCACTACCACTTCCCGAGATTATGGATGTTGCGCGGTAACGACGCTCTCGACCATTACGGTTGCACCTCCGTCGCCTCGCAATCCCATAACGGCCTTCGCACGTTGATTGTGAAGGAATAGTCCCCAAGCACGACCTGATAACGGCGGTCCGACAGACCGCCGTTATTTTTACACTTTTTGGTATGCTGTCTTAATGAACGGACAGAAGATATTTGTCGGGCTCTCTGGCGGAGTTGACAGCGCCGTTTCGGCTGCGCTTTTGAAGGAACAAGGTCATGATGTTGTCGGCGCATATATCAAGATCTGGCAACCTGAATTTATAGAGTGCACATGGCGGGAAGACCGTCTCGACGCGATGCGTGTGTGTGCGGCGCTCGACATTCCATTCCGTGAAGTGGATCTCTCCGACGAATACAAAAAAAGTGTGGTCGACGCGATGGTGCGGGATTATGCGCGGGGGATCACGCCAAATCCCGATGTGCTGTGCAACCGAAAAATAAAATTCGGTGCGTTTGCGCAATGGGCATTTGCAAACGGGGCGGATCTCATCGCAACTGGTCACTATGCACGCACTGACAACAAAAAGCTTTTGCGCGCGAGAGATACGGCGAAAGACCAGTCGTATTTCCTGTATCAAACACCACCCGTAGCGCTTGCGAACACCTTATTTCCTGTTGGCGGAATGTTGAAAGCGGAGGTGCGCGATGCGGCAAAACGATTCGGATTACCAAATGCACAAAAACCCGATAGTCAGGGCCTTTGTTTTGTCGGAGAAGTCTCGATGCGCGATTTTTTGGCGCGATTCATAGCTGTAGAGCGCGGGGTTGTTGTAGATTTGAATGGAAATGGTATCGGCCATCACGAAGGCGCCGCGCTCTATACGGTGGGCCAACGTCACGGATTTTCGACGGATTCAGAAGGTCCATATTATGTCGTGGGCATTGATGTTTCTACCAACACTGTTTGTGTCTCTCCACGTCGCGAAGATGCAGCGAAAAAATCGGTACGCCTGCAAGAGGTTCAGTGGATCAACGATGGGCCAACTCTGCCGGCGCACGTATCGGTGCAGGCGCGATATCACGAAACTCCAGTACAGGCAATAGTTGACGGGAGCACCGTTGATTTTGAACTACCCCATATAGTTTCTGCTGGTCAGTCGCTTGTTATGTACAAAAGAGACGTGTGTCTTGGGGGAGGAGTGATAAGCCAGTAGCTCGTAGCCTGCTAGCTCGTAGCAAAGATTTCCTGAATATTTGGATTTGCACAGCTATAAGCTATAGGCTTCAGGCTACAAGCTATACTGTCATCATGGGTGAAATTATCCAACGGATAGTGTGGTTCGCCATTGTCGCTTCCGCGTGTGCGTATGCAACGTTTCTGGTTGCAGGCAGCATTGTAAACGCGCAAGCATCGGGGGCATACGAGCCTATTCTCATTCGCGACGAACTCGCTCCGGGAGCGCACCACTTGTCGGGAATGATCATGGTACCGACCCCGTGCGATGAACTCACCGTGCGTACGGAAACTCTTTCAATCAGTACCTACGTGCTCGTATTCAATACTTGGCATGAACCCACTGTCACCTGTGCTCAAGATGAAACGCCCCGGTATTTCCGCGCGGTCCTTTTTGCTCCTGCAGCTGGCGTGCAGTTCAGCGCAACACTCGATGGTGTCGGACTCCCGATAGTTGTTTTGCCGGTCGTGAAAGGCCCGCCTCGTCAGGCACTAGTGTCCACAGAAGACGGCAGGCGAGCCAGGGCGGGCCACTAGAATCTGCGCATGATCACCAACACGAGCACGTTACAGAATGACATATCGCAGGCGAAAGGTGCCCGTAAGGCGCTGCACGCACGCCACATTCTCATTACAAAAGCCGATGGCGAACAAGAACCTTTTGATCCGGCCAAACTCGAACACTCTCTTCAACTTGCAGGAGCCTCAAGCACAATGCGTGCACGCGTCCTCTCGCACGTGATGCACGAAATGCATCCGGGAATGATGACCGAGGATATTTACCGGCATGCGTTCGAATTGTTGCGTCGCGAGGAAAAGATACCGGTCGCGGCGCGCTATTCGATCAAACGTGCGGTTTTCGCACTCGGACCTTCCGGTTTTCCTTTCGAGCAATTCCTCGCCGAGATCCTGCGCGCGCATGGATGGAAAGCGCAGACGGGAGTTGCGCTCAACGGCCGCTGTGCCCCGCATGAAGTGGACGTACTTGCAGAAAAGAACGGCAAGCGCATCGGGGTCGAGGCGAAATTCCACAATGATGCGGCAGGTAAAACCGATATCAAAGATGCGCTCTATGTGCACGCGAGGTACGAGGACCTGCGGGTCACTCCCGAGGCTTCTTCGCATGTCGATGAGGGTTGGCTCGTCACCAACACACGCTTTACTAGGAACGCGATCCGTTACGCCCAGTGCAGCGGACTCAAACTCATCGGATGGGATTATCCGCGGACGCGCGGACTACTCGCGCTCATTGAAGAAGCCCGCGTGCACCCTCTGACCTGTCTTACCACTTTGACCGATACCGAGAAGCGCCGGCTCTTGGAGCAGAAGGTCGTTCTGTGCAAACACGTGAGCGCGCCGCATATCCTCCGGGAATTCGGAATCAAGCCGGATCGCATTCCCCGTGTCCTGGATGAGGCAAAGCAGTTGTGCGGCATCTGATGGGCAACAGGTAGCAGTGAACAGGCACCTGTGTATTTCCTGTTTACCGGCGCCTGGTGCCTGTATACTGAACACATGGATGCGCAATTCATGGACCCCACGATCGTGATGTTCGGCAAGCTTCTTCTTGCGATGTTTTTGGGTGGCGTCATCGGTACCGAGCGAGCGGTTCTGGCAAAACAATCCGCTGGCACGCGCACTTTTGGCCTCGTCTCTCTGGGCGCATGTCTTTTCGTCATCACGGGCAATTATGTCGATACTGCTTACCTCGGAGTGCTTAATTTCGACCCTATGCGCGTCGCCGCGGGCATCATTATGGGCATCGGATTTCTCGGGGGCGGCATCATCGTGTTCCGTGGGGACGCGGTGCATGGCGCGACAACCGCGGCAGGTCTCTGGATCGCCGCCGGTGTCGGTATCGCGTTAGGTTTCGGTATGTATGCCGTAGCTATTTTCGCGACTGTCCTCTCGCTTTTGATGTTCACCGGCATGTGGTACCTCGAAAATCGATTCAAGCACTGGTTCAGCGAACATGGCCCCGACGCGCGACCCGACGATGCTCAAAAGCCACATAGGGCGGAGTGATATACCCCATGAGATAAGAAACCGATTCTACAAGAAATACGTGAAAGTATTTATCTCACGGGGTATACTCATGCGATGCCGAAGGGGTACCAAAAAAGAACTCGAAATCTCTATGATCCGAATGCTTCGGAACCGTTCCGGGTGAGCCGCAGCAAGATAGACCTCTTCCATGAGTGCGAGAGATGCTTCTACCTTGACGTGCGCCTTGGGATACCTCGTACGAGCTTTCCTGCATTCACGCTCAACAATGCCGTCGATGAGCTTATGAAGCGTGAATTCGATACGCACCGAGCAAAGAATGAGGCGCATCCTTTGATGAAGCACTACAAGATCGACGCGGTGCCATTGAAAGACCCGCGCCTGGAGGAATGGCGTGATGCTCTGCGCCGCGGCATCCAGTACCATCACAAACCGACGGGCATCATTTTCCGCGGTGGAGTAGACGACATCTGGGTCAACTCCCAAAACGAGCTGATCGTTGTCGACTACAAGGCGACCAGCAAGAAAGAAGAAGTGAACATCGATGGATACTG
This sequence comes from Candidatus Kaiserbacteria bacterium RIFCSPHIGHO2_01_FULL_53_29, assembly GCA_001781125.1. Classification (GTDB taxonomy): domain Bacteria; phylum Patescibacteriota; class Minisyncoccia; order Phycocordibacterales; family UBA2100; genus UBA10103. Next base: position 27,072 of record MFKT01000015.1, read on the forward strand.
GCAACAAGGCTATAAACGCCAAGTCGAGATCTATCAGTGGCTTTTGCGCGGCATCGGAGAAAAAGTTTCTAAGATTGCATATTTCGTCTACGTAAACGGCAAAAGCGACGCGAAAGCATTTGACGGCAGGCTCGAATTCGAGGTGAAAATAATCCCGCACGAAGGCGATACTTCCTGGATTGACCCACTGGTAGGAGAGCTCGCGGGATGCCTCAGAAGCGAGGAGGTCCCGAAGCCGAATCCGACATGCGAATATTGCGGCTACCGCGAAGCAGCCGGAAAGGAACTACAGGCTCGGATGGGAACCGCGAAGAAAGCATCGGCTGAAAAATCATCCACGAGTACTCTGGGCATATAAACTATATTCTTATTCGCGCGAATAAGCACATAAGGACTATGGAAAATAAAACATTTACCGATAAAGTCCGCGATATCGTGCGCAAGATTCCGAAGGGGAAGTCGATGACATACAAGCAGGTAGCGACCAAAGCCGGGAATCCCAAAGCCGCGCGCGGCGTCGGCGCCATCATGCGTTCCAACTACAACCGCGACATCCCGTGCCATCGAGTCGTCCGTTCGGATGGCAGATTGGGCAGCTATAATCGAGGTGGGACCGAACGCAAACGAGAGCTCTTGACCAGAGAAGGCGCACTGTAAACTTAAGCGAAGAGAATGTTCTTGAACTGCCAAGGGTCTGATTTGTCGATGTCCTCCGGGAAAAGGGTTTCGCGGCCTAGAAGGGGGGTCCAGTCACTATATGCGCCGACCATGGCACCCATGTAGGGCTCGATGACTTCCATGACGCGTTCGAAATCCATTTCGTCGGCTTCGACGACTCCCTCGCGTGGGTGTTCGATCGCCCACACCATGCCGCCCAAGACACCGGCCGTCACTTGCAACCCCGTCGCGTTTTGGTAGGGAGCAAGTTTTCTCGTCTCTTCTATTGTGAGACGTGATCCGTACCAGTAGGCGCCTTTCTTGTGTCCCATCAGGAGGACCCCGAGTTCATCCATACCGCTTTTGATATCGTCCATAAGAATGTACTGTTCTTTTTGCAACTCCGAATTTCTGCCAAAACATTCTTCGATCGAAAGGATCGACGCGTCGCACGAACGATATGCGTAGTGGACGGTCGGACGAAAGAGCACCTTGCTGTTTTTGTGGATACTAAAGTAATCGGCGAGAGAGACGGATTCATTGTGAGTCACGGCACGTCCGAGGAAAGAGCCGTGCTCGGGCGTCCACGTACGCACCAGTGTGCGGGCACCAGGCTGGTCGAGGTAGATCGCAGCCCCGCAGCCGTACTTGTGCCGGTGACCGTTCTTGGGAAAATACTTTTCGTGCGTGCCCCAGCCCATTTCGCACGGCTGGCAAATACCTTCCGAATGGAACCCGGAGACCGACCATGTGTTCTCGAAACGGCCGGTTTTTCTCGGCTTGTTCGAAACTTGCGAGTCATACTCCGCGATGTGAACGACCTTCACGCCGAGGCTTCGCATGAGAGTGGCCCATTCTATACGGGTTTTCGGCTTCTTCGTTTTGAAGCGGATATCGCGGGCGATATTGAGGAGCGCGCGCTTCACGAAATGCGAAACGATGCCCGGGTTGGCACCGTGCGTCGATACGGCTGTCGGGCCTTTCCCCAGTCTTTTCTTTGCCGCGAGCAGGGTTTCGCGCAGGCCATAATTTGAGCGCTCGGTAATGGAAAGATTCGGGTCGGTATATCCGCCAAGCCACGGTTCCACGACTGTATCGAGGTACAAAATATTGCGCTCGCGGCAATATTCTATGAGCGCCACCGAGGAGACATCGACGGAGAGGTTGAGAAGGAAGTCGCCCGGGCTTAAATAGGTGTCGAGTACTTGCTGGTAGTTGTCGGGTATGAGCGGTTTCAAGGCGAAAGGAATACCTTCTTCTCGTGCGATGTCGCGACCGAGGTTGTCTGCGACGATAATGCTTATGTTTTTCTTGTCTATGCCGATGTGGCGGAGTATGAGGGGCAGCACCCCTTGCCCGATTGAGCCAAAACCCACGATCAGTAATTTTCCGGAAAACGTCACATGAATTTTGTGTACATCACGACGTGCGGTAGTTTTCCTTTTGCCACCGGACATTTTATTTTTCATATGAATGAAATAGTACTGGTAAGCAAGTAATTGTAAATGGTCTGCTTCTCTATCTGTGCAATAGACGAGTAGCCGGTAAGATCAAAACATGTACAATAAATGAGTGGCACGACAGATTAAAAACGGGCGAAGGATCGGGAATGAAGTGAACGGCAACGGAAACGGAATGCACGAGCCTTACACCAAGGCAAAATTTCCAGGAAAGCTTGTGATACTTGGCTGCGGCTCCATCGGACAAGGTATTCTTCCGATGCTCTTGCGGCACACCGATATTACATCGGGGCGAATGAGGATCATTACGGCGGATGAGTGGGGAAGATCTATTGCCGATCAATACGGGATAGAATTTATCATTAATCCGCTGACTCCCGCTAATTATGTGCAGGTGCTCAAACAGCATCTTTCCGCCGGCGATTTTTTGCTGAATCTTTCTGTTGATGTCTCATATGAAGATCTTCTCAAGTTATGCCAAAAAATCGGCGTGCTGTACCTCGACACTTCAGCCGAGTTTTGGCCCGGCTTTTCCGCCGATCATTCCCTGCCGGTGGAGCAGCGCACCAACTATGCGTATGATAACGACTTTCGAGCATTGCAAAAAAAATATACGAACGGAACAACCGCGATCATAAACCACGGTGCGAATCCTGGACTGGTGTCCCATTTTATCAAAGCGGCGCTGCTCGATGTTGCACGCGACGTGAACAGAAAAACCGCTCTGAAGGTCCCGTCCAACCGTGAGGGATGGGCTCGTCTTATGCGATCACTGAACATACGTGTCGTACAAATAGCAGAACGTGACACGCAGGTAACGCCGATATTCAAGCGATCAAATGAATTTGTGAACACATGGTCGATCGAAGGTTTCTTGAGTGAGGCCGTGCAGCCTGCAGAGTTCGGGTGGGGTGTGCACGAAAAAGAATTGCCCACCGATGGCCACCTTCATAGTAATGGCGCCAACAAAAGAATTATCTATCTCGATAGGCCCGGTGGACAAATGCAGGTACGTTCGTGGACACCCCGAGAGGGGGCATTCCACGCCTTCCTCATTACGCATGAAGAAACGATGACTACGTCAAGCTATTATACGGTCGTGGAAAACGAGGAGGTCGTGTTCAGTCCCACGGTTATGTACGCATACCACCCCTGCGACGATGCGGTGCTTTCACTGCACGAGTACGCGTGGAACAACTGGCGGCAGCCACAGACAAGGCGCCTCATTATCGACGATATAGAGCGCGGTTCTGATGAGCTCGGAGTCCTCCTAATGGGACACAAAAAACGTTCATATTGGTACGGTTCGGATCTCTCCATAGCTCAGGCGCGCGAACGTGCTCCGAATCAGAACGCTACCACCATGCAAGTCGCAGCGGGTGCCCTTGCCGGACTTATTTGGGCTCTTGAGAATCCACGGCGCGGCATCTGCGAGCCGGAGGATCTTGACTACGAACGTGTTCTCGACATCGCGATGCCCTACCTCGGTACCGTGCACGGCAAATATACCAATTGGACACCGCTTCATGACCGCAAGAATCCTTTGTTCCCTCAGGATGTCGACGCAGACGACTGCTGGCAGTTCAAGAATTTCCGCGTTACATGATGAGATGTGCATGAAGTCCTTCGTATACAAAAACGTACGACGCAAGAAAGGATTGGCAGGGGACGGACTTTTTGCGATAAACGACATCCGCGCAGGGGAGCTCGTTGTTGATTTCTCGACAGGTCCGGGAACGTATCTCCCGACTCCAGAAGCAGATGTTTTGTACGAAGAGGGGAATGATTACATGCTCCAAGTGGATGACGATCTGTTTTTCGCAGCGGCAGACAAGCACGAGCTCGAAGATGCGGATTTTATCAATCATTCGTGTGAGCCAAATTGTGGCGTGCGGGGATCTCTGCAGATAGTAGCCATGTGTGATATCAAAACAGGAGAAGAAATAACTTTCGATTACGCCATGAGCGAATCGTCCGACTTTCAGATGCAGTGTCGGTGCGGAGCACGCACCTGTCGGAGCATAATTACAGGCAATGATTGGAAGAGCCCCATTTTGCAAAAGCGGTATTCCGGTTATTTTTCTGATTACTTACAGAAAAAAATGGTCAAAGATCCACGGGCAAGTTAATGTAACAACATGGGTGAGAAGCATGGAGATGTGAAAATAGAAGCCTCGTGGAAAGAGGCGCTGAAAGATGAGTTTGGACAGGAGTATTTCAAGAAGCTCCGGGAGTTCGTCAAAGAAGAATACCAACACGCCATTGTGTACCCGCCACCGAAGAACATTTTCCGCGCATTCGAGCTATGTCCGTTCGATAAGGTGGAAGTCGTGATACTCGGGCAGGACCCGTACCACGGTCCCAAGCAGGCAAATGGCCTCTGCTTCGCGGTGAGCGAGGGCGTGCCGCTGCCGCCGTCGTTGCAGAACATCTTCAAAGAGCTTTCAGCAGATTGCTCTTTGCCCTTCGAAGCCTTGGCGAAGAAGGGTGGTAGTCTCGAACATTGGGCCAAGCAGGGAGTACTCCTCTTGAACGCGACACTTACCGTTCGCGCACGCACGGCTGGTTCGCATCAGGGAAAGGGATGGGAAGAGTTTACCGATGCCGTCATCCGCAAGCTATCGGAAGAGCGCGAAAATCTCGTCTTCATCCTCTGGGGCAACTACGCTAAAGCGAAGGGCGCCCACATCGACCGCACCAAGCACCTCGTGCTCGAATCCGCCCACCCCTCGCCCTTTTCAGCCACCCGCTTCTTCGGCTCCAAACCCTTCAGCAAAACCAACGCCTACCTCGAAGCCCACAACAAGAAACCCATTGATTGGTTGTAACCAATCGAAAACTGTCTCTCAACCCAGCAGGTTAAACCTGCGGTTGAAATATGGCTAATATTCAGGAGAATATTCCTTATGATATTCAGTGGCGTCTTGCAGCATCTGCATAAGTGAAGGTAGCCTGTCATAATAATCTCGAATGCCGGTTCCTGTGATTTTTGTCGTCAAACTCTCTCCGCCAACGAACGATATCGCGCTGGAAAATTGGTATTCGGAAAGTTGTTTTTCCGCGGCAACGAGATCTCGAGCGCCCTCTCTCCATTTTGGCTGAAAGAGTTCTATCGGGTTGAGCAAGACGTACGGGACTACGCACTTGAGGTACCTGTCGTCGTCGATGTGTTTGGCTTTATAGGTACCGGCGAAGAGCGCTCCCGTTCGAGCACTGCGTGAATTGAAGTACATCGTGTACGCGGTGAATACCTTCTGCATGAACTTCGCTATCCCGCCGTCGACCAACTGCTTTACCACGAGGTGAACATGACTTGGCATTAGGCAATAGACCGCCATATCGACGAGGGGATCGCCGCGGTCGTCCTTTTCGGCTAAGATGGATCGTAGGTCGAGGTTGAAGCGACTGGACATCGCTTCCGATTTCCTTCCGTTGCTCGTGTAGAGTAAAGCGAGAAAGCGCTCGTAATCCCGCGTATGCCGAAAGACGACGCGCTTATCAACGCCTCTGTTGTAACAGTGGTACCACTCGTCGGTCACGCAGGGGGCACGTGTTGCCATGTCTCCAATTATAGCGCTCTTTCAGCCGCAGGTTTAACCTATTAACCTATGGAGTTCAGCCGCTAGACACGTAAGAGATTCAATAATTTGTCTTTGTGCAAATGCGGGCCGATGATGGCGAGGTTCAGTAGATCGGTGCGAAAGATGTCTTGGGCGACGCGTTGGATGTCGACGGCGGTGACTTTGTCGACCCCTTTGATTATCTCCTCGAGAGAGCGGATGCGGCCAAGGTTGATGAGGGAAGTGGCGGCGTTTTCGGCGATGTGGTCGCTCGTTTCGAGCGCGAGGGTCATCGTGCCTTTGATATACGACTTCGCTTTTTCAAGTTCGGCGGCCGCAACCTTTACCCGCTTTATTTTACGGAATTCTGCAAGAATGGTCTCTATGGTTTTTTCCAGCTTGCCATGTTCCACCCCCGCCTGCACCACAAAATATCCCGTGTCAGGGTATTTGTCCGCCGATGCATGTACGGAGTAGGCGAGTCCGCGCTTTTCACGCACTTCGAGGAAAAGCCGGCTGCTCATTCCACCACCGAGGATAGTTGCGAGTACCGCAAGGGCGAACTCGTCTTTGTGCAGGTATGGGTACGCTGGCACACCGAGCATGAGCTGTGTTTGGTCGGTCTTCTTTTCTTTTATCGAGATACGCGGCTCTTCTTGCGTCGAGGCAAACGGAATATATGTCGGTGCGACAGCCTTTTTTATATGCCCAAACTCGCGTTTGATTTTCGACAGGATTTTGGGAGTGGAGAACGATCCGGCTACGCAAACGACCGTGTTGGCGGGGGTATAATTTCTTTTCAAGTACGTGGCAAACTCTTTGCGCGAAAAACTGCGGATGTTTTCCTTCGGGCCAAGGATGGTGCGACCAAGCGGGTGTTCGATGCCGAAGATGAGTGCATCAAACACGTTGTCTATCGTGCGCATCGGCATGTCTTCATACATGTCTATCTCCTGAATGATAGCTCCGCGCTCTTTGGTGATCTCTTTTGCGGGCAGCAGGGAATTGAGAAAGATATCGCTTATCACATCCAGTGCCGTGTCGAGATATCGAGAGCTGACTTTTGCATAGTAAGCAGTTCGCTCTTTTGACGTGAAAGCATTGTAGACGCTTCCTATCGAATCAAGCTCCTCGCTGATAGCTCGAGCACTTGGCCGCTTCTTCGTGCCTTTGAAAAACATATGTTCCAAAAAGTGCGCCAGCCCGTTCTCGTGGGTATTCTCATACCGCGAACCGGTGCCAGTCATCACCACGACCGTCGCCGTTTCCGCGCCTGCCATCGGAGCAAGCACCACCCGCAGCCCGTTCTTTAATGTGTGGACGTTGTACTTCATTTGCAAGAGCATAGTACCTTTCACTCTGTTGCACAAATGGCTCAAACACGTTACTTTTACTCAAATGACGATAAACGAGATACGAACGAAATACCTTGAGTTTTTCTCCTCCAAAGGAGGATCCGCCTCCGGCGGAAAGGCACGCGGACACACCATCATTCCGAGTGCGCCTATCGTGCCGCAGAACGACCCGACGACGCTTTTCACTGGCTCGGGCATGCAGCCGCTGGTGCCGTATCTCCTCGGAGAGCCGCATCCGAAAGGGAATCGCTTGGTCAATAGCCAAAAGAGTTTTCGCGCGGAGGACATCGAGGAGGTAGGCGACAACAGGCACACGACGTTTTTCGAAATGCTCGGCAACTGGTCGCTCGGCGATTATTTCAAGAAAGAGCAGCTGCCGTGGTTTTTTGAGTTTCTTACGGATGAGATTGGTCTCGATCCCAAGAATCTGTATGTCACCGCCTTCATCGGTGATGAGAAGAATAACGTGCCGCGTGACACCGAATCGGCGGAGGTTTGGCAACAGTTGTTTGCCGGCAAAGGCATCGAAGCTGAAATTACCGAAATTGGATCTGAGCAAGACGGCTATCGACTTGGCATGACAGGGCGCCTGCCTGCCGGCAGGCAGGGTCGTATCTTTTATTACGATGCGAGAAAAAACTGGTGGAGCAGAGCTGGAGTGCCGGAGAACATGCCGGCAGGGGAGCCGGGTGGGCCGGACTCGGAAGTATTCTATGACTTTGGAACCCCCCACGACCCGAAGTTCGGCGCTGAATGTCATCCAAATTGTGATTGCGGTCGCTTCCTTGAGATCGGCAACTCGGTTTTTATGCAATACATAAAACAAGCAGACGGTTCCTTCACGCTCCTTCCGAAGCAGAATGTAGATTTTGGTGGCGGGCTCGAGCGCATCGCCGCTGCCGCACAGGGGAATCCGGATGTATTTGCCATTGATGTCTTCGCCGATACCATCGGCCTCCTCATCCATTTCTCCGGTAAGGAATATACCGACAGTCGCTACCAGAGAAGCTTCCGTATCGTGGCGGATCACATGCGTGCGGCAACCTTCATGCTCGAGGCCGGTGTCCGGCCGTCCAACACCGACCGTGGCTATGTATTGCGTCGCCTGCTCCGCCGCGCGGCGCAGCATGCACAAAAGCTCGGAGTGGAACACGGCGAAGGGAAGGACAGCATGCTGGTGAAGTGTGCAGTGGAATTCATCGAGAAATACAAACAGGCGTATCCGGAATTGCAGAGCGAAGATGTCTACGAAACCACAACCGACGAGATATGGAAAGAGGAGAAGCAGTTCGCACATACTCTCGAAGACGGGATGAAAGAATTCGAGAAAGTCGCGAAGGCGGGGCATATCTCGAGCGACGATGCGTTCGTGCTTTTTACTACGTTCGGATTTCCTTTTGAAATGACGCTCGAGCTGGCGCATGAGCGGGGGATAGATGTGGATGAAGATGGGTTTGCTGCCGCCATGAAAAAGCACCGTGAACTCTCACGCGCTGGCAGCGAGCAGAAATTCAAAGGCGGGCTCGCCGATACTTCGGAAAAGACTACCCGCCTGCACACCGCTCACCATCTGCTTCTCAAAGCACTCCAAGTCGTTCTCGGCCCCTCCGTGAAGCAGCGAGGAAGTAATATAACGCAAGAGAGACTACGCATCGATTTTTCATACAGCTCGAAGATGACCGTGGAGCAAGTGGCGCAAGTGGAGGAAATCGTTAATGAGAAGATCGCCGAAGCACTGCCAGTCATTCGTTCAACGATCCCAAAAGAAGAAGCGGAGAAGCTTGGTGCGGAGCACGAATTCGGCGCCAAGTATCCTGATATGGTTTCGGTCTACTCGCTCGGGCCGGTAGGCGCGACAATGGATGATCCGCAATTCGACAAGGCCTTCTCAATAGAATTCTGCGGCGGCCCACATGTGTCGAACACGTCCGAACTAATAGGAACATTCAAAATACAGAAAGAAGAAGCGGTCGCTGCTGGCATTCGTCGCATCAAAGCTGTTTTGCAGTAAACAGTAAATAGGCACCGGGCAACAGGGGTTCAATTCAAGCTGTTCACTGCTAACTGCTCACTGCAAACTTCCTGCTGTTATACTTATTCGATGTTCAGCATACATCTCGGCGGAAAACACGAGAAGGTTATTGCCGTTGCGGATATCGGGAGCGGGAGCGCCGGCTTTGCGGTGCTCGCAGTGCGCGCTACGGGACCTGCAACTATTCTTGCGGCTGACCGCTCGATTTTGGGGATAGAAGAGCGCACCAAGGAACAGCTCATCGTGGGAATCGGGCAGATGCTCTCTGACGTGGGAACGAAAGTGCTCAAATCGTACACAGAAAGTGCCGCGGGGAAAAAACTCGGGCCGCCGCAACAAGTCTATTGCATCATCCGCGCTCCGTGGGCGCGTTCCTTCAGTGCGAACGCCGAGATCATATTTCCCCAAGAGCAGGTGATCACGAAGAAAATGATCGGCGATCTTGCAAAAGAGGCGCTTGCGAAGAACACCGCCATTGACCGCACGAACATACTGGAATCGGTCGTGATCCGTGTCGAACTGAATGGTTATGCTACGGGGAAACCTCTGGGGAAACACGCGCATGAGATACGTTCGACGACATTTGAAAGCGACTGCGAGAGTGCGATGCGAAAAGCAATTGTCGAGGGGCTCGGCACATTGCTTCCGGGCAGAAATCCCACTCTGCGATCCAGCGCGCGTGCGTTTTTAAAGATCGTGCAAGAACGTTCCGCACATCCTAGCGCCTACGTGATAATCGACATGGGGAGCGAAGCTACTACCTTCATTGCTGTCCACGACGGTATCGTTACGAACAGCGCGGTCATACCCGAAGGAGTTCGAACGATGCTTCATCGTATCGTGGGGGGAAGTGGCATGCAGGAAGAGACGCTTGCGCTTATGCGTATGGTCGTCGCGGGCTCGTGCAGCGCGGCGGCATGCGCTACGCTCAACGACGCACTCGCACGTATCGAGCCGGAACTTGTCCGCGTCTTCGGAGGAGCAATGGCCAATTTCTCTGCCACGCGCCGGCTTCCCAACACGCTCATATTATCAACCCACCCCGATATCGCACCATGGCTCGGACATTTATTTTCCCGGATCGATTTTTCGCAGTTCACCGCCACACTGCAGCCGTTCTCGGTTGAACTGCTCACATCACAACACTTGCGCGATGCGGCCGCGCCTATAGCGGGGCTTTCCCCCGATACGGGTGTTACCGTCGCTTGTGCATTTGTCAACAGCGAGGAGCAATCTGTCTGAATGTCGCCATCTGTGCGTGATATCATACATCCGATATGGCGAAAGATTATTTTCAGGACATCACGCCTCCTTCCGATGAGTCGCATCCCTCTCATCGAAGTGTGCCACCATCAGATGTCGACGCGGAAGTGATACCCATTCGTGTCGGAGAGGCACCACCTCTCCGGGGCATCCGTAGCATTTCCCCGCCTTCACGGTCACGTCCGCGAATTGGGGTTGATATGCGCGAAGTTCCTCCGGTGGGGGCCGGACTCCCACCGCCACCCTCGCGACGTTTTTCCCGCCACTGGATGTGGGCTGTCGCGGGTATTTCTCTCCTCGTTTTGTCCGGTCTGCTCCTCTTTGTATTTCGTTCAACGACGGTGACGGTGACGCCGAAATCCCACACGCTCGTTCTCAATGACACGTCCCAGTTCACGGCATATCCCGAGGCAATTGCCGTCCCCGGTACGTTATCTTATACGGTGCAAACATCCGATCTGGAGGATTCAGAAGTCGTCCCCGCACAAGGAACGACCCATGTTGAGAACAAGGCTTCGGGAAGCATAACGGTTTTTAATAACTATTCGACAGAAAGTGTGCGCCTCGTAAAAAACACCCGCTTTATGACACAGGGCGGACTGATATTCAAAGCTCCGGCAGATGTGGTCGTTCCCGGAAAGAAAGGTGCGACGCCGGGAGCCGTGGATGTCACCGTCGTCGCGGCTGAAGCAGGAGAGAAATACAATGTCGCTCCGGTTGCACGCTTCACCCTGCCAGGGCTCAAATCGAGTCCCGACATGTACGCGCATGTGTACGCAAAATCGAGCGCCGCAATGACGGGAGGACTCGTGGGCGATCAGCCGGGTACTGCTCCGGGAGCACTTGAGGCGGCAAAGGTGCTTGTGCGCAGCCGACTCGAAGCAAAAGCGCAGGATGCAGCTAGTACCGCGGCAGGTGCCACATTTGCGAGCTCCGCACAGATAACCTATCAATCGCAACCAAATACGATAGAGGCGGGAGGCGGCGTGCGCATTCATGAAAAAGCGCATATCGAGATCGTTGTTTTCCCCGCTGATCAGTTCGCACAAACCATCGCACGATCCGTTTTGACAGACGCCGATACTGCCCCTGTGACTCTTGTCCCCGGAAATGGATTTACCGAACATATTGCGACCACGAGTTTCTCCGCATTGGGGAGTGACCCCGTTCAATTTACACTCTCAGGCACCGCACAACTTGTGTGGAAAGTAGATGATTCAGCTCTTGCAAAAGCACTGATCGGTCGCGATCAGGGCGCATTTCAAACCATCGTAAGTGGTTTCCCGAGTATAGAGGAGGCACACGCACGCATAGAACCCTTCTGGAAGAGGAGCTTCCCCTCGGATCCCGACGACATCAAGATACGCATCGTCGCTCCTGTAGAACCTTAAGGGTTTGACCCCGTTAGAGGCTTCGCGTATGAGTTTCAAACATTATAAAATCGGGGAGAAGTCTTTTTGTTGGCCTCTAACGGGGTTGACGGATCGATATTGAACTGCTATATTTCGTCGCGCAGATATGACCGAACCGGAGGTTGTTATGGGAATTGTCGATGAGGCGCTTCCCAACACTCTTTTTCGTGTGAAGCTCGAAGGTCGTGAAGGTGTGTTGGCATACCTTGCCGGCAAGATGCGTCTGCACAGAATTAAAGTGCTTGTTGGTGATCGCGTTGAAGTACGCCTTGATCCGTATGGGGGTCGGGCGCGCATCATTCGAAGGTTGTAGCGGGATGAATCCCGTTAGAAGTTTCGGAAGTTTATCTCGTTGAGATGGCGAGAATGAGGGTATATGTGTCGAAAAGTTACAAACATGATAATCGAGTCGGAAGCACAAGCTTCCTACTTCTAACGGGATGAAGGTGAAATCGTCAGTAAAAAAAATATGCTCGCACTGCACCACCGTCAAGCGCCGCGGGCGTGTGTGGGTTATCTGCACAAATCCGCGACATAAGCAGCGACAAGGTTAATACGAATACACGCCATGAAAAACCTACGAATGTCTACAAATAATACGGATCCTGCATTTTATTCGCAGTCATTCGTAGATTTGAATAACTAATTCGTATATGCGTATCGCAGGTATAACAATCTCCGAAGAAAAACGCCTTGAGATAGGCTTGACTTCCATTTACGGTGTTGGCCGCCCGCGTGCCAAGATAACGCTCGGATCATTGGGAATCGATCTTGGTAAACGCCCGAAAGACTTGTCTGCGAAAGAAGAGACCTCGTTGCGCGAGGCGATTGAGAAATTCAGCGTCGAGGGCGAATTGCGACGCGATACCAGCAGCAACATCCGTCGGCTCAAGGACATCAAGTCGTATCGCGGATCGCGTCACGCGAAGCACTTGCCCGCCCGCGGCCAGCGCTCGAAGACCAATTCGCGCACCGTGCGCGGTAATGTCAGGAAGACGATGACAAGCGGCCGCCGTAAGCTTGAAAAGACATGATATATACCAATGCACTCAGGAGAGACTACGAATGGCTACGAATATGCAGTCCGCACTTTTTGAGTGCATTCGTAGTCATTCGCAGGTTTGTATAAACTAATTCGTATCATATGGGAAAGAAACGAATCATTAGAAAATCAGGAGGTATCGTCGACCAGGGACTCAAATCCCGTTCTTTGGCGCGCGTTGCCAAAAAGAATATCGTCGCAGGCACTTTGCACATCCACGCGACCTATAATAATACGAAAGTGCTCCTTTCCGACAAGAACGGTAACGCGGTCGCGTGGTCATCTTCCGGCGCCTTGGGTTTTTCGGGTGCCAAAAAAGGTACACCATTCGCCGCCGCTAAGGTGGGGGAGCTCGTGGGAGACAAGGCCGCGATCATCGGACTCAAGGAGGTAGACGTGGTCATCCGCGGAGTGGGCGCTGGGCGCGAATCAGCTTTGCGTGGATTTGCTGCCAAAGGCATCGAGGTCACGCGTATTGCCGATGACACTCCCATACCGCATAATGGTCCCCGCCCTCCCAAGCCTCGACGCGTATAGTTCGCGCACACCACAAGTAATCTATGTTGCTCATAAAATCAAAATTCAAGATCGCAAAGCGTCTCGGCGCCGGCATTTTTGAAAAAACGCAGTCGCAGAAATTCGCGCTCTCGGAAGCGCGCTCTCCCGCAAAGAAGAGCCGCGGAGGTCGTGGTGGTGGTGGCGATTATGGACGACAGCTTCTGGAAAAACAGCGCGTGCGCTTTACCTACGGGATCTCGGAGCGGCAGCTTTCCAACTACGCCGAGACTGCATTCGCCGAGGCCGATCCTTCGGCTAGCCTCTATCGCGCTCTGGAGATGCGTGCCGACGGCGCCGTCTATCGGGTAGGATTCGCTTCGACTAGACGCGCGGCGCGCCAGATGACTTCCCACGGTCACATTACGATCAACGGGAAACGTATTACCACACCCTCCTACCGTGTGCGCAAAGGAGATGTGATCGCAGTGCGTGAGGGAAGCCGTCAAAGCCCGCTTTTTAGCGGTCTTGCGGAAAATAAAGCTGAGAATTCGCGGGCCGTTCCGCAATGGCTCAATGTCGATATCAATCTTCTGAAGGCAGAAGTTATCGGCGAACCTACGTACAATGCGGTAGAGGTCGGCCTCGATTACCCAACAGTGTTTGAGTTTTACAGCAGATAATGCTATACTTCCCGCACTTTTGCGTTCGGACGCATTTTTTATTTACTAGCCCCTAGACCGTACCTTTTATGTCAGATTACCACATTGCACTTCCCAGCAAGCCCCGCGTTGTTTCCGAGTCCGAGCGCGGAGGCACCTATGAGATAGACGGCCTCTACCCGGGGTACGGCTATACCTTGGGCAACTCACTGCGCCGCATTATCCTCTCCTCGCTTCCGGGCGCTGCGGTCACGCACGTAAAGATCCCGGGAGTCGCGCACGAGTTCTCCACTATCGAGGGCATTAAAGAAGATGTGGTCACTATTCTCCTCAATATTCGCAAGATCCGCCTCAAGCTTCTCACTGATGAATCCCAAAGCATCACGCTTTCTGTCAAAGGCCCCAAGGAAGTCACGGCGGCTGATCTCAAATTGCCGGGACAAGTCGAGATCTTGAATCCTGAACAGCATATTGCCGATGTCACCGGTAAGACCAATCTTGAGATCGAGTTGCGCGCGGAGCGCGGACTGGGCTATATCGCCAAGGAGGCTCATCAGAAAGAACGTGTGGAGATCGGCACCATCGCGCTCGATGCGATCTTTAGCCCTATCCGCCGCGTCAATTACGAAGTTGAGAACATGCGTGTCGGGGATCGGACTGACTTTAACCGCTTACGTATCGTTATCGAGACCGATGGCACCTTAGCCCCCCGCGAAGCGCTCGAGAAAGCGATCGAAACCATGATCCACCAGCTCAAGGCGGTCGTCGGATTCAAAGAAGATGAGGTGCCCGAATCGATGATGGGCGCGCCCGAGAGCGGACGAACAGGCGTTAGGGAAGAAAAAGGCGCCGCCTTGGATGCGGAGACCCTGAAAACCCGCATCACGGAATTGAGCATGCCGCAGCGGGTAGAGATGGCGCTCGACAACGCCTCAATACGCACCGTAGGAGGACTTGTGCGTAAGCGCGAGGATGACCTCTTGGCGATCGAAGGCCTGGGCCAGAAAGGTTTGCAGGATATCAAACGGGCACTTTCCAATATGGGTCTTACACTCCGTTCGGACAAGTAACATGAGACACCATCAGAAAAACAGAAAATTGGGTCGCGAGAAAGGGCAGCGCACTGCGCTGCTGCGCTCGCTTGCGCGCTCACTCGTGTTGCAAGAGGGCATCACAACGACCATTGCAAAGGCAAAGGAGCTGCGTCCCTTTGTCGAGCGCCTTGTCTCGACCAGTAAGAAAAACTCTCTTGCATCTCGCCGCAGTATTGCCTCCCGCATGGGCGGCGCGCCGGACGTAGTGAAGAAACTCCACGACACACTGGCAGAGCGCTACGCGAAGCGCGCGGGCGGCTACACGCGCATCATCCGCTTGGGGCGTGTCGGTAAGCGGGCAATAGAGTCAGCGCGCATCGAATTTGTGAAATAATACTATGGATATCAAAGACACATCAAAAGAGACATATAGTATAGACGCAGCAGGTCGCACGCTTGGCCGTGTCGCTTCCGAAGCCGCAAAAGCTTTGATGGGAAAGACGCGCCCCGACTACACTCCCAACAAAAATTCTGATGTGAAAGTGACGGTACAGAACGCTGCAAAGCTCTACATTCGCGAGCGAAAGCGAGTGCAGAAAATATACACAACGTATTCCGGGTATCCCGGCGGTCAGAAGCGGGAGAGTCTCGCATCGCTCAATGCGCGCAAGCCGGGTGAAGCGCTGCGACGCGCGGTCGCACGAATGCTTCCCCGCAATACTATGCATACGGCACGGATGAAAAATTTAGCCGTTACTGAGTGAGTATTTACTATGGCAAAAGAAACACACTACACAGAAGCAGTCGGGCGCCGCAAAACGGCGACCGCGCGCGTGCGTATCTCCGAGGCGAAGAGCCCTTCGATGATGGTCAACGGCAAGACCGCGGCAGAATATTTCCCCCTTGAGCAAATGGTGAAAACAGCATTCGCCCCTATGCAGATGCTCGGTGCCTCGTATGCGGTATCGGCACGGGTTCATGGCGGTGGCCACAAAGCGCAGGCAGAAGCGGTGCGTCACGGCCTCTCGCGCGCTATGACAGAGCTCGTGCCGGAGCAGCGCAAGGATCTCAAAGTCCGCGGCTTTTTGAAGCGCGACCCGCGTGCCAAAGAGCGCAAAAAGTTCGGCCTCAAAGCTGCTCGCCGCGCGCCGCAGTGGTCAAAACGATAGTTCTTCAGATTGAGCTCGCGGGTCTGTGCACGACAACGTTGAGCTCCCCCGAGTGCTGCGGGTAACGGCCTCGGGGTTTCTTTTGCATAACCTCAGATACATATTGCACTCCTTCACGATGAAGGAGCATGCGGATATCCAACATTAATAGGGGCGTCAAAGGTTCT
>MFKT01000016.1 GCA_001781125.1 Candidatus Kaiserbacteria bacterium RIFCSPHIGHO2_01_FULL_53_29
GTGGCGTACGCGACGAGCGCGACCGCTTTCGGAGACTTGGATGTGGTGACCATCTGCCCATTATCGCATGTTTTCTACGGAGCAAGCCAGGTACCGTTATTCTACTAATAGGTCAATGTGAAGTCGCCCTGGTTCGATTTCACTCCCGTTCGAGGGCCTGAGCGGCCCCTCAGGGTCAGTCGATGTCACCACAAGTCGCCGGAGAAGCTGGAAAATGGCAAGGTATGACCTTGGCATTTTCCTGGCAATGATCATTTGGTGAGCTTGTATTTTTTCAGAATGCGCACGATGGGGGCGCCACACTTGAGACAAAGCTCATGCTTATGATAGCCGACACCGGCACTGACAGATTTTCGAGCGTCACTGATCTTCTTTTTGCAAGCGTCGCATTTATAGACAAGCATGGCGGCCATTTTATCACAAACGCAAGACTGTCAAGGCGTCGCCTTGACAGTCTTGGGCAAGAGTTCGTTCCATGTTCTCGATTTACGCGACAAGATAAGGGTCGTCAGTGGCAATATCCGCATAGTATGCACGCGCCTCTTCGAGTATTTTGAGTGGCTGCTTCGAATCGTATACGTCGAAGCCGTCGGATGAAAGTATGGCGGCGATGACTCGTTTTTCGCCCGCGTAGTCGGGAAAACTTGAGTACCGATACGTGCGGAGTTGATGCTCCAGTTTGCCCATGTTGCGGACCACGCCCTTTTTCCACCCATGTTCGAATCGTTCGGCTGGATTACAGTGAATGTAGCTGATGACACGCTGGAAGTACCGGTCGTCGTACACATGGCGCGAACGAAATGGCTTCATAAATAAATTGCCAGTGCGACTATTCTTCTTGTTAAAGTACATCGTATACGCCGTGCCCAACCTTTGCATGAATTGCACGATGCCACCTTCAGCGATTTCTTTCAGGAGTAAGTGAAAGTGATTGGGCATGAGGCAGTATGCGCCGAGAGAAACGAGAGGCTTCCCGCGTTCTCGCTGAACGATATCCTCCGTTTTTCGATCAGCGAGGTCGCTCCGATGGATTTTCTTACCTGAATTTATGAGATACAAGAGTTGAAGAAAACGCTCTGAATCGTTCTCACTCTCAAAAACGTCTCGTTTTTCTATGCCGCGATTATAGCAGTGGAACCACTCCTCGACTTGGAAAGGGACGGGTCTTTGCGCCATTTGTCTAGCATAGCACACAAACTGTCAAGGCGTCGCCTTGACAGTTTTTGACGTAAAATCGAATTCTTAGCTAGTAGGTCAGCGTGAGGTCGCCTTCGCCGTCGATTCCGAGTGCCGAGCCTTTGCCGTGGATCGGTACGGTCTTATTGGCCGTGTTTACCGTACCCGAAAAGCTTCCGGACGCGGGAATAACAAATGCGCAGCTTCCCTTGCCAGTGCCACTGATCGTGCCACCACCGCCGGCATACGAGCCTTTGATATTGCCATCGCAATCACCGGAAAAGCCACCCGTCACCGTTCCGCCTTCCAGCGGGAACGTGAGCGTGACGGTTACCGACTTGTTCTCGCCCCCATACTCGCCCGAAATCACCCCGGTCGCTGTCACCGAACCTTCCTGCGCCTCTTCTTCTTCGTCTTCACCAAGCATACCCATGAGGCATGTGAATATACTCTCGTCGATGCAATTTTCGGAAATAAAGATAAAGGCCAAGTCGCCGCAAAATATGAGAATGAGTATCAAAATGAAAATCAGCAGTATGCCCAGCATGCCCATCCCTCGCTGCCGGGAAAGATTTGGGGACCTTTGTAAGTAGTTCATCATACGGTCTATGCACGTAATTATAAGTCCACTGTATCACTCAGCAAAGCGCACGCTACACCGCATGTGGATACCGGCAAAATGCGTTTCGGGTTACACTTCAGCCCATGTCGTTGCCCGGGAAGATAGCCACCAAACTGACCGGCAGCTACCTTCTCTATGCATCCACGATATTCTTGAGCGCATTCCTCCTCTTTGCGATACAGCCGATAGCCGGTAAGCATTTGCTGCCGTGGTTCGGCGGGTCCTCCTCGGTGTGGGCGACGAGCCTCCTCTTTTTCACCTCGATGCTTTTTGTAGGATACCTGTATGTATTTCTCCTGACGCGCTATGGGGGGAAACGCCAAGCGCAAATCCACGGGCTTGTCATTGCCGTCGGGGCAGTCTCCGCGCTCATTTCTTTCTTTGGGTGGGGGTCGCTTTTCCCGCCGCTTCTTTCTATCGCGAGCGCTGATGCGCCTCCAGCGCAGAATCTCCTTTTTGCGCTCTTTGCCGCGATCGGCGCGCCATATTTCCTGCTCTCGACGACGGGGCCGCTTTTGCAGTATTGGTACGGGATTTCAAAGGAACACGAGGCCGATGCTGCGCTCGGCACTGCGACTGGTAACCAATCGCTTCGCTCTTGGACCAGTCGGGAGCCCTATAAATTGTATGCGCTCTCAAATCTCGGCTCGCTCCTCGCACTCGTCCTCTATCCGTTCGTCATTGAGCCTATCGTTCCGCTCTTCCGCGAAGAGCATTGGTGGATCGGGTCTTTCTTTGTGTACGCCCTTTTGTGCGCTTTTGTCTGCAGAGCGGCATATCGTCTGCGCCCTACCGCCATTTCTGGCGCTGAAGCGATTCCAGCGGTGGCGCCGACTCGTATTCTCACGTGGATAGCGCTCGCGGCCCTTCCCGCGTTTCTTCTTGTTGCAACAACAACTCACTTGACGCAAGTCATCGCCCCAGTGCCGCTCCTGTGGGTTTTTCCGCTCGCGCTCTACCTACTAACATTTATTATTGCGTTTGCCGGCAGGGGCAGTTGGATTTTTGTGCCCCTTCTTTGGGTCGCTTCAGCCATCGCGGCGTACCTGTACCTCTCATACGATTACGGCGATATTCTGCTTCAGATCGGCTCATCGCTCCTCGTACTCTTTTTTGGCGGCCTTGCGTGTCATGCGCGACTCTATGAAATGCGTCCGCCAACAGCGCAGTTGCCGCTGTTTTATGTCCTTGTTTCGTTCGGAGGAATGTTCGGCACACTCTGCGCGAGCATTGTGGCTCCACTCATCTTTCCGGATTTTTGGGAATTCCCGCTCGGTATCGCCCTTTCTGCGGCAGTGGCTTCAGCGCTCCTTGCCGAAGGCTTTTTCCCGCGCATTCTGGATACAGAGAAAATACGCCTGACACGAATCGCGTTCACGGCGCTTGCTGCAATTCTCTTTATGCAGGTCGTTCTTGAAGACAGTGGGGTCGCGACGATTTCATCACGGAATTTCTATGGGAATACGCAGGTCCGCTTCGACGAAGAAACGACACGGCTCACGCACGGCACAACGCTTCACGGTACGCAATACAACGCCAAAAAATGGGCGAATATTCCCACGACCTACTATTCTGAAACGAGCGGGGCCGGTCGCGCGATTCGTGAGGCAGAAAAACTGCGAGGGAACGAGGGTGTGCGGGTTGCGGTCGTGGGCCTCGGTACTGGCACGCTTGCGAGCTATTGCCGGGACGGGGATGCGTATGTGTACTATGAAATTGATGCGCATGTGAAGGATATTGCGACACAATACTTCAGCTATCTCTCGCACTGCAGGAATGTGGAGGTGCGCATTGGAGACGGGCGCATCCTCCTTGAGCGGGAGCGGGTACAGCAAGAGCTTGGCGGCTACGACGTCGTCCTCATCGACGCCTTTAGCGACGATACCATTCCGGTGCACCTCGTGACGGCGCAGGCAGTCGACCTCTATCGGGCGCACTTGCGCTCAGAGATGGGAATCATCGCAATCCACACGTCCAACAGATACCTCGACCTCCCGCCGGTGGTGCTCCGTATCGCTGCGGCACTGGGCTTGAATGCAATGGTCGTCCGTGATTCGGGAGATTCGAATGCAGGCGCAAGCTCGTCGCAGTGGGTTCTGCTTAGCCCTGATCCGAGCGTATTTACGTCTTCAACATTTGAGGATACTGATTCATGGTTGCCGAAGCCCGCAGATGTTTTATGGACCGATGATTTCACCAGCATTCTGCACGTTCTCGACCTTCCGGTCCCGTGGAAGTGAGCAGAAATGATCGAAGACGTGTTACCGCGCAAGCGGATTATCCGGTACCTTTGTATCCTGCGGCGGCTCTTTGTCCCCGGAAACGAGCACCGTGACGGAGCTCGTCGCGGTAATCGCACCATTGGTCCCGCACACTGCGCGTACGATCGTGCTGCGGGATAGCGGCGGCGTACGCACCGAACCAGAACTGCTGCTCGCGGCCAGCAGCAAGCCGAGCGCGTAGATATTGCAGCGATCAATGTAAAGACCCGTCCAGGAGACCCTCGCATGCCCTTCCGGCTCGACCGTTTGCGGATTTGCGACGAGGCTAACGACCGCCTTGGTCGCAGTGGGCGTGCTCGTAGCTTTGGGTGGCACGATGTTGACGATACAGCCCGTCGGTGCACTTTGTCGTGTACCAACTACGCAGTAGATCATCGGTGTCGACGTTCCGATCCGTGTCATCGGCAAATTCGCCGTGCCCCGAGAGGCGCCACCAGTGGGGAAGTTACTTATGGGGTTTCCAGCGAAGCAATTCCACTGCACCGTGAGGTTTGTATTCACCGGGATCTTTTGCGGCGAGCACGAAAGGGTCGGCGGCGCGAGAGTGGGGTCAATCGATGTGGGATAGATGGGGGCTCCGATCGATCCGGGTTGCGTGGTCGTTTGTACCGACGGGGCAGGCGAAGTTCCGGGAGTTGGAGACACGCCCTGCCCCGCTGCCGGTTGCGGCGTCTGCTGCGGTTGTCTAATCGGTGAGGCAGGCGGTGGTTGTTGACTCGGCTTTGGTTGCTGCTGCTGCGGCGGGGGAGGCGGCGGGGGCGGAGAGCCGGTATACGCCGGTCCGTTTTGGTCGCGCGGATCGCCGGCTGAGCGGCCGGTCCATGGGTTATTCGGATTTCTTTGCGAGCTCGGTTTGGGTGCTTCGGGTCGATCATCCGCGAATTCGTACTTGTCGGGTTCCTGCGGGTTCCATTTGCCTATTGGCAGGTTCGCGTCGTTTGCCGGTGTAATATCGCCTTTTGGATTTTTGAATATCGTGCCGTCGGCATTCACCACAAGATCGACCGCGCAGTCTGCTGTACAATTCGGAGCTATCGTCCCCTGGGGCAACACCGCATCGTCCGCGACGACGATGCCGTCGGCGTTCTTGATCGTATATGTCGGCTGCGGCGTACCGCCCGACATGACTGCTGTAAGCGTTTGTTGGACGACAGGAGATGACCCGCTTGTTTGGATATGGTACGGATCCTTACCAGGCATCGGGCGTGAAAGGCCATACTGCGAACCGTTTCGGGCCAACCAGTCTGCGGCTTGCGCGCTGCTCACATCTATCGCCACTCCTTTGCCGTAGCCGCCCATGCCGCAGTTCTGTCCGCTGTGCATCGAACCGCATGCGCTGGCCTTGAAACCGGTGGCGATTTCCTGTCGGTATTGGTCGCGGAATGCGCTCAACATGCTCCATTTTATTCCTTCAGCGTCCATCTTTTGTCCGGCGGCGTAAAGTTTGAGTTGCAATTCTTCACTCATGCCGCCAATGACGTAATCCTTGAGACTCTTACCGACCCTCGTCGCAGCTTGCGGGTCCTTGTGGCTGAAATCACCGGAGCTGTCTCTTTTTACCGGCTCGCGGTTGTACACATCAAAAAGATAATCTCTGACCTTTTGCATTGCCTCGTCTCTGGTGAGGGGGCGCGGTGCAGTGCCTTTTGGTGTTGCGGTATGCGGCGCGATCTTCGCATCGCAGGGAACTGAACCATCGGCGCAGCCGCGAGAGAGGAATGCTTGCTGACGGAAGATAGTCTCGCACGCTGCGCGGTTCTCGCTGCAGGAAAATGCAGTTCCCGTTTGCGGATCAACCATATGGGGGCCCCTCGGAGTCGTCGCGGAGTCCGTTTCCGGCGCAGGCCGCGCAGGCGAGGTATTGCGGACAAAATCTTCCACCGGATTCGCGGTAGCCGCACGTGTCACGTAATTTTCATGGCCTCCACCGGGCGACGAAGTGATTGGGGCGCGCTCACGCTGCGCGGGCGTGAGGGAGTCGCGGATATCTCGCGCAAATCTATCGGGACTCGTGCCAGGAATACTTTGGCCCTCGAATTTGGTGTTAGGATTTTGCAGCCACTCTTTGACTGCCTTGGCTTGGCGATCGGAATAGAGACAATCGAGGCACTGCGCACTTTGCACGTGCGGCAGCGCGTTGACGAGCGGAGATCCGCCGCCGCTGTATGCGACGGCACCTCGCGGCGCCTGCTTAAACTGCTCCGCCGTGCCACCCGACATTTTTGCGAGTTCCTGCGCCGCCTCATCCATGAATTTCTTCATGCCTTCTGGCGAGGCGAGCGCGCCATATCCAGTACCGTCGCTTCCGAATTGCGGCGTAACGAGCGCGACGTTTCTTCCCGACGCCGCAATTTGATCCAACAGCTTCTGCCGCTCGTTCGCATCTTTGATCGAACCGCGGTGCCCGCCGAAGTAGTAGACGACACTAAAGGGTTTCCTCGAATCGAAGCCGGGAGCGAGATGGAGCTGCACCTTGCCGCCATCGGGTCCATTCTTGAAATCCTTCGTCTCGGTCTTGCCCTGACCGCCGGTTTGCTGCGAAGGAGGAGCGATTGCCGCAAGCCCCGGCATGCGCGCTCGCTTCACGGCGTCGCTCGGCGTCGTCGGCGTGCCACGCCACCCGCCCGGTGGTGCCGGTGGCAGATTCTGTACTAGATCCGGCGCTGCAACAGATATAGAAGTAACTACTGGATTTGTGCCGGTTATCTGAATAGCTTGCTGTTGCGTCAATTGCTGCCACGTGTGGAATCGATTGCCCCCGTATTCTTGACCTTTACTCACGAGGAATTTATACGCTTGGGCCGCCGTCGTACCGCGGAAATCGCCGACGGCGACGTCAAATTTTTGTCGAACGTTGAAACACGTATTATATCTGCTGCATTCACCATCGCGGAATGCTGCACCGCCGTCGTGCGAAAATCCGACGACATTTTTGAGCGTATACATCTTTCCATCCTCGGGGCTCTTATAGGTAATTTCCCCGATCAAGTAGTACTTGCCCCAATTGCTCGGATGAGAAGCGAGCGTCACGTACTTGCATCCTCCTGTGCGCACGCAATCGAGCGTCATTGGGGTGCTCTGTCCATTCAGGTTGTTCGGTTTCGTTGTATCAAAGCCACCTTGCATTTTATCGACACCCGGGTCACCAGTGCGGCATCGCGCGGTTTTTGATGTACAGCCCGCACCGGGTCCGAAGAACGTTGTGAGCGCTGGCACAGTGATCGTGTTGCCTTCGATAGGTCCCGGCGCGGGTGCCGCTTGCGCGCTCGTATCGAACATGGTCGCAACGTAGCGTGGCAGGGCTCGGAAGAAACGAGCCCACGGAGATTCTTGTGGAGTCTTTTGTGTCTGTGTGTTCGCAGTCTGTACACCAGCTTCCGAGCCTTGTCCCTCGCCTGTGCCGGTACCGCTTCCCTGACCGCTTCCGCCCGTGCCGCCGCCTTGACCATCTGGTCGCGAGTTGTTCACGACGGTTTCTGTTTTCGGGGGCGTGACGACCTCGCTGGGATTTGGAGTTGTCGGGTTACTTTTCTCCGGAACGTTTGGTGCGGAACCGAGCAGGGGACCGACGGGGCGGGGTTGTTCCTTCTCGGGATTCGTTGGCGGGCTTTGAGGACCCGTGGGTTGCCCGGGCCGAAGATTTGGGTCTCCCGCAGTACCACCTGCATTCGGGTTTGCATTTGCCGGAGTCGTGTTTTGTTCGCTGGTTGCAGGTTCCGTCGCATTTGCATTCGTGCGCACGGGAGGTATTGGATTCGTAAACACTTGAGCGGTTACGTTGCCCGCCGGAGGGTCCGTCGCGACCGTTCGCGGCGCGGGGCCCGACGCTGGACCTTTCGATGATGGCTGACCTTGCGGCGCACTACCACCCTGCGTGCCGCCGCTTAAGGGCGAACCAGGCGAATCAGCAGCCGGCGCTACTGCTATCCGAGTCGGCGGAGCGGCAGCTTTTTGCGCGGGCTGCACAGGCGGTGACCACACCAAGAGCGAGGGGACAAGCGCGGGCTTTTCTGTTTCCGATGGTTTTTGTAGCGGCAAGACTAGTGTCGCGATTTGCGCGGGCGGGCGTATGGGATTCGGATTTTGCGGCTCAACACGCGTCGGCGCAGATTGCGATGCGGGAGGCTGTGCCGCTTGTGCAGGGGATGGCTGTTGCTGGGCCTCTTGTGGCGGCGCGGGCGGCGGGCAGCCGAAGATTGCACAAAAAAGATTTGGCGTTGGAGTGGGCGGCGCACTCGGATTTTGAACATCGTTTGATGCGAGCTGTTGTTCCCCCTCTGTTTGTGGTTCTTGCGGCGGCGCATCGTTTTTTGCATCCTTGGTCGGCGCAGCGTCATCACCTGAAGGGGTCGTGGCCGGTTTTGTGTTCGGCTCTGTCGCGGGTTGCTGATGGGAAGCAGGATCTGTTGCCACCTTAGCGGGCGGCGTCTCGGGCGGCGACTCTTGTGGTGTTTGTGGGGGCTCCTGAGGTGGCTGCTGTGGTGGCGCCTGCTGCGGATTTCCCGGAATCTCCGGCGGCGTTGCGTCCTCCGGTCTCGGCGGCCTGACCGTGATAGCCGGAATTTGTCGGCAGCCGGAGTCGTCACAGACCGTTTTCATGTACGGCCGATATTCCTCCGGCACTTGTCTTTCACCAGCTTGTGCGCTCGACATAGGATTAAGGTCACCGAGCTCGGGCGAACGCCGGGGCTGTTCTTGTGGCTTCCACTCCGCGGTCGGCAGTTCGGGTCGTTGCGGCTCTGGCTCCTTCGGAGGCTCCGGTGGTTCTGAAACGACGGCAACTTCAATCGGCCGCGCAGGCGGGGATGGATCAGACGCGTCCTTTCCGTAAATCGGGATGGCGTCTCTCGCATTGACTGCATACTGCTGCCCGGTCTCCGAGAGGAGGTTCCCTCGAAGATCGAGATGCGGGAAAGGCTGTGCGGTAAGCACGTTGTTATCTTCAAGCCACTTGAGCGTGGAAGGGTTGTCGACTGCTCCCGCGATCGCATTTCCAATATCCAGCCCGAGCGTATTACCCGTCTCGGGGTTCGTCGCTCCGAAAAAAGAATACGCGGCCAGATTCTGATTAAGCCTTCCACCTTGCAAGACGTTTGCTATTTTTTCATCCAGCGGCTGCGGATCCTCCGGTCCGAATCCGAGAGCACCGGCAAGCGAATTCCAGGGGCCTCGCCCCGTCAGTGCAATATCCGTCAGCCCGCGGCCTGCCACTGTAACGACGCCGGTCGTATTTGCTTCGTAATCTTCACCGCGAAATATCGCGACATTGCCATCCGGGAGCGAAACCACGATCGGCATTTTCGTATCCGCAATGGCGTTGGCATTTTGCACAACGTTCGCTCGAAGCGGATCGTCGGGCCCTACGATGTATGCGGTGCTGCCGTTTTGGAGTGGCTGCGCGAATTGATCACTGAATCCCTCCACGCCCGCAAATCTTGGTTCGGTCTGCGTGACCGTACCATCAGGATTTGCCTGCTGCTCGTAGGCTCCGAAGAAATTCGATAGCCATGATGGCTGGTTCGATGTGTCAGCCGTGTTTTGGGAAAAGTCTTTTCCGAATTGCTGCTGCGCTCCCAATTCCGCACCGTTGCTAAACGGCACCGCATCACTCGCTGCGGGATTGAGCGGATTATTGAACCATGCGCTTGCCGGAGTCGTCCCGAGCGACTGTTGCGGTGATAGTTGCGTCGCAAGATTTGCATTGGGAGGGGGCGCCCACCCGCCTTTCAAGCCCTTCGCATATTCGGGGACGGGCGTGATTTTCTCGGGGGAGGTGATCGCGTCGAACCAACGCGTATTGCCCTGTGGCGCTTGCGTCTGCACGTTTTGTCCAAAGGTACTTGCCGCTTTGTAGGTGTTGGGAGGCGGGGCCGTGCTCGTCATCGACTGGATCGGAGTCTGGTGCTGCGGCACTTGCATGCTATAGGTATTTTTGAGACTCGGGTCCAATTGCACGAGCCGCGCACCCTCGGTGTTTGTGTTGGGCGTCGGCACCGGGTTTGCGTAGCCCTCGAGAACCGCTTTTGCACCTTCGAAATCACCTTTGTCCGATGCGACTTGGGCGAGCACAGTCGGCTTCTCATCAAACGCGCTTGCGATGCTCTGTGAGATCTGCTCATCGAGCGGCTGATCACTCGACGTTGGAGGAGGCATCTTAAAAACTATCGGTTGGTTTGATCCTTCTGGTGTAAACGTGACTCCGCCCTGTTTTGCGGCCGCGGCGATCTCCGAGAGCTTGTTGTCACATTTGTTTTCCCCTTCGCCGCCCTTGATGCATGTGAATTCCTTGCCCATCTGATCTTTCCACGTAAGCTTTCCTTTCTTTGTCGAGCATTTTTTTATCCGATCCTTCAGTTCTTTGCCCTTCAGTTTTTTCAATTCATCCGGGGAACACTCGCCCGTGTCTTTTGCCGCTGGTTTCCCGGTCTTGCTGCCTGCTACGGTCGTGTCGCTGCTCTTGTCGCCCTCGGTCTTTACCGCATCTTTTTCTTTTGAGTCGCCGGAGGCGGCTGCTTGCGCGAGCTGCGCTTCCTGGCCGCTGTTTCCAGGATCAAGCGTGGCTACCGCCAGCGATGCTCCGCTTGCAGCGAGAAATGTGAATGCAACGACGAAGAATGCTTTGAAAACATAAGAAACAGACCGACCTTCCTCGGGTGGCATTGAGGAAATCATATCAGTAAAAAACGCCCAAATTCCTTCACGTGTTGTATGTCTGTGAGTTTGTATTGCGACGTTCATGAACCCCGTTAGAAGTTGCGAAATAGATCCACTGGGGCTCTATGCTATAATCCCCGCATGATACGGGTATTACAAGATGTCGTTGATCAGGCGGAACAATGGACGAGGAGCGACCGCGAGGAACTTTTGGCACATGCGCGGAAGATCGACGCGCGACGTAGGAAAGTCTATGTGTTGAGTGCGGAGGAACGTGCGGCCGTTCAAAAGGGGCGAAAGAGCCCACTCGTTTCCGAGAAAAAAGTCAAAGCATTTTGGAAGCGTCTTGGCGTGGCATGAAAATCCGTTTTCGCGCCGAAGCAATTGCCGATATACAAGAAATTTACGACTATCTTATAAAGCGCAGCAAACAAGGCGCGGAACATGTTGCGACTGCTTTAGATGAAGCAGTGGGTTTTATTGGGGCTCAACCATCCGGATCCGAGGAGACCGACGATAAGGCACTTCGCGTGAAGAGCGTGATCGGATATCCATACAAAATCTATTACGATATTCATCCTGGAAGAATTGAAATTGTTCGCGTTCGCCATGACTCGCGTCAGCCATGGAGACCGCGATGATCTACGACTATCACATCGTGCTCGGTTTTATCTCCGTGGTTGTCGGTATCCTCGGCTACATCCCATATTTCCGAGATATCTACCGAGGCAAAACAAAACCCCATGTATTCACGTGGGTCATTTTTGCACTGCTAAACGCCATCGTATTTTTCGGTCAGGTATCGGCAGGTGCCGGAGCAGGCGCGTGGGTTTCGGCCATAACGGTCCTTGGTTGTTCTGCGATCGCGCTTACCGCGTTTTTCCGCGGAGAGCGGGAGATCACAAAGACCGACTGGCTCTGTTTCATCGGCGCCCTGCTCGGTATCGTACTCTGGCGAATTACTGATGAACCGCTCACCGCAGTCGTTGTCGTGACGGTAGTAGACGTGTTTGCATTCGCCCCGACCTTCCGGAAGTCCTACATGAAGCCGCACGAAGAAACGATTAGTACATATGTCTTGAGTACGTTGAAATATGTTCTTGGCATAGCCGCTCTTGGATCATTCAACGCGACAACGCTACTCTTTCCTGTCGCGGTTTGCCTGCTAAACTCTTCGCTCGTCACGATGTTGTTCATCCGCCGCCGGCAACTTAAGACCACGAACGCATGACCTACGACTACCACATCGTACTCGGTGCGATCGCTGCAGTGGGCAGCCTTGTCGGCTACGGGCTCTATTTTCGGAGCATATTTCGCGGAATCACGAAGCCGCACCCCTTTTCGTGGTTGATCTTTGTTGTTCTCGATGGAACGGTTTTTGTCGCACAAGTCGTGAGTGGCGGGGGACCAGGCGCGTGGGTGACAGGCGTTAGCGCGCTCATGAACGCCCTCATTTTTCTCCTCGCCCTCACGCGGGGAGAGAAGCGCATCGCAAAGGTGGATTGGGTTTGTCTGGCGTGCGCATTTTTCGGCATCGTCTTGTGGTGGATCACCGATCAGCCGCTCTTGGGAGTTGTTTTTGCTGCAGCAGCTGACGCGATCGCGAAAGTTCCCACGCTTCGCAAATCGTATCTGCGCCCCGACGAAGAATCGATAACCCTCTGGTCGTTGGATATACTCAAATTTTCTCTATCGATCGCAGCTCTTTCATCGGTAACTCTCACGACCGCGCTCTTTCCCGCAGAAGCTGTTGTTACCAACGGCCTCCTCGTGATACTCATCTTGCTTCGCCGCCGGCAATTGGATAGAATCCCGAAATCATGAACGTCACGCTGATTGGAATGTCCGGAGCGGGGAAGAGTTATATCGGACAAAAACTCGCGGAGAGTCTCGGATTGGAATTTCTCGACGTCGACCGCATGCTCTTGGAGCCGGCACACAAAAAGCCGTTGCAGGATATTCTTGATGAGCTCGGCGACGAGAAATTCATGCAGTGGGAAGAGCGCATGATGATCGATGCGACAACAGACAAAGACGGCCTCCTCATTTCGACACCCGGCAGCGTTGCCTACGAAAAAGACGCACTCGAGCATTTCAAGAATATCTCCTCCGTCGTGTACCTGAGAGTTCCTTTCTCGGTCATAGAGAAACGCGTGGGCACTACGCCCAGAGGCATTGTGGGCTTGGGCAAAAAGACCCTGCGGGAGCTTTACGACGAACGTCATCTCCTCTACCAAAAGCACGCTCATTTCGAGGCGGATGCGCATGAGCGAGATGTGAGTGGGGTCATCGAAACGATCAAAGGCTTTCTCCATAGTAGGAAATAGTCGTCCTTGACAGTCTACGGATGTCTGCTAAAATGCCTCTAAATATGCAAAAGATGCAGCAAATGAGCCAGATGATGATGGGTATGATGATGCGCTCCGAAGCGGAGGCGTTTTGCTTGCATATCTAAGTCCAACTAGACATTCAGACAAAAACCCTCCGCTCGGAGGGTTTTTGTTTGTTCTTTTCCGCCCGAGGCGGACAGGCTGTTCTTTGAAAAAGGTGGGGAACATTAGACTGCTGAGGAGAAAAGTTCCTCTTCAGTCACCGTGTTCCTCACTCTCACATCACGCAGGAGGCCTCACTTGGACGCACTTATGACGCGAGCCATCGTTGCCGCAATGGCGAGCTCCAATGCTTCATCGGCAATACTGATCGAGAAAAGAAGAGATGGCACTGACCATCATAAAGTCAGCTTCGTGATTCTTGGGCTGGCAGAGCTCACCACTCGCGGCGATTCTTATGTCGTGTCCCCCCAGCAGGTTGCGGGAACCATCAATCTGCTTCGTGCGACACAGGGTGGGAACGGCGCTATACCCACCTTTCTCATCGACCAGTCGACGAACGCGGTAAGCGCGTTCAAGTTGTAGACGCGGCCTGACGAGAGGCATCTGCTCCGGCGGGGGAGACACATCTGATGATTTCAGATGTCCCCGCCGGTTCGTTTTTTTGATATATTTTCGCTCTGGACACCACATTTCACGATGCTATGATATACGCACTTAGCCATAAAAAGATAAAATCATATGTCCACTCCCGTCTCCCTTGTCAGTGCGATTGAAAAGGCAGTCAGCGAGCGTTCGCTTCTTAAGCACCCTTTTTATCAGGCCTGGTCAGCGGGAGCGCTCACGAGACAGCAGCTCGCAGGCTACGCGAAAGAATATTATTGGGTGGCACGCAATGTCCCGGGCATTATGAATGAGATAGAGAAACGGGTACCCGCCAGTCTCGCTGCTGGGACGAAAAAGATACTTGCGGAGCAGGCGAGCGAAGAGCGCGAACACGTCGAGCTTTGGGAGCGTTTCGCCCGCTCGCTCGGCATTACAAAAAAACAGCTTCGCTCCTACCGGCCGACCACAACGGTGCGCAATGCCGTATCGAATATCACTAAGACGGCGCGCAAGGGATTCGAGGAGGGGATCGCAGCGATGTATGCCTTCGAGTCAGAGCTTCCGGCGATTAGCTCGACCAAGAGCGAGGGGCTTATAAAATTCTACGGATTGAGAAGCAAAGACGCACATGTGTACTTCAAGGAGCACATCAAGGAAGAAAAACACTTGCGCTTGTGGCGCCGCTTCCTCCGCAATGTCGCTCCGGCACGCAGACGGGCCGCGCTCGCGGCCGCGCGCACGGCCGTCGCTGCGCAAAATCAAGTGCTTGACGGCGTCATGAAGCGATACTGTACGGGAATGATGCGATAAGCGCATTCAGGCGACTGCGAGTCTTAGAAATTCTTGTCTCGTTTTCTCATCGTCCAAAAAAGATCCGCGCATTGCGGATGTCATTGCCTTGCTATTTTGCTTTTCCACACCCCGCATCATCATGCAGAAGTGTTCTGCCTCAATGATTACGCCCACACCGAGAGGCCGCAAACTTTTCTGTAACGCGTCGGCTATTTCTTTTGTCAGGCGCTCCTGTAATTGCAGCCTGCGCGCGAAAACGTCCGCCACCCTGGCAATTTTGGAGAGTCCGACGATACGCCCGTTGGGAATGTACCCGACGTGTGCTTTGCCGACAAAGGGAAGCAAATGGTGCTCGCACAAGCTATAAATCTCGATATCTTTGACCACGATCATTTCGTTGTGGTCCTCTTCGAAGAGTGCATCTGCGATAACTTCCTCGGCACTCAAGTGATATCCTTGTGTGAGAAACCGCAAGGATTCTTCCACTCGCCGTGGCGTTTCTTTCAAGCCATTACGCGTGGGGTTTTCACCGAGTTCTTCGAGTATCTTTTTGATAGCGTCTTGCATACAAGGAAGTATAGCCTGCTGCCTACGCCATAAGTCCATTCAGAACTTCGGATGTAGGCTTCGCGACGCTCATGCTGTAGAAATGGATGCCCGGCACCCCGTGGGCGAGCAGATCTTTACACTGCGCGATAGTTGAGTCAATGCCCGCCCGATGAATGTCCTCTTCCTTGTCGAAACGGTTGATTGAATCTTGCACGGACTGGGGGATCTTTGTATAGAATATCCGCGGGAGGACTTCGAGGTGTTGTTTCTTGTAGAGCGGTTTGATGCCCGGGATAACTGGTACCTGTATGCCAAGGCGCGCGACATCGTCGCGGAAGCGATAAAACGCCTCGTTGTCAAAAAACATCTGCGTGATGATGAAGTGCGCTCCGGCGTCGACCTTTTTTTTGAGATACGCGAGGTCGGTCTCCATATCAGGCGCTTCGAAGTGTTTTTCCGGGTAGCCGGCCACCCCGATGCAGAAATCGGTTTTCTCTGCCCGTTCTACCGGATCGAGATACACGCCGTCATTCATGCGCTCTATCTGCTCGACCAAATCCGAAGCATGCTCGTTCACGAATGATGCTGCCGTTTGAGCATCCGCCAGCGGACCGTCGCCTCGCAGAGCGAGCACATTCTCGATGCCGTGAAAATGGAGCGTGAGAAGCACATCCTCGGTCTCGTCTTTGGTGAATCCGCGGCAGATGAGGTGCGGCGTGGGCTCCACACCAAGACGGGACTGCGCCGCGATGCAGATGGCGTTGGTGTCGAGGCGCTTGTGTTTCATCCGTTCGACTTTTTTCCCGTCGACCTCCTCGACACTTCGCTCGTGCGCATGCGAAGTGACACTCATGAATGCCGGCTTGTAGCGCATCAGGACCTCGAGCTCTGCAAAGAGCGTCTCCATGCTTGTGCCCTTGCGTGGGGGAATGATCTCGATCGAGGTAAAGGGCACCGACGAGTTTTTTATGAGATCGGTTACTTTCATACCCGGCTAGTACAATTTCGAATAATTCCTGGCGCAGGTCCAACTGCG
Organism: Candidatus Kaiserbacteria bacterium RIFCSPHIGHO2_01_FULL_53_29; assembly: GCA_001781125.1. GTDB lineage: Bacteria > Patescibacteriota > Minisyncoccia > Phycocordibacterales > UBA2100 > UBA10103. Next base: position 16,048 of record MFKT01000016.1, read on the forward strand.
AACGTTGGGTTCACTTTCCGAATCAATTTTCTTTTCATAGGTTGTTGAAGGTTCACGCACAAGCCAATTCGAAATTGTCCTGCCGGGCATGGTCTAAGGACTTTTTTGGGTGTCTGTCCATTCTTTCCGGAGAATTCGTACCGCTTCCATCATTCGTCCAAGTTGCGTCCACGCTTCCTCGCCACGGGTCTTAAGACCGCAGTCGGGGTTGATCCACACACGATGAGGGTCCAGGTCGAGTGAGCGGGGAATGGCAAGCATCTCCTCGACCGTGGGAAGTCGCGGGCTGTGAACGTCGAAAACGCCGAGCCCGATCGACGCAGGGAAACCGGAGGCACGGATGGATGCCGCGACTTTGCCTTTCGCCTTGCTGTCTTCGATAGATAGCACGTCGGTGCCCATCTCGCGAATAGCATCGAGAATGTCGGTAAACTCCGAAAAGCACATGTGGCTGTGTATGACCACTTCGTCCGGCACGGACGCGAAAGTGTGTCGGAACGCGTTAACGGCATGGCGCAGGTAGTGGGCGCGCTCTGATTTGTCTACCGGCAGCGCTTCGCGAAGCGCGGGCTCGTCGATCTGGATATGCGTGATGCCGGCCGATGCCAGATCGCGTACTTCCTCGGCAAGTGCGCGGGCCACCTCATAATACTGGGCCTCTGGCGACATATCCTCGCGCGGGAATGACCATTTCACGATCGTGACGGGGCCAGTGAGCATTCCTTTCATGGGTTTCCTCGTACACGATTGCGCGTAGGTACTCCACGATACGGTAAAGGGTTGCGGGCGGGACACCGGCCCGGTTATGACGGGCGGACGGACGTGTCTCGTGCCATAGGATTGCACCGGCCCCTTGATAGGGGTGAAGCCCGAGAAATTCTCGGCGAAGTACTGCACCATATCATTGCGTTCGAATTCGCCGTGGACGAGAACATCAAGTCCCAGATCCTCCTGACGCGCGACACAGTCTTTGATGAGCCCTTCGATGAAACGCTGGTAGTCGGCGTCGGTCATTTTTCCCGCGCGCCAATCGCTGCGCGCCTTGCGCACTTCGGCGGTCTGCGGGAAGCTTCCGATAGTGGTCGTCGGGTACACAATATCACTCACCCAGTATGTTTTGCGCTTGCGTGCGAAGCGCTCTTCCGGCAGCGCGTCGTTTTGCATCGTAAACGGGGCGTACTTCGCGTCCCCGGCCTTTATTGCCGAGAGCTCTGCAAGCTTCTCAAGGGCAAACGAGAAACCGGCTGCTTCTCCTTCTGCCGAGAGCGGTACGTGCAGAAGTGAGCACGAGGGGCTGATGAAAAGTCGTTCGTCGGCAATTGTCCCCCGGATAGTGGCAAGTATTTTCTCACTGCGCGTCGATACCGGCCAAACATTGTGGCCATTCACGATACCGGCGATGAGGATCTTGTCTTGCGGGAATTTCGGGAGGAGGGAAAGATTGCCAGGGCCGTCCAGAAAATCGAGTCCGATACCAGCGACTGGCAGCGAAAAGAGCCGCTCGGCGAAATCGTTCACCGCTCCGAAGTAGACATGAAGATGCACCGGGCGTTTTACTCCCGCGAGGAAATCTTCATATCCCTGCGGTATCCCCTCTGTGATGAACGATGGCTCCTCAAGCTGGATTCTCGTGTGGGCAGGAAGGGAATTGATGAACGCAGAATACTGCGAGGCGAGGATGGCAAAGAGTTCCGGCAGAGAGCGGGATGTGCGGTTAATTGAATAGGAGAGAAGTGTCCATGGTCCGATGAGCGAAAGGATATGACGCGGATCCGAGAGATCGGGGAGTAGCGCGTCCTTCTGCCATACGGGATCGCCTTCGATCTCCGGTTGGACGATGTGGTAATTGGTGTTGAACCACTTTACCATGGGGGAGGCGGGCTTCCCCTCCGCGCCGCGTGGGATCGAGAGGTAGACCGCGAGCGACGAAACAGCATCCTTCGGCGTGCCAAAGCGCGACGGTACAATGCCAAAGCGCACTGCGGTCGCAAGGAGGCGGTCGTAGAGATCAATATCTCCGACGGGAATGAGGTTGAGGCTCTCTTGCGCAGCGCGGTTGTATCGCATCACTTCCGCCAAAGCGCTCTGCACGTCTTTTTCGGTGGCAGCTCCTTTCCAGAATCGCTCGACCGTTTGTTTGATGAGCGACTGGTAGACGTTGGGGAATCCGAGGTTGGTTGTTTTCATAGAGGTTGATGATACGAGTTAGATTATAAATTAAAAACCCAGCTGGCCGGGCTGGTTGGCGCTATGTATTTTCCTGCAAACTATAGCACCAACCGCACCCTTTGCCCGGGCATTGCCATCATCATGTCCATAATTATACGGCCGGTGATTATTCGCTTCATGGTGACATAATAGCACTCCAGAAAGTGGTGTCGAGAGGGGCGGGAATGATCTCGTGGTAGTATATGCCGCAATGAGTCCCGTTAGAAGTTTCGGAAGTTCGGAACTATACCATTCATCTGTCTATTTCCATTATGGTCGAATTGTTACCAACTGCGATAACCGAGTCGGAAGCGCAGGCTTCCTACTTCTAACGGGATGAGCGGGAATTTCAACGGACTTCTGAAAGCGCAGTGGAAGCAGGGCAGATTTTTGTGTGTAGGATTAGACAGCGATTTTGAGAAAATCCCAGAGAGCGCGCGCAAGCAGGGCATCCGTGAGACAATCGTCAGCTTCAATCGCGCCATCATTGATGCCACACACGACCTCGTGTGTACATACAAACCCAATCCCGCATTTTATGAAGCGCACGGCGACGAGGGATGGAAGGCTCTACGCGAGACGATAGAGTATATTCACAGTGCCGCACCTGATGTGCCGGTCATACTTGATGCGAAGCGGGGAGATATCGGCAATACGAATGTCGCATATGCCGAGTCGGCATTCGATCACCTGCATGCCGATGCCATCACCGTGCAACCATACCCAGGCCGCGAAGCCTTACAGCCATTTCTCGATCGCAAAGACAAAGGCGTCATCGTCTGGTGCCGCACTTCCAACGGCGGCGCGGGCGAGTTTCAGGACCTCGCGGTAGATGGTGTGCCACTGTATCAGTTCATCGCGCGTCGCGTTGCAGAAGATTGGAACAAGAACAAAAATTGCGCGCTCGTCGTTGGTGCGACATATCCGAAAGAGCTCGCGGCTGTGCGCGCGATCGTTGGCGATCTACCTATTCTGATACCGGGAATTGGTGCACAAAACGGTGATATTGAGAAGACAGTGCAGGCAGGGAAAGACAGTAAAGGGCAGGGAATGATTATTGCGGCTTCGCGCTCGATCATCTTTGCGTCAAGCAGCGCGGATTTTGCAGAGGCTTCTCGGGCTAAGGCAGTTGAATTTCATGATGCCATCAAGAAATCGTTGTAGAATAAATGGATTATGACCGAAGAGGAAGCACTTGATCTTCTCCAGCGGGTAGGCGCATTCAGGACTGGTCACTTTGTTTTTACATCAGGCCAGCACAGCGATACGTATATAAACAAAGACATGATCTTCGTCCATCCTCGCGAGACATCCTTGCTCTGCAAAGGATTTGCCGAGGCGTTTAAGGATGCGAATATCGAGGCGGTAATCGCTCCGGCGGTCGGGGCAATCATTCTTTCCCAGTGGACCGCGTACCACCTGGGAGAAATGACCGGCCGCGACGTGTACGGACTCTATGCCGACAAAGATGGGGAAGGTGGTCTCGTCATTAGGCGCGGGTACGATAAGATCATTGCCGGCAAACGCACGCTCGCCGTAGAGGATCTGTTGACAACAGGCGGATCGCTCAAAAAAGTAGTCGAAGCCGCGCGTGCTGCGGGAGCGAATGTCGTCGGGGCAATGGCGATCGGTAATAGAGGCGGGGTTACCAGGGAAGCAGTCGGAAATCCTGAACGGTTCGAATCGTTAGTCGACGTGCACCTCGAACAGTGGCCCGAAGAGGAGTGTGAATTGTGCAAAAAGGGAATTCCGGTCAATCCCGATATAGGACACGGAAAGGAATTTCTGGCAAGGCAGAAGAAAGAAACTTCATGATATCTTTGGTATGATAGTGGTTAGGTGGATACATTATAGGAGTAATAATACTTAGAGATATGCAAAATACATGGATTTGGGTGGTGATTGCAGTAATCGTCGTTGGCGGAGGTTTCTGGTGGTGGCAGAGCACACAGACGCCTGCAACGAATACCGGCGCTGATACCAATGTAGTGGTGGATACGGGCGCGGGCTCGCAAGTGCCGGCAGACACGGGTACGCCGAGCTTGCCCATGACGGCAACGATCACATACGATGGGGCGAGCTTCTCGCCTTCATCGGTGACGATCAAGAAAGGGGGGACGGTAGCCTGGAACAACGAAGGCACAGCAGAGATGTGGATTGCTTCGGCGCAACATCCCAACCACACCGCCTACAGCGATACCTCACGTGTGGCTCACTGCCCAGATACTTCAAAAACGGCATTTGACCAGTGCGCGGGCGGTAACAATTACACATTCAAATTCGATAAGGTCGGAACATGGAACTACCACGACCACTTGAATGCGACGATGTTCGGTTCTGTGACAGTGGTGGAGTAATTCGTGGTAGGAGGTAAAATAGGGGGATGAAGGATCAAGAATTCCCAGAAGAACTTCTGCTCAAGCTCAAGCGGGCGGAAGTTCTTCGTTATGGGGAAAATCCGCACCAGCGGGCAGCCCTGTATCTCGATTTGAACTCGCCACGACCGGGCGCTGCGACTGCGCGCAAAGTGCAGGGCAAGGAATTGAGCTACAACAACTTGCAAGATGCTGATGCGGCATTCGAGTGCGTAGCAGAATTCGAAGAACCGACGGTTGTCATCGCAAAGCACATGAATCCATGCGGCGCAGCGGTGGGAGAGAATGTGCAGGAAGCATATCTGCGTGCGCTCGCCTGCGACCCCGTCTCGGCCTTCGGGGGAATCGTTGCGATGAATTCGAAGCTCACCGCCGTGCTCGCGACGGAGCTCGTCAAGATATTTCTCGAGGTCGTTATTGCGCCCGAAGCGGAGGAAGACGCTCTTGCGATCCTTTCGGCCAAGCCCAATGTGCGGGTTCTCCTCACGGGTACGATGCCGGACCCTTCTGCGAAGAGGAAGATGGTTCGTTCTATCGCAGGTGGGGTGCTCGTCTCAACGGCCGACGACACGGTATTCGACGGAGAAGTGAGGACCGTGACGAAGCGCTCACCGACCGCCGATGAATTGTCGGACCTGATGTTCGCGTTTACCGTTGTGAAGCACGTCAAATCCAACGCCATCGTCTATGTAAAAAATGGCGCAACGCTTGGCATCGGAGCAGGGCAGATGAGTCGCATCTACAGCGCAAAGCTCGCCGCCCTGAAAGCCTTTGATATGCCTCAACAGAAGCCTACCTTAGAGGCGTCGCCTCTAAGTCCTTTACACGGCTCCATCGTTGCCTCTGATGCATTCTTTCCATTTTCCGACGTAGTCGAAGCCGCGCACGAGGCCGGAGCGACCGCGATAGTCCAGCCTGGTGGCTCCAAGAATGACCAAGAATCAATCGATGCTGCCGACAAGTACGGCATGGCGATGGTATTCACCGGGGTACGCCACTTCCGTCATTGAAATGAAGAAATCCAGGAGGTCAGACCTCCCAGGTTCCTTCATTTTCAGGTCAAAACTTTAATGTCGCAAAGTAGTCGTCGACGGTCTCTGCGCGACGGATCATTTTGAACTCTGGGCCTTGCCCGCCTTCGCCAGAGGCTCCGGCGTGGCGAAGAAGAAATTCGGCCGAACGAAGTTTGCCGTTGTAATTGAATCCCATTGCGTGAGCGTGCGCTCCGGTGTCGTGGATGACGACGAGATCATCGGGTTCGATCAAAGGCAACTTGCGATCGATCGCGAATTTGTCGTTATTTTCACAGAGTGACCCGACCACATCATACGTTTCGTTCTGCGCAGCATTCTCTTTGCCAAGCACCGTGACGTGGTGGTACGCGCCGTACATGCCGGGCCGCATCAGATCGGCCATTGTGGCATCGAGGCCGACGTATTTTTTGTACGAGCTCTTAACGTGGCGTACCCGCGAGATGAGATATCCGTGTGGTCCGGTGATGTAGCGTCCGCATTCCATATGAAGCGCAGGTATCGCACTGCCAAACGTCTTTTCTGCTGTCTCTTTGACGCCTTTGCCAAACGCTTCAATATCGAACTCTCTATCTTCTGGTCGATAGGGAATACCGATCCCGCCGCCAAGATTGATGAATTCGAACGTGATATCCAGCGTATCTTGAATTTCTTTTGCGGTCGATAAGAGTTCGCGAGCCGCTTCGAGAAGAAATTCAACATTTAGCTCGTTGGACACCGGCATCGAATGAAGCCCGAAGCGCCGGATGCCTTTTTCTTTGGCGCGGTGGTAGACTTCGAAAAGCTGCTCACGCGTCATGCCGAATTTTCTTTCTTTTGCATCCCCGATAATAGCGTTGCCGGTGCGCAAAGAAATAGGGGTATAGCGGAAGCAAATGATGTCGGGCAACCCGGCGGCTTTCTCGAGGAAATCGAGATGATTGGGGTCATCGAGGTTGATGAGCGCGCCTCTTTTTTTCGCCTCAACGAACTCCTCTGCAGGCGTGTCGTTGGAGCTGAATATGATCTCCCCTCCGCTTATACCAACACGGTCGGCGAGGATAAGCTCCGGAAGCGAACTGCAGTCCAGACCGCTCCCTTCCTCTTTCACGATCTTGAGGATCTCCGGATTCGGCAATGCTTTGACGGCGAAGTGTTGTTTGAACCCTTTGTTCCACGAGAAAGCATTGCTGAGCCGGTTGGTCTGACGACGGATACCAGCCTCGTCATATATATAGAGGGGCGTCGGATGTGCGCCGATAAGTTCCTCTATCTGATTTTTTGTGAATGGAAGTGTTTTCATACGCGCATATTCTCACTGATGGAGCGCACCGCGCGCTCGATATTTTCCCTGTGTCCATAGGCCGACACGCGCATGTAGCCTTCGCCTCTATCTCCGAATCCCGAGCCGGGGGTCGCGATAACGTGCGCTTTCTCGAGAAGTTGGTCAAAAAATTGCCACGATGTTAATCCAGAGGGACATTTCAACCAGATGTATGGTGCGTGCACGCCCCCGAAAACGGTATAGCCCGCCTTCGTAAGGCCCTCGCGAATGATACGCGCGTTTTCCATGTAGTAATCAATCTGCTCGTGTGTCTGCCGCTGCCCTTCCGGCGAAAGCACCGCGAGCCCCCCTTCTTGCGCGATGTTTGAAGCGCCGTTAAACATCGTCGTCTGGCGCCTATTCCACATTTGGTTCAACGTTCCCGTAGAGGCGTCCTCGGCCACCAACTCTTTTGGCACAATAGTCCACCCGAGCCGCACACCGGTAAATCCGGCGGCTTTTGAGAGACTCTGGATCTCGATGGCGCACTGTTTCGCTCCCTCGATCTCGTAGATGCTTTTTGGCAGAGCGGCATCGCGGATGTATTCCGAATATGCCGCGTCAAAGACAATGATGGCTTTGTGTTCGAGAGCGTATTCGACGAACGTTTTCAATTGTTCTCTTGTGATAACAGTGCCGGTTGGGTTGTTGGGACTGCAAAGAAAGATCAGGTCGACGTGCTCGCCCCGCCCTTGGCGGGGCTCACGCGGGGGTTCGGGAATAAAGCCATTCTCTTCCAAGGCTGGCATATACACGACCCGTTTTCCCGCAATTATGTTTGAGTCGCGATAGACCGGGTACACAGGGTCGCCTATCGCCACAACGCTCTCGTCGGAAAAGATAGAAGAGATATTTGCGCAATCCGGTTTCGCGCCATCGCTCACGAACACTTCCGCCGGTTCTACGCTCACTTTGCGCCCTGCATACCATTCTGCAATTGCGCCGCGCAATCGTGTGTCGCCCTGCTCGTCACCGTAGCCGGTGTACGTCTCCGCGCTGCCTAACTTTTCCACACCGCGTTTCAGCCCCTCGAGTACGGCAGGGACAATGGGCTCGGTCGTATTGCCGATACCGAGCTTCAAAAGCTCCACACCCGGATGGGAATCTGTGAACGCTTTTGCGCGTTTCGTTGTCTCTAGGAAGAAATATCCTTCAGAGACATCTTTGTAGTGTGAATTAATTTTTGCCATACCCGGCTAGTACAATTTCGAATAATTCCTGCCGCAGTTCTAACGGTGAACGTTTGCAGTATCTCTATGCCCCTTTTTTCTTGTCATAGGTTGGTGAATATTCATACAAGGCAATTCGAAATTGTCCTGCCGGGCATGGTTCGAATTGTAATGCGGTTACACAAACTTTCATAATACGTTATTTCTTCAGTCCCAAAACGTCCTGCATGTCGTAGAGACCGGGTTTCTTTTTGGCAACCCATTTCGCGGCGACAAGTGCACCTCGCGCGAACGTTGCCCTGTCTACCGCATGATGCCTGAGTTCAAGCGTCTCGTCCGGAGTCGAGAACGTTACGGTGTGGTCTCCGACGACGTCGCCAATCCTCGATGAATGGACCAGCACGTCCTCTTTACGGACGAGCTTAAGGATTTCCTGCAAGCGCTTGGCTGTTCCGCTCGGGGCGTCTTTCTTCTTTGTGTGATGTGTTTCCGAGACCTCGACACCCGCGTCCGGGAGAAGCTTCGCGACGAGATCCGTGATGTAAAAAAGCACATTGACGCCGGTCGAGAAATTTGCCGACCATACGACGGGGATTTTTTGCACAGCGCCTAGGATGGCGTCTCTTTGGGCCGTCGTGTGGCCGGTCGTACCGATAACGAGCGCTTTTCTATTGTTCGCGACGATTTTTGCGAGAGCTTCAGACGCGGGAGCGGTTGTAAAATCGATAACAACATCCGCTCTGGAAATGACGGCACTCAAATCACCACCGGAATCTACCGTTCCGACTATTTCGAATGACGGATCTTCCTTGGCGCATGAGACCAACAATTGACCCATGCGGCCGTGCGCACCGCAGATAATTATTTTTGTCATATTTATTTCTTTAGGTATCCGACTTTTCGCAGGGTTTCCTCGAGTCGGGCGCGATTCGCTACTGCCATGGGTGTGAGCGGCAAACGGTATATTTCTTGCAAGCGCCCTCCCATCGCAAGGGCTGCTTTGACGGGGATGGGATTTGTTTCGATGAAGAGGTCTTTGAAAATTGGCGCAAGCCGCGCGTTCATCGCGCGCGCTTCGGCGAAATTGCCGTCGAGTGCGGTGTGGACCATTTCGCGCACTTCTCGCGGCACGACATTGGAGGCAACACTGATAACGCCGTCTGCCCCGAGACTCATCATGGGGAGTGTCAGAGAATCATCGCCGGAGAGTATCGAGAATTCGTCGCCCAGACGCGCACGCAGAGGTGCGATGCGCTCTGTTGTGCCGGTCGCTTCCTTCACGCCGATGATACTTTGGGGCAGATCGGTGCGCAGCCGCACAATGGTCTCAAGAGCAATGCCTACTCCCGTGCGTCCGGGAATGTCGTAGATGATGATGGGCAAGCCGCCTTGCTCCGCGATGGCGCGAAAGTGCTGGTAGAGGCCTTCTTGCGTCGGCTTGTTGTAGTAGGGCACGACTTGAAGTGAGGCGCTCGCTCCCGCCGCCTCTGCCTCCCGTGTCAGCTGTATTGCTTCGTCAGTTGAATTCGAACCTGTGCCCGCGATTACCTTGCAGCGGCCGTTCACGAACTTCACGACAAGCTCGACTACTCTATTGTGCTCCTCGTGCGAGAGAGTCGGGGATTCGCCGGTCGTGCCGCAGGGAACGATGCCGTCAATGCCCCCCTCTATCTGCGCTTCGACAAGCGTGCGCAGTGTCTCTTCGTCTACCTCGCCGGTCGTTGTAAAGGGCGTCACAAGCGCCGTGTATGCACCCCTATAGTTCATGTGCTGATGATAGCGGGGATATAGGACTATCGGCAAATTCTTGGGGATAACTTGCATATTTCTCACGATTTGTTATAATCCTGACATTCGTCCCGTTAGAAGTCGCGGAAGTTCTGATAGTGATATATCCGCGGCAAATGACTGGAACGAAGTGAAATTTATTAAATCTAACTTTGAGTCGGAAGCCCCAGCTTCCTACTTCTAACGGGATGAGAACCATAAGCCAAGTCGTCGAGGAGGTTATCCAACGCTCGCCGTTCCTTGCGGAAACTATCGCCGAGGGGATTGCGAATAATGCGCAAATCGCGCGCCGCATCAAGCCGGACGTGGAAAAAAGACTGCTTGAAAAGGTCTCCGAGTCAGCTATCGCAATGGCGCTCCATCGCATGGGCAAAAACCTGCGCACCCCGATGTTCGGCCTGCGGTTTCTGAAACAGTTGAACGACATCACGGTGCGCTCAAGTCTCGTCGAATTCGTCTGCCCGAATGCGGAGGAGCTCTCGGAGCTGTTGGAGACGATATCGAAAAGTGCGCGTCGCCGCAAAGACACGTTCGTAAATTTCTCGCGCGGCATGCACGAATCACTTCTCATTGTTGACGAAGAATCAGCAAAAGAAGTCGCCGCCGCTCTCGGCAAACACAAAAATATTCTCCGCACCGACAACCTCTCGGCCATCACGCTCCGGCTTCCCGAATCAAGCCTCAAAGTTCCGGGCCTCTACTACCCGATACTAAAAGCGCTCGCAAGCGAGGGTATCAGCTTCGTCGAAGTCATGTCTGTCCGCACCGAACTTTCCATCATTTTCGAAGACAAAGACGTCGACCGCGCGTTTTCGGTCTTGAAGCGGATTACCTCCTAACCTAGGAGGTCAGACCTCCTGGAATTCTACACGTTAAGCGCGGCGCAGAGACATATAAATGTCTTCCAGCGCTTTGACGGCGTCGCCGGCGGCGATGTTGTTTTGATGGTAGAGGCCGTCGGTGCAATCGCCTGCGGCCCAGACGCGCGAGTGCGAGGTGCGGTGCGTACGCGGGTCGACTTTGATCTGCCCGATTTCGTTTTTGTCTAGGACAGTGCCAGTCCAGTCAGTATTTGGAATGAGACCGATCTCGACGAAGATGCCTTCGACGGGGAGCAGACTCTCGACATTTGTCTTTGTGTCTTTCCAGCGTACGCCGGTAACGAATTGCGCACCTTCCACCGCAAGAATCTCGCTGTTTTTTATGACCCGCATGTTGGGGTGCGCGAGCGCTGCGGCCACAGAAATCTCATCGGCTCGGAATGTCTCGCCGCGATTGAAAAGCGTTACGGTCTTGCAGTAGGCGAGCAACTGGAGCACAGTCTCGAATGCGGCGTTGCCGCCGCCAATGACTGCCACGTCTTTGTCTGCGAAAAGCGGGCCATCGCAGCTTGCACAATAAGTAAGGCCTTTTTGGTCGTATTGCGCTGCACCCGGCACTTCAAGCTTGCGGCGGTTGGCACCCGATGTTATGAGGACGACTTTTGCCTGGATATTGTTTCCGCCCGAGGCGGATCGGCCTTGGGCCGACGTTGTGATTTCGACGTGATCATCGGTTGCCACAAGTCCGGTCGCGAGCACGGGTGATTGAATGGTGAGCCATTCGCCCGCATATGCTTCGACGTGTTTGCGCAAATTCGCCGCGAGTTCGATACCGGTGAGCGACGGGGTCCCGATCCAATTCTGGACATCGGTCGAGACGGTACTCTGGCCGCCCCATTCGCTCGTGAGAAAAATAGTCTTGAGGCGTTTGCGCGCAGCGTATATCGCAGCTGCCGCGCCCGCTGGTCCACCGCCTACAATTGCTAATTCGTACATAGGCATTAGGCACCAGTGTACAGGCAACAGGAAAAAATCCCAAGATATTTTGTGTATCTCTCTGCTGCCTGCTGCCGGTTGCCTGCTACTTCCTTCGTAAGAAGGATGGCAGTCCACCCCACGAATCATCCTCTTCCTCGATCGCGGCTGCCTTTGCAGGCTCCGATTTCGTCTCTTTGACCGACTTGTCATGTTTCTCCATATCAGTTTTCCTCATCTCTTCACGTGTGCGCGGAGAGACGGGCGGGACGTCCTGATCTTTCTTGGCGACGAGTCGCTGGGATTGGGAGAACAAGGATGAACGCTGACTTGCTTCCGGAAAACCGGTCGCAATGACCGTCACGCGCACCTGGCCCTTCTTGAGCGAATCGTCGGTGACAGCTCCGAAAATGACTTTGGCGTCCGGATCGATTGCCTCGGTGATGACATTGGCAGCATCTTGCACTTCGAGCATCCCCAGATCCTCGCCGCCGGCAACGCAGAAAAGGACTCCCTTTGCGCCATGGATGGAAACTTCCAGAAGTGGGGAGTTGATGGCAGCGCGCGCGGCCATTTCTGCACGGTGCTCGCCGATAGCGGTGCCGATACCCATGAGAGCCGAGCCCGCGTTGTGCATGATGGCGCGCACGTCGGCGAAGTCGACGTTGATGATACCGGTCGTGGTAATGAGGTCGGAGATTCCTTCCACCGCCTGCTTCAAAATGTCATCGCACATGGCGAAGGCGTTCTTGATACCAGTTTCGCGACTGACGATAGCCAGCAGTTTGTCGTTGGGGATGATGATGAGGGCGTCTACCGCTTTGCGCAATTCCGCGAGACCCGCTTCGGCGAGCCGCATGCGCTGCGCACCTTCGAATCCAAATGGTCGCGTGACGACACCCACCGTGAGGGCTCCCAGCTCGCGTGCGATCTTGGCCACTACCGGTGCAGCGCCGGTGCCGGTGCCGCCGCCCATGCCGCAGGTGATGAAGACCATGTCAGAGCCTTTTATCGCCTCCTGGATATCTTCGCGCGTTTCTTCCGCCGCTTGCTTGCCAAGTTCGGCATTCATGCCTGCGCCCAATCCACGCGTTAGATTTTTGCCGATGTGTATCTTGCGCTTCGCTTTGGACTTATGGAGGTCCTGTCCGTCAGTGTTTATAGAGATGAAGTCCACACCTACCACGTGCGAGGAGATCATGTGATTGACCGCATTGCCTCCCGAGCCCCCGACCCCCACCACTCGTATCCGTGCAAAAGACTCAACATCAGGCTTCACTTGTTTGGTCATACCCGGCTAGTACAATTTCGAATAATTACTGTCGCGGCTGACTGCACCTGACAGAGGAAAATTGAGAACGGAACAGTGGCTTATACGTATTGCAATATCCATACCAAGACGATTCGAAATTGTCCTGCCGGGCATAGTCCGAACATAGTACCACTTTGCACAAAAGCGCAAACTTGACGTTGAAGACGATGTGATGCAAAGTGCACACCGGCAATCCTGCCGTTCTGGAGTTGGGTAATGGCAACACACAACCTAGGTGTGAAATGGTTCCTGCTCGACTCCTTAAGGTCGGGCAGGAAAGACCTTGAGATTCGAGTACGGGGCCGTTATATCGATAGCATCCATGAGGGCGACACGATTATTTTCAATGGTCGTGAACAACGCAGGGTCAAAAAAATCTCACACTTCGCAAGTTTCGACTCTGCGGTAACGGGCGAATCGGTAAAGCGAATTGCCCCCGGTCGTTCGCGGAACGCAACAATATCCTTCCTCCGCGAGCTGCATGGAAGGCAAGAACAGCGGGGCGTTGTGGTGTTTGAACTTGAGATGTTAGGACCGCCAATGGCGGAGACGGGAGGCTGACCTTCGTTTCCTCGGGGCGGTCTTTTGTTTTGTGCGGAACAAAAAGCACATAGGTCGGTTCTCGGTGCTTTCTCATTCTACGGCAATAGACTTCGCAAACCTTGTTTCAATGATTCCCACGCATCGCGTATGATCCCGCCGAGCGAGTACGAGCCGCCGGAAGTGTCTTCGGCATAGGCCCAGCGGCATAGGCCGTAGGCCACGGCCCAGGTGGCATCTACTCCCGAGGAGCGCGGAAGTTGTCCGATCTGCGAGACCTGCGAAGGTAGTTGCAGGACCGCGCGCGCGATCTCGGATGCACTGGTGAGTCCGGACCCGCCGCCGGTGATGACGATACCTGCGGGGAGTAAACGATGACGGCCGATTGATTTCAAATGCGCATTGACGAGCGTGTACATTTCCTTGAGTTGCGTCCCTACTATTACACTCATCTTCCGTTCCGGTATATCACTTCCGGTGACACCTCCGCGCTTCAGTGTCTCGGCTTCGGAAAGCGGGATCTTAAAAGAGAGTGCGATTGATTCGGTAATTTCAGAGGAGCCGGTGGGAAAGATCTTGAGCGAGATCGGCGTGTCGTCCTCGAAGATGACAAGCGAGAGGGTCTCCGCGCCGATGTTGGCCAGGACGACACCCGCTGTTTTTTGCGCCTTGGTGAGCGTGACCAGCGACGCTGCAAGGGGAGAAGCCATGACGCCCTCGACTTCGACACCCGCTGCCTCGACCGCATCGATGAGGTCGTCTTGATGCTGGCTAAGCATTGTTATCAAAAGCGTATCGACGGCGAGCTTCGTGCCCTGAAGACCTGCGGGTTTCCCAAAGACTTTTGTGCCGTCGACGCGATATTCGAGGGGGACGCAATGAATGATGGTGCGGTTGGTGAGCTTGGGTGATGCCCGCTTCTCGCTCTCGCGCAGAGCGCGCTCTATCTCGCGCTCGGTCACGATACCGCCGGATTGGGTGAGCGATACCTCGGCGCTGCTACGGATTTCGTCGAGGCCAATGCCGCCCAAGGCGACTCGCGCACCGCGTACCTTCACCTTTGCCGCTATGGCAGCGCGGCCAAGCGCCTCGCGCACACTTTTGGTCGCTTCCTTTGCATCAATGATATATCCGTGCCGCAGTCCGCGCGAGGCGGATGTGCCTGTGCCTAGAATGGTGAGTGGAAGTTCGGGGTTCTCGGCGGCCGCTGCAGCGATCACGACTTTGACGTGGTATGTGCCGATGTCGATGCCTGTATAGATTCGTTGCATGAAAAACCGAAGCGTCGCAGTATGCGCCGCTCGTGTGCCTCCATTATACGCCCATGGCGGAGGCCTTTCAGATGGAAGCACCCGTGGACAAACAGGTGGGCCAGATGGTCACGGAGGGTCACATGGTAGCGGCGCGCCTCGCGCGCCGCCTTTCGCACGTTGAGGAATATCTCACCCTCGGTTTTCGAAATAGGGAACGACAAAACGTTCGGAGGATACGTCTTTTTCCTATGCTCCCGATTCATTCGCTGTGCCAGTGTATCTGCGCAGATGACGAGTGAGAGTTCGTAGCCTCGCGGGAGCACCGCACGGGCCATCCTTTCATACGGCAAACGCGGCATAGAGCCGCGTGTAGTTGTTGCTATTGAAACTGTCGCCATTCTAGCGGGCGATAGGGGTACTTTCTGCGGGTCGCGAAGGTTGCGCGCCATCACGATTATGCGAAGGGCGGCCTCCCGGTCCGCGTACGGTCTCTATCACCTTTCCTTCTTTGATGAGTTGTTTGTAGTCGGCGCGGCGCTTTATCATCTTGAGCGCGCGCTTTTTCTTGACTATCTTTGAAGCGCTTCGCACATAGTAGCGCCCTCCGCGCACCGTGCGCACCAAGCCCGTGCCCTGCACGCGCCGCGAGAATTTGCGAATGGTAGAAAGCGTGCTCTCATTGCCGCTTTTCTGGACTTCAGCATTAATACTCATGTGGCGAGGAGTCTAGCACGCGATCGTATCGGAAGCAACTAAATGTATGACCGCAGGTGGTTTTGCACTCCGCTGGTAATTTCTCGTACTGTATCAGGTATTGCACGGGCGACAATCGGTTGCCGAATGCGTGGTGGA
>MFKT01000017.1 GCA_001781125.1 Candidatus Kaiserbacteria bacterium RIFCSPHIGHO2_01_FULL_53_29
GGTCCATGCTGAACCAGCATGTGCCTCAGAAATCCCCCTTCTAATCTCCTCTTCACATGAAGCCTCTCTGTATCATTCCCGCACGTGGTGGGTCGAAGCGGTTTCCCCGCAAAAATATTGCGCTCCTCCACGGAAAGCCTCTTCTGACGTATGTCATTGAGGCAGCGATACAGAGCAATGTATTCGAACACGTGTGCGTGTCATCGGACGATGATGAAATTCTGAAGATTGCGAAGGAGAGCGGAGCGGACCTTCTTTTGCAGCGTCCTGCGGAGCTTGCGGCGGACACGGCGCGCGTGCCGCATGTCTGTGCCTCGGTTCTGCGCGCATGTGCGGAGAAGGGATCATCGTACCCATCGTTTGCTGTCATGCTGCCAACAAGCCCGCTCTGCAACGCGGAGGATGTGCGCGCTGCCTTTGCTATTTTTGCGAAAAATGACGCGAACTATGTCGCGAGTATGGCCGCGTACGATGAGCCGCCGCAGGCGGCGATGAGCGTCAAGGGGAATGAACTTAAAAGTTTCTTCACGACAGACGGTCTCACGAAACGTTCGCAGGATCTCGAGAAGCTCTACTACATCGATGGCTCCGTTCTCTTTGCACGCACGGAAGTTTTTCTGCGCGAGGGTGATTTTTGCGGATCGAAGACCATTCCTTACTTTATTCCTCCGGAACGATCGGTGGATATCGATACTCCGCTCGATCTCCTCTGGGCGGAATTCCTCATGACCCGCAATGAGGCTTCTCATCGATGAACTCTGCGTCACTCTCGCAGCGGCAGGTTGGCATTGAAGGCGAACATGTCTTCCTTCGCACACTCCTTCCCGATGATGCGTCGGAACGCTACGCATCGTGGCTCAATGATCCCGTCGTCAATCAGTATCTGGAGACCCGTTCCATGACGATTCCGAAGCTTCGCGCCTACATCGGGGAAAAATGGGAGAGCGATCAGGCGCTCCTCCTCGGCGTTTTTTGGAAGGAGACAGGCCTGCCTGCCGGACAGGCAGGCGCACATATCGGCAATGTGAAGCTTGAACCCGTTGATCTCTCAGGGCGCATGGCCATGCTTGGTCTCCTCATCGGGGACAAGGAATTCTGGGGACGCGGGGTCGGCACGGAGGCGACAAATCTTGCTACCAATTTCGCTTTTAAGGATTTGGGCATTCGTGAAATGCGCCTCGGCGTGATTGCGCAGAACACGCCGGCGATTCGTGTGTACGAGAAATGCGGCTTTACCGTTGATCACATAGAGAAGAACGGTATCAATCACGACGGCGTGCTCCACGATAAGATTCACATGATCAAAAAAGCATGACGACGAAAATCGCACAGCACCGGGTTCTTGTGAGCGGAGCCGGCTCCATCGGCGTGCGGCATCTCAAAAATCTCCGCGCGCTCGGGGTCACTGATCTCGCATTCGCGGATCCCGGTCCTCCATCGGAGGGACTTTCTGCGTTGCAACAGGAGGGCTCTCTGCAGGCATTCACGGAGTACGAAAAAGCACTCTCAGAATTCAAGCCGACGATCGTTTTCCTCTGTTCTCCAACTGCTTTCCACATCGCACAGGCGACTTTAGCTGCTCGCGCCGGCTGCCACCTCTTCATCGAGAAGCCGCTTTCGCATTCACCCGACGGCATCGATGCACTCCTCTCCGAATGTGAGGCACATCACCTTGTCACGATGGTCGGCTGTAACTGGCGCTTCCACCCCGGCTCGCAACTCATCAAAAAACTTCTCGCGGAGGGTGCGATTGGCGATGTCCTTTCCGCGCGCATCCGCACCGCTTCTTTTCTTCCCCATTGGCGGCGCGCGGTGCCGTACAAAGAGAGTTACAGCGCGGACCCGAAGCAGGGAGGCGTGTTACTTGATTGCATTCATGAAATTGATCTTGCGCTCTGGTACTTTGGCGCAGCTTCACTTGAATTCGCCTCTGTTCTCCCTGCAACGAGCATCGGTCTCACGGTGGATGGTCTCGCCGAGCTTCTTCTGCGTCACACATCGGGAGCATTGAGCAGCGTGCACCTCTCGTTTGTGCAGCGAACGTGGCGGCGCGGGTGCGAAATCATCGGAAGCGAGGGGACCATTCAGTGGGAGCTCAAAAGTCCGCCCGGCGCTTCGCCGCAAGAAGATGCCGCCGCGAAAGTGCTCCTCTACGGTGCCGACGGGGCGCTCAGGGAATCCTTTCCTGTTGCCGCAGATCGCGATGCTCCTTACAAAGAGGAAATCCGTCATTTTCTCGATGCGGTGGCACGGGGGGAAGAGACCGCTGCGCCCCTTTCCCAGGGCGTCTCTGCTCTCATGATCGCACTCGGGGCGAAACGGAAGCTGGTATCATGATCTCCGATGAAAGGTCGGGATCTCTACAAGAAGGCAAAGGCGCTCATCCCCGGTGGAACACAGCTTCTCACGAAGCGGCCGGAGTATTACCTCCCCGAAGGGTGGCCAAGTTACTATACGAAAGCGAAGGGAGTAGAAGTGACGGATCTCGACGGGAAAACGTACATCGATATGACGAGGAACGGCGTCGGAGCCTGCATTTTGGGTGCGGGGGATCCGGATGTCGATGCCGCGGTGAAATCCGCCATCGATGCGGGATCCATGTCGACACTCAACTGCCCCGAGGAGGTGGAACTCGCGGAACTCTTGTGCGAACTCCACCCATGGGCGCAGCGCGTGCGCTTTGCACGCACGGGCGGCGAGGCGATGGCGGTAGCTGTTCGCATTGCGAGAGCGGCGACCGGCAAGGATGTCGTCGCATGCTGCGGATACCACGGCTGGCATGATTGGTACCTTGCCGCAAACCTCGTCTCGCGCGATGCTCTCACGGGGCATTTGAGAGCGAACCTCGAGCCTGCGGGAGTTCCGCAAGCACTGCGCGGTACCATCTTCCCATTTCGCTACAACGCGATTGAGGAGCTGAATGCGATTGTGGAGAGGGAAGGTGATCGCATTGGTGCCATTGTGATGGAACCTATCCGCGATCATGCCCCGACTGATGAATTCCTCAAAAAAGTCCGTGCGATAGCGGATCGCATTGGCGCAGTTCTCATCTTCGATGAAATTTCCGCTGGA
Organism: Candidatus Kaiserbacteria bacterium RIFCSPHIGHO2_01_FULL_53_29; assembly: GCA_001781125.1. Classification (GTDB taxonomy): domain Bacteria; phylum Patescibacteriota; class Minisyncoccia; order Phycocordibacterales; family UBA2100; genus UBA10103. The sequence continues at coordinate 3,073 of MFKT01000017.1, forward strand.
TTCCGTCTCGCGACGGGCGGTGCGCATCTCACGCTTGGCACCGAGCCCGATATCGCTGTCTTCGCAAAGGCTATGGGGAACGGGTATCCCATGGCGGCAATCATCGGACGCGCATCTGCAATGGCGGGCGCCGAGAAAACTTTTATCAGCAGCACGTACTGGTCGGAGCGCACCGGTCCCGTCGCCGCAATCGCCACCATCCGAAAGCATCGGAAGCACAAGGTCCATGAACACCTCAATCGCATCGGAACTCTCGTGCAGGAAGGCTGGAAAGGCGCCGCGAAGAGCGCCGGACTTTCGATCACTGTCGGTGGCATTCCTCCCTTAAGCCATTTTGGGATCGCGGATGATGTTTCCAAAGAAGCGCAACGTGCGTTCACGCGTGCGATGCTGACGAAAGGGTTCCTCGCGGATACTGCCTTCTATCCCACCTTTGCGCACAACGAATCGCATGTAACGCGGTATCTCAAAGCGGTTGAAGAGGTATTCTCGGAGCTTAATCCATGAAGCGGTCTATTCTCATCCGAACAGATGCAAGTGCCGATATCGGCACGGGTCACCTGATGCGATGCCTGGCATTTGCGCAGGAGTGTCGGAAAAAAGGGCATGAGCCCTTGTTTGTTCTTTCGATGGAAACGCCGCTCATTGAGCGACTGAAGAATGAAGGGATGACGGTCATACGCATCGATGCAGAACGAGGAAGTTCGAATGATGCGGCGAAGACGATCGCAATTGCGAATGATCACGATGCGCAGTGGATTCTGACCGACGGTTATGTGTTTGACGCTGCGTATGGAGCTGCTTTGCGCAGTGCCGGTCATCGTGTCCTCATGGTGGATGATTATGCGCACCTGCTTGCGTACGACTGTGATATCCTTCTGAATCAAAACATTGATGCGACGGAGGAGATGTATGCAGATAAGGCTGATGTAGCGCTTCTCCTCGGGACGCGTTACGCGCTCCTGAGGAAAGAATTTGTAGAATATGGGGATCGAGCGCGAAAGATTCCGGATGTTGCAACCAATATTCTCGTCACGCTCGGCGGCGTGGATCCGGGAAATGCCACCGCTCCCATTCTGCACGCTCTTGATCGGATCGATACGCATGCGCTCACCATTACCGTGCTTGCTGGTAGCGAAAACCTGCATGAAGATGCACTCAAAAAAATTGCTGCGGGATCGAAGCATCGGATCACTCTCCTCAGGAGTGTTACCGATATGCCATCCCTCATGGCGGAAGCTGATATCGCGATTGCCGCAGCAGGAAGCACAAGCTGGGAACTCCTCTTTATGGGGCTCCCTTTCATCACTGGCATCCTCGCAGAAAATCAGGCGGGCATCGCGCGGGAACTTGGGGTGCGGAAGCTGGCAGTGAATGCCGGGTGGTATAGAGACATTCCTCCGGAATCGCTTGCAGCGAGCATTCTTGCACTTATCGAAAACCATGAAGCACGAAAACGAATGTCCGATGCCGGAAAAGCAACCGTGGATGGCATGGGAGCGGAGAGGGTGCTCAAAGCGATACTTTCCCGTTCTTAAGTCTTGCCCTCCCTGCGCGCGAATATCGGGAAGCTCTATGCACTCTCGATTGCGCAGAGTGCGATATTCCACGAGCCGATTCTCGTTCTTTATTTTACTGAGCGCGGTCTCAGCCTCACAGAGTTCTTCCTTGTGCAGAGCGCGGCCTCGTTTGCAATCATTCTCCTCATGATCCCTGCGGGATACCTTGCGGATCGGTGGGGCAGGCGCAATGTCACTATTCTCTCTGCGCTTGCGCTCATCACAAGCGTTTTCCTTTTGGCATTCGGCACAATGTTCTGGCAGTTCTTCCTCTCCGAAATTTTTCGTGGCATATTTCGTAGCCTGCAATTCGGCGCCATGAACGCGCTCACATACGACACACTTCTAGCTCTTAAAGAAGAGGGGCGTTCAAGAACGGTTTTTGGACGGCAGTATGCACTTCAGTTCTGCACTCTGGCGCTTGCAAGCGTCGTGGGAGGTTTTCTTGCCTTGCGGAATCTGCAGACCCCGGTGCTTGCGACGATTCCTTTTGTGGGGCTCTATCTTTTGGTATCGCTATTTCTCAAGGAACCGCCCGTGCACACCGCGGGCGAGCGGATCAGTATCGCAACACTCAGGAGCTGCATGCGACATCCCGATCTCTGGTTCTTGCTTCTCTTCCAGGGCGTTCTTGGCGCACTCATCTTCTGGCTCGCGTTCTCTTCGCAAGCGTACCTCCAGGCAGTCGGGGTTTCGCTCGTATTCTTTGGAGGATTCTACGCGATTTTTCAGATAAGCATGGCGGGGAGCAGTTTGCTCGCAACGATCGCCACCCGCCGTTTCAGCGACAGATCGCTTCTCCTCATCATGACCCCGCTCATTCTCTCGAGTATCATGATGCTTGGGTTGGATGGAATCTATACGGGATTCATTTTCCTCATTATCGGTGTCGGATCGTGGGGAATGCTGAAGACGGTTGTGATGGATGTGCTCAATCGCATGACGGATTCCACGACCCGTGCGACCGTGATCTCCCTGCAGCTTTTCACGATTCACGCGCTCTTTGCGATTATCGGTCCTCTCCTTGGGCTCATCATGGAAGGAGGTGACATTCATCGCGCATTTCTCATCGCTGGACTCGGAGGAACAGCATGTATTGCGGCGCTGTGGTTGCCGCTGAGGAGTTCACTCGGACGAAAATGATACTATACTATTCAACTGAATAGTATAGTTCTCTTATGCGTTCTTCACCCCCCCTCCGAGAGTGAGCGAATTTCGTGTGCAAATACAATAGATAGATGGATAAACAGATTCGCTCATACCGCATATGCGGACAAGCGATCGAATCAATGGCTGGCTGAGAATACGTTCAAAGAAGAAAGCGAGAACGCGCTTCCTGATGCCTGCATGCATCCCCTGAAACACCGACGAGGAAAGCACAAAATCATTTTGGAGCCAGAGTTTGGTGGAAGTGAGCTCCGCATTTTCAATATTCTCTTTAAAATGCCGCACGGTTTGAACATTACAGTGGATCGCATCCAGCTTTCCGAGGGCGGAATGATCGCCGCGAAGCTTGAGGTATCTCCGGAAGAGCTGATGGATTCCTGCGGTAGGGAAGGTGTGAATAATTGCTGTTCCATCCGGCTTCAGCCAGTGCCGGATGTTCGCAAGAGCGAGTTCAAGGTCACGCTGAGGCAGGTGTTCCACAACGTCCGTGAGGAATATGCGGTCAAAGGTTCCTCCGGCAAACAAATTCCTGTCCGTGGCCGAGCCGAGGAGAATATTTTTCTGGGCGGTGCTTTCTCCGAGGAAAGGCGCCAGACGTTCGCGGGTAAGTTCCACGGCTGCAGGCGAAAAATCGCAGCCAAAAACATTGTTCGCACCGGACTTTGCGAAGTAGGCTAAAAGATCGCCCCTGCCGCAGCCGACATCGAGAATCGACGTATCGGGCGTTTGAATGGCTGCTAATTTCACAAAGCCCTCGAAGAAGCGGTCATTGTCTGCCTTGCTTAAATTCTCGCCGGCGCGCATTTTCTTAAAATATCGATGGTCGTAAATTGCCTGGTCCATAGCCCGCAGTATATCTCTTCTCTATACTTCCGGCATGAATATCGTTTCGAGTGTTGCGCTTGGGACTGTCGATCCGCCGGATATCTTTACGGCGGAGGAATTAAAAGCATGGAGAAAACCGAAAACATTGAGGCTCATCTGCGATCTTCTCGGACCATGGGTGCAAATCGCACTTTCGCTCCTTTTCGTCGCCCTCTGGAACAATCCGGTCTCATGGATCATTGCATTCTTTCTCATTGGCGGCGCACAGCATGCGATCAATCTGATCACCCATGAATTCGCGCACAGGCTCATATTCCCCGAGAACAGGCGTTTGAATGATTTTCTTGGCACATGGATCTATGGAGCCGCCGGCGCGCTGCCGTTCCGCTTCTACATCGACCGGCACTGGGACCATCATCTCTATGTGAGTACTGAAGACGACACGAAGGAAATGTATAAACGGGATTTTTCACACTGGCATATTCTCAAAGAGCTTTTCCTCGGTATCTCCGGCTATGATTATTTTTTCCAGGTGTTCAGCGTCCTCCTGCGGCACAAGACAAAGCTCGCCGAAGATAAGCAGAAGAAGACCTACGTCACCGATTTCGCCGCGGTGATTCTCGTGCAATTCATAATCTTTCTTCTCTTTATGCTGTGGGGCTTTTGGCAGTACCTGTTCCTGTGGCTCCTTCCGCTCACGACAGTCGGGACATTGTTTGCCAAACTGCGCTCCGCGGTCGAACATCACCCCCTCCCGTCTGAATGCGGTCATGGAACGTACTTTCACGGGACGGAATTTCCGCTCTACCGCACCGTTCGTGCGACCCTGTTTGAGCGCCTCTTTTTATGCCGCATCAACTTCAACTATCACATCGAACATCATTTATGGCCCGCGGTTTCCTACCAGAACCTTCCCAAAGTGCATGAGCGCTTGTACAAACATAAGAATCTCCCCGAACCGCCCGGATACCTGAAAGTGCTCAAAGAACTGTGGCTTCAGAAGACGAATTTCTTGGATGACCGCGACTATTTGCATTAGTTCTTATAGCGGTAAAAAACCTTGATTTTATTCATCATAGATGTATACTGTTTTAGTCTTCCGGTTTCCCAACCGGAAGGGTCTTACATCCAAGAGTAACCCTCCGCGAGGAGGGTTATTTTAATGTTTTTTTTCCGCACGATGCTGTAATTCTTTACCCCATATATCCTCTGTGATATCGAGAACATCAAAATAGCCATCTCCGCCGGTGCGTAACTCCTGGGAAACATTATTCTTCGAGGAAAAGATGTACACCTTCTTTCCTTCTCTTCGCAGATACGTAACCAATGCCAAAAAATCCGAGTCACCGGAAAATAAGACTGCCGTGGTATACTTTTTCATATGGTGAATCGCATCAATGGTCATTTCCACATCCATGTTTCCCTTTTCCTCGATTGCCTCTCCTTCTTTGGTTGTAACGGTGATGCGCTTTAATTCCTTCTTGCGCACGGTAAAACCAAGTCCTTTCTTTAGGTACGTGAAAAATCTGTGCTTTCCATCCAAACTGAAGCCCCTCGTTCCATCCGCGGGATACGCGGTGTAGTAGAAAATTTCTATCGCTGTACCCTCGAATCTTTCCTTAATAAAATTTCTCAATTTCTCATAATCAAAAAACTTGCCCTTCACTTTCTGTGCCTGCCACAGATTGGATGCGTCAATGAAGGTATAAATGATATTCTGCGACGACATACTCCGCATTATAGAAAAATTTTTCGTGGTCATGATATGAACGAGAAGGTGAGATCAGACTTCAGGATCTTGGCAGGGAGTGTACAGAAGTACACCAAAGAATGCAAGTGAAACACCTCGCAATGGCAAATTGATGATGTCGTACTATTCACTCAACTTTGCCATCAAACTTCACAAGCTTCCAAATAGGAATGCCGAATCCTTGGGAAAGCTTTTCCAATGTTCCTATACGTGGCTCGTGATCCTCTTTGCCGCTTTCCAATTTTTGGAGGTGTTTGATACTGATTCCACATTTGGCTGCCAGTTCTTCTTGTGTAAGCCCTTGTTTGGCGCGAAGGAGCCGAATGCGTTTAGCCAGCTGACGTGAAGCACTTTCCACGGCGGTAAATGCTCCCTGTAGCACCTCATATTGAACACCTCACATTTGAGGTGTACTTTATGTGAAAATATGAAAAAGAGAGCTGCTTGGCACAGGGCACTTCTGGTTATGCTGTGTGTTGTTACGCTTTCACCATCCGTATACCTATTATTGAAAAGAGAATTTGAATACTCGTGTCCCAAATTGGAGGAGATGAGTTGTGAGGATGTTGCGATTACGAATGTCGATTGGGCGACAATGAATGGAATTTTTCTCCCCAGACAGAGAAAGGGAAAAGCTGCGCGCTTTTGGAAAGAATGGATGACCCCTTTGGAAAAAGTAACCGCCGTGAAAAATGAAGTTGTTGGATGGTTCCAAAAAACTCCGATTACTATTGGCACCCGCCTGCAACTCTTTACCGATGATGAACTGATAGATCGAATAAACGGAGCTACGCTCACCATGCATCATCCTGAGCCTCGTGAGCTTGCTCTTGAGTTCGATCAGCCTTGGGAGGCTGGTGTCAGCTATTATGTCACCGTCTGGAAAGAAAATGATACGTATCGCATGTTTTATCGCAGCAGTCCTGACGACGATAGTGAAATGACGGGATATGCGGAAAGCCCCGATGGGATTCATTGGAAAAGACCATCACTTGGTCTCTATTCTTTTCGGGGATCCAGCGAAAATAATATTGTTTGGGTAGGAGAATCGGAATCGCGGGAATCGCATAATTTTTCTCCATTCCTCGATGCCAATCCTCTTGTGAATTCTCAGGAACGATACAAAGCAATCGGCGGCATGCCCCCTGTCGCCTTCAGTTCATATGATGGAATACATTGGAAAAAAATGGGTCCTGTGGCGTTGATGAAGGAAGAAGATATGGAAAATCTTATGACGTTTGATTCACAGAATATTGTTTTTTGGGACAACCTTCGCAAGGAGTACATGGCATATTTTCGTGTGTGGATTGGAGGGGTTCGGTCAATCGCCCATACTTCATCGAAGGATTTTATTACGTGGGAACCATCTGAACTTATCAAAATTGAGAATGCGCCAATTGAGCAGCTCTACACCAACAATGTCATACCGTACTTCCGCTCCCCTGAGATATATTTCTCCTTTCCTATGCGGTATGTGCAGCATCGCGAAGGAGCTTCCGATACCCTTTTCATGACCAGTCGCGATGGCATTCACTTCAGGCGCCCCTCGCTGGATGCATTCATTCGCCCGGGTCGAGACATGGAAAATTGGTCTGACCATAGTAATGGGACCTCCTGGGGATTTGTGCCTACAGCAGATGACGAGCTGTCTCTGTATGTCGTTAAGCATTACACGCAGAATTCTTCTGCTCATTTGCGCCGCTTCACCATACGCACTGACGGGTTTACATCCATGAGAGCTCCATATGAAGGGGGAGAATTTGTGACAAAGCCTCTCGTGTTTTCCGGCTCACAACTGGTAATAAACGCGGCTACCTCCGCTGCAGGAAGCGTACAGGTTGAAATTCAGGATATTTACGGACAGCCGATCCAGAAATATACCCTGGAAGACTCACAGCCATTTTATGGTGATGAAATTGAGCGTGTCGTCACATGGA
>MFKT01000018.1:0-2949 GCA_001781125.1 Candidatus Kaiserbacteria bacterium RIFCSPHIGHO2_01_FULL_53_29
CCACGTTGATAGGCACCAGGTGGAAGCGCAGTAATGCGTGTAGCCGAGGTGTACTAATCCGCCGACAGAACTCCTGAAAGGAATTGTGGGAGTCGCGCATTGCCCTTCGAAGCCGCGTCAAACGCGGCGTAGTAGGGTACATTGTTTTCTATCTTTCTAAATTGTCGCCTTCAGTTTTCAGCGATCGCATGTTCGCTGATTTGAAGATTTTGTTCTGGTGATTTATCGCTGGTGTCACACCCGTTCTCTTTCCGAACACGGCAGTTAAGCCCAGTTGAGGCGATGGTAGTCGCAAGGCAAGAGTAGCTAGTCGCCAGAACAAGGTTTTTAAATGGTTGCACCCGATCTCTTATGAAGAGTCGGGTGCTTCCCCCGTGATGGGCGGAGCTTCTGATTTCACGCAGATTTCCGCGTTGTACCAAAGCCAGGCAGCTACGCCAAAGCCTGGGACGAAAACGCCCAAGAGCCAGACGGCGTATGGTCCTGGCAGTGTGCCGAAGACCACGAGCCAAATGACCGGGCTAGCGCCAACGGACATTGAAGCGACGCCCAGGAGCGCAAAGACGGTAGACTTTTTCATCTGATGTACCCTCCACGCGGAACGCTACTCCATTGGAGGACGTAGTCAAGTTCGATACAATACGGATATGTCCTGGGCATCGAGGCGAAGAACGACGTACGCATTTGGCGTCATTTTGTTTTTTGTGGTGGTGATCGGCGCGCCACTGGCGTATTGGTATTTCAGTATTCCTGCCACATGCAGTGACGGTATTCAGAATCAAGGTGAAACAAACATTGACAAAGGTGGTCCGTGTCAGCTTTTGGATGAGCGGGCCATTCAACCACATGCGGTACTCTGGGCCCGCTCATTCCGCGTGCGGGATGGCTCGTACAATGCCACAGCCTACATCCAGAATCCCAATCGTGCTGCTGGCGTGCGCGCGGCATACTATCGCTTCGGTCTTTATGATGCGAATAATATTCTCGTCGCCGAGCGGGAAGGGGTTACGTTCATCATGCCGGGGGCTACAACACCGGTATTGGCATCCCGGATCGATGTGGGCAATCGCATCGCTTCGCGTACGTACTTTGAATTCACTGGTCCTCTCACATGGGAGCGCATGAAGAATAGCGCGCTTCCTCTTGTGGTCAACAACAAACAGATCGCAGATACCAGTACGGTACCGCGCCTTACTGCGACGGTGCAAAACAGTTCTGTCGCGGATATTGTAAATCCGTCGTTCGTTGCGGTCGTCTTCGACCCTGCAGGTAATGCGTTTGCCGCTTCCGGAACTACACTCGACCGGCTCGATGCAGACCAATCATCGCAAATCGTATTCACCTGGCCCGATCCGTTTGCCACGCAGGTCGGCCGCATCGATATCATTCCGATCGTGGTGCCATCGGAGGCACCTGCGCTTACGCAGTAAGTCTATGATCTCACGGCTTAAACGGGCCGCCGAAAATCAGACCCAACTCTTTTCTCACATTGATTGGTTCCTTCTTGCCGCCGCGCTCGCCATCTCACTTTTGGGATTGGTGACAATGCGTTCATTCTCCGCAGAGAACTCATTTTTCGACAAGCAGATCATCTGGATCTGTATCGCGATCGTGGCCTTTTTCGTGACGAGTATTCCCGCATACGGTTTTTTGCGGCGCCCGCAGGTCATCGCGGGATCTCTTGTTATCATTGTATTCCTTCTCGGCCTCGTCTTTCTCTTCGGCTCGATAGTCAAAGGCGCTCAAAACCGCTTCAATTTTGGGTTTTTTGCGGTACAACCCTCAGACCCGGCCAAGCTTCTTCTGGTGATGGTACTGGCGAAATACTTCGCGCGCCGCCACGTCGAGATCGCACACATCCGGCACATTTTCGTCTCCGGTGCCTATGCTTTTGCACTTTTTGTTCTCGTTTTTTTCCAACCCGATTTTGGCTCTTCTATCATCATCGCAAGCATCTGGCTCGGCATGGTATTGGTGGCGGGTATTTCGTGGAAACATCTCGTCGTGCTCGCGATCTCGGCGCTCATCGTCGTGACCGGCTTGTGGCACTACGGGCTTCATCCATATCAAAAACAACGCATTCTCACCTTTCTTCATCCTCTTACCGATATCCGGGGAAGTGGCTACAATGCGTATCAATCGACCGTTGCTGTCGGCTCTGGGGAATTATTGGGAAAAGGGATTGGCTATGGCACCCAATCAAAACTGCAATTTCTGCCGGAATACCAAACCGACTTTATTTTCGCCGCGTACGCGGAAGAGTGGGGATTCGTGGGCGTCATACTTCTCTTCGGGCTTTTTTCTGTGCTCATTATCCGCATTCTCGCCGCATCCCTCCATGCAGCGGACAATTTTGACATGCTCTTTGGGACCGGCATCGCGATCTATTTCACCGCGCAATTCGTGGTCCATGTCGGCATGAATATGGGGTTACTTCCCATCACCGGTACCACGCTGCCGTTTATGAGCTACGGCGGCTCTCACCTGCTCACCGAATACGTCGCCCTCGGCATTCTCATGGGCATGCGCCGTCACGCACGGCCCTCTATCCAAGCGCGGGATGAGACGGAAATCGTGGGAGCGCTCTAACGATAAAGTGCCGTCGTTTTTGGGATCATTTCCGAGAGAGGAAAGTGGTTTTGGGCAAGAAGTAGTTGGCCTTCTGATTTCTCGCCTATTGTTTTGATAATGGCTTCTGCAATCGCTTGTGGATCTGCCGATACGACGGCGCGCACACTTTTCGTGTGTTCGACGAATTCGGGGTTAACGATGTTGGTTGTAACGATCGGAAGCCCGGCCGCTGCGGCTTCGAGTAGGACATATGGCATACCTTCTTTTATTGAGGGGAGAAGGAAGACATCGAATGCTCTCAGATATTTTGACGCGTCGGGTATAAAACCGGCGAACGAAACGCGATCCGCGACCTCGAACTCTCGCGCGAGCGCCTGC
>MFKT01000018.1:2974-28898 GCA_001781125.1 Candidatus Kaiserbacteria bacterium RIFCSPHIGHO2_01_FULL_53_29
GCGTTGTTCTTTGAGTATCGCGACCGCCTCGATCGCGTACCGGAGGCCCTTGTTGGGAGTTAATTCTGCGATGGTACCAATGCGCGGGGCCGTCGTTGAAAGCGAGAAAAATGCGGATGCTTCATCACGTGGCAATAATTCCGGTGGCTGAATACCAATAGGAATGTAATGAATTTTCTCCCTCATCTTCTTCATGTGCCGCACCGGTACCTCGTCAGACTTTGAGACAACGATTACCGCATGGCTCAAGAGGACCGTGAACATACTTACGTAGTAAATGAACGCTCGCACGATTGCTCCGCGCTGTTCATTGAACGGCCAGCCATGGACGGTAAAAATTATTTTCGGTACTCCGGCGATGCGTGCGGCGATCGCGCCGAGCGCCGCTGCCTTTGAGCTATTGAGATGGACAACATCAGGCTTCTCGCGCCACAAACATATAAGAATCTGGAAAAAGCTCGAGATGTCCGAGACGATGGCAATATCGCGGCCAAGTGCGGGAATTTGATGTGCCCCAATTCCTTTCTCAGCGAGCATCGAAGTTAGTCGACCAGACTGTCCGAATGCCACGATCGGTTCAAAATCTGCTTGTGGCACATTGGTTGCGAGATCGTAGACGTAGCGCTGCGCCCCTCCCCACGTTGCTTTGGTAATCAGAAAAAGTATCTTCTTGCGCATCATATCGTTTTGAACGTTGTTTTATGCCACATTTCGTGTAATACTACCATTATCATGACGTTGGTGCCCAAGCGGGAATATGCCGTGCTTCTTGGGGGGGATATTCTCGTGTTCATTATCTCTTTGTGGGTGACGCTCGCTCTACGCTACTTTATGCCGCCGAGCATGGGAATCTTTCAACTTCACTTGGTACCATTCACATTTCTTTTCGCCGTGTGGGCCACGGTTTTTTTCCTTGCCGGTCTCTACGGGCGCCATACACGCCTCTTCCGCAGCCGTTTGGCCGGCACCATCCTGTATACCCAGATTATCAACGTAATGATCGCCGCGCTCTTCTTCTTTTTTCTTCCCTCATTTGGTCTGGCGCCAAAGACGATCCTCTTCCTGTACCTCGTTGTTTCGTTCGTACTCATATTCCTCTGGCGTGTCGGGCTCTATCCGCATCTGCGAAGCCGGCGTAGGCTCATGGGCGTCCTTATCGCATCCGGCCCGGATGCACGCGCTCTCGCGCAGGAAGTCGCCTCGGATGCGCGCTACCCGTTCGCATTCGAGTACGTCATCGACACGGCCCAAGCCCCCTCGCATGAAGTGATCCAGCAGGCGTGTCGTGTTGCCGAGGAGGACAACGTAACGTTTCTCGTCGTCGATCTCTCCGACAAAGCCGTTTCCGCAGCGCTTCCTATCATCTACGATGCTGCGTTCCATAAGCGCCGATTTGCACTTCTCGACGCGGCCGAACTCTATGAGGAAGTCTTCGACCGCGAGCCGTTGTCCTTCATCAGTTACGAGTGGGTGCTCGCGAGCGCGAGTGCTTCTCGCGCGTACGATGCTGTGAAGCGCGGGATCGATATTGTCTGCGCGCTTATGGGGGCCATCATTTCTCTCCTCCTGTATCCCTTTATCATGCTCGCGATAAAGCTCGACGATGGGGGCGCTATCTTTATCGCCCAGGCACGTGTGGGCAGGTTCCAGAAGCCCATCCGCATCATCAAATTCCGAAGTATGAGCGGGAATGATGAAGGTGATTATGGTGAGCATGGGAAAACCAGACTGCACGTCACACGTGTTGGGAAATGGTTGCGATTGCTTCGATTCGACGAACTTCCACAATTGTGGAATGTCGTGCGCGGTGATCTTTCACTCGTAGGGCCGCGCCCCGAATTACCGAAGCTTGCCGCGGAGTACAATGCCCGCATTCCGTACTACAACGCCCGCTACCTCGTGGCGCCGGGGCTTACCGGCTGGGCGCAGGTGCGGCACGATCGTGACCCGCATCATGGCGCCGATATTGCCGAGACGAAGACCAAACTCGCATACGATCTCTTCTACCTCGCCCATCGCTCGCTTTTGCTTGATCTTTTTATTATGCTTCAAACGGTGCGCATCATCCTGACCGCACGGGGATCGTAATTTGTATGACTCAAAAATTTGTTGTAACAGGCGGGGCGGGATTTATCGGCTCTCACATTGTGGATGCGCTTGTTGCACGCGGCAATGATGTGCACGTGATCGACAATTATACGGGCGGCAAATTTGAGGAGCGATTCAACGCGAAGGCGGTGTACCACGAGGTAGACATGCGCTTGACGGATGAGATCCAAAAGATCGTGCGAGGAGCAGATGTTGTTTTTCATACAGCAGCCGTCCCGCGCGTGCCATATTCCATCGAACATCCGGTCGAAACGACAGACGTGAATATTACAGGTACGGTCTCTGTGTTGACCGCGGCCGCGAATGCAAAAGTCCGTCGGGTAATCTACTCTTCTTCCGGCTCGGCGTATGGAAATCAAACAATTCTTCCGCTTGGAGAAACACTTCCCGCCAATCCAGTAAATCCGTACGGTTTGCAGAAATATGTCGGGGAGTTGTTCGCTGCACTGTGGCCGAGCATCTACGGTATTGAGACAGTGAGCCTGCGCTACTTCAACGTGTATGGCCCGGGTCTCGACCCGAATGGCCCGTATGCGCTTGCGATAGGGAAATTTCTCTTGGCGCGGAAGGATAACACGCCGATAACGATATTCGGCGACGGAACGGTGACCCGCGACTTCACGCATGTTTCGGATGTCGTACGCGCCAACCTTCTTGCAGCAGAGAGCAAGAAAGTAGGGAAGGGAGAGGTCATTAATGTCGGTGCTGGGCGCAACGTCTCGATCAAGGCGCTCGCCGACATGTTTGGCGGTGAGATCCGGTATGGCCCTGCGCGGATAGAGGCGCACGATTCGCTGGCAGACAATCGCAAAGCAAAAGAATTACTTGGTTGGGAGCCGACTATTACACTTGAGGATGGTATCGCGGAATTAAAAAAAGAAATGGGCATTACATGATTGTTGACGGAAAGGCGATAGCGGAGAGTATCTATACGGAGCTTAAGCCGAAGTTCGAAGCGCTCGGGCGGAAACCCCGGCTTGGGATCCTCGTCGTCGGCGGCCACGCGGTAATCGAATCGTTCGTTGGCATCAAAACGCGCAGCGCCGAAGCGCTCGGCATCGAAATGGTGCGCGTCAATGTTTCTGATAAAAGCGATATGGGCAAGATCGAACAAGCGGCACAGCGGCTTGTCGATACGACCGATGCCGTCGTCATCCAGCTTCCGCTGCCACCAGGTATTGATGTAAATCAGATCCTTGCCGCCGTGCCTCGTGAAAAAGATGTAGATGCGCTGAATCCGAATGTGCCTGAAGAAGAGCGCCTCGTGCACGCGCCGGTGGCGCTCGCCGTCGTTGAGATACTCCGTAGGAACAACGTAGAAATAGCTGGCGCGCGGACAGTCGTCGTCGGCCAGGGAAGGCTCGTGGGGAAGCCCGCAATGTGGCTTCTCAAAAGCCTCGGCGCGAACGTATCGGTGTTCTCGCTCGACGAAGGTTCTATCGATGACCTCAAAGATGCAGATATTGTTATCCTCGGCGCAGGTAATCCGGGATTCATAAAGCCCGAGCATATCAAAGAGGGTGTTGCCCTTATTGATGCAGGTACCAGCGAACTCAACAAAAAAATCCAAGGCGACGCCGACCCGGCGTGTGCCGAAGTCGCTTCCGTCTTCACCCCCGTCCCCGGTGGCGTCGGCCCCGTTGCCGTAGCGATGATTTTTCGCAACCTACTCGAACTCATCCAGTAAGATGATACAATTTGTTGTATGAGTTCGGAGGGTTCGGACTTTTTAAGGAAGTTAAAACAAATGGTTCCCGGAACCGAAGCCAACAAGAAAGCGAATGCCGTTGGTAGTCTTTACTTACAGCATCGGCATGAGAAGGACGTAGCGGACATGGAGCAGCTCGTCGTCCCGCTCCAGCGAAAACAGAACGAGATTTTCGACTCGAACAAAAAAAGGATTTTCGCCAACATTGCGGAACTAGATAGCAAAGGAGCGATTGAATTGGATCTGCGTAAAATGTTGCCCGAATATAATCTTTTTTGGAAAGAAGAAGCTCACCTGGTTGATGATATTGAGTTTCATCTCGCTGCGTCAGGTGCCGAATGGTTTTCACGCAATGCGGGAACAAGTTTTCAAACGGAGTTTCAGTACTATGGGAACGGCGTTGTGCGCTGGTTACGCGGCGCGCCCGGCGTCGAAAGGGGACTATGGGGTGTGAACGAATGAAGTGTTTGAAATGGAGGAGCTCTCAGATCAATGGCTGTTGCGTGGCTCAATTCCAAGGGTATACTGCTCGCCATGTGGCAAAAACGGGCTATTGCGCTGCTTATCTTAGCAGTAGGAGTCGGCATCGGCTGGTATGTTTACAGTTCGCAACAGGAAGGATCGCGGCCTTTTAAATTGGGCCTCGATCTTTCTGGTGGTACCCAGCTCGTGTATCGCGCGAATCTCGACGCGATCAAGGGGAGCGACGTCGCGGATTCGATGGCATCTCTGCGCGATACCATCGAGCGGCGCGTGAATCTCTTCGGCGTATCCGAGCCCATCGTGCAGACGGAGCATGCAGGTACTTTGGCAGGAACTCCGGAGGAGCGTTTAATCGTGGAGTTACCGGGAGTGACCGATACACAAAAGGCGATCGAGCTCATCGGGCAAACTCCTGTCTTGGAATTTCGGATGCTCAAAGTTGGCGTGGACCAATCAAACATCGCATCGTCAACCGTCAATGAACTTTTCGAACCTGCGGCCATCACTGGCAAGGATCTCAAGAGCGCCGAACTGCAATTTCAGGGGGGGGCGGGTAGCTTGAACGAAGCGGTTGTCGTCCTTCACTTCAATTCAGAAGGCGCAAAAATATTCGCGGATCTGACCAAGAACAATATTGATCGCTCGTTCGGTATGTTTCTTGACGGTTCTCCAATCTCCGTCCCGGTAATCCGCGAAGCTATTCCCGACGGTACCGCGGTCATCTCGGGTGGCTTCACGCCAGAGGGGGCAAAAGAGCTGGCACGCAATCTGAACTACGGCGCACTGCCCGTCCCAATAGAGCTCATTTCCACACAGACCGTTTCCGGCACCCTCGGTGAAAAGGCGGTACAAGATGGCATCATGGCGGGGATCTGGGGTGTGGGCGCGGTCGTAATTTTCATGCTCCTGTGGTACCGCTTGCCGGGGCTTCTTGCGGCAGTCGCGCTCATGCTCTACATTGCCGTGATCCTTGCACTTTTCAAACTCATTCCGGTCACGCTCACGGCAGCGGGCATCGCCGCGTTCATTCTCTCGATCGGTATGGCGGTGGATGCCAACATTCTCATCTTCGAGCGCACGAAAGAAGAGCTCGAAAAAGGAACGGGCACAGCTGACGCTATTCGCGAAGGATTCCACCGCGCGTGGCCGTCGATTCGCGACAGCAATATTTCATCGATGATAACAGCGATTATTCTCTTCTGGTTCGGCACATCGCTTATCAAGGGCTTCGCGCTCGTCTTCGGGCTCGGTGTCTTGGTCTCAATGTTGACCGCAATCTCCGTCTCTCGCACGTTCCTCTTTGCGCTCGGTATCGATGCGAGAACGGGCTTTTCGCGATTCCTTTTCGGTAGCGGCGTCAAATCATAAATATGTTCATCATCACACACAGAAATATATTCTTCTGCGTTACTGCCGCGATTACAGCGCTCGGTATTGTTTCCGTAGTCGTGTTCGGGTTGAAGCCGAGCCTTGAATTTACAGGTGGAACCCTTGTGCAAGTCAGCTACCCCCAAGAGCGACCGGCGCCGCAGCGTATGGAGGAGGCGCTGAGCGGAGTGGGCATTCACGGCTATTCAATTCGCGAAGCAGGACAGAAAGATTACATCATACGCGCACCCAACCTTAGCGAATTGCAGCGCTCCAGTATTGCAGAGGTCGTGTCAGGTGGCGAAGAGTATCGGGGAGAGATCACGCAGCTTACCGAAGTTGGACCAACCATCGGGCTTGAATTGCGCAACAAATCACTCATCGCGCTCGGGCTTGTATTACTCTGCATCCTCCTTTTTATCGCATTCGCCTTTCGCAAAGTCTCGAAGCCCATCTCGTCATGGATATATGGGCTTATTGCACTCGTCACCTTGATACACGACATTATCGTGCCTGTCGGATTTTTCGCGCTTCTCGGGTATCTCACGGGGGCCCAGATAGACACCCTCTTCGTGACGGCCATTCTTACCATTCTCGGCTTCTCCATCCACGACACCATCGTCGTGTTCGACCGTACGCGCGAGAACTTGCGCGTCAATCATGAGCGCAACAAGAAAGAGGACTTTGCGGATACGGCAGGGAGGAGCCTCGGACAAACCTTCGTGCGTTCCGTCAACACCTCGCTCACTGTACTCATCACGCTCCTCGTCCTCTTCTTCATCGGTCCGGCTTCTACAAAAGATTTCGCGCTCACACTCCTGGTCGGTATCATTGCGGGTACCTATTCCTCCATATTCTTGGCCACGCCCCTCTTGGTTCTTGTCGAACAATACCGTAGGAAGCGGAAGTAGCTTTTGGCCTGCCCCGTAGCCAAGTCCGAAGGGCTTGTGGTACCGGGGTAGAGGTCGGGCGTTGGAGGCGAAAAAAGTGATATCCTGCTTTGTATGGAGCTGAAAACGGTCGGCATCATAGGATACGGCGCTTTCGGCGCGCTCGCCCATACCCTCATCAAACGTTTCGCGCCATCGGTTACTGTACGCGTACACTCGGAACATCATCCGTCTGATGGCAAACAGTTTTTCTCACTTGAGGAAACTGCGCAAAGCGACGCGGTTGTGTTTGCCGTTCCGATACATGCGTATGAAGAAGCATTGCGTGAGATAGTGCCGCTGATGCGGCAAGATTCCGTCATCGTCGACGTTGCGACCGTAAAGGTTCACACCGTGCAGATGCTGAAGCAGTATGCGCGGGGCAGGCGCTACATCGCGACGCACCCGGTCTGGGGCCCCGAGAGCTACGAGAAGTGCGCAGGCGATATCCGCGGGTTCCGTATCGTTATGACAGATGGCACACTGAGCATCGAGGAGTACAACGCGCTCACAGCATTTTTGCGCGGACTCGGATTCGATGTCGTCGAAATGTCAGCCGAGAGCCACGATAAGTACATTGCTGAAACCCTATTTCTTACCCACTTCATCGCGCAAATCTTTGCGCGAGCCGGCATTAAGCGCACAAAAGTGGATACGGTCTCGTTTGCCAGTCTCATGAATGCCATAGAAGGTGTACAACACGATCAGGAACTTTTCAAAGACGTGTATAAGTATAATCCGTACTGTAAGGAAGTTTTGAAGCGCTTCGGAATTGGGGAATCTGAAGTGCAAAAACTTCTGCTATGAGAATCGGTATTTCAGGAGCCAAGGGTAGCTTCTCGGAAGAGGCTGCGCGAAAATACGCAAGCAAGAATGGGCTTGAAGGATATACGTTGGACTATCTCATTTCGGTCGAGAACGTGTTGACTGCCCTCGAGAAGGGGACGATCGACCTCGGGATCTTTCCGATAGAGAATCTGACCGGCGGCGCAGTTGCAGAAACAGTCGTGGCAATGCAAAAGCACAAATTTCAGAAAAAAAATACGTTCACCATCGATATACGTCAGAACCTTCTTGCCCTCAAAACGACGAAGCGGGAGGAAATTATTACGATCACTTCGCATGAGCAAGCGCTGAAGCAATGCGGTGCCTATCTGAAGGCGAAATGGCCAAACGCAAAACTTCAGGAATACGAGGATACTGCTAAGGCTGCAGAAGATCTCGCGGCAGGGAAGTTGCCGCCATCGACCGCCGTCATCGCCTCGCGTACCGCAGCTGAAGTTTACGGCCTCCAAATTCTTGAGGAATCGATACAGGATCAAAAAGAAAATCTCACGAGCTTTATTGCTGCGACAAAGTAGTCTTTATTTTTTCTCGAGAGTCTCGGAGTGATCGAGAATTACTTCAAAGATTTTTCGCGCCGCTTCTTCGGATATACCCAGATCTTTGGCGACTGCGATTCTTGAACTCATCACCTCATTTCTTCGTTTCTCGTCACGCACTTCAAGGCCTTTTTCTTGCTTAAGTTTTCCGATCTCAACGACGGATTTAAGGCGCTCTGCAAGCGCCAGAAGAAGTTCTTTATCTGCCGCATCGATCTCGGCGCGCAATCTCTCCAGCTCGCTTGACCCCGTTAGAGAACTACCTTTCGGGGGTGTGGTTGAGGAATCATCATTCTCTAACGGGGTTGACATAGAGCCCATCATACACTACAATACCCCTTAGTTAAAGCCTTTGATTCGGGGGATGGGCCCGAATCGTCTATGGACAAGGCGATCTCTGCATGAGTGGAGATCCGGATTCCTCCGTAAAAAGGATAACTGATATCTTACGAGAGCCAGTGAGTTATAAATTAAGGTGGTATCGCGGAAACCCGCCCTTATTGCACAAGGTATGATTGTGCAGTGAGGGCGGCTTTCATTTTGCGATGAGCAAAATGATGTCGCGACGAGCACGATGCGACATAAACTAATCTATGCAATTACCGAAAATAAAAATAGGGCAGAAGCCCACCTACATCAAAATCGCGGAGGATGTGGACTTTTTCGGGTTGTTCCAAAAGATCGAACGGGAGTTTGAGACCTGTTTTGTTTTCGAATCTCTCGGTGAAGAAGGGAAATTTTCCCGCTATTCGATCATTGGGTTTGATCCTACGCATCTTATTTCTGCACGCGGCGACGACCTCATTGTCGATGGCCAGAGCTTCGCGGTGGAAAATCCCTATGGCGCACTGCGCAAAATGATGCCACCTCGCGCGATAGGGAAAGAGTATGCGGGTGGCCTTGTGGGATACCTCGGATACGATGCCGTGCGGTATTTCGAGCCGTCGCTCCACATTAAAACACACGAGCACTTTCCGGCGTTCATGTTTGGTGTCTATACCGACGGCCTCGTTCTCGACAAGCTCACCAACGAGCTCTTCTACTTTTACTGCGATACCGATAAGAGCGAGCTTTTGAGGAAAATCATGCACACAACCTACACGAAAGAGCCGCTTACGGTAACGTACATAAAAGACGGCATGAGCAAGAAAGAACACGCGACCGCTGTCGAGAGTGTGAAAGAGCTCATCAGAGCAGGCAATACGTTCCAGTGTGAGGTCGGGTTCAAGACGGAATACAAAGTTTCTGGCGATACGCTGCAAATATATGAGAAGTTGCGCACCGTGAATCCGTCACCCTTTATGTACTATCTCAAATTTGGCACAAAAAAGGTGATAGGGGCCTCTCCCGAACTTTTGTTCAGCATTCGCGACGGTGAAATGACGACGCGGCCGCTTGCCGGTACCATCAGGAGAGGAAAAGACGACGCAGAAGACCAGCAGCTTGCGCGCGAACTGGTGAACGACCCGAAGGAGCGTGCGGAGCACACCATGCTCGTCGATCTCCACCGCAACGACATTGGACGCGTCGCGCAATTCGGTACGGTCAAGGTCCGCGATCTGATGAATATAAAGAAATTCAGCCACGTCCAGCATATTTCGAGCGAGGTCGTGGGGCTTATTCGCCCCGAAGAAGATATGTTCTCGGGTCTTGCGGCGAACTTCCCCGCAGGTACCGTTTCCGGCGCGCCGAAGATCGAAACGATAAAGATCATCGACCGTAACGAGCCCGGGCCCAGGGGTCCGTATGGCGGCGGGGTGGGGCACTTCGGTTTCAATGGCGATTGTACGTTCGCTCTCGCGATACGGTCCCTATTCATTTCTGATACGCAAGCCTTTGCGCAGACCTCCGGCGGCATTGTCTACGATTCACAGCCGGAAAAGGAATACGAGGAAGTTACCAACAAGCTCGCTGCTATGAAGAAAGTACTTGATGTATGAAAGTCCTGATCCTCGACAATTACGATTCTTTCACGTTCAATCTCTACCAGTATATAGGGGAGATCTTGACCGCCGGAGGTCAGACCTTTACGCTCGATGTGGTGCGCAATGATGCGATTTCGATCGATGAGATCAGGAAGCGCACGTACGACAGGATCGTGATTTCTCCAGGGCCCGGTGAACCTTCCGACAGAGCGTATTTTGGCGTGTGTGCGGACGTCTTGACCATTATTGGCAGGCAGACCCCCGTTCTTGCGGTATGCTTGGGGTTACAGGGTATGGCGCACTATTTTGGCGGAAAAGTCGTCCGTGCGGAGCTTCCGATGCATGGTAAAGCAAGCACCGTAACGCATGACGGAAAAGGGGTTTTTGAGGGCTTGCCACAGAATCTCAGCGTCATGCGATATCACTCGCTCATCGCGGAAAAGGAATCACTTCCCGCATGTCTTTCCATCACGGCCACATCCAATGACACCCAGGAGATCATGGGCTTGCGGCATACCGAATATCCCATAGAAGGCATCCAGTTCCATCCGGAATCGTTTGCTACGGAGGGCGGAAAGGAGCTCCTGAAAAATTTTCTTCACGTATGAATTCCGTCGAACTTCTTAACGCATTGATCGAGGGGAAAGACCTGAACGCGTCAGACACGCAGGAGTTTTTTAATGCGGTCGTGCGCGGGGAGATCCCTCCCGCGCAGATCGCCGGCATCCTCGTGGCGCTTCGCATCAAAGGGGAGAGTGTTGAAGAGATTGAAGGCTTGGTGCGGGCGATGCGTTCCCACATGGTGAAGGTGGATGCCCCCGGTGCGATCGATATCGTTGGCACGGGCGGCGGGGAAGTCGATCCGTTCAATATCTCAACTGCGGCGGCCCTTATCGCCACTGGTGCAGGGGCTAAGCTTGCAAAGCACGGCAATCGGGCGGCGTCAAGCAAGTGCGGTAGCGCTGATGTGCTGGAAGCACTCGGTGTGAATATTCAAGTCTCTGCTGAGCAAGCGTCGAATGTTTTCAAGAACGCGGGGATCGTTTTTCTATTCGCTCCTACGTACCACCCGGCGACGAAAAACGTGGTTGTCGTACGTAAGGAGTTAAAGATCCGCACCATCTTCAATGTGCTTGGACCGTTCGCGAACCCCGCGGGAGCGAGGCGTCAGCTCGTCGGCGTTCCAAATCCAGATGTTGCGAAAAAGATGATGGAAGTGGCGAAGAATCTCGACTACGAGCGCCTCATCATCGTTACGTCAGGGGGAATGGATGAGATAAGTATTGTCGGGAAAACACAGGCACTGGAACTCTCGGAAGGAAAGATGCGCGAATTCGAGATAGATCCGAGCACGTTCGGTTTCAGCGGAAAGAAAGAAGATCTCGCCAGCGGCGATGCACAGACGAATGCAGCGACCATTCGCGACATTCTCAAAGGAGAAAAAGGTCCCAAGCGCGATGTTGTGGTATTGAACGCTGCATACGGTCTCTATGTGGCCGGGGTAGCCAAGACACCCGAGGAGGGAATAAAAGAGGCTGAAGAATCAATCGACAGCGGCAAGGCGGCGGCGGCGCTCGAAGCCCTGATACGCGAAACGCAGAAGTACAAACCCGTATGAAAGTCCTAAAAGTCATTCCCATTAAAAAACCTCTTGACGCCGAAGTAGCCATTCCCGGTTCTAAAAGTTACACCAACAGAGCGCTCCTCATGGCCGCACTTTCGGGAAATACAGTGCGCATCAAAAATCCACTCATAAGTGAAGACACTGAGGCGATGATCGGCTGCCTGCGCGAGCTCGGTATTGCCTGTACGCTCGAAGACGGGCTCGTTACCGTTGCGGGCGGCATCGATTTGGTCAGTGACCGCGAATACAATCTCGATGCGAATCTCTCTGGGACCACGATCAGATTTATCTCGGCACTCTCGGCTCTAGTTCCCGGGACAAAGACCATTCATGGTAAGCCTCGTCTCAATGAGCGCCCGATCTACGATCTTGTAGATGCATTGCGGCAGCTCGGAGCCTCGATCGAGTACCTTGACCGGGAAGGCTACCCGCCTATTCGTATCTCGTCTTCGGAGCTTTCTGCGGGAGTAGTCAAAATGAAAGGAGAAGTAAGTAGTCAATTCCTGTCGGCACTTCTTATGGTGGCGCCCCGCATCGGCGACGTTGAAATACATATTGAGGGTGAACAGATATCAAAACCCTATGTAGACATGACCATCGACGCTATGAAGCAATGTGGTGTTACCGTTGTCAACGATCAGTATGCGAAATATCGAATTACGGCAGGAGCAAAATACAAAATGACCGAGTACGTGGTAGAGGGTGATGTTTCAAGCGCGTCCTACTTTGCAGCTATCGCGGCTTTGACCGGATCGCGTATTACGCTCAAGAATATGAATCCGCAGTCAGTACAGGCGGATATGGGATTTCTTACCATCCTCGCCGGTATGGGGAACGAGATCACGAATGGGGAGAATGAGATAACGATACAGGGCCGTGGCGTAAGGGCGGTTGATGTCGACATGCGGGGTTGTCCCGATCAGGTACAGACGCTCGCCGTTCTCTCCGCATTCGTGTCGGGCATTACGTCGATCTCCGGCGTGCGTTCGCTACGAGTAAAAGAGACGGAACGTGTCGCGGCGCTTGAGCGGGAACTTGCGAAGATGGGCGTACAGGCAGAATCGACCCCCGACACGCTCACCATCCATGGGCGTGCGCCGAGGCCCGCGGTGATCGACACCTACTGGGATCATCGGATGGCGATGGCGTTTACGGTTGCGGGGACGAAACTGGAGGGCATGGAGATCAGGAATCCGGACGTCGTCGGGAAGACGTTCCCCGACTTTTGGGAGAAACTCAATTCGATCGGCATCAAGACGGAAATTTCCGAGCGGGAACCAAATATTGTGCTAATAGGGATGCGCGGAAGCGGGAAGACAACGATCGCAAAAATGCTTTCCACCCGTCTGCAGCGCACCAGCATCGAGATAGACGACGAAGTCGTAAAGAAAACAGGAATGAGCATCGCCGATATCTTTGCGCATCACGGAGCGGAATATTTCAGGAACAAGGAGTCCGAAGTAGTGGATGAAATGCTGGCAAAAGAGAATACCATCATCTCTACCGGAGGCGGGACCATATTGCGACCCCACAACATCGAACAGCTCAAATACAACGCCATCTGTTTCTGGCTGCGGGCTCCCGTCGAAGCCCTGGTAGAGAGAATGGAGAGTGATCCCTCATCGTCGCAGCAGCGGCCCACTCTCACGGACAAGGAGACACCCGAGGAAGAAACTGCGGAAGTATTGCGACAGCGGGAGGCGTTGTATCAAAAAGCCGCGGATGAGGTCGTGGATACCCAGAATAAGAACCCGGGGGGGATCGTCGAAGAGGTATTACTCAAATTGAAAGCGCGCGGAATTAACGTACAATAAAGTGATTATGGCAGGGAACAGCTTCGGACAATTATTTCGGATAACGACCTTCGGCGAATCGCACGGCGGTGCTGTCGGCGTTGTGCTCGATGGTTGCCCGCCGGGTATTGAGATTACCGAGGAAGAGATCCAGAAGCAACTCGACCGGCGTCGACCCGGACAGAGCAAAATAACGACGCCGCGCAAGGAGGCCGACCGCATCAAGATACTTTCGGGATACTTCGAGGGCAAAACGACCGGTACGCCGATGCTCCTCATCGCTTACAACGAAGAATACGAATCCGACGATTACCTCGAGCTCAAAGAGGCCTACCGGCCCTCACATGCCGACTTTACGTATGAGGCCAAGTACGGTTTCCGCGATTGGCGGGGAAGTGGTCGCGCTTCTGCGCGCGAGACCCTCGCGCGCGTCGCCGCCGCCGCAGTCGCCCAAAAATACCTAAAGGAGAAACTCGGTATCGAGATCTTGAGCTATGTCGATCAAGTCGGTGATATTAAAGCCGACATTGATTTTAATACTGTGACACCAGAACAGATAGAATCCAATATCATCCGCTGTCCGGATCAGAGTGCAGCGGAGAAAATGATAGCCCTCGTCGAGAAGGTGAAAGCCGAGGGGGATTCCATCGGCGGCGTTATTCAGGGTGTCATCCGCAACGTCCCTGCAGGCCTCGGTGAGCCGGTCTTCGACAAAATTCCCGCCGATCTTGCAAAAGCGATGATGAGTATCAATGCGGTGAAGGGATTCGAGATCGGTTCGGGCTTCGCGGGCGTGTCGCAACGGGGAAGCGAACACAACGACCCCTTTGAGATACGCGATGGGGAGATCCGCACCAAGACCAACAACGCCGGAGGCACATACGGCGGTATTTCTAGCGGCGAAACTATCCACTTCCGCGTCGCGTTCAAGCCGGTTTCAACGATTAAAAAAGAGCAAGATACGGTGAATCGTAAGAAAGAGGCCGTCAAACTCTCTGCGGCGGGCCGTCACGACCCATGCGTCCTCCCCCGCGCCGTCCCGATTGTGGACGCGATGAGTGCTCTGGTAATCATGGATCACTATCTCCGCAACAAAGCACAGAACGGTTGACCAGCGTCGCCTTCAGAAACCGAGCAGGAGCTTGAGACCCAAGATGCCGCCCACGATGACAAAGAGTGTTTTGATGAATTTGTTGCCCTTGTAGCGTGCATAGCGTGAGCCGATGTACGCGCCGACCATAGAACCTAAAATCGCTAAGATTGCGAGCTGTATATCGAAGTATCCTTTGCTGATGAGGAACGCTGCGCTGAAAATTGACCACGGAAGTACGATAAGGTAGTAATGGCCAAGTCCGTCAATAAAATCAAAACCTCGTGTGTAAAAAGTGAGTATCGAAAGAGCGATTGCATTACCGACCCCAAGAATCAGTTCGTAGAATCCCATCACAAGCGCAAAAGGATACGCGTATATCCCGCGTGACTTCGAATATTCTCTTTTTTCCTGAAGCCCTATATCTTTATTGAAATAGAGATACACGACGAACAAGAGAATTATCACACCAATGCAGATTTGGTATATACGTGGTTGCACGGTGAGTATCGCAGCTATACCCAGATAACATCCGATGAGACCGATACCGCTAAAAAGAAGGACGAACATCCAATCCACCTTCCGCCCCTTAAGATAATTGTAAGCAGCGGGCATTGTCCAGAATACGTTTGTCGTAAAAGCCGTGGAAATAATTATGGGGATGGGAATACCAAGCGATATGAAAACGGGGTACATAATTATCTCCAGCCCACCGCCCGACATTGTGCCCAATACCGTGGCAGCGATAGCCGTGAAGAATACGGCTACCATGCCCAAGGCATCCAACTCCATCGCTCAATGATATCAGAGGAAACAATACCCATATCATCCTAGCTCACGCGGCCACGTGAGCTAGGATGATATCTACTATTCGCTCCTTTCTTTTTTACTCCGTTTGGATTATTTCTCGAATTGTTTTTTCAACGGTCCCAATCCCCGAAGCCTTGATCGCATCCACAAATACACTGCCGGCGATGACGATGTCGGCTATTTTTGCGAGCGACTGGACGTCCTCTTTTGATTTCACGCCGAAACCGACGGCAAGGGGAAGATTGAAGACGCGTTTGGCGAGGGTGGCAAAGTCTGCGAGATCTTTGGCAAATTTGCTGGTGGCACCCGTGATACCTTGTCGCGAGGTGCAATAGACAAAGCCGAGCAAGTCTTTTCCTCCAGAGGAGGATCCGCCTCCGGCGGAGGCGAGTTGTTTCAGTCGCTCTTCCGGTACTCCCGGCGAGACGACGGGGATGAAACAAATATTGTTTTCTTTACACGCAGCGATGAGCGCCTGACCTTCTTCGGTATCAAATGGGCAATCGGGGACGATAAGCGCGCTCGCTCCAGCATCAGCGATTGTTTTTACGAATTTCGGAATACCGTATCTGAAAACCGGGTTGGTATAACTCATCACCGCAACGGGTTTTCCGAACGCGGCGACTTTTTTAAGGAGTTCGAGCGATTTGGCGACCGTCGCACCTGCTTTTAGGGCGTCTTCGCTTGCAACAGCAATTGTCGGGCCGTCGGCCATGGGGTCCGAGAAGGGGATCTGCAGTTCGATAATATCCGCGCCGCCTTTCACCAGTGCCTGCGCAACTTGTTCAGACTCACTGTCGCTTCGATATCCAGCGATCATGTGTGCCATAAAAAAGGGCTTGCCACTTTTTACCCTGAGCAAAGTTGAAGGGTCTCCAAGCAGTGTCTGCAACTTATTCATACCGGCCATACTCGTCTTTGAGAAACTCTCGGAAACTTTCGTCCTTGAAAGCACGCGCAAAGTTGAAGAGATCTTTGTCGCCGCGTCCGGAAAGCGTCGCGACGATGATGGAATCTTTCGGCATTTTCGGAGCGATTTTTTGCACGTGCGCTAGTGCATGCGCACTTTCAAGTGCGGAAATGACGCCTTCGAGCTTTGCAAAAAAGTCGACCGCGGCGACAGCTTCATCATCAGTCGCGTACGTGAGCTCGACTCGCCCTTCGGCATGTAGATTGGCAAGTTCCGGCCCGATTCCCGGATAATCAAGCCCAGCAGAGATCGAATGCGTAGGCGCTATCTGTCCGTCTTCTGTTTGCAGAAAGAGTGATTTATAACCTTGGAAAATGCCTTCCGCGCCGCTAAGCACACGTGAAGCGTGTTCACCAAGCTTTTTGCCCCGCCCTCCTGCCTCCACTCCGATGAGTTGAACACTTTTTTCATGTATAAAATCGTCGAAACTTCCCATCGCATTAGAGCCGCCCCCGACACAGGCAACAACTACGTCCGGCGGTTTTCCTTCACGCTCTTGCAGCTGCGCACGTATCTCGCGCGAGATCACCGACTGGAAATAACGGTTCATCGACGGATAGGGTTTTGGTCCGACGACACTGCCGATGACAAAGTATGCTTCGTCTAAGTTCTCCATCCAGAATTTGAGCGCCTCATTCACCGCGTCTTTGAGGGTTTTTGTCCCGTATTCTACTGGCACTACGGTTGCGCCGAGCCTCTCCATCAAGAAGACATTCGGACGCTGGCGCTCCATATCGATGCGGCCCATAAAGATCTTGCAGGAAAAACCGAGCTTCGCAGCCACCGTTGCGGTGGCAACACCGTGCTGTCCGGCACCGGTATCGGCGATAAGCATTTTCTTACCGAGTCTTTTTGCGATGAGCGCCTGTCCGAGGCAGTGGGTGATCTTGTGCGCGCCCGTGTGGTTTGCGCCCTCGTTCTTGAGGTAGATTTTCGCGCCCCCGAGCTCCTCGGTCGCGCGCGCGGCGAAGATAAGCGGCGTCGGGCGGCCCGAATAGTTCTTCAGTAAGTTCTCGAATTCGCTTTTGAACGCAGTGTCTTTCTTAGCGTTCTCAAATTCAGCGTCGAGTTTCTGCAGTGTCTCCCAGAGCATTTCGGGTACGTACGCTCCCCCGTATGTATGTTTTTCACTCATAGCATTGCTTGTTTCAATTCATGTATTTTTGCAAGGGGATCGGATGATTTCAAGATGGAGGTTCCTACAAGAATACCCCGCGCCCCGGCTTTGCGCACTCTCCGCACATCCTCGGCGTTCTCGATGCCCGACTCGCTTATCATCGGTATTTTTTTTGGAATGAGGTGGGTGAGCGTCTCGGTGACAGCCAAGTCAACTTGGAGCGTCTGCAAATCTCGGTTGTTGATCCCGATCACTTCCGAGCCGGCCGCAAGAGCTTTCGCGACTTCGATCTGATTGTGCACCTCAACAAGACTGTTCATGTGGAGCTTTTTTCCTAGGTCGATGAGATGTATAAGCTCGTCTACCTTCAATATGTTTGCAATAAGAAGAAATGCATCGGCTCCACTAAGGAGCGTCTCGTACACCTGATATTCGTCAACAATAAAATCCTTACGCAATATTGCCTGCGGCACTCGCGCTTTGACTCGTTTGAGCAATTCGATGTCGCCGCCAAAATATGGCTTGTCGGTCAGGACCGAAATCACATCCGCCGAGCTTTTTGCGTAGAGGTCGGCAATATCAAGCGGAGGCTCCGTAATGAGCATACCCTCCGACGGGGATTTGGGTTTTATCTCGGCGATAAGGACACTCCCGCGATCAAAGAGCTTTCTGAATGATCGTCGTTCAGTTTTGAAGCTTTCGGCCTCCTTTTGCAGCACCTCAAGCGGTCGAGCCGCCTTGATGGCTTCGATTTCAAGGCGCTTTTTTGCCACTATTTCATCCAAAATAGTCATATCCGTAGTATACTCGCCACATGACCAGAGTGAAAATCTGCGGCATCAAGAGCGCCGAAGACGCACAAGCCGTAGCAGCGTTTGGCGCCGATGAGCTTGGATTCCACGTCAAATTGAACGGCGGGCGCTCGCCACTCGAAGCGGATGTGGCAAAAGCACTGGTCGGTGCACTTCCAAAGAGTTCGGCGGGTGTTGTTGTGACAAGTCTCACCGATGCGAAAGAATTGATCGAAATTGCGCAAGCGACCGGAGCTTCAACGCTGCAGCTGTATGGCGATGCGACGCCGGAGACGATACGGGAGTTTAAGAAGGCGTTGCCAGAAGTAAAAATTTGGAAAGTGTTGAACGTATCCGACGAGAACTCAATTGAGAAAGCGAAAGAATACGAAGACGCGGCGGATGCAATCGCTCTCGATACGCTCAACAAAGCAACGGGTGTGCGCGGGGGGACGGGGAAGACCCACGATTGGAGTATCAGCAAAAGAATAGTCGAATCAATCTCAATTCCCGTCATTCTCGCGGGGGGCCTCAATCCCGATAATATCGCGGAAGCCATCCGCACCGTTCGCCCATATGGTGTAGATGTAAACTCCGGCGTTTCCAACCCCGACGGCTCAAAAGACCTCGAAAAAGTCAAACTATTTATCGAGCGCGCCAGAAATCTATAGTCAGTGGCGAACTTGCAGAGAGAGAGTTCGTGGTATTCATTGCTCGGACAAGAGAGTCCGAAATTTCCCGTTAACAGCGAGGGTGAAAGCCATGGCACGCAAAGACAGAGATGCCCGCCTGCAGGCGGAGGCTACCGAAATTGCCCAAAATTTGAACGGCTGGGCAATTCACAACGACATTCTCAATGCGGGCGAGGTCATCGTCTACGATGCCCGAGTCGAGAAGATCTCGGTTGTCCGGCCAGCCGAGAGACCGATGGCGACCGAGGAATTCTCGATCAAAGGCCGGAAGGATCGGGGCGTCGAGTTCGTACGCCCTGCCCGAATGACCTCCGACCAGGTTCAGCGGTTGTTGAGTAAATTGACACTCAGCTCCCGCGAATTCATGCAGGAATTGCTGGTTGAAAAGCGCAACAATCCTACGAACATCAACGAGTTCGGGAACGCTAATGATCATCTTGGACATTTCCGAGGCGTCGTCAACGGAGTATTCCGTAACTGCACGATCGGTGGAAAGCACTACCGTTTGGCGACCGATCGGCGCGCGATCCAACTTTGGGAGGTGAAGCAGATCAAAAAATGATGCGCCTCGGCATCGAAAACGTGAGATCCGCTTCAGTAGTGGGTCTTGGCGGGGTTGGCGGTAATCCTCGAAACCGTATGTTTACCGATGTGTATCGGTACTGATGAGCTCAAAAGAGCGAAACATAAATTATCGAAGCGACTCAAGGGTTTTTTCGACGACCGTATCTTCTACGGGGTGCGCAAACTGACCGTCTTTTTGGTAGACGGAGCCGATTTTTTCCAGGAGCACGTACTGCACAAGACCGCCGCGGACTTTTTTGTCGCCTTTTGTCGCCGCGATTATGTCGGAAACTTGGAATTTCTTAATCGGTTCTGCAGTGATGTCGAAATGTGAAAGGTATTCTGCGACGAACGTCTTATCTTCCGGAGAAAGAATCCCGAGCAGCTCGGATATTTTCGACTCGACGAGTATTCCGTACGCGACTGCGTACCCGTGCCGTATTGTGTAGCCCGAGAGCAGTTCTATCGCGTGTCCGATGGTATGGCCGAAATTCAGTATTCGGCGCTCGTTCTGCTCGCGCTCGTCACGCATCGCGACGCCGACTTTTATCTCGATGGAGCGGCACACGACGTTCATAAGGGCTTCTTTTGTCGAAAGCGGATCGTCGAGGTTTATTTTTTTTACCACTTCAAGTCCCACAGCATCGGAAGTGAGGAATTCCTTAATTGCCTCAATAAGACCGTTCACCACATGTTCGCGCGGAAGTTTCGAGAGGAATTGCAGGTCGGAAATGACGGCGTGCGGCAGATAAAATGCACCGACGGTATTTTTCCCGAAGGGCGTGTCGATGCCCACTTTGCCTCCAACGGAGCTATCAACCATGGCGAGGAGTGTGGTCGGCATTTGAATGTACGGCACACCGCGCAGATAAGTGGCCGCAACGTATCCGGCGACATCTCCCACCACCCCGCCACCAAGGGCGATGATGAGGCTGTTACGCCCGTAGCGTTTTTCGAGGAGCGAATGCTGCAGACTTGTCACCGTTTCTTGGTGCTTATTGCCCTCGCCCTCGGCAAAAGAAAATATCTCGGCGGGTATGCCTAATTTCTGTATGAGCGAAAGGACCTTGTCGCCCCAGAGCTGTGCGGTCGTGGAATCCGCAATGATGACTACTGTTTCCGGAGCGGCGCTCTTGATCGCGGCGAGCACTTCGCTCTCGAGACTTAGCCCAACCGTTATGGGACATTCCGCGCCCTGTGTCTTCAGGACTATTGTTCGCGGTGTCATAGGCCTCGTGCAGCAGCAACTTCTCTTATAATGTTTTCTGTTGATTCCCAGCCGAGACAGGGGTCCGTGATGGAAAGCCCGCCGCGATCAATCGTTTCCGGTGTTGTTGATTCGAGCTTCTGACTACCTTCCTTGAGGAAGCTTTCTATCATGAATCCTTTGACGAGGCGGCGGTATTCCGCGTCGGCCTGCATGAACGCAAGCGATTCCCTTACGACCTCGCTCTGCCGCCCGGAGACCTTCACGCCGTCGACCTTGCAGTTGTCGTGGCTCGCATCAATGATAATGGCAGGATTTTTCACTTTGTGTTTTTCGAAAAGCGCTCCGGCCTTGTGCACGTGTGCGGGATCGTAATTGGAGCCGCGGAAGCCGCCGCGCAGCACGAGGTGTGCAAACGGGTTGCCAGTAGTCTCGATCTGGTTGCCATCGAAAGTTGTGTGATGCGGATGCTGCGCGGCGACGATGCCGTTGACCGCGATCTCGATGGAGCCGCTCGTTGCATTTTTCATACCGACAGGGCAGTCAGCTGCGGAGGCGAAGATGCGGTGTTCCTGATCCTCCACACTGCGCGCGCCGATGGCCATCCACGAGAGAAGCTCGGCGAATCCTTTCGCGTTGTGTGTGAAGAGCGCTTCATCGGCGATGGGGAGCCCCATCTCAATGATCTTCACCATCATGTCGCGGCAGTATTCGGCCCCTTTTGCGATATCGGGCGACTCGAACGGATCGGGTTGATTCACCGGCCCGAGCCAGCCGCGGATGGTGCGGGGCTTTTGGATATAGACCCGCATGACAATTTTGATCGAATCTTTGACCTCGTCAGAGAGCTTTTTGAGACGCTCCGCAAAGGTAAGGACTGCCTCGGACGGCCATGCGGAACAGGGACCGGCGATAAAGAGAAGACGCTTGTCCTCGCCGGAAAGAATTGCTCCGACTTCTTTGCGGTCCTGAAGTACTTGCGCCTCGCCTTTTTGGGAGAGGGGATGACGCGCGATTATTCTCTCGACAGTCGGCATTTTTTGTATGATTTTGTAGCTCATAGATGTTCGTAGATTACAGCCCTCGTAACTTGTTCTCGAGGAGCTCTGTATAGTCTCCGGCGATATCTCTCCCAAGCCACAGGCGTTCCTGCTCGAGGCCTTGTGCGAGGAACATGACGAGGCCGGAGATGGCGCGCGCGCCGCGTGCATCGGCGGTGCGCAGGAGCTTGGTCTCAAGCGGGCTGTAGACAAGATCGAAGACCGCCGTCTCTTTTTGGATGATCTCCTCCGGTACCGGCATCGCGTCAACATTTGGCGACATACCGATGGGGGTTGCGTTCACGATGACATCGAAGGGTTGCTTCGCGAAGTCCTCCGTTTCGATGAACGTGCCGTCGAATGCTTTGCAGAGAACCTCTGCTTGTGCCCGATCGCGATTGTGGCAGAAGATATGCGCGCCCTCGCGATGCAGATGGTATGCAACCGTCAGTGCGGCGCCTCCGGCACCCACGAGAAGCACGTTTGCGCCTTTTCCTCCAGAGGAGGATCCGCCTCCGGCGGAGAGGTCAACTCCAGAAAGTGCAGCCGCGATGCCTTTCACGTCTGTATTGAATCCGGTGAGCTTACCGTCCCGGTTCACTACCGTGTTGACTGCGCCGATATCGCGCGCGGTTGCGTCGATCTCGTCAAGGAGCGGCATGATCGTTTGTTTGTGAGGCATCGTCACTGCCGCAAGATGGATCGGCAGTGCGCGTACCGCGGCGACCAATACAGAGATATCAGGATTACCAAAAGCGAGCATGACCGCATCGACGCCTTCTTTTTGGTAGATGGCATTGTGTAGCAGAGGACTCAGGCTGTGCGTGACAGGATTGCCCATAATAGCCGTCAGTTTTGTTGCGGGAGAGATGGTCATACCCGGCTAGTACAATTTCGAATAATTACCACCGCAGTTGTAACCACGAACGTTTTCAATACGCCCTGGTCAATGCTTCTTGTCATACGCTGATGGATATTCATACAAGGTAATTCGAAATTGTCCTGCCGGGCATATCTATTTCGTCAGATGCGCCTGCAGTGTCGCAACCGCTTCGACGTAGCCTGCTTCCTTTTTCCCTGCGATCATTGCGATACACGCCGGTGCGGTCACCGAGATCTTTCTCCAGTCTTCGCGTGAATTGATGTCGGAGAGATGCACCTCGACGCAGGGCAGATCGGTATCGACGAGCGCATCGTGGAGCGCGTAGCTGTAGTGCGTGAATGCGCCAAGGTTCGCAATGATGCCGGCAGCGTCTGTCGCCTCGGCCTGCAAGAAGTCGATGAGCGCGCCCTCGTGATTCGATTGAAATGCTTTGACCGTGTGGCCTATTCTTTGCGCTTCGGCCGCAACGAGCGCCTCAATATCGGCAAGCGTCTTCGTGCCGTACTGCGCCGCATCGCGTTTGCCGAGGCGGTTCAGGTTGGGTCCGTGGATAAGTAGTATCGTGGCCATAAGGCGTAATTCGTACTATTGTACCCTGTTAAAAGCAAACGAGCTCCCTTTCGAGAGCTCGTTTCCGGTATCGTAAGTTGTTTACAATAGCGCAGACGAACTCTCGAAGGAGAGTCCATAAAAGAAGCCAAAGAAGCGTGAGGAAATAGTCTGCATACGTTATTGATAATAGGACTTTCGGCGTTTTTGTCAAGCCATTATGGCAAATGAAAGGGCGGCAGTCGTTGACTGCCGCCGCTTCGCCGCCTTTTTGCGCTCCCCTGCGCTAAAGACCCCCGATGTAGATGTTGGGACGAGGTTGTGCCGCGCTAGCGAATGCGGCATTAATCAGTTGCTCGGCTTGCGTCGCGGTCGTTCCTTCCGGAACTTCCATGAGCCATGCGCACACGCCATTGGCGAGACCAAGGCGTGTTTCAGGCCCGTTGTTGACGTAGCGGACCAACGGCATGCCGATCTTCGCGTCCGCGAAGACGTTCTTAAGCGAATCACGAAGAGGTCCTTGATGATCGGGCGTTATTCCGCATACCCGAACTTCGAAGTCGTCGCTTTTCATGGCCTTCTCCTGAGCGTTGACGATGTGAGATGAAGAGAACAGAAAGAGCGAAGCGACTCCTCCTGCGGTTTGCGAGTTTAGTACGCAAATACAAAAATCCGCCCTTACAACACGAATACACTTCGTGTAGTAAGGGCGGATTTCTTCCGCGGTGCCACCTTTTTTCTTCTTACTCCGACTATACGTCGGAGTTACCTCTATTACGGGAGAACCCCGAGATACCACTTGCGCAGTACCTTACCTGCCGCGTCAGACGCGGACAATTCGGCCCGAACCCCGGCCAGTGCCGGGAACCGAATCTAAGGCTTTTACTGTCTTTACTGTAAACGATGGCGCTTAAGGTGTCAAACGTGATAAATAATGTAGTATTAGCAATTATGAAACCAGTACATACAGACAAGGCTCCACAGGCAATAGGGCCGTATTCGCAGGCGGTCGTCGTGGGCGATCTCGTCTTTTGTTCGGGGCAGATCGGGCTTGAGCCTGCAAGCGGGGAAATGGTCGCCGGTGGCGTGAAAGAGCAGACTGTCCGTGTACTCAAAAATCTCGCCGAGGTTCTTGGGGCTGCGGGGGTCAGTCTTTCCGATGTCGTGAGCGTCAATGTCTATTTGAAATCCATGAATGATTTTAAAGATATGAACGAGATCTACGCAGCACAATTCGGCGAGCACAAACCCGCGCGTGCCACTGTTGGCGTGTCGGAATTACCGAAAGGCGCTCTCGTTGAGATCTCGTGCGTCGCTTCTCTTTCTAAGTAGCCTATGCCAAAAACATTTTCAGTGGAAATGGTGGACGAAGCGCGCGAGGCTCTGCGCGATGTGGTGAAAGAAACTCCACTCCAATTTAATCGCGGACTCTCCGAGAAATTCGGCGCCAAGGTGTATCTCAAGCGCGAGGACTTGCAGGTCGTGCGCTCCTACAAACTGCGCGGCGCCTACAATCGCATGCGACTTCTCACGCCTGCCGAAAAAGAGCGGGGCATCGTGTGTGCTTCGGCAGGCAACCATGCGCAGGGCGTTGCCTTCAGCTGCGCCGAACTCAAAGTAAAAGGCACGATCTTCATGCCCAAAAATACGCCGCGGCAGAAGATCGATCGCGTGCGCGCTCTCGGTGGCGAGTGGGTCACGATTGAACTTTCGGGTGATGCCTATGACGAGGCCTATACGACTGCCCGCACACTCTCCGACGCAAAGGGAATGGCGTTCATTCATCCCTTTAACGACCCGCAAGTCATTGCGGGGCAGGGCACGGTAGGCGCGGAAATTCTTGAGCAGATTAAAGAGCCCATTGATTATCTGGTGGTTCCTATCGGCGGCGGTGGGCTTGTTGCTGGCACGGGTTCGTATGTCAGGTCCAAAAGTCCTCAAACGAAGGTCATTGGCGTTGAACCTGTGGGGGCTGCGGCCATGGATGCTGCGCTGAAAGCAGGGAAGGTGGTGACACTCGAAAAAATAGATACGTTCGTGGACGGCGCCGCCGTCAAAACGGTCGGTGATCTCACGTTTTCTATCTGCAAGAATATTCTTGAGAAGTTGCTCTTGGTACCCGAAGGAAAAGTCTGCGCAGAGATGATATCGCTCTATCAGCGTGACGGTATTGTCGCAGAGCCTGCGGGCGCGCTTTCCATCGCGGCGCTCGACCAGCTTGGCGCAGAACTTAAGGGAAAAACGGTGGTCTGTATTCTCTCCGGCGGCAACAACGACATCAGCCGCTATCCGGAAGTTATCGAGCGCAGCTTGGTCTATCAGGGCCTCAAGCACTACTTCATGGTCAACTTCTCGCAACGGCCGGGGGCCTTGAAGCGCTATCTCAATGAAGCGCTTGGACCGAGCGACGACATCACGCTCTTCGAGTACACCAAGAAGAATAATCGCGAGAATGGCCCCGCGCTCATCGGCGTTGAACTTGCAAAGAAAGAAGATCTCCAGCCGCTCCTGAAACGTATGGACGACCTCGGAATGTCGTATGAGCTTCTCGAAAAAGACAGTCCGATCTTTAGCTTCTTGATTTAAAAAAGAAAGCCTCCGATACCCGGGAGGCAGACGGGGCCAAACGCAAGAAGATGTATCGCGTTCAGCTATGCATGTGCTGGTTCGTATTCCCGCGGATGCGGCGTCTGGATAAGCCGCGGACATGTGCGACACACGAACCGCGCCCGCACTTTTTCCGTTGGCAGCAGTGGGAGCTGTTCAAGCGGCTTTTGACAATTGGGGCAAACGCGTCTGCCCTGCTCCGTAGAAAACATATCAGTATCTCAGAATGAGCACATTGAAGGTAAATAGTCGGAGCATGATCTCGCGCATCTGCGACCAGTAG
>MFKT01000019.1 GCA_001781125.1 Candidatus Kaiserbacteria bacterium RIFCSPHIGHO2_01_FULL_53_29
TTAGCCATGGTGACGGTCATTACCCTAGTTTAGGCAAACCGCCATATGTATGTGGAGATTACCGGATTTTCTTGACATGACGACGTGCCGTGATATAATGTAGTGTCCTTGAGATTCCTCTCCTGAACCCCGCAGCGAGGATCGCTGTTGTTGTGACTACTCGGAGGTCAAAATGGACCATACCAGCTTGATTGAGTACGGGTTCTATGCCGGTCTGGGAGCAACCTGGGCTGTCATGGTGAACTACGCCGTGGTTTGGGCTGGAAAACGTATCGTCCAGCACATTTCCTGGCGCAGGAACGTCCGGAAGCGTCAATCCAAGTAAGGACTACGAGGCTGGAAGTGCCTCCTAAGTAAACTTCCCGGGACTTGGAGGAGTCGCACGTCAGACCATGAACCTCCACACTTGTGTCGAAAGGCACCGCGGCCAGTTTTCGGTTCAATACGCGTTACAAAATCCTGAACCGAATCTCTTGTTCATTCGTCCGAAACATCCCGGCAACTTCACGCCGAGATTTCGTTTTATTTAGTTTTCGGCCAGCGCTTTGCGGCTTTGGGCCAGAGCTTGGTAAGGGGGTGTGTGAGGCAATCGTGTGGGCGCGCGGAGCAAACGTAGCGGCCGTGGAGGACGAGGCCGTTGTTGACGTACTTCCAATCTTTTTTGGGAATCAGTGCTTCCAAGTCTTTAGAAATTTTCGTAAGGTCGGTGTTGTTAGTAAGATCGAACCGGCGCGCAAATCGCTTCACATGCGTGTCGGTCGGGATCCCCTCCCAGATATCGTGGAGCTCGCCGAGAATGACGTGTGCCGTCTTGTACCCGACCCCGGGCAACTTTTGCAATTCTTCGGCGGTACGCGGGAAGCGGCCGCCAAAGTCATTCTCGACCTTTTTCGCCGCGGCGATAATGTGCTTGGCCTTGTTGCGGAAAAAAGTGACCGAAGAAATTCTATTCTCAAGTTCTTGAGAATTTAGGCATAGAAAATCACGAGGTGTCTTGTATTTCTTGAAAAGCGGCTCGGTTACACGATTCACCACTTTGTCGGTGCACTGCGCCGACATGACAACCGCAACGAGGAATTGAAACGGTGTTATATACTTCAACTCGCTCTTAGGCTTCGGATACGTTTTCTTTAGATACACAACAAGCCTGCGAGCGCGACTACGTCGCTCGTCCCCCTTCTTTGAGTTCATGGTCATTGAACGATGATCGGGATCTCGACCGCGTCGTCATTTTCAGGCATACCCGACGGATTATCTTTGAGAAGCACGAGCGTTGCGGGACCGGAATATCCGCTGACGGTGATGGTTGCGGTAAAGGGCACAAGCTCGGTCGTCATCCAATCCCCCTGCGCCTGCGCAATAGCCTGCCCCACCTTACTATTGTCTTTGTCGCGCACCTGGATCGGGAACGACGCTTCGAAAAACCATTGCCCGATCGCACGCCCCGTCACCGTAAATGTTCTCGGTACCGATTGATCCGCCTTCGGCGTATCTACGACCACTTTCGCTGTGGCCGGCTGTGGAGTGATTGTGGTCGGTATTTGGGAAGTTGATGTCGCCGTATAAGTCGGCGCATAGGCGGGCGTGGTAAAAAGAAACCACGACAAAACGACGATGATTATGAGAAGTAGGATTATGATGCTCCACCACGCACGTGTACTCATAATAGGTACAGACTACAGCTC
Organism: Candidatus Kaiserbacteria bacterium RIFCSPHIGHO2_01_FULL_53_29; assembly: GCA_001781125.1. Classification (GTDB taxonomy): domain Bacteria; phylum Patescibacteriota; class Minisyncoccia; order Phycocordibacterales; family UBA2100; genus UBA10103. Next base: position 1,686 of record MFKT01000019.1, read on the forward strand.
AGAGATGATCTTGGCAATTTTCTGCGAATCATGGCGCGCGATGTCGGCGAGGGATATGAGGTCGCCCGTAATTACCTTCCCCGCGCATTGCGCGAGATCCGCGTCGCATTTCATCGGATATTTCTTTTCGGCCTCATAGGCTGTAGCGAGTCCGTGGTCCATTTCTTGGGTATTGCAAATAACATAATCGAATTTTTTCAAGCCACTGTAGTGCAAAAGCTCTTTGACCATATCGGACGCGACAAAGTCCTGCGTCTCCCCCCATTTCGTCATCAAATTACAAACGGCGATTTTTTTCGCTTTACTCTCGCGCAGACTTTCCTGCATACCCACGACGCAGAGCGTGGGGACAAGCGAGGAATACAAGTCGCCCGGCCCTATCACGATCGTGTCGGCTTCGCGTATCGCTTTATCTGTTTCGGTACAGATGCGCGCAGGCGGATCGAGAAATACTTTTTTGATCTTCAAGTTACCGTCGTGTTTTGGAATATCGATATTTGTCTCACCGATGATCTCTGTGCCATCTTCGAGGATTGCGTGTACATGCGAGTGATCCAGAGAAACGGGCAGGACTTTGCCTTTGATGTTGAGGAGCTCGGACGCCTTACGGATCCCCTCTATTTCACCACCATAGATCGAAGAGAGTGCGGCAAGAAAGAGGTTGCCAAAACTGTGCCCATGCAGAGAGCTATTGCCATTATTAAAGCGGTAGTTAAAAAGTTCCCGCAGAATTTCTGCCTGACCTTCGTCGGCGAGCGCCAAAAGTCCGCGACGAACATCCCCGGGTGGCAAAATGCCGAACTCATCGCGCAAAACCCCCGTGGAGCCACCGGAATCAAATGAGGTGAAAACGGCAGTGATATCGAGGGGGAATTCTTTGAGGCCGCGGAGTAATGTATAGCCACCGCTGCCACCGCCGATCCTAACGACCTTTTTCATGCCGTGAGTCATAATTGGGCAACTTTATACCTCTACGCCAAATTTTGCTAGCTCTCTAAGGACAGCCGCGAGCGGCAGACCAGCGATGTTGTTGGTATCGCCGACTATTTTCCTGATCAAGTATACGCCCCGGCCCTGAATGGCGTAGGCTCCCGCTGTTTTGAGCGGTTCGCCAGTTTTTACATAGGAGGCGATCTCGGCGCTAGACAATTTCCGCATCGTCACGCGGGTCGCGACTGTTTTCGAAACATGTCGGCCCGTTTTTGAATCCACGATGGAAAATCCCGTGAGAAGCGTGTGTGTTTCCCCGCTCAACATGGCGAGCATCGCACGGGCACGCGCAGCGCTCTGCGGCTTACCCAAGAGCTTGCCTTGAAATACCGCAAATGTATCTGCGCCGATGATGACGGCGTCCTTGTGACGCGTTGCCACTGCTTGTGCTTTGCCCAGCGCGAGATACCGCGCGAGTACGCGCGGCGGGAGTTTGAGATCCATATTCTCCCCGTACCCACTTTCTTCTGTGGTAAACGGTATGCCCGCGTCTGTCAGAATCTTTTTGCGCCATGGCGAAGCAGAGGCAAGAATCAGCTTTGTCTTTTTCATTTTCGGTCGATTTGCCGACTGGGTCTCAAATCGACACTGAGCCGCTGCGGCATAAGAAGTATTGCATGTTCGAAATGATGCTGCTAGTATGCATACACACCCCCCATATGTATCAAGAGTGCGGCGAAGGAACTGACCTTACGACCCGCCGGCAACCTGCTCGAAGAGTAAGGTGCCCTCAGACCCGAAAGGGACGATACTTCTCGCGAATATCTCCCCTACAAGGGAGATTAATCGTTTATATACATAATTATGTTCCACTTACTCGAAAGATACACAGTAGAAAGCGTTACCTGCGGACATCCTGACAAAGTGTGCGACCAGATATCGGACGCTATTCTCGACGCGATGCTCGAGCAAGATCCCTTTAGCCGCGCGGGTGTCGAGACCTTCGGCAGCCATGGCACGCTTATGATAGGTGGTGAGGTGCGCACAAAAGCAAAAGTCGATTTCGAAAAGATCGCGCGGAAAGTTTACAAAGAGATCGGCTACACGAATAAGCTTGAAGTAATCGTCCGCGTTGCGCAGCAATCGCCCGACATCGCGATGGGAGTAGATACGGGCGGGGCCGGCGATCAGGGCATTATGTACGGATACGCGACCGACGAAACCAAGGAAATGCTTCCGCTCGGGGTGGTCTTGGCGCACGCGCTTGCGCGTCGCTTGGAGAAATTACGCCGCGACGGAACGCTAAAGTGGCTCAAGCCCGACGGTAAGACGCAGGTAACGATCTCAAAGGGCAAAGTGATCACGGCACTGTGCTCTACACAGCACGAAAAGAAAGTTTCCCAGGAGGAGATCCGCAAACAGCTTATCAAACATCTTTTCACACCAATACTTGGGTCTGTAAAAAATATCGAGATACTCGTCAATCCGACAGGGCGATTCGTACAGGGCGGCTTCGAGGCAGACGCGGGGCTCACCGGACGTAAGATACAAGTCGACACCTATGGAGGTCTCATGCCGCATGGCGGTGGATGCTTTTCCGGCAAGGAGCCGATGAAAGTCGATCGCTCGGCGGCGTACATGTGCCGCTTTGTCGCCAAGAACTTGGTCGCAAATGGCTACGCGAAGAAAGCGCTCGTATCGGTCGCCTACGCCATCGGACGCGCGGAGCCGGTGATGATAGAAGCATTCGACGACAAGGGCAAAAACCTCACAAAAATCGTAACAAAAAACTTCGACTTCCGTCCACAAGCCATCATCGAACGTCTCAACCTTCGTCGCCCCATCTTCCGCGAGACCGCCACCTACGGCCACTTCGGCGTCGCCGGCCGCTCGTGGGAGAAGATCGTGAAGATCTAACGAGAAGATCAGTTTTCTCTTTGCTCCGACGGTTGTTGCTTCAAAAACTCCTTGAAGGCGCCTTCCTTTTGCGAGAGCTCTTGGTAAGTTCCCTCTTGAACAATACAACCTTCGCGGAAAACAAGTATGCGGTCGACATTACGCAACGTTGTGAGCCTGTGAGCTATCGTGATAATCGTAGCGTCCGAGAATGTTTGCTCGATATTGCTCTGAACAACGGCTTCATTTGTGTTATCGAGCGCCGAGGTTGCTTCATCGAGTATCAACAGGTCGGGCGATGCCAGCATGAGACGCGCAAGGGCCAAACGTTGTTTTTGTCCGCCACTTAGGTTGTTTCCGCTCTCCGCAACTAACCCCTCGAACCCTCCGAGGGTTGTTTCAATTTCTTCAAGGATATTTGCTTTTTGTGCGGCAACTGTGATTTCATTGGTACTCACATCACGTTTGCATCCGTACGTAATATTTTCCCGGATCGTCCCCCTAAACACATAGCTTTTCTGGGGTATATAGGCAACCTTACCGGCGACTTCCTCCCGTGTTACATCTTTCAAGTTCTTTCCGAAAAGGAACACACCTCCCTTGTAGTTATGGACCAGCCGGAGGAGGATTTTTACGAGTGTCGTCTTTCCGTGACCGGAGGCGCCGACAAGTCCCACTTTCTCGCCTTTCCTGATCGTTACATTTAGCTTGCTCAAGACATTTTTCTCACTGTCTTTGTAGCTGAACGAAAGATCACGAATCTCAACAGTATCAGTGCTATTTTTCTTGATTTGATTGCTCGCTTCAAATGATACATCGAGGGGTTCGTGCTGTAGCTCGTAGAGATCCTGTACTCGGATAGAACTCTCGTGCGCCTCGTCCAAAATTCTGTGGATTTCCCGCAATGGACTAATGACACTCATAAAGAGGATCGAATACATCAAAATATCACCCTTGGTGATTATTCCATTAACGGCAAAGTAGACTGCTGTTGAGACTACAAGCACATAGAAGAATGCCTCATTGAGATACTTCGTCGCATCGTAGAGCGCCATTGAGATATGGTGTTTTATTTCGATCCTCCGAAGCCTTTCGGCAATCTGCTCAATACCGCGAACCTCAACAGCAGATGTGTTTAAAACGCGGATTGTTTCCAATCCGCCCATCATTTCGACTACTTTTCCATCGACGTCTTCTTTTCCCCGAAGTAAGGCTACCCGTATGCCTTTCTGTGAAGCGATTTGTTTGATGACAATAAAAAGTCCGGCGGGAATAACAAGGATCATGAAAGACGCCAGAGAAGGTTTCTGGTAGAACGCAATAGCAAGTGCGGTAAGCGCTGCAAAGAATGCGGGAAAGAAGTCAAGAAATCCGAGCTTGAGGAGGCGCACCAAACCCTGAATGGAGCGGAATATTCTTCCGTGCAAAGCCCCGATACGGCTCTTGGTAACGAAATCAATATCAGTTTTGAGCAAGTGATCTATGGTGCCAACGGTTTGCTTCTTTTCTGTTTGTGTTGCGACATTTTCAACGAGATATTTTCTGACGACTGTGAGGGACTCCCGAACAAAAATAACGATAACGATGAGGATCAGGAAGGGAACGGCAACAGTAAATGTGGGGTTTTCCAGATCGATGATCTTATCTACGAACTGCCCGAGTATCACGGCTGGGAGGTTCGCAAGGAATCCCGTCCCGACCATGATCAGAGTTGCGAAAAAGAGCGCGCGCTTCTCTTCTTTTGCGAGAAGTGAGGCGACCCGCTTCAGGCCCAGAAGTATTTCTTGAAATTCTTTGAGCATGCAGAACCAAAATGGATTACTCCACTGTCACTGACTTCGCCAAATTGCGCGGACGGTCGACGTTGAGACCTTTTTCTTTGGCGAAATAATACGCAAACAGCTGTAAGGGGACGACGTTGAGAATTGGACTTAACATTTCGATCGTTTCAGGGACGTAGATGACGTCGTCGGCAAGCTTCCCTATTTCCTTGTCCCCCTCTGTCGCAAGTGCGATAACCGGCCCCTTTCGCGCCTTGATCTCGTGGATATTCGACACCATTTTTTCGTAGACGCTTCCTACAGTTGCAATCGCGAGAGTCGGGAAGTGCTCATCGATCATCGCGATAGGCCCGTGCTTCATCTCTCCCGCGCTATAGCCCTCAGCATGCATATATGAAATTTCTTTCAATTTCAATGCTCCTTCGAGGGCGATCGGGTAATTGCTTTTGCGTCCGATAAAGAGAAAGTCACGATTGTTCGCATATTTTTTTGCAAGTGCCGCAATTGTTTCTTCACTCTTTAGGATCGTCTCTATTTTCTTGGGCAATGTTTTAAGCTCGGCAATAATTTCTTTCGCTGTTTTCACGCCCATGGAGCGTTGGCGGCCAAAAAAGAGTGTGAAAAGCACGAGTGCCGCGAGCTGTGAAATGAGCGCTTTGGTCGAGGCCACACTTATCTCTGGTCCTGCGTGATTGTAGACTCCCGCATCAGTCTCTCGAGCGATAGTGGAGCCGACGGCATTGACTATTCCGAGTGTGAGCGCACCTTTCCGCTTTCCCTCCCGCACTGCCTCCAGCGTGTCGAGCGTCTCTCCGGATTGTGAGATCGCGATGAGTGCCGTCTTTTGATTCAATACTGGCGAGCGGTATCGGAATTCACTTGCGTACTCTACCTCCACCGGTACACCTGCGTACTCTTCGAGCATGTACTCGCCGACAAGCCCTGCGATATAGGCCGTCCCCTGTGCCACAATGATGATACGCTCGATATTTTTAAGTTCATTCGCGACACTTTCCAATCCGCCAAGCTTTGCCATGCCTTCGTCTGCTATGAGGCGACCGCGCAACGTATCTTCGATCACTTGCGGACCTTCCATGATTTCTTTGAGCATAAAATGCTCGTAGCCTCCTTTTTGTGACTCCTCGACGCTCCAATCGATGTGCGTCGCTTCGCGCTTTACGTTTGTCGAGTCGAGTTTGAATATCTTGTGCCCGTCGGGCGTAATCACGGCAACTTCTCCGTCTTCAAGGAAGACGACTTTCTTTGTGTGCGGCAGGATGGGCGACGGGTCGGAAGCGATGAAATGCTCTCCATCGCCGAGGCCAAGCACGATGGGAGAACCCATGCGCGCGGCGATGATGCGGTCGGGTTCTTTTTTGTACTGCAACGCAATGCCATACGTGCCCCGAACCTCGTTGAGTGCCGCAAGCGCGGCTTTCTCAAAACTTTTCTCATGTTTTAAATGCTCTTCAACAAGATGAGCCAATACTTCCGTATCAGAATCCGACTTGAACATGTGGCCTTCTGCGAGAAGTTTTTCTTTCAGTTCCTTAAAATTCTCGATAATGCCGTTGTGCACGACCCACACTTCTCCTTCGCAATCCGCATGCGGATGAGCATTTTTCTCGGTGGGCTCACCATGTGTCGCCCAGCGCAAATGCGCGATGCCGCTTTTACCTTTGAAATCCTTCGGTATCTTTTTGCGCAATTCGGCCACCGCGCCGGGTGTCCGTACACTTCCCGCCTCTGGTAGAAATATTCCGGCTGAATCGTACCCACGGTATTCAAGCGACAAAAGCCCATCCAAAAGGACGCCGCCGGCCTCTTTCCCCACCTTACCCGTGTACGCGAAAATACCGCACATTGGGGCACTCTACCATATTTGTTTCTCAATTCCTTAACGTCGACCCAAGGTCAATCAGCCTTGGGCTGAAAGCAGAATATCTGCTACATCTCTACGAAAAACATTTATCGCTGAGGTGACTGACGATGCATCAAGCGGGCGCTTCGGATACGTGCGGTTGGAAAGAATAACAAACGCAATACCTCTGAAAGGATCAACCACGACCGAAGTGCCGGTAAAACCGGTTTTGCCAAAAGCGCTCCGGCTCACATGCGAGCCCATAAACCAAGGTTCGTGGCTTTGCCATCCCCACCCCTTTTGCGCGCCTTCCGTTATGAACGGATAATCCCGTATCAATAGAGACTCGAGAAAATTGAGCATATCGGGAGCGCTTGAGAAAAGTCCGGCGTGACCAGTTGCCCTTCGCGCGCGCGCGAAGACGCGCGCGCTTTCGTCGTGGACTAGCCCGCGAATTTCCTCACCATTGACGATCTCCGTCGGTGGAATCCGCGAAATATCTGTGAAGAAAAAACTTGTATCCCTCATTCCGAGCGGTTCAAAAAAATACTGATGCGCGAGAGCGCCCAGTGAAGAGCCCCCGACGCGCTCAAGAGCGATGCCGAGCAGGAATGCCGGAACATTCGTATATTTTTTTTCTCCTGGTGGTGCGTTGAATCCACGTTCAAAGATGTGCGTGCGTATCTCCTCAAATGTCTTGTGTGGCAGCTTCGAGAGCTGCGGACCCGTAACCCGGTAGAGTAAAAGGTCCCCTATCGTCGCTCCCTGATCGTTCTGCAACTCGGGGATGTATTTAGTTATCACATCGGTCGGAGAAAGTTTCGCCTCATCAATAAAGGTGAGTACCAGGGATGCCACCGGGATCGACTTGGTTACGGAGGCGAGATCGTAGATGGTGTCTTCGCCTACCTCCCCAGCATCTGGTGCGTACGTAAAACTTCCAAAAGGCAGCACCATACGATCCCCGTCTTTTGTCACAATACCTATTACACATCCCGGAAACACTTTGTCATCAAGCGCCCTCCCCACTCGAAGTGCAATTTCTTTAAGCATCCGGGTACGCCTCCTTAATTTCTTTGGCAAGATACGGATTCCACATGGCGCCAGTTGCGGTCATGACGAGGTCGGCGCCGGCGTCGCGGTATTCCTTAAAATCAGCGGGAACGGTGACACCGCCGCTTCCGACGATGGCGTATTTCATACCCAATTCCTTGCGCAATGCTGCGAGCCGTCGGGTCATACTAAGCCCCGCCCACTTGACCGCGTGACCGCAGATGCCGCTGCGTACACGATGCGCGCCCGGAAGCGCCTGCTTGCCGTCGGGGGTGACGACCGGCGCGGGGATGGTATTGATGGCGGCAAAGCCGTCGACGATGTTTCCTGTTTCTTTCACCAGCTCGCGCAACTCATCATCGCCAAAGTACGCAATCTTGATAATGAGCTTCGTGTCGCCGATTTTGTTCTTGATCGCCGATGTGATGAGCTTTACCTTCGGCACATCGAAACACAGGAGCGATGCGGCGCCCTCATTGGGACAGCTGAAATTCGTCTCGACGACTTTCACCCCTGTGTCTTTTATCATTCTAGCGCCCTGCACCCAGTCGTTGATGTAATCCTCGTGCGAAAATCCTTCCCACTTCGTGCCCTCAAAGCTACACATTACGAGTTGTCCGAGCTTGGCGTACGCGACACACTCGCGTAAATCTTTCTGCCAAATTTCCGGATCATAGGAAGGATTGCCGAATGAATTTGTTATCGAGAGCGGTTCTTTGTACTCGTTGCGCACGACGATAGGCACCTCCGCTTTTTTGAGCGTGAGGTCGCCCTCGATGTCGGCGCCCAAGACGTTGGGCCATTCGTTGCTTTCGCGCACGCGGCTGCGCACGGTCTTCTGTATCGGCACGTTAAAACCTTTGTCGAGTGCGGCCTTGACAAACTTCGCATTGAGAAGCGGGCCTGCGGGAATGCCTATCGGGTATGAAAGCTTCTCTCCCAAAAAGTCGAACCGCGGCTTGTCGAGCGGCAGGACGACACCATCTGCAAATCCGTTGAACGGACCCTTTTCCCAATTCTCCGCGTAGGTCTTGTTGGGATCGAAGAATGGAGGCTTGAGCATGCTTTCAGTATAGCGCTCAGGAGACACCGATACCAACGATCCGACCGACGAGCGGTCGAGACTACCCGTGGACGCGATTCCAAACCGTTCCTGCAATATAGCCGACACAATAACCTATGAATGCCGCGACGACGATAACGGTCACTGCAGCTATAGCATCGAAAGGTCCGATGATGACCGCGGTATGTGCCATGTGCGCCCACATCGAAAACTCCACCAGTGGCTGCGCCCATCCGAGGACAACGAGAATAGTCCAAAGAACATGGACGCCACCAAGCATCGTTGCTCCAACAAGACCTACTTTTCTTGGATTTGCATGCATAAAAAAATTATTAATTTGATAATTGACCTCCTACTTCATCCGCACACCCTTGAAAGCGCGGCCCTTCTTCGCCATCTGGTCCATAAAGCGCCCCGTTTTATTGTCCACTTTGGTCCAGCGCTTGTTGCGACCGGAGAGAACTTGCGTGCGCTTCTTTACTTCCCCTTTGCGTCCGTGACCTTTTTTCGCATTTTTCGCCATACCACAATTGTACATTCTCCCTGCACTTCGCAAGCGGCTTATCCACCCCGTTAGATAAAAGCCGCTTCAAGCGGCTGAAGCCGCGCCTCCGGCGAGGCGTTATCTAACGGGGTCCACCCGCCTGCCACACTGCTATCGGCGGAAACTGATAGATAAGGTTCAGGATATTGAGCACGAGATTGTCGCGGATCATGTAAACGACGAATAGTTCGAGGCCCAAAGCAATGGTGATGATACTCCAGAGAGGCAGGTGCCGCGCCAATATAAAGCCGAATATCATCGCGAAGGTATCAGAAACCGAATTGATGATGCTGTCTCCCATGTAGCCTTGTGCCAACGCCTGTTCGCGATAATGCTGGATGACCATTGGTGTGTTCTCTGCTATTTCCCACGCGATCTCGATACCCATCGCCAAAAGAAGTCGTCTCCATATCGGCATGCGCGGGAAGAAATACCAAAGGCCGAGATAAAAAAGGAAGCCATGGATGATGTGCGAAAAGGTGTACCAATCCGTGAGATGTTGTGAATTGCCGCTACTTAAGACAACTCCTTCCCACACTTTCACGTACCCGCAGGTGCATATCGTCGGCTGGCCAAAAGAATAGAGTACGAGGGCTTGGACCCCGATGAGCGCGAACGCGAAGAGAATGAGGCGCCTTTCCGATACCATTCCGCAAGTTTACCCTATCCACATGCTCCAGAAAGAACTCCTCGTGAGGCGTTATACTGTATTGGACTTATCGGCTAAACACTTACTATGGATCAACCATCTGGCAACACGCATGGTCACGGTGCGCACAAGAACACGCTTATGGGTGTACTCGCGTACCTCGGCATTCTCATTATTATCCCCTTCCTCATGGCAAAAGACAATCCCTTTGTGAAATTCCACATCAAGCAGGGACTCGTACTCGTCGTCGTCGAGCTTATCGTCTGGGTGCTCGGCATGTACATGTGGCAGCTCTGGCAAGTCTTGCAACTCGTTAATCTCGCGACGCTCGTTCTCGCCATCATCGGTATCGTGAATGTCGTTCAAGGCAAAGAAAAAGAGCTCCCGCTCGTAGGCTCGCTGGCAAAGAATTTCACTTTCTAATTGGTGCGGTCAGTAGTAGACGATCGCGATATTGCGCAGCTCTTTTCGGATCTGCCGGTGATTTGGAATTTCTTGTGCGACGAGATCCCAGAATTTTTTCGAATGGTTCATCTCCCGCAAGTGGCAGAGCTCGTGGACGATGATGTAATCCGCAGTGTGCGTCGGCAAGACGGCAATTTTGTAGTTGAAGCTTAGGTTGCCGCTGCGCGAGCAGCTTCCCCATCGCGATTTTTGCGCTCGAATTGAGATCTTGCGGAACTTGAGACCATACGCGGCGGCAAAATTCGCACAGCGCGCGCGAGCATATGCGAGCGAGCGCTCCTTCAACATTGCAATATCCTTGCGCGCGACGCGTATCACATTGTGCTTACTTGTTTCAGCTACCTTACGATTCACCCATTCAGAGTGCTTCATCACAAATCGCTCGATCGACTGCAGCCCGAAAAACCTCGGGGCCGTTACAACAACGCTTGAATCCGGATACACGATCAGCCGCATCGTGCGAGCGCGCGTGCTTCGTTTGAGTATGTAGTTCATGCGCAAGAGAACCTAAAAGATGCCCGACGCACAGACCCTATCGAGCTCTTGTATGTCGTCTACCGTTACTGCAAGATCTTTGCCTTGATTCACCTTGTACATGATAGCCTCCTGATCTTGGACGTGTTCGAGCCCGAGGGAGTGCCCCATTTCGTGCGCCGCAAGGCGCACGAGCTCATTGTGGCTGGAGTATTCCCAGATATCTATTCTTTGCTCTCCGGCCCTGCTCACGAATTCCCCCTCTTCAAATGCCCCGATCGAGGCACCTACTTCATTGTATGTGTCCACATTTAGATTCAACTGTTCTATGAGCTGATTGAGCGATGAGCCGAGCGCGTTTAATCTATCGACATCCGCACTGAAAGCGACCTGCTGCGCCTCGACACTTTTGAGTTCTCCGCCAAGAGCCGCCTTTTCCTCCTGCAGCCGCGCATATTCGGCAGGCGGCGCACCGCCCTGCCGATTCCATTTTCTAACTTCCGCATTATATAAATCTTGATGGCTCTGGTAGCTCGCAATACTTTGCTGCAGCTGTGTGCGCTTTGATGCAATAACCACGGCCATAGATTTGTATTGTGCTTTTTGTGATTCGTATGCTGCCATGTTCTTATCGACCTCGGCACCGGAGACAGCAAGCTTGTCCGTCGCTGCCTGACGACGATCGTACACGAGATTGACGACGACCGAGCCGCCCCTCGCCTTGTATTCAAAAAGTTCTTTTCCCGATGAGATTTCCCAAATATCTTCCGCATCTTGAAGGTCAGCAATGAGCGTGCTCGTCGAAATGCCGAATCGTTTATCTATCGAACCGAGCGAGTATGTTACCGGCCAGCGACATGGTATGAATTTCGTCTGCAGCTGCCCCACGACCGCTTGCACTTTGTTTTGATGAAAATGCCAGACATACCCAAGCCCTGCCAAAAAAACAATCAGCAGTATGAAATCTCCTATCCGCCGCATTGGGGAAGTATACCCGCCCCGCGTGTATCCATGTATGTGGGAGTTAGAGCTGGATGTCGAGGGTGAAGGTAACAGCGTCGCCGGCGTCGATGCCTTCGGCGCGGCGGACTTGGGATTTGAGCGGGAGGAGGTAGGTGTCGGAGTGTTTGTCGGGGAAAATCGAGGTCTTCCAGCTACTCTTGCCGAGAGTCACTTTCACTTTGATAGAGCCAAAGCCGCCTGCCTTCTTCCCATATTTCTTCCTGAGCTCCCCGACATCTTCTTATCGACATACGCGAAATACCACGAATCCATGCCGGGATACGCGACGACTTTGGAGCGAACCTTGTATTTCTTTTTTGCAGCCAAGGATATTATCGCGTCAAGACGAGCGACTGGCGGATCTTGTCGAAATCACTTATGAGGGCAGCGCGGTCGAATTCTTGCACGGCGCCGGCGGGAAAGTTCTCAATAGCGGCGTAGTGGATGAAGTAACGCAGTGCAGTACACGGGCTGGAGCCGGCAAGCGCATAGACTTGTTCCTCGTAGCGATTCCCCGCTCCGGCACCTGAAGAGGTTGCCACCGAGTACTCGACGCCACCCTCGGTCAGCGTCTGCGGCTTCACATTGTCGGCCAGATAGATGTCGCCCGTGCAATTCTTTGCGCGCGGAAGCCACTCTACAGAGACGTACGAGTCGCTGGAGAGATCGGTACCGGTCGCTATTGTAAGAGGAATGGTGAACTTCACGCCGCTGATCGGTTTCTTCGGATTGACCTGTGTATATGTGTACTGGTCATCAACCGTGTAATCTGCCGGATAGACGACCGAGAAGGTGGAAGTGGCGTACGTGCTTGTGGCCACTGCGGTGGGCGAAGACGGAGTCGGCGTGGATGGGGATGCCGTACCGGGAAGCGTCTTCCAGACAAAGACCGCCGCCGCTGCGACGACGATAACAACTATTACTCCGACAATGTATTTGCTCATATAGCCCCCATCATGCCAGATAGGTCTCCGATTTGCCAACCCCCTATAGTGCCGGACCCTTATCGCCCATAATATCCTTGGTTTGTATGGGGCTTTGTATCCCCGGCTTCCACTCGGCCTTGATCTCGCCGAACTGCTTTTCGTAATCCGCTATCTGGTGCGCGAGGTACTGCGCGAGTCGCTTCATATGCTGCGGAGAGAGCGCGTAGGCGATACCATTCTCGCCCGCGAGCATTGCCATCACGTAAAATTCCTGCGAAAAGGCCACCGATATATTCTCGCAAAATTGCTTGGGTACTTTGGTGAGGTCCATAATGGGTCAGGTGCTAGAGATTAGGTTCTAGGGGCTAGTAATGCTCAACTTCGATTATAGTCGTTTATTGCATTCTCGTGAAATTCAAAGTGTTGCCACGGCCGATGTAGGTCAATGCGAGCGAGGTCTCGGTCAGGCTGTTGACCCCAAAATACATAATATCGCCGTTGGAGAATGTGAGCTTCAAGACCGTAAGACCCATGAGCGAATCGGCAGGGACGCCGAGCATATCCTGCGGCTCTTTTGTGGGATCGACGATTATCCACGTACCCAAAGCACTCGCTGACGCGTCGCCTTCATATGCATCCACTACCGTACCATCGGCTCTGAACTCACGGGTGAATTTTGCGTCCTCGTTGCTCCTCCATGTGCCTACCATCATCGGATCCGCCTGCGCCATTTTGTCGCCCTGTATGACCTGCGTCGTGGCAGGGGTCTGAGGCACATCCTCTGGAATGGCTTTCACAACGAAGTACGAGAATAGTACAAGGATGACGATCCCGATGACCCATGCCCACCCGCTACTTCCTCCTTCGTGCGCCATACCCGGCTAGTACAATTTCGAATAATTCCTGCCGCAGACCAAACGGCGAATGTTTTGTAAAATTTCTGAAACGATTTTTCTTGCCATACGCTGATGAATATTCATGCAAGGTAATTCGAAATTGTCCTGCCGGGCATACATTATTTCCCGACGTTACAGTCGGGACCCCGACCAAAGCGTCGAGGTTAATTCTACCTCTGTTCTAAGTCCAGGCAAACCCCAGTACCACAACGCTTCCCGCCTACGCCGAGGCTTCGGCGGGCAGGCGCGTTGGCTACGGGGCAGGCGGAATTGATTATTTTTGTTCCAAGTCTAGACACACGGAGTTGATACAAAACCTCTTTCCAGTTTTGGTCGGGCCATCGTCGAAGACGTGCCCCAAATGCGAACCGCAGCGAGCGCAAGTGATCTCTACTCGCTCCCCTCCTTCGCCAAGGCTACGAAGGGCAGGCATGCCACGTGACGATTCCTTATGATACTCGACCGCTCCTGGGAGAGCGGTGTCGAAAGATGGCCAGCCCGTGCCCGAATCGAATTTGGCGTCCGAACTAAAGAGCGGATTGCCGCATGCCTTACATTCATACGTGCCGTCGGCTTTCTCATGCACATACCCACCCGAGAATGGCGCCTCGGTCCCCCCCTCGCGCAACACCGCATATTCTTCCGGCGTGAGTATTTTCTTGAAGCCCTCTTCATTTTCTGGCATCGGGCGCTTGGTCATTCCTGTATTCTAACAAATTATTGCCGCTTCACGCGAGAGCGATCAATTTCCGTAAGCTGCTGTTTGCGCAGACGTACGCTCGTGGGCGTTATTTCAAGATATTCATCTTCCGCCATCACTTCAAGTCCACGCTCGATCGTCAACTCAAAGGGAGGGACGAGATTGATCGCCTCGTCGGCACCGCGCGAGCGCATGTTGGTGAGCTGTTTGCCCTTGGTGGGATTGACCATCATCTCCTCGCCTTTGGAAGTGTTGCCGATAACCATGCCTTCGTATACTTCCACTGCGGGGCCGATGTAGAGTATCCCGCGTTCCTGCAGATTCCATAGCGAGAAACCGAGTGCCTTTCCGCTCGCCATCGAGATCATTGAGCCGACATTGCGGCGGCGGATCTCCCCCACCTGTGGCTTAAAGCCGACCACCCGCGAAGAAAGGATCCCCTCGCCCTTGGTATCGAGGACGAATTGGCTGCGATAGCCAAGAAGCCCTCGTGTCGGGCCTTCAAATATCATGCGTACGTGATTGCCGTGATAATCTTTTCCGCCGGAGGCGGATCCGCCTACGGCGGACATCACAAATTTACGCGTGCCTAAACGCTCGATGATAGCGCCTTGATATTGCTGCGGCGTGTCTACGATGACCTCTTCAAAAGGCTCGAGCTTTTGTCCACCCTCTTCATGGAAAATGACTTGCGGTTGGGAGACTTGCATCTCGTATCCCTCGCGGCGCATGTTCTCGAGCAGGATCGCGATATGCAATTCACCTCGACCCGAGACGTGGAAGATGTCGCTTTTGTCGAATTCCACCCGCAGGCCGACGTTGACCTCGAGTTCACGTTCAAGACGCTCACGAATCTGACGCGAAGTGACAAATTTTCCTTCGCGTCCGGCAAAGGGTGAATTGTTGACGAGGAAATTCAGTGTGATGGTCGGCGGGTCGACGTCAATCGCTGGCAGCGGCTCTACGCTTTCGTCGGTGGTGATCGTCTCGCCGATGAAAATGTCGGGAATTCCCGCGATCATGGCGATGTCGCCCGCCGCAACTTCAGCGGTCTCTACTTTTTGCAATCCGCGGAACGTAAACATCTTCGTTATTTTTCCCGTGTGCGTCTCACCGCCGATCTTTTTCACAAATACCGCGGCGCCGGTTTTCAAGATCCCACCATACAAGCGAACAACGGCTAAACGGCCAAGGAAATTATCGTAACCGAGGTTGAAAGGCTGCGCTTGCGCAGGCCTCTGTACAGCATCAGGACTCGATGCCGCAGGGACATGCTGCAGTATCGTTTCCAAAAGCGGCACGAGATCCTTAGATTCGTCGGTTAATTTTAGTTTGGCAATTCCCTGCCGACCGATCGAATACACAATTGGAAAATTCGCCTGCTCGTCGCTTGCCCCGAGTTCGAGAAAAAGTTCCAGAACTTGTTCTTCGCTGCGTTTTGGGTCAGCCGCAGGCTTATCTATCTTGTTGATGACGACGATCGGCTTGATGCCGAGCTCGAGGGATTTCTTCAAAACGAAACGTGTCTGCGGCATGGGGCCCTCCTGCGCATCGACGACAAGTAATACCGAATCGATGCTACGCAAAACGCGCTCGACCTCGCTGCCGAAATCCGCGTGTCCCGGCGTGTCGACGATATTTATCTTCGTGCCTTTGTACGGAATAGAAGCATTCTTGGAGTAGATGGTGATGCCGCGTTCGCGCTCGAGCGCGTTGCTATCCATCGAGACACCCTCTTCGGCAACGCCCGTCTGCCGCAAAAGCGCATCGGTCAGTGTCGTCTTTCCGTGATCCACATGGGCTATTATTGCTATATTTCTTATCTCCATAGGAAAAATTAAAAATGCCCGAAGGCAGATGGCTCAAATATGCCCTTTTTATGGCATCTTGTCAACTTTGAAACTGCCGGAGTCTTACTTTAGCTGTGAGTCGATCGCTGTCGTAAAACTCGAGAGTGCCTGCGCGCCATCGATCGATTGTGTGCCAATAATGAATCCGGGAGTACCTCCGATCCCAAACTTTGCGCCTTCCTGCTGGCTGGCATCGATCGCCTTCTGGTACACCTCCTTTTTCATCGCAACCTGTGCCTTCAACTTGTTCGCATCAATGCCTGAAATCGTACCGCTGAGTTTGACGACGCTGGCTTCATCGCCAAAGCCGCCGTGTTCCTCGTCTTGCGCACTATACATAGTCTCATTCCACTCGAAGAATTTGTCGGGGTAGAGTTCCCAGACCGCATGCTTATAGAGCGCAGCGGTCGTCGAATCAGGCCCGAGGAACGCGTAGTCCTTGAAGACGATTTTGAGCTTTCCTGTATTCACATATTTTTCCATGAGCGTCGGTAATACGGTTGTCTCGAATTGTTTGCAGAACGGACACTGATAATCAGACCAATACGCCATCGTGAGGGGTGCATTCGACTTCCCGACGTAGGGCTCGCCGTCGGTCTTCACATCCTTGATATTGACCGCGACATTTGGCGCCCCGTCACCCAAGGGTGCATCAGCGCTTTTTCCCGAGAGACCAAAAAATATTCCGCCGCCGATAATGGCACCCGCAATAACGATCGCCGCGGGAATATATAAAGCACTTTGAGTGGATGCTGTCGGCTGGCTCTCGGGCATAATGCTGACCATTGTACACTATTTTAAAAGTATGCAACTCATTTTTTCACTCCGTTGAGGACATTCCACATATTCGGGTCTTCTCCGCCGTCAAACTTGAAAATAGCAACGCCACGCACGCCGAGACGCTTGGCAAGCGCTATCTTGTCCGCAATTGCCTGTGCATCAGGCCAGACGATATAGCGAAAATCCGTATGCGAGTTGTTGGTGGTGGCGAAGGTCGAGGCGACTGCAACCGTCGCGAGGGCATGGATAAAACTTCCGGAAACGGGTGAGGTGGTCGCGCTATATTGGGATGGCAGATAGGTAAACGCCATTTCTCCCCACGGAGCCCGCTGCGGCACAATGCCGTATTGGCTCGCGGTCGAGGAGGCGTAGCCCGGATTGAATGTCCAGAGAATATCGTAGACGTACTCGTTGTTGGCGTACGCGGTTACACTGTACTCGTACCCATATGTCGGGATCCCGATCAAGATCTTACTTTTTTTGATATCTTTCGACATCAGGTTCACAACTTTCTCAACCCAAGCGGGATCTCCCACGGGCCCATACAGCTGCGACGACGAAGCAGCCTGCCTGGCGAGCGCCTGATCAACATCTTGCTGATCGTACGCCATGATCCGTACTCTGTCGCAATACTTATTGATTTCCTTGAGATCGTTGGCAAAGATGGAGGCGTCAGCAGGAATGTCGGTACCGTAGTAACGATCCGCAAGCGGCGTGCGCGATTCGATCGTACACATGACCCACTTTTTTCCCATCCGCTGATAGAGACCCTTAAGGAAGGTTGAGAAATAATCCTTGTCCGCAGCCCTCTTGCCCTCAAAATCTATATCGATGCCGTCGAAATTATTTTGTTTCACCAGTGCGGTGATGCGATCTTCGAGCGCGATGCGCTTCTTCGTATTGCTCAAAATATCGTGAAGTAATTGCGAATTGCTGGTCATGATGGTCGGGATGACCCGCACCTTCTGCGCCTTCGCCGCCGCGATGAACGAGATCCACGGCTCCTGATCCATCGAACCGTTGTCGAGGAACGTGCCATCGGATTTGAGTGTGTAGATGAATGGATTCACTTCTGTAAGCTTGCTTAGATTGGGCATGACATCCGCGGTACCGGTCGCAGAGCGCCAATACGGGATCCAGCCCGTGACCTCAAAAATCGTCGCTGCTGAAGCAGCGCCTGGTGTTAAAAAAACGAGCGCACACAAAAAGCCGTAGATATATCTCATGTACATATTATGACGTATAAGTATAGCAATTCTTGCACGAGAAACCCATTAAAAATGGGTTCGTCACTTTTTGCGGCGAAAATCCAAAATTGAATAGCATCGGGCACATAGAAATTAGACAAAATCCTTTGATACAATACTGTGAATGCAACCCAAGGGTTTTGACCGATGGAACGAACAAAAGAAGAAACTACACGCGAGTGAAAGAGAGATGCTTTTTCACGAGCGCGAGATTTGGTGGTGCTCACTCGGCGTCAATATCGGATTTGAGCAGGACGGCACGAACGAACTTTTCGAGCGACCAATACTGATTATAAGAAAATTCAATCGAGACGTACTTTGGGCATTACCTCTCACGCGCTCCGACAAGAGAAATCGCTTCTATGTTCCGATCACCGTCGGCGATGCGAATTCCGCGGTGATTCTTTCTCAACTGCGCCTCATCAGTAGCAAGCGCCTCCAGAGGTACATGCACAAGCTTCCACAGGGGCAATTCAAGGAGATAATACGTCTCGTGCAGCAATTCTTCCCCCGAATATAAAATCGAAACCCCGCCTTGCAGCGGGGTCCCTCGGGGGCCTAGATGGCCATTTGTACCCTGGAGTATAGGGCATGCCTGTGAATTGTCAATGAAATGGTGGTGTTCTTGAGGGATGTATAATTATGCTCGATGGTTAATAAGCCATCGTGTTCTCGCAGTCGAATAGCGAAAGTAGCCTAAATCGCTCAAAAAGCGGCATGGCGAAAAACCGGTAAGAGACGGTGAGGATTCTGCATGGGTGGGATTTGCGTCTTGGGCAATATTACGGCCCTTCGGCGCCGAAGTGCGCAATGAGACCTTTGCGCACCACAGCGCGGTACATGAAACGCGAAGTATCCGTATGCGGCTATATTATCAGGCATTCAGTGCAGGATATAATGCGGATCCATGATGCAGACACCAGCGAACAAAACGGTCCGTTTGAATAACGGTGTCGAGATGCCGATACTCGGATTGGGTGCGTGGCAAATGTCCGAGGGAGAAGAGACGGAGCAAGCAGTAAAATGGGCACTTGAAGCCGGTTATCGACATATCGACACGGCTACACTCTACGGAAATGAAACGAGTGTGGGTAAAGCCATACAAGAATATACGGGCGAGAGCGGGATTGCGCGAGAGGAAATTTTCGTCACGACAAAATTGCTGCCGACAAATTTCTTTGATCCGGAAAAGGCATTCCACAAAAGCCTTGAACGCCTCGGCTTTGCGTATGTCGATCTCTATCTCGTCCACTGGCCGATTCCCTTGATGCCCAAATCGGTGTGGCTCTCTCTCGAGAAAATATATGACGACAAGTTGGCGCGTGCGATAGGCATCTCCAACTACGGAATCGGCGACATAGAAAAGCTGCTTGAATATGCGCGCATCGTGCCGGCCGTGAATCAGATAAAATTCAGTCCGTTCGATTATGCGGAAGAGATCCTCAAATGCTGCCGTGCGAACGGGATCGCACTTGAAGCATACAGCCCGCTGACCCGGGGAAGCCATTTACGCGATCCTGCGATCCGATCGATCGCCGAAAAATATCAGAAATCTCCGGCGCAGATCATGATCCGCTGGTGCGTAGAACACGACGTGATAGTCATTCCAAAATCGAGCAACTCCGACCGCATCAAAGAAAATGCCGACGTGTTCGATTTTGAACTGGGCCAGGAAGATATGCAGATCCTCGATGCCCTGAGCTAGTTACCGAATAACTACCCCTCCTTCCTTCTCCAGTACAAAAAGAGAAGTGCAAGAGTGGCGAGGACTGCGAGGAGTCCAGCGCCCAATATATAATGCCAATATTTCTGATTCTGATATAGAGACGTCGCTTCCTTGTTCACGAGCCCCTTCTGCCATCCCACGTGAATGCTCACCTGCTCACCGGATTCAATGGATGATACGCGAAATCGATACGTCCGCTCGTCCGGTCGGTCGATATAAAAGTCGCGGCCGGTGGATGTGACGAGATTCACCTGCGGCTCTGTGATCGCGCCTGGCAGCGTAACAGTCGATTCAATGGTATCAACAGGAACGCCGTAGTCAGCAAGTGTGTGCTCGAACGTGCCCGTGCCAGAGCTCGTGATGGTGAGCTCGTTGTGGAGCGTGTAGTGCAACACCCATGTGTGCACCCTGTCGCTCGTATTGTAATACCACTCGATGTTCGACGATCCATCCTTTTCGTATACCGAGTATTTGTTCCAATCCGACGAATCGGCGCCGTCGAGCCTTTCAGGAGAAAACGCGAACGGCCGCCCCGTCGTGCCATCCAAAACGCGTACATCGGTGATCGGCGTCGAGCTTGCGTGCGGGACGGAACGCCAACTCGCATGAAAGCCACCGTTGTAAAACATCGTGAGAAGTTCGGAGACGTCGACCGAGCCGTCGGCGTTGATGGAGAAATCGGTTGTGATCCTGTTGTAGCGATACGATGCCGCATCCGACTGCGCGTACGAAAAAAGCGGCACCATGCTTATCGCGCTTATCGCACCTCCCGCCATGAGTCTTTTCAGCACATGCATAATTGAAAGAAGTATACCTTACTCATTCGTACAATGAAAGAAGTTGTACGAGATGAGTACATCGGTAACAGTTTGGCAGCCTTGGAATAATACTCCCACGGCGTCTGGTACCCAAGGGTCTGGTGCGGACGTACGAACGCATACTCGATCAGCCACTCGGTGACCTCGCGGTTGAAGCGGTCGACGTCGTTCGTGAGATGCCCGAGGGCGATGAATTCGTCCTGGAGCGTCCTGTTGAACCGTTCATTGAACGGATTGTCCTTCGGCGTATGCGGTCGCGACCACCAGTCACCAAGTTGGAGTTCTTCAATCGCTTTCTGGAAGTGTTTGTGGAACTCCGAGCCGTTGTCATGCCCAGCGTTCCAAACCTCGTAGTCGAGCAGGTAAACAAAACGATTCAGGAAATCCGAAGCATTCTTGGAGCTCTTGGTGGTATACATCCGTGCAAAGGCAATCTTCGAGGCTGTGTCGATCGCGGTGAAGATGTACCGCTTGGTTCCGTCGATCCACAGAACGATCGTGTCGAGCGCGACGAGGAACCCCGGGAAGGGTTTGCGGGACAACCCGGTGATACGTTTCTTTTCCTTCGAGCGCTTCCTCTTGGCCTGTGTTTGTGCGTTCTTCTTGGGGTGGAAGTACAGGCCGTGTTTTTTGATCGTGTACTGCACTTTCCATGAGGAGATCGGGGTGCCGTATGTTGTCTTGTACACAACGGCCAGCTTCATCTTGCCCCAACGGATATGCGCGGTGCGGAGTTTGATGATGCGTCCTTCTTCTTCGATTGTGATCTCTTTGTGCCGAACACGCTGCGGTGCGCGGCTCTTTTCTTCAAGTGTTCGCAGGTTTGTCCGGTCGAACCGTGTGTCCCACTTCCAGAAGGTCTTGCGGCTGATCCCGAAGTGCCGCGTGGTCAGAGAGGCGCTCTGTGCATGACCCTTGTGCCAGATGAACCATTCGAGACGGGCTCGTGCGCCCTTCGAAAGACCGAGGGCTTCTGCCTGCTTTCTCCACCGGGTCGCGTCGTCCAAGAGGACGTAGGGCACGGCGGGCACCAGACGATACCCCGCTTTCATGACGGCTTTGACCATATGCAAAAGGCGGCTAGATCTGTTAATCACGCCGCCAATTCTCTCAAAGTTCGACCTTTGAGGTGTTACCGATGTATCTCATCTTCTGCAGAAGTATACCTTACTCATCCGTACTCGGAGTTTCAGCGCTGGTTGTTTCTTGTACAGGCGCTGGTTCAGGTGCGGGAGTAGGCTCTGGTGTAGGAGTTGGCTCGCCTTGCCCGTCCGTCTGCGTCCCGCCGGAGCCTTCGGCGGAGGGGGAAGCCTCTGGCGGAGGAGGGGGTGCGGGGGATGGTTCCGCTTCGGGTGCGGGTTCCGGCGCGGGAGTAGGCTCTGGAGGAGGTGTTGACTCCGGTGAAGGCTCGGGCGGGTTCCCGTGATCAGACGGGGCGACATCTGCCGGATCGTTACTCGTTGGACTCGCGTCGGTACTGTCTCCGGCGGGCGCGCTTGGTTGCGGTAAAGTTGGAGGATCCGCAAAAGTCTGACCTTGGCCGGGGTCCGAATCGGAACCCGAGGAGACACCTTCCTCGTTTGGTAAGGAATCACCTCCGGAAGAACCCGTTGGATCCACTTGTGGCGAACTTCCTGTGGTGAGCGTAGTCGAAGCAGTCGAACCGCCGGAAGTCGTTGTAGCCGTATTGTCGGAGGCGACTCCTCCTTGGGAGGTGTCTCCTCCCGAATCTGCCGCCTGAACGATGATCGTGCGCGTGGAGGTAGCGATGCCTGCATCGTTGGTGGCGACGTAGTCTATTGTATGCGTGCTTGGTGTTGCCGTGTCTATCATGATCACACTCACTCTCTTGCCGTCTACAAAGTAGTGGAGACCAAGATTCGTGTCGGCCGGAGTGGGCCCGGTGATGAGCGCGCCGAGGTCGTTGTATGGATCGCCGACAGAGATAGTGGCGGGATTGTTTCCCTGGATTTCTACGACAGGAACACCGGTGCTTGAGGTCGTGGCAGAAGCGGCTGTCCCAACAGATGCTAGTGATTTAAGGGCGCGAATGTCGTCCGCATTCAGACATTCCCCATCCACGCATATCTTTTCGCTCGCGTTGAATACTCTCGCGAAGACTTCTCCTATCCCGTTCAAAGCATTCGCGAACCACTCCGTCAACCGCGCGAAGATGTTGGAGAAGAACGAATCGACGAAGCTCTCATTCGCAGACGCCGATGTGGATGCCGTCAACACGTCGAACCGCGTAGCAAGTTCTTGTACCCCCTTGGTGAGGAGAGAGAGAATAGCGGTGTTGTTGATAGTCTGCACGCTTCCGTCGTCGTTGAAATACGCGAGCGTGGGGCTCGTCGAGGCCGCTTCTTCAGCGACGAAGCCCCAGTACTCGCGTTCGCTTGGGTCGTCGTTGTAGAGGAAGGAAACAGGGCGCAGCGTGCGCACGAGGTCGAGTCCTCCCGTGAGACTCTCGATGTCGTGCTTGTACCTCGCGGAGGAGGCTGCGCAACTATCCCCTGCCTGGGTGGTGAGCTCTCCTCCCGAATCGATACAGACGGAGTCGTCGGTGCCGACGACTGCGGAGAGGCCGCTCACTGCCACCGTTCCGGTCACCGACAAGGTCCTCCAGGGGGAGGAGGTGCCGATGCCGACGCTGCCGTTACTATCGATGAAAAATGCGGTTGAAGTCGCGGTTGCGGTCGACGTCGAGATGGAAAAAAGTGGCGCGGTGTTACTCGAGAAGGCTGCAACGGAAAGCTTGGCCCACGGCGTCGTGGTGCCGATGCCGACATTGCCGAGCGGAGCGCCGCTCGAGTTGATCGCAAGTAACACGTTGCCGGTCGCACCGGTCGTCGTGCCGGTGCCGCCAGTGCCGCCGACGAGGTAGAGCGACCCGCCTGCGCCACCTGCGCCACCTGCACCGCTGCCTATTCCAAACCCGGCAGTGCCGCCGGTGCCGCCGGTAATTGTCACTACTGTACCGGCACCCCCGGCTCCGCCGTTGCTATTGGTCGCGCCGCCGGCGCCTCCCGTGCCGCCGACTGCACCGATTATTGAAATGTTTCCTGCGGCAGCGCCTGCAGCGCCTGCATCATTTCCGCTCGAGCCTCCCGCACCGCCCGCGCCACCAGCGCCAGCAGTGAGCGTAATAGCGCCACCTGCGGCGCCTGCGGCAGGATCACCCGTAGTGCCGCCTGCGCCGCCTGCACCTCCGGTGCCCGCTGTCATTGAGATAGCTCCTGCCGCGCCGCCTACACCGCTTATGGCGGTGCCAACAGTCGTCCCGCCTGCGCCGCCATTGCCAGTGGTTACGGAAAATCCCGAGCCAGCGCCGCCAGCGCCGCCGGTATCGCCGGTGCTGCAAGTCGTCGTGCATGCACCGCCTGCGCCTCCCGCGCCGCCCGTGATAGTGACCGCGCTTGCTGCGCCACCTGCGCCGCCGGGGCCGGTCGCGGCTGCGCCGCCGACACCTCCTGCGCCGCCGGTCAGTGTGAGGCCGGAGCCTACGCCGCCTGTGCCGCCTGTGCCGCTGCCTGTCGAGCCTCCTGCGCCTCCTGCGCCGCCCGTGAGGGCAACGGCCGAAGCTGCGCCTCCTGCGCCTCCGACAGCACTGCCTGCGTTGGTTGTACCGCCCGCGCCTCCTGCTCCGCCTGTCAAGGTGAGTCCCGAGCCTGCGCCTCCTGCGCCGCCGGTATCGCCGGTGCTGCAAGTCGTCGTACACGAACCGCCTGCGCCGCCTGCGCCGGCGGTAAGAGTGACCGTATTGGCTGCGCCGCCTGCGCCGCCAGCACCCGAGCCACTGTCACCACCAATTCCTCCCGCGCCGGCAGTCAGGGTGAGACCGGAGCCGATGCCTCCTGCGCCTCCAGCGCCAGAGCTGCTGTTGGCACCACCAGCGCCGCCACCTCCCGCGCTTATCGTCGTGGTAGCGCCATTACCGCCTGCGCCGCCTGTACCAGAACCTGAGTTGGCACCCCCCACGCCGCCGGTGCCGCCGAGTATCGATACGCCTGCGGCTGCGCCTCCCGCGCCGCCGATGTTGCCTGAACCGTTTGTGCTACCACCCGCTCCTCCCGCGCCACCGGTCAGTGTGAGGCTGGAACCTGCGCCGCCAATGCCGCCGTTGTCGTTTGTGCTGCATGTGCCGGTACACGAACCGCCTGCGCCGCCTACGCCACCGGAGAGAGAAATTGTTCCAAGAGCGCTACCACCTGCTCCTCCTTTACCGCTAGTCGCGTCTCCACCCACACCGCCACCGCCCGCGATTATTGAGAATGTTGTGCTTGCGCTGCCTCCAGCGCCACCGGTACCTGTCGTCGCGGCACCACCCACGCCCCCATTCCCCGCTATGAAAGAAATCGTGGTTGTCGCTCCGCCGCCCCTGCCTCCTGTGCCAGAGGTGGCTGCTCCGCCTGTTCCGCCACTCCCAGTCTGTACGGTAATGGTAGACGTTGCGCCTCCTCCTACTCCTCCGACGACAGTAGTGCCTGCGCCGCCGACTCCGCCATCGCTGCCGAGGATGTAGAGGAGTGTCGCGGTCGTCGAAGCGTTTGCCCCTCCTCCCGGGCCACCGGAAGTGCCTCCGGTACTACCTGTGGTTCCTGCTGAAGTGCCGATCGCAAGGAAAGGATTCGCGCTCCCGGCAGATGCGGCGACCGAAAGAATTCCCCAAGGCGTCGTGGAGCCGATGCCGACATTCGAGGCGGTGGAGATGAAGAGGGTCGAGGTGGCGGTGAGCGTGGTGCCGGTGGATTCGTAGAAGGGGATTTGGCCGGCGGTGCCAGAATTAGTCACCGCACCCGCCTGGATACACGTGCTTCCGTCATTGGTGAAGCATTGCGCGGTAATGATGCCGTTCGGATCTATCCTCAATGCAGCGACGGAAGATGTCGCGGTCGGCGTGGAGGTCGCGATATAGAAAGAGTTGCCGATGGAGCGCATGGTCCACGCAAAGCTTGAGCTCGTACCGTCTACGAGTGCCAACTGGGGTCCGCTTGAAGATGCGACGGTGAGTGCCCAGAAGGTCGTCGACGTTGCGATGCCGACGTTGCCGATGGCAGTGCCGCTGCTGTTGATGCCGAGGAGCACGTTGCCGGTCGCACCGGTCGTCGTGCCGGTGCCGCCAGTGCCGCCGACGAGGTAGAGCGAACCGCCTGCGCCACCGGTGCCACCGGTGCCGGAGCCTATTCCAAACCCGGCAGTGCCGCCGGTGCCGCCGGTAATTGTCACTACTGTACCGGCACCCCCGGCTCCGCCGTTGCTATTGGTCGCGCCGCCGGCGCCTCCCGTGCCGCCGACTGCACCGATTATTGAAATGTTTCCTGCGGCAGCGCCTGCAGCGCCTGCATCATTTCCGCTCGAGCCTCCCGCACCGCCCGCGCCACCAGCGCCAGCAGTGAGCGTAATAGCGCCACCTGCGGCGCCTGCGGCAGGATCACCCGTAGTGCCGCCTGCGCCGCCTGCACCTCCGGTGCCCGCTGTCATTGAGATAGCTCCTGCCGCGCCACCCGCGCCGCTGGCAGCAGTGCCTGCATTAGTTGTCCCGCCAGCACCGCCGTTGCCGGTGGTTACGGAAAATCCCGAGCCAGCGCCGCCAGCGCCGCCGGTGTCGCCTGTGCTGCAAGTCGTCGTGCATGCTCCGCCTGCGCCTCCCGCGCCGCCCGTGATAGTAACCGTGTTCGCTGCGCCTCCTGCGCCGGCGATCCCTGACGCGCTATTGCCACCAACTCCTCCCGCGCCGGCAGTCAGGGTGAGACCGGAGCCGATGCCTCCTGCGCCTCCAGCGCCAGAGCTGCTGTTGGCACCACCGGCGCCGCCACCTCCGGCGCTTATGGTCGTGGTAGCGCCACTACCACCTGCGCCGCCGACGCCGGGGCCCGCGGTAGTGCCTCCCGCGCCTCCTGCTCCGCCTGTCAAGGTGAGTCCCGAGCCAGCGCCGCCTGCGCCGCCGTCGTCGGCTGTGCTACAACCGGCACCGGTACACGAACCGCCTGCGCCGCCTGCACCACCCGTGAGAGAGACCGTATTGGCTGCGCCTCCTGCGCCACCGTCGTCAGCAAGGGTATTTCCACCTGCGCCGCCTGCGCCGCCGCTTATGGTCACTGCCGAACCCGCGCCTCCAGCACCGCCAAAATCGCCTGTGCCGCAAGTCGTCGTACACGCGCCGCCGGTGCCGCCGGTGCCGCCGGTCAAAGTGACCGTATTGGCTGCGCCACCTGCGCCGCCGGGACCCGAGCTACTATCACCACCAATTCCTCCCGCGCCGGCAGTCAGAGTGAGGCCGGAGCCGATGCCTCCTGCGCCTCCAGCGCCAGAGCTGCTGTTGGCACCACCGGCGCCGCCACCTCCGGCGCTTATGGTCGTGGTAGCGCCACTACCACCTGCGCCGCCGACGCCGGGGCCCGCGGTAGTGCCTCCCGCGCCGCCCGTTCCTCCGAGTAGAGATACTGCTGCAGCTGCGCCACCGGCGCCGCCGAGGCCTGTGCCCGTAGAAGCTGTATTACCTCCCGCGCCGCCTGCGCCACCGGAGAGGGTGAGACCTGAGCCGGCGCCGCCGATGCCTCCGTCGTCACCGGTACCACACACGCCGCCTCCCGTGGTGCACGAACCGCCTGCGCCTCCTGCGCCACCGGTGAGAGAAATTGTTCCAAGAGCGCTGCCACCTGCTCCTCCTTTACCGCTAGTCGCGTCTCCACCCACACCGCCACCGCCCGCGATTATTGAGAATGTTGTACTCGCGTTGCCTCCAGCGCCACCGGTACCCGAGGTGGCTGCGCCACCGGCGCCGCCGCTCCCTGTCCGTATCAATAGTGTTGATGTTGCAGTGCCGCCCCTGCCGCCGACAACAGTAGTGCCTGCGCCGCCGACTCCGCCATCGCTGCCGAGGATGTAGAGGAGTGTCGCGGTCGTCGAAGCGTTTGCCCCTCCTCCCGGGCCACCG
>MFKT01000020.1 GCA_001781125.1 Candidatus Kaiserbacteria bacterium RIFCSPHIGHO2_01_FULL_53_29
CGCGACGAGCGCGACCGCTTTCGGAGACTTGGATGTGGTGACCATCTGCCCATTATCGCATGTTTTCTACGGAGCACGTCTGCCCCACATTTCCGACGTAGAAAAACCCAAGCCTAGGATATTCATGTGACCTCTCAAGGTGCTTGGCAACAGATGTTGCCGATGGTTGTTGACCTCCGCTCGCTCTGTGCGATGCGGTACTCCCACGGATACACAATCCGTTATGAGCACAGTACTGTCGCCTCGGAATCCTGCAAGTATTGGAGATAAACTTGCAAGATATATACAAGTTGTTTGAATTCAAACAAGTTGCTAATAGATGAGCTTGCCCGCAGCATATTGCATGCTATCTTTTATCGATGTTTCCCTCATTACTGATCACCTCACGTGAGGCGCTTGAAGCGGCGATGGTTGTGGGCATCGTTTTGACATTTCTTGCCAAGACGGACCAGACATTTTTCAAGAAGTACGTCTGGAGCGGCATCGGCATCGGCATCCTCGCCGCGGCGCTCCTCGCGCTCATCCTCGAACTCTTTTTTTCTGGCTTTGAAGGCCCTGCCGAAATGTTGTTCGAGGGAATCCTGATGTTCGTAACCGCAGGATTCATCAGCTGGATGATCATGTGGGTGCATAGGCAAAAGGACGTTGCAAAAAGAATCAAAGAGAGAGTTGCAGAGCACGCATCGAAAGGATACGGCTTGGGAATTTTTATTCTGGTCGCGACATCAGTCTTTAGAGAGGGAACAGAAGTCGTTCTCTACTTAAAGGCAAGTGCTGTCGTCGGACAGTCGGGCCAGCTCGTCGGCGCGTTCTTGGGTATTGCGGTTGCGGTGCTCATCGGATACGCGCTTTTCCGGTTCGCTCTCAAGGCGGATCTCTCGGTGGTCTTTAATGTGACCAGCATCTTTTTGATCATGTTTGCGGCCGGTCTCGTCGCGCACGGCGTGCACGAATTTCAAGAGCTCGGCGCGCTTCCGATCTTTGCCTTCGATCCCGTATTCAACATCTCGCACATACTTGACCATCACAGTACTGTTGGCAGTTTCTTGCGAACGCTCTTCGGCTACACGAGCACCCCGACGCTTCTTGAGCTTCTGTCCTATGCCTCTTTCGTCGCGGGTATTCTCTGGCTGAAACGCATTACAGATTCCATTCTCTTGAATCCCGCCCGCTAAATGGGGCTTGTAATCGTAGGAGATGTCTGGTACAGTAAATTTATGAACCTCTCGAAATTCACTTCGCAATTCCTCCTTCTCCTCTCTACTCATCGCGGGTAGCGGGGCTGCTGTGCATACGCACTATATCTTCGCTCCCCAGGGGCTTCAATTTGTATGTCAACACTCACTATCAAAAACCTCCACGTGCAGCTTGAGAACAAGCCTATCTTGAATGGTATCGATCTCACAGTGCGAAAAGGGCAGACGTGCGTCTTGATGGGGCCCAACGGCTCGGGCAAATCAACGCTCGGCAATACACTTCTCGCACATCCGGCGTGCCGCGTAGAACGCGGTTCCATCAAGTTCGGGAAGCACATGTTGTCGAAGATGAAAACCGACGAGATCGCGCGCGCGGGAGTCTTGCTCGCGCTCCAGCATCCGCAGGCCATTCCTGGCGTTTCGGTGACGAACCTCCTTACGATCGCTGCGCGGAAATTCCCTCAACCGAAAAATTTCAAGATGGCGCACTTCAGGCAAGAGATCAAGGATACTGCAAAAGCCCTGCACACGCCGGATGAATTCCTCTCCCGTTCGCTCAACGAAGGTTTCTCCGGTGGAGAAAAAAAGAAAATGGAGATATTGCAGCTCTCCCTCTTGCCCGCGAAGTGCATCGTCATCGATGAGATCGACTCGGGACTCGATATCGATGCCTTGAAACTCGTCGCCAAACAAATATCGAAACTGCGGAAGCGGGGAGTGAGCCTTGTGATCATCACGCACTACAATCGTATTTTGCGATGGCTTGAGGCGGATCGCGTGCACATCATGCACAAGGGAAAGATCGTCAAATCCGGGACGAGTGCACTTGCAAAAGACATCGAAAAGAACGGCTACGCCGCATACATTAACGAGTAACCATTTCTTTATGAGCAAACACACAACAACACTGGCTCGAGAACACGGAAAAAATGCAGGAAATGCTGCACTGCCGGAGCGCTTCGTGCATCAGGCAAAGCGGGGGATCTCGCGAGAGATCGTCGAGGAAATTTCGGCGATCAAGAATGAACCGCAGTGGATGCGTGAATTGCGTTTGAACGCATACGAGGAATTCATGCGTCTGCCCGTTCCTACGTGGGGGCCGGACTTGAGCGGACTCCATTTCGACGAGATTACCTACTACCAGAGGACCGAAGAGGGTAGATACAAAAATTGGGAGGAGGTGCCCGCTGACATCAAGAACACATTCGAAAAGATCGGCATACCGCAGGCCGAGCGCGCATTCCTCGCGGGCGTTATCGGACAGTACGAATCCGAAGGCTTCTATCAAAAATTGCGTCCGAAGTGGGAAGATAAAGGCGTTATCTTCTGCGACACCGATACGGCGGTTCAAAAGTATCCAGAATTGGTTAGAAAATATTTCATGACCGACTGTATCAAGACCAAGGAGCACAAGCTCGCGGCACTCCACGGCGCCGTGTGGTCGGGCGGGACCTTCTTGTATGTGCCCAAGGGCGTGCATATCGACATGCCGCTCCAGACCTATTTCCGCATGAACGCGCGCGCGTCGGGCCAATTCGAGCACACACTCATCATCGTCGATGAGGGAGCATCGGTGCAGTACATCGAAGGGTGCACCGCGCCGATCTATGGCACCTCCTCGCTCCATGCGGCGGTCGTTGAGATCTTCGTCAAAAAGGGTGCTCGGAGCCGCTACACGACCATCCAAAACTGGAGCAAGGATGTCTACAATCTCAATACCAAACGCGCGATCGTCGAGGAGGACGGCATTCAAGAGTGGGTCGGCGGCTCTCTGGGTAGCAAGACGACCATGCTCTATCCGTGTTCGATCCTGAAAGGTCGCGGCGCGCGAGCGGAGCACCTCAACATCGCGGTTGCGGGCCCCGGCCAGCACAAAGACACAGGAGCCAAGATCATGCATCTTGCCCCGAATACGTCCTCGACTGTCATATCGAAGAGCATCAGCTTCGGGGGCGGCATCTCGACCTATCGTGGTCTCTTGAAGATCATCAAGGGCGCGAAGGGTTCTGTCTCGCATGTGCAATGCGATGCGCTGATGCCCGATAACATTTCTGTCTCGAATACCATTCCCTACATCAAGGTCGACGAAGAAGACGTCACGCTTGGCCACGAGGCGAAGGTCGGTCGGATCTCCGAGAGCCAAGTGTTCTATCTCATGAGTCGCGGATTGACCGAAGAGGAGGCGATCAATCTCGTCGTGCAGGGATTCATGGAGCCGATCATAAAGACACTTCCGCTCGAATACGCTGTTGAATTGAATCGTCTCATCAGCATGGAGATGGCGGGGTCTCTCGGATGAAGCACCTCCATGGAACAAGTTACTGTGCACGTGAAAGAGGGGGAGATGAAGATCATTCCCATAGTGTGGTTCGGTGAAAGTGACCGGAAGCTTTCGGCACGCGTCGTTTTGGACAAACCGGACTCCTCGGTAAAAGTGCTCTGTATCTTTTTTGGGAAGCAACACAGCCTGCATGTGGAAACCGAGGTGGTCCACATCGCCCGCAACACGTTCTCCCGCACGCTCGTCAAAGGTGTCTTGGACGGCACCGCAACCGCCAACTACGAAGGGCGCGTTGTCATACAGAAAGGCGCAAAGAACGCCGATGCGGACCTCAACGAACACGCTATTCTGCTCTCACCGACCGCCCGCGCTCATGCCATCCCGCGGCTCGAGGTCTTGGAAAACGAAGTGAAGGCGGGGCATGGTGCGACGGTGGGGAAAGTTGGCGAGGAAGAACTCTTCTATCTCGCGACACGCGGCCTTCCGAGAGAAGAGGCGAAACGCATCATCGTTAGGGGGTTCCTCGGATCTTTTGTCGATGAATTCCCACCCAAGGAAGCGGCAGAGATCC
Source organism: Candidatus Kaiserbacteria bacterium RIFCSPHIGHO2_01_FULL_53_29 (assembly GCA_001781125.1). GTDB lineage: Bacteria > Patescibacteriota > Minisyncoccia > Phycocordibacterales > UBA2100 > UBA10103. The sequence goes on from MFKT01000020.1 coordinate 4,049, forward strand.
GAGTCGCACTTGCAAACATATGATGAACTCAATCCGCAATCAATTTCCGATCTTAAAAACGCGCGTGCGTAGCTTGCCCCGCCGTGGCGGGGCTAAATCGCTCGTGTATTTCGACAACGCCGCCACGACGCAAAAGCCTGAGATCGTGCTGAGGGCGATGGACAAATTTTACCGCTCGAAGAATGCGCCGGTGCATCGCGGTGTCTACACGCTCGCAGAAGCGGCAACAGCAGCGTACGAGAACGTACGCGATCAGGTCCGGGATTTCATTCATGCGGCGCATCGCGAGGAAATCATTTTCACTGCCGGTGCGACTGCTAGCATCAATGCGGTTGTTGCGGGCTACGTCGAAACGAGTCTACACCGCGGCGATCATATTTTGCTCACAGACATGGAACATCACGCCATGATCGTCCCGTGGCAGGCTGCTGCCGAGCGCAAAGGCTTGGAAGTAGATTTCGTTCCGCTTACGTCGGACGGGCGCGTTGATATCGGTGTATTCAAGAAAGCCCTTGCGAAATATCGGCCGAAATTTGTTGGCATAACTCATGTCTCCAATGTCCTCGGCACGGTCAATCCTGTCAGGGAAATGATCGCGGCGGCGCATAAGATCGGTGCAATCGTTCTCATCGATGCTGCACAGAGCGCTGCGCATCTGCCAATTGATGTACAGAAACTCAGTTGCGACTTTTTGGTCTTTTCAGGCCACAAACTCTATGGGCCCACTGGCGTTGGTGTGCTCTATGGCAGAAAGGAATTACTGGAGCGCCTGCCGCCATTCATATTTGGGGGGCACATGATCGAAGAGGTCACGCGAGAAAAAACAACTTACGCGCCGCTCCCAGCAAAATTCGAGGGGGGCACGCAGCCTGTTGCCGAAGTGGTCGGCTTGGGTGCTGCGATCTCGTTCGTCCAAGGTGTCGGCTTTAACGCCATTCAAAAACACGAGTGTGAACTCTCTGCGCACATGCTGAAAGGCCTCAAAGTTATTTCGGGTCTCACGCTGCTTGGGCCTGCGACAACGCAAGGACGCATTCCGGTTTTTAGCTTCACGATTTCTGGCATTCATTCCCACGACGTTGCGACACTTCTCGATCGCGAGGGAATTGCGGTTCGCGCAGGCCATCACTGCGCGCAGATATTGCACAGTAACTTGTCTCCAGATGCATCGGTCCGCATGAGTCTGGGCGTGTACAACACAGTCGGGGAGATTGATCGTACAATTGCGGCATTGCATAAGATTCAGGAAAAATTCTATGCATAACGATGTTCGCGACATGTACCGCGAAGAAATTCTGGAGCATTATCGACATCCGATGAATTTCGGTACGCTCAAAAAGCCGAGCCACACCATCTCGGCGGCCAATCCACTGTGCGGCGACCGCATCACGCTGCAACTGCGGGTCGAGAAGGGGATCGTGCGAGAGGTCGCTTTTGAAGCCTCCGGTTGTGCCATTTCTATCGCCGCCGCATCGCTTTTTTCTGAATGGATGAAAGGTAAAAAGCTGGCGCAGGTGCAGAAAGTGGGCGAGAAAAAAACTCAAGAACTCATAAAAGCACCTATCAGCGTTGCTCGCATTCAATGCGTCTTGCTCCCATATTCCGCACTGAAAAAGGCCTCCAACTCGACATCATCCGAGCTCACGCGACCGCGTAAGCTAGGATGATATCTGGAATAGTTTCTTCAGATCATTCTCGCCTTCAATGCGATCCAATCTGCCATACAGAATATATTTCGCGAGTTTTGGTTCTTGTTTAATAAGCTGAACAAGCTCCTTGCACTCATGAGGAAAAATCCAGACGCTATTTTGTAGCTTCATAAAACCCGCTCTCTTAAGTATCGCCCGTATCTTATCGCGCAGTACTGAATATTTTTCCGGGATGTCATAAACGACAATCCGCCATTTGCGATCCCAAGCGGCGGTTCTAAGCAGTTCGAAAGTCTTCCCGACAACTTGTTCGAGAGCGTTGCAACCACCGCTTGTGATCGAAAGGCGCTCGCCATATTCTTGAATGTACTCAAGCCCGATCAGGCGCTCTATTGCACGTTTACGCCGATAACGATATGCAGCTCGCTCCCGCGCAAGTTTATAGAATAGCCTTGTCGATCGAGCAGAGAGCAAGAAGGCATACATCACGTCACCGAGAGTCAAGTCCTCGAGAATATCTCGCTCGAGGGGACCAAGTTGTCTCCTACGATATTTTGAACCTTTATCCTTCATATCTTGTTATCATCTTAGCATACGCGGCCACATGAGCTACGATGATATTCACAATTGAAGTCGATGTTGTTGGGTGATTTGGTTTTTTCGATATATATTGTCGGTATGAGCAAAAAAACCGATAAAATCATTGCGGCAGTGGAAGAGGTCTTGAAAGAATTCGAGCCTCTGTTCAAAGATCACGGCGGGGGAGCGGAATTAGTAGCCGTCGACGAAGACGAGGTGATTTTGCGCCTCATCGGCAACTGTGTTGGCTGCGGCGCAGCCGGACTCCACTTCACCGGCGGCGTTGATCAAATGATCCGCGAAAAAGTACCCTCAATCAAACGCATCACCTATACGGATTAAAGGCGATGGATGACGAGGAGCGTGCCTTTTTGGATCGAGATTTCGGCATGTTTGCCGGTCATGCGGTTGCGGATGCCGCGGGCACTGCTGGATTTTAGGGTGTCGTTTTTGAGGGGATAGAAAAGACCTTTCGTTGTCACGCCGCTTACATTTTGGCCGATAGGGACGAGCGAGACGATATCGCTCTTTTTTCCTTTAATACGGATGTGTTTGCGGACCAACACCACCTCCTCTTTTCCTTCAACGATCTTTATATTGAGCGAGGCGTACTGTTTTTTCGCAAGCATAAACAAGTTCCCGAGGAAATGATCCGTGGATGTTCCGCGTATGCCAGTGATGATAATCTCGCGACAACTTTTTCCAATCGTGTACGTAAGTCCAAGTTCCGAGTCGGTGATGTCTTTTTCTTTCGGATATTTAATGAGTTCAACTTTTTTATCTTTTAGCGCACGCAAAGTCTTGGATGAGATGGAATCGAAATCTCCGATTACCACATGCGGCATGAGGCCGAGAGATAAAATGTGCGACGTACCGCCGTCGCACCCGATAAGAAGGGTTTTTTTATCGATATACTTGCCGATACGCGAGAGGTCGGTGAGGTCTCCGTTGCAAAATATAATGGCTCTATTCATACACGTTTTTCCATGGAGTAAAAATTCGTTCGGCGACCGAAACAAGTCCGAGAAAGAACGTGCTTATGGCGGCAATAATAACGAGCGCCGCAAACACTAAGTCGATTGCGTGTCCGTTGGCGGAGGTCTGCATGAAAACGCCGAGTCCTCGATAGGCTCCGACGTATTCTCCGACGATTGCGCCCCCGATGGCGTAGGTTGCGGAGATGCGGAGCCCGGAGAAAAAAGCAAGGAGCGAGCTGGGCAAGCGAACGAATTTCAATATTTGCCACTTTGTCGCGCGCATACTCTTGAGCAGATCGACCGTATTTTGATCGGCCGCGTGCAGAGCGTCGGTAACTGCGATCGCTATGGGAAAGAAACAGTAGAGGACAACGACAATAACTTTGGGAAAAAGATCAAATCCGAACCAAATGAGAAGCAATGGCGCAAGTGCGATCATTGGTATCGTCTGCGAAATGACGAGGAGCGGATACACGGCGGCTCGCACGCGCGGGAAAAGAAAGAGGATGACAGCGATGCTCACGCCAAGCAGGACGGCGACAAAAAGTCCGATGAGCGCTTCTTCGACGGTTTGAACAGTATGGATAAGCAATAAATCGCGGTAGGTCACGAGGGCTTGAAAGATATCGGAGGGCGCAGGTAAAACGGTTTTCGAGATGTTCCCGAGCATGCAGACAAGTTCCCACACCACAAACAATCCGGTAAGTAGAGCGAACGACGGAATCAGTTTTTTCATAGCTTGTTGATGAGGAGCGAAAACAGCTTTTTTTCCAGCGCCAGCGCCTCCGGAGTCTGGAGATGTTCGTGACGGCGGGGTCGGGGAAGCGGCACAGTCAACTTTTCTAGAACAGTTCCCGGGCGGGGAGAGAGCACATAGATCGTATCCGAGAGATAGATTGCTTCGCGGATATCATGCGTAATCAGCAGTACGCCTGCATGCATTTTTTCCAAGAGCAAAAGAAGCCACTCATGGGCTTCAAGACGCGTGAGCGCGTCGAGGGCGGCGAATGGTTCATCGAGAAGCAGGAGTGAAGGATTTTGAAGAGTAGTCCGTAAAAGTGCGGCTTTCTGGCGCATACCACCTGAAAGAGATGCGGGATAGAGGTTGCTAAATTGCTCCAAACCAAACTCAACAAGAAGGTCGCGGATTTTTTTCCGCATAGTTTCGCGCGAGATTTTTTTCACATCGCTCGGCAGCAGAAGATTTTCTTCAATGGTCCTCCACGGCAATAATGCGTGGTCTTGCGGCATGTACGCTGCAGTACCACTGATCGCAAAGGTGCCCGAAGTTGGCGAAATGATGCCTGCGACTATCTTGAGTAAGGTGCTTTTGCCCGAACCATTGGGCCCGATAACGCTTACAAATTCTCGTGGCTTAACTTCGAGATTTATGCCCGAAAGCGCGGGAACTTGTTTATCTGCGGTTGCGTAGGTCTTGGAAAGGTCTCTAACGATGAGATTTCCAGTCATAGTTAGGGGAGGAGCTCATTCGTATACAACGCGTCGAAATTGATGGTGGTCACGGGTTTGCCTGTAGCATCGAACACAGCTTTGTTCTTTAGCATGAATGCCGGATAGTCGTGCCATGACTCTTTTGTCTGCACACCCCATGGTTTTCCGGGGTCGGCGTAGCGTGGGCTCAAGTATTCCTGACTGTCGAATACAAGTCCCACATCAGGAAATGTTCCCGGTAACGCTTGATCAATGAGCATTTGCGCTGCTTCTTTGGGATGGGCGCGGGCGTACTCATATCCACGCGCTGTTGCCGCCATAAATTTCTTCAGAAGCTCTTTCTTTTTTACTAGCGTGTCAGGCGAAGTGATAATGTCGGGAGCCGAATAATCGGGGATGCCGTAATCGCCGATAGGAAATGTAACGAGCTCGAGCCCTTCTCGTTTCGCTTGCACACCCTGCCATGCATCAAAGATCCACACAAAGTCTACGCGCTTGCTGCGCAGCGCCCCAAACCCATCGATGTCGAGCGTCACATTCTTGAACGTCCCTTTTCCCCCATCACTTTTGATCATCGTACCGATTACAGGCTCTTCGTAAGGCGCCCCATAGCCGCCGTAGATCTTTCCTTCAAGCTGCGCGGGGCGGGATATGCCTGAATCTTTTCGCACGGCAAGAGAAGACGTGTTGTGGGCGATAATTGCCGCGATCGAGACCACTGGCGCGCCGGCCGCTTGGTCCGCGGCGATGGCCTCGGTCGAACTAATGCCGACATCCGCTTTTCCCGCATTCACCAACACGTCGGGCGCAACAGAACCGTAGGGGAGGATCATGAGGTCAATGCCTTCGTCCTTATACCAACCTTCGGCAAGGGCTACATAAAGTCCCGTGTGATTGGTGTTGGGAGTCCAATCAAGCGCGAGCGAAAGGGGAGCAAGCCGTTTTTTCTCTAAAGAAATCGAGTGAGGATATTTTTGCCACGCGCCGAAGCCGAATACAGCGACTGCGACAAAAAAAAGTATTACAAAAAAATGTTTGTTTGAGTTCATAGTTCCCTGCGCGAGCATTACCTCACAGGTTCGATGGGTTTTCTGACTTGTGGTGAGTGTATCGGATCCACGTCCGTGTCAGATCTCAGCCGGCTCCTCCAGCTCCCCGTGCGCACTATATCAAGGAAATTTATCCTTGCACACCCTTTAAACACGCCCTATACTCAAAAAACTATGGCCAAAGTTCCTTCTTTCAAAACACGCAGCAATGTCATGACCGAAGGGGAAAGTCGGGCTCCGAATCGCGCGATGCTGCGGGCGACCGGTTTTAAGGATGCGGATTTTGAAAAGCCCATTGTGGGTATCGCGAGCACGTGGAGCGAGGTGACGCCGTGCAACATGCACATCGATAAGCTCGCGCTCGCCGTGCATGCGGGTGCGAAGAAAGCAGGAGTTATGCCGCAGACATTCGGTACGATAACGGTCTCGGATGGCATTGCTATGGGCCACGAAGGCATGCGCTATTCTCTTGTGAGCCGCGAAGTCATTGCGGATTCTATAGAGGTCGTCGCCGGCGCGGAGCGCTTCGACGGCATCGTCGCGATCGGGGGATGCGACAAAAATATGCCTGGTTGCATGATGGCAATCGCGCGCGTGAATACGCCGAGCATTTTTATCTACGGCGGCACTATCATGCCGGGGCATTTGCACGGCAAAGACATCGACATCGTGAGCATTTTCGAAGCTGTCGGGCAGTATCAGGCCAAGAAAATTGACGCCAAAGAATTGAAGGCGGTCGAGTGCAAAGCCTGTCCCGGCCCCGGCTCATGCGGCGGTATGTACACTGCCAACACGATGTCCTCCGCTATCGAAGCGATGGGCATGAGCTTGCCCTATGGTTCGACGACACCCGCCATCACGAAACAAAAGCGCGATGAATGTACGGCAGCGGGGGGTCAAGTGTATGAGCTCATCAAGCTCGGCCTCAAACCACGTGACATCATGACGAAGAAAGCTTTTGAGAACGCCATCACTGTCGTGATGGCGGTGGGCGGCTCGACCAACGCGGTCTTGCATCTCCTTGCGATGGCGCGTGCGGCGGAAGTCGAGCTCACTATGCAAGATTTCAATCGCATTTCCGACAAAACGCCGCTTCTGTGCGACATGAAGCCGGGTGGAAAATATTTGACCGTAAATTTGCACAAGGCCGGCGGCATTCCCGCCCTCATGCGTGAATTGCTCGATGCGGGGCTCATTCACGGTGATTGCATGACGGTGACAGGGAAGACGGTCGCGGAGAATTTGAAAAGCGTTAAAAAGGCAAAAAGCATTACGCCGGTCATTCACGATTTCAATAATCCTGTCATGAACCGCGGACCTATCGTCGTCATGCACGGGAATTTGGCGCCCGGAGGCGGCGTAGCAAAAATAAAGGGCATCAAAAAACTCCAGCACCGTGGTCCCGCGAAAGTATACGAGGGTGAAGAAGCGGCGTTCGAGGCACTCAAAGCAAATGAGATCGTCGCGGGTGATACTGTCGTCATCCGCAACGAAGGCCCGAAAGGCGGCCCTGGCATGCGCGAAATGCTCGCGGTTACTTCCGCCATTATCGGTCAGGGCTTGGGTCAGTCTGTCGCGCTCATCACCGACGGTAGGTTTTCGGGAGGCTCCTACGGCCTCGTAATCGGCCACGTAGCGCCGGAAGCCTATGTAGGTGGGCCGATCGGCCTCATCAAGAACGGTGACATCGTCGTAATCGATGCACAGAAGAAGACACTAGAAGTGGAAGTTTCCGAAGAAGAATTCGCGCGCAGACGCAAGGAGTGGAAGCAACCAGTCCCCAAATACAAACGTGGGGTCTTGCGTAAATATATACAACTGGTATCTTCGGCGAGCGAAGGCGCAGTCACCGACGCTTTAGACTAAACAATTATGGCAAGGATAAATTTCGGAGGGGTCGTAGAGGACGTCGTGACGAGGGACGAGTTTTCGCTTGAAAAAGCTCGTAAAATATTGAAAAAAGAGGTCGTCGCGGTCTTGGGCTACGGAGTGCAGGGGCCAGCGCAAGCGCTCAACATGCGTGACAATGGCATCAAGGTCATCGTCGGTCAGAAATCCGGAAGTCCTTCATACGACAAGGCTGTCAAAGACGGCTGGGTTCCCGGCAAGACGCTCTTCTCGCTCGAGGAGGCCGCAGAGCGCGCCACCATCATTCAGTTCCTCGTATCGGACGCTGGCCAGATGATGACGTGGCCTTCTATCAGGAAGCACCTTACGAAAGGCAAGGCGCTCTACTTTTCGCATGGCTTCGGGATGGTATTCAACGATCAGACGGGCATCAAGCCGCCGAAAAATGTCGACATCATTCTCGTTGCACCCAAAGGTTCCGGCAGAAGTGTACGCATCAATTTTCTCAACGGCAGCGGCATCAACGCGAGCTACGCAGTGCAGCAGGATGCAAGCGGTCGCGCCAAGGAGCGTGCACTCGCGCTCGGCATCGCGCTTGGTGCCGGCTACATGTTTCCAACGACATTCAAGAACGAAGTCTACAGCGATCTCACCGGCGAGCGCGGCATTCTCATGGGTGCGCTCGCGGGAGTCATGGAAGCGCAATACAACGAGCTCCGAAAACACGGCCACTCTCCGAGCGAAGCCTTTAACGAAACGGTGGAAGAGCTGACGCAGAGCCTTATCCGCCTTGTGGGGGAAAACGGTATGGACTGGATGTACGCCAACTGCTCGACGACCGCGCAGCGCGGAGCGCTCGACTGGAAGCCAAAATTCCGCAAAGCAGTGGAGCCGGTGTTCCGCGATCTCTACAAGAGCGTAAAGAGCGGCAACGAGACGCGCATTACGCTGAAGGCCAACAGCGCGAAGGACTACAAGAAGAAGCTCAACAAGGAGCTGAAGGAAATCCACGAGTCCGAAATGTGGCGAGCAGGTGCTGCCGTTCGCTCCCTCCGCCCAGAGAATTGGAAGAAGAAATAAGTCTCGATGGCAAAACCCAAAGCTTTTGTTTCACTCGAAGATGTCTCGATTGAGGCCTTCGATCGTAGCCTGATGGGTGCGACGCATGGGCGTGTTTTGTTCAAAGAACTCTCGTGGGAGATGCGTGAAAATGAGCAGTGGGCGATTCTTGGGCCCAATGGTTCGGGCAAATCAGTACTCGCGGAAGTGATTGCGGGCACTCATCCCGTCACAAAAGGAAAGATTGTCTATCATTTCCCGCAGGACAAAATAGCCTATGTAAATTTTGATTCCCAAAAGAGTGCCCTCGGTGATGGGGCATTCTTGCAGGATCGCTGGAATATAGGACTGCGCGAAGACGCGCCGTCCGTCTCTGATTTCCTCTCTATCCCAATACTTAGGAATAAAACTAAGTATCGGGACGTCATTCGTGATTTCGGATTGCAACCGCTCTTGAAGCGTAAGCTTATCGAACTCTCCAATGGCGAGCGTCGCAAAGTGTGGATTGCACGGGCTCTGCTTAAAAATCCCAGACTTCTCATTCTCGACAATCCATTCGAGGGGTTGGACGAAGATTTTAGGAAAGAGCTGCCCAAGATTCTCACTCGACTCATGAAAGGGCATATCACTCTAGCTTACGTGGCCGCGGAAGCTACGATGATACCGGCTGGTGTTACGCATATCCTGCGGATCGATGATGATGGGTCGGTGTCGTATGGCACGCGCAAGGAGATGCTCGGTTCGGGCAAACGAGAACGCATGTTGCCAAAGTCGACGAAAGGGAGGAAGAGCATCGGTAGAATTTTGGTGCAGATGAAAAATGTCAACGTTTCCTACAGCGGTGTGCAAATTCTCCGCGATATCAATTGGACCGTCCGCGAAAGGGAGCGATGGGCGCTTTTCGGCCCTAACGGTTCGGGCAAGACCACGCTCTTGAGTTTGATCCTCGCCGATAATCCACAGGCATACGCCAACGATATTATGCTTTTCGGAAAAAAGAGGGGAACTGGCGAGAGTATTTGGGAGATCAAGAAAAGTATCGGCTGGGTATCGCCTGAGCTCCAGCTCTACTACCCACATGGCGCGACATGCTTGGACATCGTCTGCTCCGGCTGGTTCGATTCCATCGGCCTGTATCGCAATGCAACGGTTGATCAACGTGAGATCGCGCTTGCGTGGCTGCAACGTTTCGGCCTTGCGGAGCACGCAGCGACACCGCTCGCGGAGCTTTCCGAAGGGGAACAGCGGTTGGTACTTCTCGCGCGCGCGCTCGTGAAAAATCCGACCCTACTCATTCTCGACGAGCCGTGCCAAGGGCTTGATACCGCCTATCGCACGCGCGTACTTGAGGCAATCGATTGGGTCGCCAAGCAACACAATGCCGCCATGATCTACGTCACCCACCGCGCCGATGAACTCCCTAAAAGCATCACCAATATCTTACGTCTTGACAAAAAACAGCCTCGGAGTAGCATTTAAATATGAGTCGAAATATCAGCGTCGTCCTCGTTGTCAATCCCGCTCGGGCGGCCTGTCACTGATACCCACCAAAATCAGAACCAGAGCCCGCCCAAAGCGGGCTTTGTGCTTATAATACTTACTAATCAAAGCAATTATGGAAAAGATATCTGGAAGCCAAGCACTCATGAAATCCCTCGTTCGGGAAGGCGTTGACACTATTTTCGGCTACCCCGGCGGAGCCATCATGCCTATCTACGACGCGCTCTACGACTACAAAGATCGGATCCGTCACATCTTGGTGCGGCACGAACAAGGCGCCGCGCATGCGGCGGAAGGGTACTCGCGACTGCGTGGTAAGCCCGGTGTCGCCATGGCGACTTCCGGTCCGGGGGCAACGAACCTCGTGACGGGGATTGCCGACGCGATGTGCGACTCCATTCCGATCGTTTGTATTACGGGGCAAGTGCCGATGGCAGCCTTGGGCACCGATGCATTTCAAGAGGCTCCCATCATCGGGATTGTGACACCTATCACGAAGTGGTGTTTTCAAGTTACGAAAGCGGAAGAAATACCGGAAGCAATCGCAAAAGCGTTCCACATCGCTTCAACAGGGCGACCGGGTCCCGTGCTTGTGGACATCACCAAAAATGCACAGATCGAACTCTTTGATTTTGACCCATCGGCGAAGTACACTTTCCCGACAAGAAAAAGCGATATAGAACCGGATTTTACGGAGCAGCTCAAGGAGGCAGTAGAACTTCTGAACAATGCAAAGCAGCCGTACATGTTGATAGGCCACGGAATCTCGATCTCAAAGGCAGAGAAGGAACTCAAGGAATTTATCGAAAAAAGCGGCATTCCCGTGGCCTCAACGCTTTTGGGGCTCTCCTCACTTTCGACCGATCATCCGCTCTACATGGGCATGCTCGGTATGCACGGCAATTACAGCACCAACAAACTCACAAATCAGGCTGATGTCGTTCTCGCGGTCGGCATGCGTTTCGACGACCGTGTGACGGGCAAAGTGTCTGGCTATCTGCCGAACGCTAAGGTCATTCATGTGGATATTGACCGTGCAGAATTGGACAAAGTCATCGAAGCTACGATACCGATCCATGCGGATGCGAAGCGATTTCTCACCGCGATAACGCCACTTATGAAGCGCCGCGATCATAGCGCATGGATTAAGCAATTCAAAGCGCTTGACGCGGAAGAGAAAAAAGAAGTGGGTGATGCGGAGCTCTACCCCAAGGAAGGTGAGATCACCATGGCCGAAACAATTCGCATCTTGAGCGAGAAGACAAAGGGAGGGGCGGTAATCGTCGCCGACGTGGGCCAGCACCAAATGGTCGCGGCCCGCTACTATCAATTCCGCAATCCCGACAGCTACATCACCTCGGGAGGTTTGGGTACCATGGGTTTTGCGCTTCCCGCGGCGATGGGGGCCAAGGTGGGCGATCCCTCGCGCGAAGTCATCGCCATCATCGGCGACGGCTCGTTCCAAATGACGTTGCAGGAATTGGGTACGATCAGGCAGGAAAAGCTCGCCGTAAAAATAATCATTCTCAATAATCGGCATCTCGGCATGGTTCGACAGTGGCAGGAACTCTTCTTCGAAGAGCGATATTCCTTCGTACACATGGACAATCCCGACTTCAATAAGATCACCGATGGCTACCACATTCCCAACGAGTTGGTCGAGAAGCGCGAGGACCTCGCGGCAGCACTCGACCGATTGCTCGCGGCGAAGGGGAGCTATCTCTTGGATGTGCGCGTCGAAAAGGAAGAGAATGTGTTCCCGATGATCCCGAGCGGCGCAAACATCGACGACATCCGCATAAAATAAAAATATGAAATACACCATCACCATTGAATCAGAGAACGCCCCTGGCACGCTCTACCGCATTGCGGGTACCATGCTCCGCAAGAAGATAAACATCGAGGAGCTGCACGTAAAAGAAGTTGATTCCAAGCGCCATCTCTCCCGCTTTACGATAACGATATTCCTCGAGCCCGACCTTATGGCAAAGCTCATCAAACAGATCGAGCGCATCATCGAAGTTGTGCACGCGGAATACCGGGCAGTCGACAAATAGACTCATTGGTGTAGGTCGTTTTTTCTGCTATAAAGCAGGCGGCGCGAAACAGGGAAAGGAGAAATCCCCATGGTCGCTTTCGATCTTTTCGGCGATTTCTCTGCCCGCGACACGGTCACAGAAATCGAACAGTATGGCATCGTAACAATAGCGAATTTTCTGCACGAGGACACGCGTCGTACCCTCCTCAAACAGCTTTGTTTCCTTGGGTGGCGGGACTTCACGGGCTCCAAAGGAGCCAGCGGGGTCGAGATTAACGTCAGTGCCTGTTCGCGATTTCCCGAGGGCACTCTATTTCCGAGGCTCCGGACTGAGTTGCAGACCCTTCTGAACGCGAAGTTCGCTCGACTCTCCCCAAGCCCGCTCTCAGAGCCGTTACTGTTCAACTACACGACTGCTCTGAGATACAAGCCTCAAGAGCTGGGAATGGGTACTCACCGAGATGGACGGTACTACATCAACCTCATTGCTGTCGTGGTCCTCGGCGGATGGGCACGCTTTTCCGTCTTCGACGACGTCGGTCGTCCCGTTGAGATCCGGAATTGGCCAGGCGATTTGCTTTTGATGCGAGGCCCTGGATTTGCCGGATCAAACATCGAACCACTGCATCGGATCGATCAGGTCACTACTGAAAGATTCACGTTGGGGTTCCGACACAAGAAGTCCCGTGTATAGGTCATTACCACTGCCGCCTCGCGACGCGAGGCGGTTCGTTTTTATTTATTCACGAACGTCAGCCACTCGAGGTACTTTGGATTCTCGCCTCGCGTGATTTTTTTGAATTCTTCGGCTATCTGTTTGGTGACAGGGCCCGGTGAGGATTTCATCGGCTTGTCGTCAATCGAGGCGATTGGCGTCACTTCGGCCGCCGTGCCAGTGAAAAATCCCTCGTCGGCTTCGAGCGCTTCCGCTACCTTGATCGCACGCTCCTCGACGGCGTAGCCGAGGTCTTTAGCGAGCGTCATGATGGACCAGCGTGTGATACCAGGGAGAATTGAGCCGAGTGCCGGAGTGGAAATAGTAATTCCTTTTCCTCCAGAGGAGGATCCTCCTCTGGAGGAAATAATGAAGAAGTTCTCTCCCGGACCTTCGGCGATGTTGCCTTGGTAATCGAGCTGCAAGCCTTCAGTGTAGCCGCGCTGCACGGCCTCGCGGCCCGCGAGCATGGAATTCACATAGTTACCGCTGATCTTCGCGCCCGGAGCCGTCGTTTGCGGATGCACGCGCAGGGTCTTCACGACCGTCACGCGCGCAGGCTCGTCGCCGAGGTATGCGCCCCACGGCCATGCGGCGATGGCCACCTCGACGGGGCAATTGGTGGGCAGCACGCGCACTTCGCCGAAGCCGAAGTAGGCGATCGGGCGGATGTAACATGATTTGAGGCCGTTGGCCTTTATGAGTTCAACCGTCGCATTGCAGAGTTGGTCGACTGAATACGGAAGTTCCATCGAGAGACTGTCTGCAGAGAACTTGAGACGTTCCATGTGTTTGCGCAAGTGGAATATTGCGGGACCTTTTGCCGTCTCGTACATGCGGATGCCTTCAAACGCGCCGGTGCCGTAGTGGAGCGTGTGCGTCAGCACATGTATCTTCGCATCGGCCCACGGCACGAGCTTACCGTTGAACCATATGAACTTCGTCGCTTCCATCCGTCGATTATGCGGCAATTCGTTTAACGACACAAGATGTAAATTCCTCGGTCGAGAGATTTCCGGAGAGGTCTTTCGTTCTCTCTCCTGCTTGCCAAGCGGAGAGGGTCGCCGCTTCTATGGCGTCCGCCTCTTTTTGGAGGTCATACGTATAGCGCAGCAACATTGAGAGTGACAGTATTTGAGCGGTTGGGTTGGCGATACCTTTTCCCGCGATGTCGGGTGCGGAACCGTGACTCGGCTCGAATAAGCCAAATTTCTTTGCATTAAGACTTGCGGAGGGGAGCAATCCCAACGAACCGACGATGGCACCGCCAAGGTCGCTCAAAATATCGCCGAACATGTTGTCGGTCACGATAACGTCGAATGTGGCGGGGGAGCGCGCGAGCTGCATCGCGGCGTTGTCGATGAACATGAAATCCATGTTGACGTTCGGAAAATCTTTTGCGACCGCGCGTGCTACGTCACGCCACAGACGCGACGTTTCAAGCACGTTGGCTTTGTCGACAACGGTCAGTTTCTTTTTTCGTCCCGCCGCCGCCTCAAATGCGACTCGCACGACACGCTCGATCTCGCTCCATGTGTAGACATTCGTATCCTCGGCGACTTGCTGACCATCTCTTTCAAAACGTTTGCGGGGACCAAAATAGATTCCCGAAACCAGTTCGCGGACGATGAGCACATCCATCCCCTTGATGAATTCCGGCTTCAGAGAGCTGAAAGATTCTGTACCCGGCCACACTTTGAGCGGCCGCAGGTTCGCAAAGAGATCGAATTTTTTACGCAAACCGAGGAGGACGTTTTTTTCAACATCTTTCCATCGCGGGGTGTCCTGATCGTCCACTGGTCCACCGACGGCGCCAAAGAGAATAGCGTCGGCCCCTTCACATATCGTAATCGTTTCCTTTGGCAAGTGTTCGCCAAATTTGTCCCAGGCCTGCGCACCTGCCAGCGCGGGTGTTGTCGAAATACTATGCCCAAACCGCTTGTTGACCGCTTCCAACACACGAACCGCCGAGTTTATTATTTCCGGCCCAATGCCATCGCCGGCGACTGTTGCAATTACCCCTCGCGCTGCTGTTTTCATAGGCGTTTTGGAGATTTCTTGCCGCTGGAGCGGACACGCAACGTATGCTGCGGTGATCTGTTGAGAGCGCTCAAAAGCGCGCGCAGCGACGCCCCGACGATATTGGGGTCAATACCGACACCGAAATACGGAATGCCCGTTTCATCAGCGATCCCGATATATGCGACCGCGCGCGCATCCTCGCCTTCGCCGAGCGCGTGCTCTTCATACGAGAGGAAAGAGTACGTCCCCACGTGGGCGAATTTGAGAGCTTTACTGAATGCATCGATGGGGCCGTTGCCCGTGCCCGAGATCGTTTGCTTCTTTCCGTTGATCTTCACAGACGCCGAGATACTCGTCGCGTCGCTCTTTCCACTGCTTGAATCTTTTATCTGGAAACTCTCCAGCGAGATCGGTGTGACTCTGTTCACGTATTCATCCTCGAACATCTTTTTGATCGTTGCGGGGAGGACTTCTTTTCCTGTCTCGTCCGAAACACGCTGGATCATCTTGCCCAGTTCCGGCTGCATCGCTTTGGGTACGTTGAATCCGAACTCACTCCGCAATATATGCGCGACACCGCCTTTGCCGGATTGGCTGTTGATGCGCACGACCGCCTGATAGGTGCGGCCGACGTCTTTGGGGTCCATAGGGATATAGGGCACTTCCCAGTGGGGACTATTGGCAGCCTCTTGGGCCTGGAAGCCTTTGTTGATAGCGTCCTGATGTGAGCCGGAGAATGCGGTAAAGACGAGCTCTCCCGCATACGGATGCCGCGAGTGGACGGTGAGCCCTGTGCATTCTTCGTATACTTCGATGAGCCGATCCATGTCGCTCAAGTCCAGCTGCGGGTCGACACCCTGCGTCTGCAGATTGAGCGCCAGCGTTACGATGTCGACATTGCCCGTGCGCTCGCCGTTGCCGAAAAGCGTGCCCTCTACACGTTCGGCACCCGCCATTACCGAAAATTCGGTCGTAGCCACAGCTGTGCCGCGGTCGTTGTGGCAATGGACGCTGACGATGGACTTCTCGCGCGATTTGAAATTGCGGATGAACCATTCAACTTGGTCGGCAAATATATTTGGCGTTGCCATCTCCACGGTGTTGGGCAGATTGATAACGACTTTTTCATCAGTGCGTGGATCCCACTCCCGAACGACGGCATCACAGATCTCTGCGGAAAAATCAAGCTCGGTGCCCATGAAGCTCTCCGGCGAATATTCGAAGCGCACATCCGTTCCCTCGAGATACTTGTCTCTGTATTGCTTCACAAATTTCGTGCCCTGGACTGCCAAATCGCGCACCTGACCTCTGTCCATCTTGAAGACAACGCGCCGCTGGAGCTCGGATGTCGAGTTGTAGAGGTGTACGATCGCGTGCTTGGCTCCGACAAGCGAGCGACAGGTCGCTTCGATCAAATGCTCGCGCGCCTGTGTGAGGACCTGAACGGTAACGTCGTCGGGGATGAGATTCTTTTCGATGAGATGGCGCACAAAATCGAATTCAACTGCCGCGGCGGAAGGGAAACCCACCTCGATTTCCTTGAATCCCACATCCAAGAGCAGCTGGAACATTTTCAGCTTCTGTTCGAGATTCATGGGAATGACCAGCGCCTGATTGCCGTCGCGAAGATCAACGCTGCACCAGCGCGGCGCTTTCGCGATCGTCGTATCCGGCCACGTTCGATCCTGTAATCCGACAGGCGGGAACGGGCGGTATTTTTTGTGTGAGCCTTTCATACCCGGCTAGTACAATTTCGAATAATTCCTGCCGCTGCTCCAGCTGCGGAAGTATTACAATATGTTTTTACGTTAGTTTTTTCTTTCATACGCTGGTGAATATTCATACAAGGCAATTCGAAATTGTCCTGCCGGGTCATACGTGGTTTTTCTCGTACTTGCTGATGTCATCCGCGAACGAAAGGGAGTAGCCGATATCATCGAGACCTCCGAGGAGCATTCTTTTCGTGAAGGGATTATTGGGGAAGGTATACGGCTGATCTTTCCATATAATCATGTCCGCTTCGAGATTTATTGACGCTTCGCGCTCTGGATTTTCTATCACATCAGAGTGCATCTGATCCACGTCCTGCCACGGCAGTTCTATCAAAAGCAGGCCGTTCTTTCCGGAATTGTTGCGGAAAATATCGGCGAATGATGTCGCGATGACGGCCTTGAATCCATAGCCCAAGAGTGCCCACGGCGCGTGTTCGCGCGAGGAGCCGCAGCCGAAATTCTCGTGGGCGAGCAATATCCCGGCACCCTTGTATTGCGGCCGGTTCAGAGAGAAATCCGGCTTTGGCGTAACGCCGTCGTCCTCGAAGCGCAGATCCTGAAAGAGGTGCTCGCCGAATCCTTTCTTGTCGGTCGCTTTCAGGTAGCGCGCAGGAATAATCTGGTCGGTGTCGACGTTGTCGAGCTTGAGAGGTGCCAAGCGTGAAGAAAAGTTCTTGAATTTAGGTAAAGCCATATAATTAAAATTATGCCGAACGAGTACGCACGTCTTCTATATGTCCTTCGATAGCCGTGAGTGCGGCCATGGCAGGGGACATCAGGAATGTGCGCGCTCCTTTGCCTTGCCTGCCTACGAAATTGCGATTCGATGTCGAAGCGCAATATTTTCCTGCTGGCACCATGTCCCCGTTCATCGCGATGCACATGGAACAGCCCGGTTCCCGCCACTCACAGCCTGCAGAGAGGAATACTTGGTGCAACCCTTCCGCCTCCGCCTGTACCCTCACTTCTTGTGAGCCCGGAACGACATATGCGGTGATGCCTTTTGCGATCCGGCGATCTTTCATAATGCCTGCCGCGATGCGCAGGTCTTCGATGCGGGAGTTGGTGCAACTCCCGATGAACACATAGTCGACAGGCTGACCCTGTATCTTTTGTCCGGCTTTCAATCCCATGTACTCGAGTGCGCTCGTGATCTCCTCGTTGTCGGCCTGCGGAACATTCCCGCTGATACCGACGGACATGCCGGGGTTCGTTCCCCATGTAACCATCGGCTCAATAGTATCGGCGTCGATAACAATTTCCTTATCGAACTTCGCGCCCTCGTCGGATCGCCATGAGAGCCAGTGTGTTTTTGTCGCTTCACGCTCCGCATCGTTCTTGAACGACACGCGCTTTTCAAGATACTCGACGGTCGTTTGATCGGGCGCAATGATGCCAGCACGCGCGCCTCCCTCAATAGACATGTTGCAGATAGACATCCGTGCTTCCATGCTCAAAGACCGGATGGCGCTGCCGCGGTACTCGAAGGTGTAGCCAGTCCCGCCGCCGATGCCTATCTCATTGATGATGCGCAGGATGATGTCTTTGGAAAATACCCCCGGCTTTAAAGTGCCATTGACCGTAATGACAAAAGTCTTCGTCTTGTTCTGCAATAGACATTGGGTGGCGAGCACATGCTCGACTTCCGAGGTACCGATGCCGAATGCGAGCGCACCAAAAGCGCCATGCGTTGACGTGTGGCTATCGCCGCACACGACCGTCTTGCCCGGCTGGGTCAGGCCCAGTTCCGGCCCAATGACATGCACGATACCCTGATGTTTGCTGCCGAGACCATGAAGGACGATGCCGTGCTTTTTGCAATTGTCGGTCAACATCTCCACCTGCTTTTGCGCGAGCGCATCGAGCCACGGGAATGAATCGCGATTGATGGAAGGCACCGAGTGATCAGCGGTCGCGACCGTGAGCTCCGGCCTGCGCACCGTGAGATTGCGTGCATGCAAACCGGTAAACGCCTGTGGTGAGGTCACTTCGTGAATGAGGTGGAGGTCGATATACAAGAGCGTCGGCTCATCATGAGCCTCGCGCACGACATGCGCGTCCCATATCTTTTCGTACAGGGTTTTCTTCTCCTTCGCCGAGTACCCTGCAGCTCTGTTGTTGGGGTGAAGGCGAGGAGAACCCTTCGTAGCCTTGGCGGAGTAGGGTGGAGTGGCTTCGGAGAATTTCGCAGGATATCTTGCAGCTTTGCTGCGGGAAGCTTCATTGGCTTTCTTGGCTTTTTTCATAGGTTTCATTGGATTGGTTGATTGTACAACAAACGAGCCCCTTTTCGAGGGGCTCGTTTTTGTTGTTTTTGTTGTGGTGCAACTAGGCAACAGCCCCTCGGAGGTCCGTAAGGGTAAGGAGGAGCGAACCGGTTGTCGAACGTATACTCATGCATGCAGGATACTCTTTTGCGGGAAGCAGTCAAGGGTGTATAAGATACCTATGAAGAGGATTCTGATCGTACAATCACGCTCGTCGCCCGATTGGGTGGAGCGGGAGCAGAAGAACTTTCGCCGGGCCATCGGGGAGTCGGCGGAGATCGAATTTCTCTCGGCGCTCGACGAGCGACTCGCGTGGGCTTCCCCCGATGAATTCCTGAAAGGTTGCGGCGGAGTCATCTTTGGCGGGTCGTCGGATTTTGATTTTCACGGCGGCCGCAATGAAAAAGACCCTGCACGACTAATGTCGATGATCATTCTTTCGCGGGCAAGAAATATTGTCACGTACGCACGCGCAGTGCACCTGCCAATACTCGGCGTCTGCTTCGGCCACCAGCTTATCGCACAGATGCGGGGAGGGAATGTGCAATGCGATACGAGTCAGGGAAAATCGGGCTCACATGAGATCTATCTCACGGGGCACGGCGCAGAGGACCAACTCTTCAAATCTTTCCCACCGTCGTTCATCGCCCAGTATTGGCATAAAGACAGTGTGACGAACCTCCCCGAGGGGGCAACACTCATGGCGACAGGGCCCACCTGTCGCTTTAGCGCCCTTCGCTATGGCGACAACATATACACGGCGCAGTTCCACCCGGAAGTGAAGCGTATTATTATCGATCAAAACCCGCGGCCATCGCCCAGGGCTTCAAAGCTTATTCCGCTCTGGATAGAGCGGATCGTATCGGCTTCGTAAAGGGGATAACTTCATATAAGCACTTGATTGCCTATAGAATGATGAATAGGCGAAGATCTGAAAAGTGGTTGGTAAAGAAGTTTGCCAACTGCTAGTAAAAGGTGGCGCGGGGAAGTGATTGGGTTCCGCCGAGACAGGAATCACCGCTTCCAGTTCCAGAGCTGGTACCTCTGTATCATACGGTCGTCGAGAGGGAAGCCGTATTGTTGCATGTACAGCAGGAACACCACTCGTATCTAGGATCATCGCACAGCGCGCCGACGCACTTTCTTGTCGTCGGCGCGCTTCTCCTTTTTGCGCTTGGAATTTGTGGGGTCAGACCTGCTCCGTAGAAAACATATCAGTATCTCAGAATGAGCACATT
>MFKT01000021.1 GCA_001781125.1 Candidatus Kaiserbacteria bacterium RIFCSPHIGHO2_01_FULL_53_29
AGAGGTGAGCGACAACAGCATCACGGGCCTTATGCCGCGCGGCGTCTACATCGTCGCGGAAACGCGCAACGCTCTTGCGTTAGCTTCGGTAGACGATCTATCCATCCATCACAACATGATCGACGGGAACGGCGATGGCGTGGTCGTAAGCGACTTCGTGAACGGGGGCGGAACGCCGAGCCACAGCGACGTGGCCATCAACAGGAACTCAATTACCGGGAACGCTGCCTTTGGCATGGAGGTAGAGAATGGCAACCTCGTTGATGGGACCTGCAACTGGTGGGGCGACGTGAGCGGCCCCTCCGGAAGCGGCCCGGGAAGCGGTGACGCCGTAAGCGCGAACGCGACATTCCAGCCCTGGCTCACGACCTCCGATCTCGACGGGCCCTGCAACGGTCCGCTGCCTCCTCCACTCCCGAGGACGATCAACTCAAGCTCGATAACGATGAACATCACAAATCGTGGCTCGATAACAAACGTCACGCAATCTGACTCACACACGGGCACCAGCACGGCGCTCGGAAGCACTGGTGGCACAGGAGGCACCGGCGGCTCGGTAACGGCAGGAGCCGGAAATGAGAACAACGGCGGCGCTTCGGCCGGGAACGGCGGCTCTGGTGGCAATGCCAGCGATGGCGGACTTGTGCAGACGGGCAACGCTTCGGCGGATGCTGGGACGCTCAACAGCGTCAACAGCACTGATGCGGAGGTGGAGGGTTGTGACTGTCCTGGCGACATCAACGGCCTCACGATCGACACAACTGTTGACAACGATGGCGACGATAACGTGATCACCAATCTCACGCGGGCTCGTGCTCGCTCAGGCGACAACGTGGCTCTCGGCAGCGATGGCGGCAACGCAGGTAACGGCGGAGTCGTGGCGAGTGGCGCTGGCAACGAGAACAACGGCGGAGCAAGCGCAGGCACGGGCGGCGCAGGTGGCTCAGGCGACGTGGCCGGCACGATCCGCACGGGCAACTCAAGCAGCACGTCCGGCTCGATCAACCTGCTCAACAACACCTTCATTCGCATTCGCTTCTAGTCGCGCACGTATGTCTCTCTCCAGAACCCACACACTCCTTCTCTCAAGCACGCTCCTCGCGGTCTGCGTGCTTGGGTTTGCACCGAGCTCGCACGCTCTCTCACTCAATGCATCGCTTGGCCTGCCTGCCGCGCCCGCGGCGCAGGCAGGCGGAGGCAATGCGCTGACGCGTGTGAACTCGGGAGGTTCACAGGGTCTCACGCGCGCAAGCCCGACGAGCGGCCTTCTCGGACATCTTACGTTTGCTAGCACGCGCGGCGGCAGGCTGGAGGAAACGCCTCCTGCGAATGAGAATTCGAACACGGGAGGCAGTACATCCACTGATCAGTCCGATGGTGCCGACGGTTCGACAGGCTCACCGCAGGCAAGCTCCAATGGGGCTCCGGCGGGAGGGGCAAACGGGAATAGCTCGAACGGCGGCGCAACTGCGGGCAATGGAGGAAATGGCGGGGACGGCGGCGGGGCTTCGCCCGGCGGATGGGTGAGAGCCGGAGGTGCGGGATCGAATTCCAACTCGGTCAACATGATCAATGTGACCATTATCAAAATTGGCAGATAGTCACAACAAGAAATCTATATGAAAAAACACCTCTCAACAAAAAGTATTATCACGGCGGCAATCCTCGGCGCGCTCATTACGCCGATGTTCGCGTTCGCGCTCCCATGCGTTCGCGCTCCCTCGTCTCCGTCGGGATTAAAAGATCTGAAAGCTCTCATGACCCGCTTTCGCTAAGTATTACTATCGGCACGCATAAAGGAAACCAGCGCCATGCCCGGTAGGACAATCTCGAATCGCCTTGTATGAACACTCAACAGCCTATGCAAACAAAGACCGACATAAGATTGCCGGAACACATTCGCAGTTGGAACTGCGGCAGAAATTATTCGAGATTGTACTAACCGGGTATGACAAAAACGCATTCAGCACTTGTAGGAATCGTCGGAGTGATTGCGCTCCTCGCGCTCTTGGCGTTCACGATAAGCGTGTCCGCGGACACGTCTAATCTGCGCGACAGGGGTAGCACGGGGCGCACGGTCGACCTGACACCTGCGCCTGCTCCGGCACCTATTCCAACTCCTACACCCACACCTCCTCCTCCACCATCCGGTGGCATCACGAGCGTGACGGTTGGCGACGTCGATACCGGTAACAATACCGGAGGCAACGTTACGACGGGCGATGAAAGTGTTGAGGTTCACGAGGTCAACATAGGCCCGACCAATCCGCCTCCTCCACCACCCACCCCTTCGACAGGCTCAGGGCAAGCAACACCTCCAGTTCCGGAACCGGAATGCGACGGTCGCACGCGCACAGGGTGCACCGATTCTACGGGACGCATTCGCTAGAATTTATTTATAAAAAATCGTATGAGAAAAATTACTATCTCGGTCGCGACACTTCTTATCTTGGGGTCGCTGCTGGCATACGGCGGTATCCGCGCGTTCGCCGCCTCGTCGCTCTTCGGCGATGCAGAGACAGTCGGTGGCGGAAATCCGGGAACTGCAGTGCAGATTCGTTCAGATGACTCACCTGGGTGGGGCGGCATCTTTTTCGACGACATGAATGGCGAGCCCTTCTCGTCGCTCGGAGAACTTTCTACGGATTTCAACGTGACTGACGATAATTGCGGCGCAAGTAGCCCGCGGTTCACTATCACCGTTACAGACGGCGTAATCACGAAAAACATCTTCGTGAATCTCGGCGATCACCCGGACTACAATACGTGCCCTCCAAACACGTGGGTTTCTTCGGGAAACCTGCTTGATGGTGCGGCAAACCACACACTCGACACATCGCGGCTTCCGGGCGGCACCTTCTACGATACCTACGCCCACGCGCTCGCAGAGTACGGCGCCTACACCATACAGGGGATTAGCGTAGAGACCGACGCTGGAGCGGATCCAGGAGCTTCGGTGGGAGGTGACGGAGAGCAGACGGTGCTCATTGATAACGTACGAATCATCAAGAATGCGAACTTCTTCTACGACTTCGAGCCGCCGCCTCCGGCCACTCTCGTGGTCGACGACGACCACGCACAGTGCCCAGCGGCAGCGTTCACAACCATTCAATCCGCCGTGAATGCCGCGGGTCCAGGCGACACCGTGCAGGTGTGTGCGGGAACCTATGACGAGCAAGTCGTTATCGCCAGCAAAAACCTGACGGTTCAAGGCGCGGGTGGCTCGACGATAGTCCGTCCATCGAGTGCGGCTACTCTGACGAGCACATACACCTACCCGGCGGGGAACTTCTTCGCTGGCACCGTCATGTCGAGCATCATTCTCGTGACCGATACCGATGCGGCAACCATCAAGGATCTCAAAGTTGACGGAGCGAACGTCACGACCGTACCTACTGGCGCTTCGCGCGTGGCCGGTATTCTCTACGGAGAAACGGGCGGCACCATCGACAATGTATCTGTCACCGACATGGTGGTTGCCGGATATGTCACGCGCACCTACGGCATCGATCTCACCGCGGTCGGCACGGCACGCAGCGTCGAGGTCAAAGATTCCGACATCACCGACTGGTCGCGCAACGGCATTCAAGTCCAGGGCGCAAGCCTCACGGCCGACATCCACGACAACACATTGGTCGGGCCCGGTGACGTGCTCGTCGGAGCGGCGGTGCCAAACGGCATTCTCTTCATCGGCGGCGCGGGCGGCAGTGTTACCGACAACACCATCAACGCGATGCACCATAGCTTGAGTGGTTCACGCAGCGCGGGAATTCTCTTCTTCGACCCGGTCGCGCCAGGCATCGTCGTCGAAGGAAATAATATTTCTGACACCGACGACGGCGTGCTCGTAGGCCACAACGCCAACGACGTGATAATTCTCGACAACAACTTACACGACAACCTCGAGGTCGGCATTCACCTTGAGGACGGTGCCACCAACACGACCATCACCGGCAATACCATCACAGGTAATCCGATGGGCGGCATCCGCTTCGCGGGCGCAGCTGATCCTGGGACTCCAGACACTCCGCCAGGGGGAGGCAATGTAGCGAATCGCAATAACATCACCGGCAATGCTGTTGGTGTTGCTGGCTACGACGCACAAGTCTTTGACGCCGAGTGCAACTGGTGGGGCGATGCGAGCGGTCCGAGTGGCGCGGGTCCTGGCACGGGGGATTCGACAGTCGGCAACGTGGACTTCGAGCCATGGCTCACGACGTCCGACCTCGTCGGCGACCCGTGCGATGGGCCTTTGACGGGCGCGACGCTCACACTTCTGAAAACGGTCGACAACACCGGCGGCGGCGCTGCGCTTGATACCGATTGGACTCTCACGGCGTCCTCTACGTCCGATGCGACCGTGATCTCGGGAGCCGAAGGCGACGCGAGCGTGACGAACGCGGGTGTTGCCCCCGGCTCATATGACCTCACGGAATCGGGGCCGAGCGGATACACGGCTTCCGACTGGGTGTGTACCGTGGACGGTCCGGTTGTCAACTTCGTACAGGATGACGGCAACACCGTGACGATAGCAGACGGAGAAAACGTAACATGCGTCATCACCAACACGTTCGTCGCTCCGACGCCTCCGCCTCCCGAGGACGCGTGTGATACGCCGCTCGTGGAACCTTCCGGATACAACCTCGTGAACGGCTCAACGGCGAACGACAACGTGACCATCGCACCCTTCACGATGTGGGTGGGCAAGGGCGGCAATGATGTCGTCAAAGGCCCCGCGGATGGCAATTACATTGTGTGTACCGGAACCGGTAACGACATCATCACGCTCGGGAACGGCGACTTCACTATCGCCGCAGGGACGGGCAGCAACTCCATTACGGCGGGGAACGGTGACGGATATATCTCATCCGGAACAGCGGGCGACAAGATAACGACAGGCGACGGCGTGCAGACCATCGACGCCGACGGTGGCAACAACATCATTTCGACAGGAAATGGTGACAAGACGGTCACGACAGGCACCGGGAACGACAACGTACAGACCGGCAGCGGCGCCGACGTCATTGACGCAGGTGGCGGCACCAACAATGTGAAATCCGGAGCCGGTGACGACAACGTCACGACCGGCACGGGGAACGACACCATCGACGGCGGAGCGAACTTTGATGTCTGCAACGCAGGCGGTGGAGTCAACTCGCTCTCGAATTGCGAAGCCTAGAATAAGTTTAAGAACAGAATGACAACATTATGACCAAGGCACTCTCCATCACAGCAGGCACCATGGTGGCGATGTTCATGTTTGCCACTCCAGCGCTCGCGGCCACATTCACCGTCACTAAAGTCGCGGACACCAACGACGGAGCGTGTGACGCGGACTGCTCCCTGCGGGAAGCGATAGGCGCCGCCAATGTTCTTCCCGGCGCCGACGTCATCACAGTGCCTGCTGGCACCTACACGCTTAGTATCGTTGGCGCGGGAGAGGATCTAAACGCCACCGGCGACCTCGACATCACCGGCGACCTCACAATAAACGGCGCGGGAGACGCAACGACCATCATAGACGCGGGCGGTATTGATAGAGTGCTAACAGTTTTCCCTGGGGCGACCGTCTTCATTGATTCAGTCACTGTTCGGAATGGAAATCCGGGTGCCGGTTTTGGCGCTGCAGGCATCCTCAATGCAGGCACACTAACGCTGACTAACAGCACCGTTACCGACAACACGGGCGACGATTTCGGGGGCGGTCTCTACAACACTGGCACGCTGACACTGACTGACACTACTGTGAGCGACAACGTCCTCTCGGGCTTCAACGCAAGCGGCGGTGGCGGCGGCATTTTCAGCTCGGGCACGCTCTCCTTGACGCGTAGCACGGTGAGCGGCAACAGTACGATAGGGCGCGGCGGCGGTATATACAACCTCGACCTGACGGCGACCATCACGAACAGCACCATTAGCGGAAACACCGCACTGAACGGTGGCGGTATCTTCAACAGGGATGGCACCGTGAGTATCACGCACGCGACGATTACCGGCAATACCGCTTCTGACAACGGCGGCGGCATCTGGAACTTCGGAGGCACCATGACCCTGGCCAATACCATCGTCAGCGGAAATACGGCGGCGACTCTCTCCGGCGATTGTGCAGGAAGCATTACGTCCCTCGGGCATAATCTCGCCAGCGACGCTTCGTGCGCCTTCGCGGGCGCAGGGGATCTCAACAGTACGGATCCTTTGCTTGGTCCGCTCCAGAACAATGGCGGCGAGACGGAGACGCACGCGCTACTTCCCGGAAGCCCGGCCATCGACGCCGTGCCGCTCGCTTCCTGCACAGTTACCACTGACCAGCGAGGCGTCGCGCGGCCTCAAGGTCCGGGGTGTGATATAGGCGCGTTTGAAGTGGAGGTTTGCCCGGTCCCACCGACTGGAAGCATACGGGTGAGAGTTTGCAATAGTGGTGCCATCGTCAATTCGACGACCGCGAACACCTTCACAGGCAGCAGCGTCGCGGGAGGGAGTGCCGGTGGCCGCGGCGGACGCGGGGGAGACGTGGGTTCTGCCGGCAACGAAAACAACGGCGGAGCCGCGGCTGGCACGGGCGGCGCGGGAGGTGGAGCGAGCAAGGGCGGCACCGTGCAGACGGGAACCGCGTCTTCGTCCGTGCGTGCCATCAACCTATTGAATACCACCCGACTTCGCGTCGTGTGGTAGTTGTAGGTGCGGGAAGAGGGAACTCCCTGACAAATTCGTGGCAAGGCAAGCCGATCCCCCTTCTCATGAGGTCTTGTGAATCACGCAAAAGTGTGGTAGAAAACGAGCCCTCAGAGAGGGAAGACATAGAGACAAGATGAGGAAACATGAATAAACTATTGTCAACCCCATTAGAAATAGCCCGCCCCAAGGGCCCTTCGGGCGCGCAAGCCCCGTTAGAGGCAAAGCGCAACATTGTCAGTACGCGAATAACGAAGCCTCTAACGGGGCAAGTGCGGGCGCGATTTCTAACGGGGTCAATCTCGGTATCGCGTGCTTTGGCCGCATTTCTCGTGGTTGTCCTTGTTTATAGCCCCCTTTCTCCCATCGTTAGTTATGCCCAGACCGACACGAGAACTTTCGAGGCACAAGTCTGTGAAAGAGACGGCGGCACATGGGACGGTGTCTCGTGCGATATGCCGCCCACTATCGCGTCACAGAGTGATGTAAATGCGCAGGCGTCATCCGATACGGGAGCCGTTGTCTCATACACGTCGCCCGCCACGCTCGACGACGTAGACGGTGCCGGCACCGCTTCGTGCACACCTCCTTCGGACTCGACGTTTGCTGTCGGCACAAGCGTGGTAACCTGCACCGCGACCGATACTGCGGGCAACAGCGTGACATCAACTTTCAATGTAATCGTCGCGGATATAACGCCACCCGTCATCGCGCCTCACGCAGATGAGAGCATTCAGGCAACATCCGATTCCGGCGCAATCGTCTCATACAGTCCACCTGCTACCTCCGATGACGTTGATCCCGCGGGCGCTGCTTTGTGCACCCCTCCCTCCGATTCAACATTTGCAGTCGGCACGACGACGGTGACATGTACGGCGAGTGACGCTGCGGGCAATGCTGCAACGCCGACCACCTTCGACATCGTCGTCGCAGCGATGCCGGAGCCCGAAGCGCCGCCAGTCGCTACGACAACTCCGGATACGGGTTCGACGGACTCACCGCAAGCAAGTACGACCACTCCCCCAACTACTGACGCAACGAGTACACCCGAGACGGATTCGACCCCTTCGAGTGACTCCCAGTCTTCGCAAAATGCTACGACGGGCACAGCAGGGCAAGCAAGCTCACCGCAAGCCGCAACCAGCACACCTGATACCTCTACCGGGACGAGCACTCCACCCACCACTGGTTCCGAAACTTCGACGACAAGTACTTCACCTACGGACACTGTCACCGATATTGATCCGACGACCGCTTCTTCCACAGCTTCCACAGGATCCGGTGAAGTAGCGCCCGAAGAGAGCGATACCGACAACACGGATTTCAATAACGTCACCGATGGTCCTACGCCGGACGATACGCAACCTGTTTGCGATATTCAACCAGACCAAGTCGTGGGATGTGAGCAAATTGCTCCGGATGCGACCTCGATCACCGAAGCTCTGGCGATCGATCCCTTGCTCATGGTGGCGACGTCGACCGACGGCACGGGCTCAAAAGTTGGGGGCACGATATTTACGGGAAACGCTACTGCTTCCACGACGGTCAAAAACATTCTCAACATCACGCGCTCAAACGTAGATGGGCCGGGTGAGACCAATAGCTCCAGAATTACCGTGGACACCGACAACATCGGGGACGTCACGACGACTGACGAGACGCTCGCCTATACGGGAGACAACCGCGGGCTCGGTGGTGTGGGAGATGCGACCATCCGCACAGGTCGTGCGAACGCTAGCGCGCAGGTTATGAACGTCGTCAATACCAACTTTTTCAACTCCGAAGGCCAGGTGCTCTTTCTCAAGCCACAAAACGGCGACGGACTCGATTTGCGCGACACCGACCTTTCATACTTCCTCGATGGTGGGGTCGGGGCCTCTCCGACGCGGCTTGGCTGCACCATCCTCACGTGCCTCAATAGTGCGACTTTGCAGGTGCTCAATAAAAATGTGGGGGAAGTGAACAATGATGTGCACGTTCGCGCTGCGACCGGCGACAACGCCGCGACATCGACGAGGGATGGGGGGGTCGATATACAGACAGGCAATGCGTATGCCTCCGCCGCCGTTTTGAACCTCGTCAATACAAATTTCATCAACTCGAAATATCTCCTTGCTTCATTCGACAATTTCGGCGATGTGCAGGGCGACATCGTGCTTCCGGATGCAACCTTTTTCAATACATTCTTCAAGAACGGCAACACATTGCCGGAGATGAATTCGAGTTCGTACATCGTCTCGAATGACAACGACGAGACATTTTTGGGGACGACGACCGCCAACGCGATCACGGGCGGCAATATCGCAACAAGCACAGGCGAAGGCCACGGCGAGGTAAGAACCGGAACCGCGCATACATCGGCGATGAGTTACACGGCCGCAAACCAGACGTACGTCGGCGGCTCGTCGGCACGCTTCGTGTTCCATGTGTCGGGAGAATGGAGCGGAGAGGTCAAGGGGCTGCCCGTCGGCATGTCGTGGCGGGAGACCGAGTACGGCATCGAGGTCTACAGTAACGGGGAAGTCGTCTCGACCGCAGACCCGCAAGGCATTTACAACTCGGCGAATTTCATCGCCTCCTCGGCCAACCAGGCGATCGTTAAGACCGATGTCAACGTCTGGGCTGAAACAGGCAGCAACGAGACATTGACCGAGGACGGCACCGGAAACATAGCGACCGGAGACGCGTATGCGAGCGCCAACGTCGTCAACATGGTCAACACCAACGTCGTCAACAGGAATTTCATATTCGCCGTCTTCAACATCTCCGGCGATTGGAACGGCGATATCGACTTCGGCGGCCACAGCCCCAACCTCGCGGTCACGACCTCGGTGGAGTCGCCAGCTTCTATCGCGCCTGGGGATTCGATAACGTACCACTTTACCGTCGCCAACATTGGAAGTGTTGCTCAAGACAACGTGGCACTCTCTACCGCCTATGATAAAGATCTCCTCCTCTATGTGCGGGGCAACGTACCGAGCACGGACACTGCAGCGGGCACGAAGTGGAACCTCGGCACACTGGGCGCGGGGGAGAGCAGGGTGGTAGACGCTACCATGAGAGTCCTTGCGAGTAACCTGCCGGCAGGCGCTTCGATCTCGGTGCCGATTACCGCGGTCGTTGCCGGTAATCTGCGCGACCAAAACGATACCGACAATACTCAAAAAACATTTATTACCGTGACTGCACCAAATACCGGCGGTGGAACTAATACGGGCGCCGGTTTCTGCGACCCCCGCGATGTGCTACGAAACAGTTGTCCCGCCCCAGCACCCGCTCCGGCACCCGCCCCAGCACCCTCTGGCGGAGGCGGAGGTGGAGGTAACGACCCGCCACCCTCGAGCGGCGGAGGCAACACTCCGGCACCTACACCACCACCCGCGACTCCACCAGCGTCCCCTCCAACGCCTGCGGGAGTCCTCGCAGCAGCACCCTCCGGAGTTGACACTACTACTACCACCACAGCATGGGAACCCAACCCGCAGATAACGGTGGTAAAGACGTCGAGTATCGCAACGACCACGGCACCGACGAAGGTGGATTATAAAGTGGTCGTAACGAACGCAAAGGATGCAGGGTCGGCGTACCGCGCCTTCCTCACCGATACGCTCTATGATCCGAAGGGTGCCTCTATGTACGATCGCTCGTGGGATCTGGAGACGATTGTGCCGGGCGACCAAATCACCCTTACCTATACCGTCGAGTATGCGACCTCAACGATGCCGGGCACTTATCACAATGTCGCGCGGGTGACGGGGAAAAGTAATTCTTCTCTCAGCTCTGCAGTCAATATGACGCCCGTCGCGGCATCGAGAGACGTCAACATTGTTTCCAACGGCCTTGTGCTTGGGGCCGCCACGTCAACGCCGCAATTTGCAGAATTGAGTATCGCCGTTGCACCCACTTCCTGCGTGCCCTTGCTCACGAACTTTATGAAGCAAGGGCCATCCAACGACGTCGTTCAGGTCAAGAAGCTGCAGACATTCCTCAACGAGACACAGCGTGCGCGGCTTCCGGTGACCGGATACTTCGGGCCCATGACGACCACTGCAGTCAAGAATTTCCAGCTCAAATATAAGAGCGAGATATTGGCGCCGCTTGGCCTCCTGCGCGCCACGGGCAATGTGTACGGCTCGACGCAGAGAAAAATAAATCAACTGAATTGTGGCGTCTTGCCACTGCAATCCGCTCGAGAAAGCGTGGACACTTCGTCTGAATCCACTATTGAATCTCTCCTCGCACAGCTTGCGTCCCTCCAAGCAGTGCTCGCGAGCCTCCAACAAGATCAGCGGGGGCAGGAAGATGAAGATGTGGTGGCGACAAGATCGCAACCTGTAGAGACGAAGCCGCAGCCCGTGGCAATATCGCAAGCTCCGCAGAATCCTTTTGCAAAGGCCAAAGAGCCTGAGTCTGCGGCAACACAAGAGAAAAAGAAAAGCCTGTTCCTCACCAGCTTCGGCGGTATCTTTTCAAATTTGTTCCCAAAAAAGTAGTCGAAGGGGCATTACATCATTTCATAGTATGAGAAAGATACTGAACACATGTCTCATACTTACGCTCGCTCTGCCGCTTGGTGCGATGGCGATGAGCAGCCAAAGCGTTAGTAGCGCACAATCTTTTACGGGAGGCATCATCGTCTCGGGTCGTGCCGCCGTTTCCGGTTCTTCGGACGCCTCTGCAAACATTCACAGCGTCGTTGGTGGTAGGGAGTCGGGTACTACGCGTGTGGATATTCGAACGAACATCAACGGGGTGGATGTCGTGTCCTCGAGGGAGACGATACGGCAGGGGGAGCGGGTGGAGGTCGTGGTGGCCACGTCCTCAAAGAATAGTTCCGCATTTGTGAAAGTAAGTGCACACCCACTCGCAACGACTTCAGCGCCTTCACAACCTTCAGAACCCACCGCGCCGCGCTTCGGTGGTGTCTTTGCGACGACTTCGCCACACACGGGTCCCCAGAGCGCACTGCTCGGCCTATTCAAGAGCCTCTTTTCTTTCTTCGCGTTCTTCAAATGAGGCCTATGGTGTCTCATACTTCCACAAAACCTATTGCAAAGACGGGCCTTCGCCACGACGACCCGCGCTACGCCGAAAGCTCCGGCGAGGCGAGAGCGGGCTACGGCCCCGCGAAGGCGGGATTGAACCCCGTTAGAAATAGCGGGCTTTCAGAAAAAGATATTCCACGGGTCGGAAATAGAGTATGAACTATGCTTCCAACCTCTCTCCCCAGAAAAACGCCCGCCCTATTTCTAACGGGGTGAACCTCAAGAATTTCGTTGTGCCGACGCGCCACCGGAGATCAGCTTTTGATCTCAAAGAAGCGCGCGTAGTCGCGATAATCCCGACGTATAAGCCCGAGCGGCTCACGACGAAGCTCGTTCTGGACCTCACGCAGTGGAACCCGGATATCCGTGTCGTTGTCGTTGACGATTGCACACCGGTGGACTATACCGAAGGCGCTGCGATCTTCGCTCGCATTCGCTCGGTCAGAGATCGCATTACGGTGCTTCGTACGCCGGTCAATAGAATGAAAGCGGGGGCCCTCAATTACGCGCTGGAGCACATATTTGCGCTGGGGGATGAAGACATGCCCGATGTCATTTTGAGTTTGGACGACGACATCGTCATCGCGCCCTCTACCGTGCGCAATCTCGTGACCGAGCTTATGAGCTACGATACGCTTGGGGCAGTGTGTTCCCAATCGCGTGTGCTCAATAAGAATAAAAACCTGCTCACTCGTTTGCAGGGGCTTGAATACGTAGGATTCAATGCGACCCGATTGGCGGACGAAGGTTTTTACCGTGGACCGCTCGTGATGCATGGCATGTTGACCGCTTTCCGTGTATCGGCGCTTCGCGAAGTGGGCAGGTTTGCCGAGGGACATCTCATCGAGGATTACGAGATCACGACACGGCTCAAGACTCGCGGGTGGAGTGTGAAGTTGGCGGGTTCCTCTCCCGCATGGACAATGGTCCCGGAAACGTTCTCCAAGCTCTGGCGACAGAGAACCCGTTGGTCATACGGCGGTATTACGGTCATCACCAAGGTTACCTATCTACCGTCGGTCCTGCAGGATCTGATCGGGCACGGTGTCTTCTTCGTGACCGTGATCATGATCGGCCTCATGCTCGTCTTTAGGAGCACCAGCACGGTACCCACCCACATCACAGATTGGATAGTCGGGCTCTCACTTCTCCAGCTTGCACTCTGGTACGCGTTCCAGCTGTGGCTCATGGGGTTGTACAGGGAGAGAGATAGATATGATTGGATCATACGCGTGAGCCTTCTTCCTGAATTCATATACACCAATATACTCACTTTTATCGTGCTGGGCTCGTATCTGTTTCTCCTTTTTAATATGCTGACGCACGCGGTCACGCGTCAGAGTGGGAGTGTCGTACGGCGCCTCACTGCTTTGGGCGCGGCGCTCTTTGCCGTATGTGG
The DNA here is from genome assembly GCA_001781125.1 of Candidatus Kaiserbacteria bacterium RIFCSPHIGHO2_01_FULL_53_29. Classification (GTDB taxonomy): domain Bacteria; phylum Patescibacteriota; class Minisyncoccia; order Phycocordibacterales; family UBA2100; genus UBA10103. Next base: position 13,117 of record MFKT01000021.1, read on the forward strand.
GTATACGAAGGGATGGGGTACGCGAACGAATTAATATGCCCGGCAGGACAATTTCGAATCGCCTTGTATGAATATCAATCATCGTATGATAAGAGAAACCACTTCATGGATCTTAGAAAGCTCTCGCAGTTTGCCCTGCGGCAGGAATTATTCGAAATTGTACTAGCCGGGTATGTTGAATTTTAACGGCGGCACAACGATATCAGGAACGTCCCTCACTCCTCTTGGGATGTATGCAGGGTACCTGCTTATGCATTCCGGAAATTTCTGGCTTGCGGTGTGTTTTTTGGCGCTTACGAGCATTTATTTTCTCATCGTTATTACGACGCTGTGCCGGTATATCATCAACTATCGCCGCAACAGATATTTGCTGACTTACGATCGGGTATAAGACGCATAGCCCTACCCTGTCCCTGTCACCGAGGCGACGCCTCGGTGGTCTTTACACTTTTCGTGTTGAAGTATAGCCGTATATACGAGCGTTGTTCTCATAATTAATCGAGACTGCGGTTTTCTACCTGCTCCCAAGTCAAGTAAGCGGGAGCTTGCGCTTCGCGGGAAGCGATGTATGATGATTGCATGAATATCCGGAGACGCCTGTCTCTGCTTTTTCTTCTTCCCGTGTGCGCGGCGCTCCTTTTCTTTGCTTTCGCTTCTGCTGACGCGCGCGACGAGCGCGCGGACAGGGAAGGGAGAATACCCGGACAATACATCGTCGTGTTCAAAGACTCGGTGGAAGACGTTGAGGCGGCCGAAAACGACATTGTGCAGCTCAGCCGCGGTGAGCGGCTGGATTCGTATCGCTCGGCGCTAAGCGGGTTCTCCGCGCGTTTCTCTGATGCCGACCTTGCGGCGGTCAAAAATGATCCGCGTGTGGAATTTGTAAGCGAAGACAGAGTAGTTTCGATAGATGTGCGGGCGGATTCGCGCTCACCGCAAGAGGATTCGAGGATCTCACTACAGGCAGACCGCTTGAGCCGCGTAACGCCCACACCACTCGCCAAGGCGGGTCCCACCATTCAAGCGCAATCGCTGCCCACCGGCATCAATCGCATCAACGCAGAAGGGTTGGCAAATACCGGCGCAGGTGTCAATGTCGCGGTTATTGATACAGGAATTCTCTCATCCCATCCCGATCTTTCCGGCAAGGTCGTCGGCGGCAAGAACTGCACGAGGGCGAGCGGGGGATACACCGATCAAAATGGCCACGGCACACACGTGGCGGGCACTATCGCCGCGAGCAACAACAGCCTCGGGGTCGTGGGCGTCGCGCCTTCCGCCAAACTCTGGTCTGTGCGTGTGCTCGATAGGAATGGGAACGGCACATGGTCGTCCGTCATCTGCGGCCTCGATTATGTGACGAGCAAGGCTCCCGCAAAGGGCGGGCCCATCACCGTTGCCAATTTGAGTTTGGGCGGCGGAGGCGCGTCAGACAATAATTGCGGCAATAGCAACAACGACGCCTTGCACAAGGCCATCTGCCGCACGCGCGACGCAGGCGTCACGCTCGTCGTTGCGGCCGGCAATAGCGGCGCCAACACGAGCGGCGCTGTCCCCGCTGCGTACGATGATGCTGTCATCACCGTCTCGGCTCTCGCGGATTCAAATGGTACTGCGGGAGGAGGCGGTGCCGCGACGTCCTTCGGCGCTGACGACACGTTTGCATCGTTCAGCAATTACGGAACCGCCGTAGATATCGGCGCGCCGGGTGTGTGGATCAATTCGACGTGGCTTTCAAATACGTACAAAACCATCAGCGGCACCAGCATGGCCTCGCCGCATGTCGCCGGCGCCGCGGCGCTCTATATTGCCAAGAACCCGGGCGCCTCATGGACAGCAGTGCGCGATGCTTTGATTGCCGCGGGCGAAGCTCTCGGGGCAGGGCACACTGATCCATCAAGCAAGCATCCCGAACCCGTCCTGCGCGCGGACACGCTCTAAACAAAGCTTTTGAGTTTTCTCGGAACGTGAGAAAATACACGGGTGAGGAAACCCCGTAGTAATCGCATTAAACGCGCCCGGCCGGTGATGCAAAAGCGTGAGTTGCGGCTCCTCGAAGGAGCGGCGCTTGTTGTGGTTGTTGTCCTCATTGTCGCGCTTTTTTGTATTTCGGCGATCCAAATGTTCGTCATGCGATCCGGTCAGACGGCTGCGGTCATCTCCGTAGTTTTGGTGGATCTTGTGAATGGTGACCGCGCATCGCAGAGCCTCGGGACGCTCACGATAAATCCCATTCTCACCGCTGCCGCACAGGCAAAAGCCGACGACATGGCGGGGAAAGGCTACTTCGCGCACAATTCACCGGACGGCAAGGATTCGTGGTACTGGTTCAAGCAAGCGGGATACTCATTCGCGTACGCCGGAGAGAATCTCGCGGTTGATTTTTCAGATTCTTCGGATGTCGAGCGCGCGTGGATGGACTCTCCCTTGCACCGCGAGAATCTTCTTGACCCGCATTTCACCGAGATCGGTATCGCGATAGCGCAGGGAACGTTTGAGGGACATCCGACGACATTCGTTGTCCAGATGTTTGGGGCACCCGCACAGGCAAGCGAGGTACCGGTAGTCGTTCAGGAAATCACGGCACCGCAAAACGCCACGGAACCCGCGATCGCGACGACCGAGCTCCCTTCGGCCAATGTGTTGGGCTCGAGTTCAGATAAGCCTGCGATTGAGGATGTATCGCCGATACCGGAAACTTCTGCGCCGATCGCGGATGTACGCACACCTGCTTCGCAGGCGCCGATCGGTGCCATCGTGCGCTACGCACCGGCGTGGGGATACTACGCGACCTCACCGAAGACAATGCTGCGCTACGCGTATTATCTGCTCGGATTCCTCGTGCTCTTGGCACTTTTTGTTACGACAGGCCTTGAATTGAAGTGGCACCACCGCCGTGCCTTTGCCGTCGCCGCGTGCCTCCTCGTATTTATGTCAGGCCTTTTCGTGGTCGCCGACTACGCCATTTTCTCCGAGCCCGTCCTCGCGGACGAGAGTGTACCAAGGACCGTCCTTGACACGTCGGGAAGCACATAGGTCGGTTCTCTGTGCTTTTGCTTGGCTCAAAGCTTGCGTTATACACAGGGTGTGCACAGCTTGCCCCGACTATTCCCCATGTTTTCCCCAGAAGTTATACGAATGCCCCTCGGGCCCTCATAAACGCGATATAGAATGGAGGGGTGCTGGCTTTTGCTTCGGGGAAACGGTGAAGGGAAGCGCGCACGATGTTTGCAATAGCATCACTTAGAAGAGCTTGCTGCTCTCGAACAACGAGGAGCTGTTTCGCGTATACCGGTCGCGAGACAGCTTTTTGTTATGAGCAGTTGGAGAATTATCAGTCTTTATCAGTAATTATTAGGGAGGATTATTGCAACTTATAAATTTTTATGTCCAATACTTTGAATAGAATTCGCACACGGTTCTCGATCTTGCTTGGAATGGCAATTCTTCTTGGAAGCTTCGTCTTTGCAGGAGCTTTTGTTCAAATAGCAGATGCCGAAGTGATATTTTGCGGGACAAGTGCTGGGGCGACATCTACGAGCGGGATCGGCAGGACAGGAAGATGTGCAGACGGTGCCCGCCTTATCGTGGGTACATCGCCAGGCGAGGGGCCGCAAGGTCCGCAGGGTGAGGCTGGTCCGATTGGTCCACAGGGTCCGCAGGGCGACACTGGTCCCGCGGGTAGTGATGGAGCGGACGGCGCGACAGGTCCCGAAGGCCCACAAGGTGATACTGGCGCTACAGGTCCGCAGGGTACGGCAGGCGCTGATGGTGAAGATGGTACTGATGGAGCGGACGGCGCCACAGGCCCGGCCGGTGCCGATGGGACAGATGGCATAGACGGAGCGCAAGGTCCGGAAGGCGACACGGGACCTCAAGGTCCACAAGGTGACGAGGGGCCACAAGGTGTCGATGGTCCGCAAGGTCTGACGGGCGCTGATGGCGCGACAGGTCCGGAGGGGCCGGCGGGTGAATCAGCAAATGTCGTCGTGACAGAGGAGGGAGAAGGCGCCAACTGTGAGGCAGGCGGACAGAAAGTCGAGACGAGTGTCGGCGACGATTCGCCGCAGGTAAGTTACGTCTGTAACGGACTGGACGGCGACGATGGAACAGACGGGACGAACGGTACCAACGGGACCAATGGCTCCAACGCGCTCGTCGTCGTGACCGACGAGGCGGCTGGTGCGAACTGTGAATTTGGAGGGGAAAAAGTAGAGTCGGGCGTCGACGCGAACAACAATACTGTTTTGGACGAGCTTGAGGTTACTTCCACGAGCTACGTCTGCGACGGCGCACCGGGAGCAGAAGGCGCGCCGGGTACACCCGGTGATCCGGGCACACCTGGAGACCAAGGTCTCCCGGGTCCTCAAGGCGTTCAAGGTATCCAAGGTGAAGTTGGACCACAAGGTCCGCAGGGTGATGTTGGTCCGATGGGGCCGGCTGGCCCAACAGGTCCTCAAGGTCCAATCGGCTTGACTGGTGAGACAGGTCCCACAGGTCCTCAAGGCGCAGAGGGTCCGACGGGTCCCGCAGGTCCGGCCGGTCCAGCTGGCCCAGAAGGTCCTGCCGGCCCAACAGGTGCAACTGGTCCGGAAGGTCCAATCGGACCAGCGGGCCCCGCAGGAGCTGATGGAGAAGATGGTACCAACGGGCAAGACGGCGCGACGGGCCCAGCTGGTCCGACAGGTGCCGCTGGTGCTGATGGTGCTGTCGGTCCAGAAGGTCCAACTGGTCCAGAAGGTCCTACAGGTCCCACAGGCGCTGCTGGTGACGATGGTCTCGCTTGTTGGGACACAAATCAAAATGGCGTTGCTGATCCCGCAGAAGATTTGAACGGCGACGACGTCTTCGATGCACTCGACTGTCAGGGTGCAATAGGTCCGCAAGGTGATACAGGGGCAACCGGGGCAACTGGTCCCACAGGTCCGACGGGTCCAACGGGAGCAACAGGTGACACAGGCCCAGCTGGTCCGACAGGTGCCGCTGGTGCTGATGGTGCCACCGGCCCGACAGGCGCTACGGGCGCAACGGGTCCGGAAGGTCCACAAGGCCCAATAGGTCTCACAGGACCTCAAGGTGAGACGGGTCCAGCCGGCGCACAAGGTGACCAAGGAATTCAGGGAGAAATTGGCCCGATGGGTCCGCAAGGTGCTCAGGGAGAGACAGGAGCAACAGGTGCGACCGGCGCTGATGGCGCAACTGGGGCGGCAGGTGCCACTGGCGCGCCAGGCCCACAAGGAGACACCGGTGCTACGGGAGCAACCGGTGCGACTGGTGCACAAGGTCCGCAGGGTGACGTCGGTCCTCAGGGTCCGCAGGGTGATACAGGTCCTGCTGGAGCAACAGGAGCTACAGGTGCTACGGGTGCGGCAGGTGCTGATGGAGCTGATGGCGTAAGTGGATGGGAGAGAATCGTTGGCACCGCCTCATCATTGGATGAGATCGCAACAAAAACTGTAGTCGCAAACTGCAGCGCGGGAAAAAAGGTTCTGGGCGGAGGTTACCGCATTGACGTCGGCGGAGGCAGTATCGCTGCGATTACCAGCATTGTCAGCTTCCCCGCAGATGACGACACATGGTCTGTAACTGCGAGCGAGGATGACGATGCTATCGTGGGTGACTGGTTGGTCCAAGCCTACGCACTCTGCGCAACAGTTCTCTAGAACTAAAACATTATCAGTAAAAAAAGAGCCCCGCCGAAGGCGGGGCTCTTTTGCATGAGGGCGGGATTAGTTTTTCGGCTTTACAAGGAAGAAAGAAATTACAAACAACGCAGCAACAACCATGTCGGCGACCCGCCACATATCAGCGGCAAGGTAGAGCGGAGCAACGGGGTTGAAGACGACTGCCACAAGTACGAACAGCCACACGAGCCAGAGCTTGTTTTGCTTGTAGGCCTGCGCTGCAGTCATGAGAGCTGCGCCGACGACGACCCAGTTCATGAGTTGGAAATAGGCGAAATAGGGGACGGGCGCCAGAGCACCGAGGGCCATGGCGATTGCCAAGACCTTGAGCCAGTTATTGCCAAGCCATGCCTTCATACGCGGACACTCTACTCCACCTCTTTGTGCTAGTCAAAGCCGCAGCCCCTTGACCTTAGAAGCGTCGCCTCTAAGGTAGGCCTTAATTACTTAAGATTTTCGATCATTGGTGATACCTCTCCGTAATAAGCCCGTGCATCGGAAAGCATTTTCTGCACTGGCACTTGATATGACCGGATTAGATCAACTTGTTCCGGGTCAAGGATCGCGTGCTCGGGCCGTACCATGCCAGAGTAGTCGGGGAAGCTTGCGTATGGATATGCCCGTATTTTTCTCTCTAGTCTCTGCATGTTTTTAACGAAACCGGATTTCCATTTAGGTTCGAATAATTCGCACGGATTCATGTGGACATAATCGACCGCACGATGCATATACCGATCGTCCGAGATGTGTTTCGATCTAAACGGCTTGATGAATAAATTTCCCACACGGTCGTGCAGATTGTTGAAATAGAGTGCATAGCCCGTTCCGATCTTATGCATAAATCGAGAAATGCCGTGCTCCACAATTTCTTTCATCAACAGGTGGATGTGGTTCGGCATCAGACAAAATGCACCAATGGCTACTAACGGTGACTTTCTTGGAAGAGTAAATGTCTCAGCGTATGAAACATGCTCGAACAATGGGCGTTGAAGCGATTTTGTGTCGTTTGCCAAATAGAGGAGTTGCATGAACCGGCGATAGTGCGCGTCCTCCTCAAAGGTTATTCTTTTGTCGATGCCGCGATTGAAACAATGGAAATATTCATCTATTGCAAATGGAGTACGTCTGTAACTCATGAACTTATTGTAGCAACAAAATATGCTCGACAATAAGGTTACCTTAGAGGCCTACCTTAGAGGCGTCGCCTCTAAGGTAGGTTCATGGAGGCCTACCGGTGCGGGAGGAAGGTACAATGGTCGAGTGAAATTATCAGACATCACCGGAGTACGCATCAAAAAAGTGGCGGTGGTTGCGCAGGTCGTTGCGTCCTCCGCCGTCGCTGTGGGTGCTGCGGCTGTGGTGGCAGCGACGCGCGTAGCTTCTCCGCATAATAGCCACTCCATCGTCGAGCATGAGCTCGAGAAAGGGACGGAACTTTCGGTCATACGGCTCGTCGATCTCCTTATCGAGCGTGCGCAAGCGGCGCACGCATCAGATATCCATCTCGATCCGCGCGCAGGCTCGGTGGTAGTCAGGCTCCGTATCGACGGGATCCTGCAGGATGCTCACACGCTTCCCTCGAGCATTCACCATGAGGTTATCTCGCGCATCAAGATCCTTTGCGGCTTGCGCACCGACGAGCACCAAGCGGCACAAGACGGCCGTTTCCGCATCACGCTTGAGAGCGCTCTCTCGGTCGACGTGCGTGTTTCCATCGTGCCTACGTACCACGGAGAAAATGCTGTCTTGCGGCTTCTCTCTGATCAAGCAGAGGAATTCACGCTCGAAACACTAGGGCTTACGCCAGAGAATCGCGCGAAGATCCTTCGCGCGATCAATAAGCCGCACGGCATGATCCTCGCGACCGGCCCGACCGGAAGCGGAAAGACGACGACACTCTACACGCTCGTTAAAATGCTCAACGTCCCCGCTGTTTCCATCATTACTGTTGAAGACCCCATCGAGTATTCGATATCAGGTATCAATCAAATACAGATCAACCCGCGCACGGGTCTCACATTCGCCAATGGCCTTCGGAGCATTCTAAGACAAGACCCCAACATCATCATGGTGGGTGAGATCCGGGATACCGAAACCGCCGGTCTTGCCGTCAACACGGCGCTTACCGGTCACCTTGTGCTCTCGACACTCCACACCAACGATGCGCCGACGACTCTACCGCGTCTTCTCGACATGAAGATCGAACCATACCTCATCGCCTCGACCGTGAATATTGCCATCGGCCAGCGACTTGTCCGGCGCATCTGCAAACAGTGTAAGGAAGAACGCCCGATGACAAGTGCAGAAGCGGGGAGTCTTTCTGAGATCATGTCTGCGGAGCTTATCGAACTACCGGGCGTCTTTTACGCAGGTTCGGGCTGTGAGGCATGCGCGGGCACAGGCTATCGCGGGCGCGCGGGCATTCACGAAGTCATGGAGATCGACAATGATATTCGTGAGGCGATACTTCACAAAACATCTGCCCGCGAGATCCGTGATGTCGCCATACGCCAAGGCATGACGCCTCTTGTAGTTGATGGATTCCACAAGGCAGCACAGGGCCTGACCACGATCGAAGAGGTCTTGCGCACGCGCTATGAATAAACCCTCCAATAAACTTTCAGTGCGAAAGAAACCTCTGCTTCTTCATTTTCCGCCACAGGAGCAAGCTCTGTTTGCCAAACGCCTCGGCATGATACTGCGTAGTGGCATGCCTATCATGGAGGGTCTGCAGATGCTCGGCGGCTCTGTGCGTTCGAGATCCGCGACCTACATGTACGGACATCTGATCGAGCATGTCGAGAGTGGACAGCCGCTCTCGACGGGACTTGAGAAATTCAGGAAGATTTTTGGTGAGTTCTGCATCAACATCGTGCGGGTGGGGGAGAGCTCGGGCACGTTGCACGAGAACCTCGAGTATCTTGCCGAAGAGCTCAAGAAAAAAACGGCGCTGCGCAAAAAGGTCCTCGGCGCCTTGGTCTATCCCGCAATCATCGTTGTCGCGACGGTCGGGATCTCACTCGTTCTCACGGTGTATATCTTCCCGAAGATCACGCCCATCTTCCAAAGTTTCAAAGCACAGCTTCCGCTTACGACGCGCATGCTCATCGCGATATCGGATTTTCTCATCCACGATGGCTTGTGGCTTTTTATCGGAGTCGTGGCGACTGTAGTTTGCTGTCTTTTTCTTTTCCGCATTCCGCGCTTCCATCTTAGTGTCGACCACTTACTTCTGAAGCTCCCGCTTTTCGGGAAGCTTTCGCAGTACTACAATCTTGCCAATTGCTCCCGCACTCTCGGGCTTCTCCTCAAAAGCGATATGGGGATCGTGAGCGCACTCACTATCGTCACAAAAAGTTCGCGCAACCTTGCCTACAGGATCGCCCTTGCGAGTGTGACGAAAGAGGTGATGAAAGGGCAGAAAATCTCCACGCAGCTTACGAAAAATCCGAAACTGTTTCCACCGCTTTTTTCCCAGATGATCGAGGTCGGTGAACAGACGGGGAATCTCTCGAGCTCGCTCATGTATCTTTCCGATATGTACGAGGAGGAGATCAGCGACCTCACAAAGAATCTCACGACGCTGATCGAACCGATTCTCATGCTCTTGATGGGCATCATTGTGGGCTTCATTGCGATATCGATCATTACGCCTATCTATGGCATCACCCAGCAACTTACACCCCGCTAGAGGCCTGCACGTAAAGTACCTGCGGCCTGCGCAGACAGGCTTCACCCTGCTTGAAGTCATGATCGTGATGGCGCTCGTCACCATTGTTGGGGCCTTCGGACTTTTGCTTGGTACGGACAGTTATCGCGGGTATTCTTTTCACTCGGATCACGACATTCTTGTTGCGGCTCTGCAGCATGCACGTTCGCAAGCCATCGGTAATGTATGTCTCGGGGAGGGTTGTACGCACGGGATGCCGCACGGCGTCTTTATTGATGCGGCTCATAATCGGTACGTCATCTTCCAAGGAACAAACTACGCGACGCGCGATGGGGAGGTCGACGCAGCGCTCGAGGCTGCGCCGGGAATGACCCGAAGCGGACTGTCGGAGATCGTATTCGCGCAGCTCTCCGGCAGTGCGAATTCGGCAGAAGCGCCGCCATGGGGAATTGTTCTCACTGATCCTACCGGTCGTACCTCAACGACCACTATCGAGAGCGAAGGGAGGATCTGGTGGACGCATTAACTATGCAGCGCGGTTTCTCAACGCTCGAATTGTTGATAGCGATGGCGCTCATGGTTGTGACGCTCTCGGCCGTTATCGAGGTTTCGTTCGGCAATCAAGATATGCTCGTAAGTGGTGAAATGAATGCCGAGGCGCTGCGTATGGCCCAGACATTGCTGGAAGAGGAACAGCAACTCGCACGCAAAGATTTTAAGCTCGTGAACCCGATTGCGGTGACTACGAACGGCCCCTACGACACGTCAGTTACAGTCGAGCCATGGCCGGGAGATCCGTACACAACAAAGCGCGTGACCGCACATGTGAATTGGAGCGACGCACGTCATGTCACCAGAGGCGTCGCGCTCACCACACTCGTTAGCAATTTTGTGAGTGCCTCCGGCGCAGACACGTGCATCTCGGCGCTTACCGGAGACTGGAGCGCGCCGCAAAAGACCGACTACCAACTTGCTTCCGGTAGTCTTCTTCCCTCCGGTTTCCTTGGAAACTACCCGTTATCCGACATCGATGCGTCTCGGGGCACATTATATGTGGCGGTCGCAAGCACGAGTGCCGCCGCCCGTGCCAACTTTTTCGTGTTCGATGTGAATCCAAGCGGAATGCCGGTCTATGTGAACAGCACAGACAATAACCCATCGAGTATCGACGGCATCAATGCGGTTCAGATCGCAGGTATCCAAGCCTTTGTCGCGAACGCTCACGATGCAAACTTCAAGACGTGTAAACCGGGAGCAAACTGTTCGCAACTCCAGATATTCAATCTCAATACGTTGTCGACACCCCCCGTGAATTTCTTGATACCCACCTCAACGCCACCGTTCGTACTCGGAAATATGACGAGCAACAATCAGGCAGTGGGCAAGAGCCTCTTTTACAAAGATGGCTACGTGTATCTTGGGCTCACGAAAACCGCAAGCGGTCCGGAATTCAATATCATCGATGTGCACGATCCTGCAACTCCGGCGTGGGTCGGGAGTTTCTCAGTCGGCGCGAGTATCAATGCGATCTACGTGAGAAATAATTACGCGTATCTTGCGACAGACGACAGCAGCAGGGAATTGATAATTCTCGATGTCGGAAATCCCGCGAGTCCGATTTTGGCACTCGGCACGGTTATTAATCCCGGGGGGTTAGGATTTGGCAGGAGTTTGTATGGAGTGGGCGACACGTTGTATCTCGGACGGACATTCGCAAACGGGGCTAAGGAATTGTACCTTTTGGATGTTGCAGACCCGAGCACGAATATGTCGGCGCCGCTTGGATCGCTTGTGATCGGAAGCAGTGTCAACGCACTGGTCGTACGCGACTATCTTGCGTTTCTTGTGACCTCGACCACCAAACGGATCCACATACTCAATATTTCAAATCCGGCAAGCATCACCCCATTTGCTCCGGCGCTATCGCTTCCGGGCACAGGTGCCACGCTTGATTGCGAGCAGAATGTTCTCTATGCGGGCTCAAACGGCACGGGCACGGGCTTTCTATCAGTCATCACGTCTGGGCCATGAAGCGACGAACGACAAGCTGCAAAGGATTCACCATGATAGAGACGCTCGTCTATCTTGCGCTTTACGCGATTATTATGACCGGGTTACTTTCGGCAGTCTACAGTCTGATTGAATCGAGCGTGCATAACCAAACGGTCGCCATGGTGGAAGAGGAGGGAAATTTTCTCGCAGGAAAAATAGAGTGGGCTCTTTCGAATGCGCGCGAGATTCTGGCGCCTTCCTCGAGTGGCTCGACGCTCTCCGTTACGACATTCGATGGCTCACCGATCACGATTGGCCTCACGGGTGGCGACATGCGGATACAAGAAGCATCGAATCCCGCACACATTCTGAACAACACAAATGTTTCAATAACCAATCTCTCGTTTACTCACGCCCGTGCTTCTTCCGACGGGATCAATCCCGAAAGTATTGAGTCTTCATTTACCATTTTTGCGACTACATCGAGCGGTCGTTTTTTATCCCGCGCGTTCTCGACGCTTAAATATCTACGAAAATGAAACGCAACGCACGCGGAATGGAGAAGGAGAGGGGATTTGTGGCGCTTATCTCCACGCTGATTATTTCAGCCATCCTGCTCGGACTTGTGTTTACGGCTGGCGCGGCCAGTTTTTACGCGCGATTTGATTCGTTGGGCATAGAAAACAAGCGTGTGAGTTTGGGTTTGGCGGAGTCCTGCATTGAAATTGCGCTGCTCGCTCTTTCCACGTCAACCGCTCCCAGTGCATTGAGTCCAACGAACCAGATCGTTCCAGTCGGTATCGATCCACAGGGGAACCCGACAACATGCGTCATCGAAAGCGTCACGCACGCGGGTGGAGTCGCGACGATCAAAGCGCACGCATCGTTCAGAGGCACTTTCAGCGCAGTCGTCGTAAGCGCAACTGTTGCAGATCCTACCGTTGCACCAGCGTCATTTCCCGCACCCCCGAACATTGATATCCAGTCTTGGACTGAAAAGCCGCAGTGAACCAGCTGCGCAGAAGCTTCATTTGAGATGTCTGCGGTTTTATCAGCTCGTGTGGAAGGGAGGATGCCTCCTGTCATAATATTATTTTATTAACACCCATATCCCTCAATCCTTGACGGCCGTCTATAATGGGGGGATATGGGAAAGCTTGAGAATGAAGCCCGGTATGAGCGCCGTAAGGGGTATCTTCAACAGGCACTTCTCGCTGCCGTTGCAATTCCGGGACTGCTGCTCGTAGCCACCGCAGCGCCCAATGTTTTACAGCTTATCGAAAGACTTCCCGGCAACAAATACAAATTCAACTATCGAATGAAGTCGGTCGCTTCCCGCCTGGCGCAACGCAAGCTCGTACGCTTCGTCGAACGAAACGGCAGAAAATATATGGAGATCACGGAAGCGGGCAGACAAGTGCTTGAAATGGAACAACAAAAACGAACATTCGAGAAGCGTTCGCGCAGGCGGTGGGATAAACGATGGCGCATGATCATCTTTGACATACCGGAGAAATATCGAGCGACCAGGAGTCGACTGCGAGTCATGTTGAGATCACTCGGTTTCGTGCAGCTGCAAGGAAGCGTTTGGGTATATCCCCATGATTGTGAGGAAGTGATCGCGCTCTTGAAAAGTGAACTCCGCGTGGGAGCATCCGTGCTCTACACGATAGTAGAGAAAATCGAGAACGATGCTGCTCTCAAAGATCATTTTGGTCTTCGTTGAGTATCCCCTTATTATGAACGGCCGTCAAAAATCGGGGGATGTTTTTTTATGAACCCGGAATAGTGGAAATGCCACGGCACTCTCAAGTTGTTCTTGAGATTCGAATTTCAACTAAGATGCTCCCGCGAGTTATGCACAGCCGGACGTTGCTGTTTATTCACGGAGATTTTATTATCACGCGAATATGGAATCAATTAAAAAAGTATCGAAGACCTGCCTACCGGCAGGCAGGGGTTTTACATTAATAGAAATCTTAGTGGTCATCGGTATCATCGCCGTTTTGGCAGCAATCGTTATTATCGCCATCAATCCGGCTCGCCAGTTCGCGCAGGCACGTAACACGCAGCGAACGAGCAATGTCAGCACGATCTTGAATGCGGTCGGTCAAAATATTGCGGATAATAAAGGTGTCTTTACCTGCGCCAGCAACACACTTGCGCTTGGTACAACGGCAGTCCACATTGGCACGAGTGCAACTTTGGCAGATTTCTCCTGTCTCGTGCCGACATACATTCCTTCAGCCATCCCGACTGACCCCAATGGTGGAACTGCGGCCGACACAGACTACACGGTGGCGGTTGATGCCAATGGCCGCTTTACGGTATGCGCTCCGAATTCGGTAACCGAACATGAGATATCGAATCCTGGGCCTACGATCTGTCTCACGCGCTAACTTCTTAAACAATTCATTTCGTTACAGCGCACGCGGCAAGGATGCTGTCGATAACGTCGGCTGTTTGATGGGGTCCGGCTACCTGGATCGTCTGAATACCGGTGGGAATCACAACGGCGTCGTTGCCGCCTGCCTCTAGATCGTCGCCCACGAAGAGCATGTCGTGAGGCTCCACCTTGAGTCGCTCCGCAAACCAGCGCACCCCATGTGCTTTGTCGATGCCCGTGCGGGTGATGTCTATTGCCGTCCTTCCGGAGATGCGAATATCGAAGCCGGGGAGTCTCGGTTCAAGGAAACGTTTTAGCTGCTCGCGCTTCGTGCGATCTGGATCCCACGCTGCCTTTTCAGTAGGCGATGCATCAATACCGAGCGCGGCAAACGTGACCTGAACGTCGCGGGCGAGGAACAATTCGCCCCAGCGCGGCGCGCCTTCGATAATGCGGGTTTCCGCGAGCGCATCGGTGAAAACGTTTATGATCTTGTCGAATTCTTTTTTGGTGAAATCATTCTTATACACACTGCGCCACTCTCCTTCGTGGAAGAGGTAACATTGTGCCGCCGTATCGGGGAACAAGTAGAGGCGTCCTTTGTGTACGTCCTCGGGCAGCGAGGGGAGTAGGTGCTCTTCCATCCGCGAAAAAGAAGCACCCGACATAATGGCAACGGGCATGAGGTCCAAAAGTTGGTGAAGTCTGCTTGCCACATGCGGCTGGGGTGACTGGAAACTTTCGGCGAGTGTGTTGTCGAGATCAAAAATGACAGCGTGGGGGCATTTCACCCCGTTAGAAATAGGACGCGAACTATCAAGGTTGTCACTTCGTTTGGTTATGCCCATAGCCTTATCTTCTCATCATATTCCGATTTCGCTCATCCGCGATTTCTAACGGGGTTCATACAATGTTTATTTTACCGCGCACGCCGCGCAAAGCTCATCAATAATTTCAAGCGTCTCCTGCGGACCCGCGACCTGGCGTGTCTGTATACCTGTCGGTATTACGACTGCGTCGTTGCCCCCTTCATAAAGTGCGTCGCCGACGAAAAGCATTCCAGCAGGCTCGATGTTGAGCCGCTGTGCAAACCACTGCACGCCATATGCCTTGTTGATGCCTTTGCGCGTGATATTGATCATGATAGTTCCTCCGATGGAGACCTCGAAATCCGGGATGCGGTGGAGGAGCGCGTCGCGGAGTTTCGTGCGTTTTGTCAGGTCCGGATCCCACGACGCTTTCTCCAACGCGGATGCCTGGAATCCGATGGCTCCCCACACGACGCTCGCTTCCCGGTCAAGGATCTCGGGCCGTTGCACGGCGTCCTTTTCAATGACGCCCGTTTCGTCAACGGCTTTCCCTATCTCTTCGATGATAGAAGCGCGCTCCTGTACCGTGAGCTTGAAATCATATTCCAATTTCCATGCTTTTTCCTCTCGGACGTAACACCGCGCGGCGTTATTCGGCAGAATATACAGGTAGTTTGCGCGGGGGAGGTCGGCAAACGCGGAAAGAATATCACGTTCGATACGGTAAAAACTGCCCCCCGATATGATGGCGATGGGAATGAGCTCGAGAAGCCTCTTGAGCCTCTCCAACACCTCCGGTTTCGGCGGTTCTAAGCTTTCATTCAGTGTGTCGTCGAGGTCAAACATCACTGTTTTCGGACAGTTCATGGGGAAAGCCTATCACGGCACATGGTAAAATTATATCGACGTGAAAACCCGCATACTCATGTTCGGATGGGAATTTCCGCCCTACAACAGCGGCGGACTTGGTGTTGCATGCCTCGGGCTCACCAAAGCGCTCTCGGAGCTTGGCGTGGAGGTGATTTTTGTGATGCCCAAAAAATTGGACATCAAAACTCCGTGGGCGCGCATCGTCTTTGCAGACGATGCGCGTATCGATGTGCGCGCTGTTAATTCGATGCTCAAGCCGTACGTCACGAGCCGGTCATATACACGGGACGGGGGCATTTACGCGGATGATCTCTTGGGTGAAGTACGTCGGTATGCTGCGCTTGGCGGCGCGATTGCGCGCGAGGAACAGTTCGATGTCATCTATGCCCACGACTGGCTCTCATTTGGCGCGGGTATCGAGGCGAAGCGTGCTACGGGAAAGCCCCTTATCGTGCATGTGCATGCGACCGAATTCGATCGCTGCGGCGGTCCATCGGGTATCAACAGAGAAGTCTATGAGATCGAGAAAGAGGGGATGGAACAGGCTGATGTGGTAATCGCAGTTTCCGAACTCACCAAAAACATCATCGTTCGCGAGTACGGGATTCGTCCCGAAAAAGTGCGCGTCGTCTACAATGGTATTGACGAAGGGACGGCACCATCGAGCGGCGGCTCGCTGCCCCGTTTGCGTAGCTTGAAAGCATCCGGGTATCGGCTGGTACTCTTTCTTGGCCGTGTGACGCTTCAAAAAGGTCCGGATCATTTTCTTCGCGCGGCCAAACGCGTCCTCGATCGCAATCCGCACGTCCTCTTTATCCTTTCAGGAGCGGGTGACATGGACGATCAGGTGATGCGCCTTGCAGCTGAGCTCGGCATCGGGGGCCACGTATTTTTCACCGGATTTTTGCACGGAGCGGATCGGCACGAAGTGTATAAGGCGGCGGATCTCTTCGTCATGCCCTCCGTTTCCGAACCTTTTGGCATCACAGCGCTCGAAGCGATGAAGCTCGGCACGCCAGTACTGATCTCGAAACAATCGGGTGTTGCCGAGGTCGTGAAGCACGCGCTCAAGGTCGACTTCTGGGATGTCGATGAAATGGCCAATAAGATACTATCGGTCGTCGGGTACCCAGGGCTTCGACAGGCGTTGGCAGAAAATGCCGCGCGGGAGGCAGAATATCTCACATGGGCGCAGGCTGCGCAGAAAGTGAATGGCATTGTCCACGAACTTGTACAATAGAGGCCCGAAGTATCGTTTTTCTAGGTTACAATACGCTGTAATGAGAGCCGAAACCCGGTCCGATTTTAAGATTGAAATCCACTACGTACTACGAACTACGTACCACAAACTATGAAAAGCGTTTGCTTCTATTTTCAGGTGCATCAACCGTATCGCGTGAAGCGGTATCGCATTTTCGACGTGGGGAATGACGCAGAATATTTCAATGATCGGGGAGAGAGCAATCTGAATAACCGGAAGATCATCGAGAAGGTGGCTCGAAAATCTTATATTCCGACGACACAGCTCCTGCTCGAGCTTTTGCGGCGGCACCCCGAGATGCGCATCAGCTTTTCGTTCTCCGGCGTTGCACTCGAGCAGCTTGAGCGGCATGCGCCGGAAGTCATAGAACTTTTCAAACAGATCATAGACACGGGACGGGCGGAAGTCTTGGGAGAGACCTATTACCACACGCTCGCGTTTTTTTATTCACCCGCGGAATTCGAGAGTCAGGTGACGAAACATCGGGACATCATACGGCGTTTGTTCGGAGCGCGTCCACGCGTATTCCGCAATACCGAACTCTCATATCGCAATGATCTGGGGGAGTGGGCCGATCGTGCCGGTTATACAGGAGTGATCGCAGAAGGATGGGATCCCATTTTGGGCTGGCGTAGTCCCAATTATGTCTACAAACCGAAAGGTGCCGCCAACGCAAGATTACTTCTCAAGAATTATCGCCTGTCCGACGACGTCGCATTTCGATTCTCTTCGCGCGATTGGTCCGAGTGGCCTTTGACCTCGGAAAAATTCGCAGCTTGGATCGGGAGCGCCGAGGGCGACACTGTGAATCTTTTTATGGATTACGAGACATTTGGCGAGCATCAATGGGAGGAGACCGGTATTTTCAACTTTTTGGAAAAGTTGCCGGAGGAGTTGGCAAAAAACCCGGGTCTGGATTTCAAAACGCCATCGGAGGTGATCGCTACCTATGAGCCACGCGACGAAGTCGACATGCCGCATATCGTCACCTGGGCCGACACCGACCGCGACTTGACCGCATGGACGGGGAATCCTATGCAAAAAGCCGCGATCGAGAATATCTACGCGCTCGAAAATGACGTACATCTCGCGAATGATGCAAAACTGCTCGAAGATTGGCGAAAACTCCAGACTTCCGACCACTTCTACTATATGTGTACCAAGTGGTTCGCCGACGGCGATGTACACGCCTACTTCTCGCCCTACGAATCACCCTACGATGCCTACATTGCCTACATGAACGCACTCTCGGATCTGCGCCTGCGCGTTGGCAAGCGGCGCTAATCTATGGCCCGCTCGATCGTCCTTTCCAACGGAGAACTCTGCGTCGCGCTCGACAGATTCGGTGAGGTCCGCGATTTCTACTATCCGCACGTCGGGCTCGAGGATCATGTGCGCGGACATTATCTGCATCGAGTCGGCGTGTGGATCGACGGAGTGATGAGTTGGTTCGATGAGGACGCAGTGTGGCAGATCGAGATCGGATGCGAAGAGGAGGCGCTTGCTTCAAAGATCACGGCGCGTCACCCCACTCTTCAGGTCGAGCTGACGTTCAAAGACATCGTTTACAACGAGCGTTCGATCTTCTTGCGGCGCGTAAAAGTCTCAAATCTCAGCTCGAGCGTACGCGAGATAAAGCTCTACTTTAGCCAACAGTTCGAGATCTACAAAGCGCACGGTGGAGACACGGCGTATTACGATCCTGCATCGCATTCGGTCATTCACTACAAGGGTCGTCGGGTTTTTCAGATCAGAGCCGAGCTCGATGGCGAATTATTTTCTGATTATGCGATCGGCATTGCGAATTTTCATGGGTTACAAGGTTCATTCCGCGATGCCGACGATGGCGCGCTTTCTAAAAATCCGATAGAACACGGACCCGTCGATTCAATCGTCGGTCTCTATGGCACCTATACGGGGGGTCAATCGCGCGTGTGTCACTACTGGATCGTCGCTGCACAATCGATCGCGCTCGCGCAAGAATTGAACGAGTATGTGACGCGAAAGACTCCCGAATATTTGATGCAGATGGCGAGCAACTATTGGGAGTCATGGATGAAGCGGATGGTACCGGATTTTGGTGACCTCAAGCCGGCGCACATTGCGCTCTACAAGCGCTCGCTCATGCACGCGCGCTCGCATGTCGATCTCGAAGGCGGCATTCTCGCCTCGTGCGATTCCGACATGCTGCAGTACGGCCTCGATACGTATTCGTATGTGTGGCCGCGCGATGCGGCATATGTGGCTCTCGCGTTTGACATGGCAGGTGAATCGGCTGTGGCGAAGCGATTGTTTGAATTCTGCAGCAGCGTCGTGGGTCACGACGGATATCTGATGCACAAATATCTGCCCGATAAGTCGCTCGGGAGTTCGTGGCATCCTTGGATAAGCGACGGGAAGCTGCAGTTGCCCATCCAAGAAGACGAAACAGCCCTTATCGTATATTCAATGTATCAGCACTACCTTTTGACAGACGACCTCGAACTGGTCGGGCTCTTGTATGCGCCGGTCGTCGAGAAAGCTGCCAACTTTATGCTGCAGTATCGGGATAAAAACACGAGCCTGCCCGATACATCGTACGATCTATGGGAAGAGAAGCGCGGTATCTCGACGTTTACTTCCGCTGCGGTGTACGGTGCGCTTGTGGCCGCTGCCGAACTTTCGAAAATTCTGGGAAAAGCAGAAAACGAAAAGCGCTACCGCGAGGGGTCAGAAGTGATACGCACTGCGATCCTTGCACATCTGTGGGATGGGGGTCAGGGGATATTCGTGAAATTGCTGCGCTCTGATGGGAGTTTTGATCCGACGCTCGACGCGTCGAGTGTGTACGGTATTTTCGCGTTCGGCATTCTGCCACCTGAAGATCCGCGGCTCGTGCAGGCATGGGAGAGGACCGTGCGCGCGCTTTCCTACGGCATTCCGGCCGGAGGACTCGCGCGTTACGAGGGCGATCAATACTATCGCACCGACAAAGAATCGGCTGGAAATCCCTGGATCATCACGACCTTGTGGTACGCGGAATATCTGATCGCGTGCGCCAAGAAGGTGCAGGACTTGGATCGCGTACGTGAGATTTTTTCGTGGGTCGTTTTGCATGCGCAGCCCTCTGGTGTCTTATCCGAGCAGCTCGATCCGAAAACGGGGCGGCAAATTTCCGCGACCCCACTTACCTGGAGCCACGCGGCATATGTGACAGCGGTCTTGAAGTATCTGAAACGTTCGGTAGAACTCGGTAGCACATGAAAATGTTACAATACCACGTATGACATTCGAACCATTCGCGTCGCGCAGTCACGAAAAAATGAAAGAGGTGCTTATGCATCCGGAGGCGCAGGGGCCAGCCATTCATTACTATATGATCCGCGGCGGCAAGAAAAAGCGGAATATCACGGTATGGGAATCGGGCACGGTCGGCGGGGAATACATCAAAACATACGGCCACTACCACGTCGACGATTTGCCAGAGACATACTGGATAGTCGAAGGCGAGGGACTCGTGCTCCTGCAAAAGTTGGTCACAGAGAACGGAGTGCCGCAGATGGGTCGTGTTGAAGATTTTAAAGTCGTGCCAGTGAAAGCGGGCGATACGGTAAAAATTCCGGGAAACTGCGGTCATTTGGCGATCAATACGGGAAAGACCTGGTTCGTAACTTTCGACGATAGTCCAGTTGCCACCGATGACTCCGCTTCAATGCCGGTGCACGCGGATTATGAGATGGTCAAAAAGATGCGTGGCTTCGCGTACTATGTGATCGAGAAAAACGGTACACCGACTCTGGTGCGCAATACGCTCTACACAGAGGTGCAGAAAACTGATTTCGGCGGCATTGAAGTAGTAGATAGCCATTAGCCACTAGCCATTAGGAAAATGCAATTAGTACAGCATTCCCGGGTTATTCTAGTGGCTAACCTCTAGTGGCTAATTACTATGTTTATCGTTGCTGACATTGGAGGAACGAAAATGCGCATCGCAGGGAGCCGCGATCTCCTGACATTCAAAGAACCGGTGATCCTCGATACTCCGCATAACTATGGTGTGGGGGTGGAGCTCGTGCGCGATACGATTATGCACATCGCAGGAAAGGAGGCGATCGAAGCGCTCGCAGCGGGTGTTCCGGGCGCCTTATCGGATGATAAACGCACGCTGCAGGGAGCGCGGCATCTTCCGCTCTGGAAAGAGCATGACCTTGCGGGGGACCTCGAAAAGGCGCTTTCCACGCACGTTCATCTTGAGAACGATACCGCGCAAGTGGGTTTGGGCGAGGCTGTATTTGGCGCGGGGAAGGGTGTTGCTGTCGTCGTATACATTACGGTTTCCACGGGAGTGAATGGCGTGCGCATCATCGATGGCGTTATCGATCGCGGTCGCTCCGAAATTGGCGGGCAATACCTGCAGGTGGGTGATTCGCCACGCTCGCTCGAAGACATGATCTCCGGGAGCGCCATTTCCGAAAAATACGGCGTGCATCCCAGGGAAATAGAGAAAGACTCACCGGTGTGGGAAGAACTCGCTCGGATAACCGCCTTTGGCGTACACAACACCATACTTCACTGGTCACCGGACGTTGTTATTCTCGGAGGCTCGATGTTCAATGAGATCGGAATTTCGGTCGAGCGAGTGCGCGCGCATGTCGAGGAGATCATGCGAAAGTTCCCGACGGTGCCCGAGATCGTGCACGGGGCACTCACCGATCGTGGTGGGCTCTGGGGCGGCTTGGCCCGCCTTCGCCAAGCTCTCCCCCACGCTAAAGTTTCGGCGGGGCAAGTCGGCGATGTAAAACCCGTCTCAAACAGTTGAATTAGGAGCTTTACGCTCCTTCCAAATTTGCCGGACAAGTGGAATGCAGGTCACGATGATGATAAGGATGACAATGGGCGTGAGGTAGGTTTGCACGGCGGGCACTTTTTCTCCCAAATAGTAGCCTATAAAGGTGACGCCCGAAGCCCAGAGGAGTGCACCGATAATGTTGTACATGACGAACGTGCGGTAGCGCATCCGTACGACCCCTGCGACGATGGGTGCAAAGGTGCGCACTATTGGGACGAAACGCGCGAGCACTATCGCAAGAACGCCGTGCCGATCGTAGAATACTTTCGCGCGCTCCAGATGTTCGTGGTGAAAGAATCTCGAATCGGGGCGAAGAAAGAGCCGGACGCCAACCTTGGCGCCAAACCAATACCCAACGTTGTCGCCTAGGATTGCCGCGACGGTGAGAAGGGGAATAAGTATCCATATATTGAAAAATCCTTGCGATGCGAGAAGTCCCGCAGTGAAGAGCATTGATGCGCCGGGTAGAAAAAAACCGAAAAACACTCCCGACTCGAGAAATACCACCGCAAACATTCCCGGATATCCCACGAGTTGGATGAAATCAACGAGGTTGAAGAGGTGCATCGGGTACTAGACGAAGGATTCGGGAATAGGGAATTTCTTGCAGAGCGTACGGATCTCTTCGCGGATCGCGCTAAGTTTCTTCTCTTCGCTTTTGTTTTGCATCGCCTCTATCATCAACTCTGCGACGCGCGCGCTCTCTTTTTCGGTAAATTTGCGCGTCGTGATGGCTGGCGTGCCGAATCGGATACCGGATGGGTCAAAGGGCTTGCGCGTGTCGTCTGCGATCGCGTTCTTGTTAAGTGTGATGCCGACCTTGTCGAGTGTCCCCTCCGCATCCTTACCGCCGAGCGAGAGGGAAGACCATACATCAGCGAGGACTAGATGGTTGTCTGTCCCTCCGGCGATGAGCCGTATGTTCGCGTCTTGAAACACCTTTGCCATTGCTCTCGCGTTCTTTACGATCTGCGCGGCATACCCTTTGAAGGGGGGCTGCATCGCCTCGCCAAGAGCGATCGCTTTTGCAGCGATGTTGTTCATGTGTGGGCCACCCTGCAGACCCGGGAAGACGCTTCTGTCGATGAGCGTGGGCAGATTCTCTACCGTCTTTTCAGGCGCTTTCAGAGGACTCGACACAATGCCTTTGGAGAGGATCATACCGCCGCGCGGGCCGCGGAGGGTCTTGTGAGTCGTCGTCGTGACTATCTGGAATCCATAATCGAATGGATTTTTCGCGACACCGCCGGCGATAAGCCCCGCGATGTGCGCAACGTCGGCCATCGCGACGGCCCCGACCTCTTTCGCGATGTCGGAGATCTTCTGCCAATCCAATTCGCGCGGATAGCCGGAGAATCCTCCGAGTATTATCTTTGGTTTTTCTTTCTTTGCGATCTCGCGCATTTCATCATAGTCGATCTCTCCTGTCTCGATATTCTTCATTTTGTAGCGGATGAAGCGATACAGTTTGGCCATATAGGTGACAGGCGCACCATGCGTAAGGTGGCCACCATGCCCCAGATCCATACCGAGGACAGTGTCGCCCGGGTCGAGCCAGGCAAAATACGCCCCAATGTTGGCGTTTGCGCCACCCAAAGGCTGGACGTTCGCATGGTCACAACCAAAAATCTTTTTCGCGCGGTCGATTGCGAGCTGCTCCACCTTGTCGGTGAATTCCTGCCCACCGTAATAGCGCTTGCCGGGGTAGCCTTCTGAATATTTGTTGGTGAGGCACGAGCCGTTGGCCTCGCGCACGGCCTTTGAGACGTAATTTTCCGACGGTATCAATTCGAGGCCTTCGGCTTCACGCTGCTCTTCTCCTTCAAGGGCTGCGAATACTTCATTGTCTTGTTTGCGCACGTAGTCGTACATACCTTATTTTGGAATAGGCGAATAAAGGATATGCAGCGAAACTAAATCATAGGCGTATTTAGAACATTGATTGTACCGCCTCCTCGATGTTGTGCCAAACCTCCTCGATCGGCCTGTCGGCATCAATGATGAATGGCTTCCCGTATTCGCTCAAATGCTTTTTGTACCCTTCCCGCACGCGTTCGTGGAAGGCCACCGCTTCTTCGTCAAAACGATTCGGAGCTTCGAGGCGCGCGTGCGCACGCGCAAGACCGACTTCGGGCGACACGTCGAGAAAGATCGTAACGTCGGGTACGCACCCACGATTCACCGCCGCAAACACACTTTTGACGAGCGGAAGATATTCTCGTTTTTGTCGCCCGTACACTTGATAGGCGATGGTGGAAAGGATGTAGCGGTCGCAGATGACCATTTTGCCATTCTCGAGCGCGGGTGCGATGAGCTCGGCTATGAGCTGCGTGCGCGCGGCCATGAAAAGGAGGAGCTCGGTCGCAGTATCAATACCACGCGCCTCTTTAGAGAGCACCATGCGGCGGATATCCTCGCCGGTCTCGACACCTCCCGGATCGCGCGTGAAAACAGTGCCCTTCGGGAGCATCTCCCGCAGCCGCCCCATCTGCACCGATTTTCCCGACCCCTCGCCGCCTTCAAGTACGATGAACTTCCCACGCATACCGCTATTGTACATCCGCAAACTGCCGGCCGATAACGTTCTCCGGATGCGCTTTGTTGAAGAGCTTTTCGCTGCCTTCAAGGAGATAGACGTCCTTAATGCTCGCCGCGATCATGGCTGTCCAACACGGCTCGCAGCACCACCAGTGGCCCCAGAGGTAGAGGTCGGCGCCGCGCGAGTCGTGTCCGTTTTTTCGTGCGTCGGCAATGGCCCGCGGTTCGGAGTGATTTTTTGGGTGACAGCCTTCGCACAATTCATACCCCTGTCCTGTCGGTATCCCGCGCTTCACGCGCTCGCACTCGTGTGTTTTGTGATACTCGCTCCCGTTTGCCCCGCGGCCGATCACTTTGCCGTCCTTGACGACCAGCGCCCCCGTCGGCTGATGCTTGTCGATCGAATGCTCTTTTGCATATGCCTTTGCCTCCTGCATAGAGGAATTGTCCATCTCTACATAGAGTATCGAATGATCTTCAGGGAAGTAGGGATACTGGATATTCATCGGATTAATCTACCACGTTTGCGGGGCTTCTCGTGGCGCGTACAATGCGCCCATGAACGTCTTTGACTCCACGTATCAGGGAATACTCCGGCGGATAATGGACGAAGGTGAAGTGGATGCGAACAGGCGCACGGGGCACGAAGTGCGCGCGATTCCGGGGATGCATTTCTCGCACGACATCGAGAAAGAAGGATTCCCACTTCTCACGCTGCGCAAGATTCCCGTCAAAATGTTCGTCGCCGAGCAAATATGGTTTATCTCCGGCGCGCGCAAGCCCGCGGATTTCTTGCGCGACTACACCAAAATCTGGGACAGCTTCACCAATCCCGCCGATGTGGTGACGGTCGCATACGGCTATCGCTGGCGCAAACATTTCGGCCGCGACCAGCTCGGAGCTCTTGTCGAACTCCTGAAAAAAGACCCAAGCTCGCGGCACGCGGTCATTGTTACGTGGGATCCAGCAAGCGATGGGCTCGGCGGGACGAAGAAGGCCAATGTGCCATGTCCATACACTTTTACGGTCAACATTATTGGCGGGCGGTTGCACCTTCACAACATGGTGCGTTCCAACGACATGGTGCTCGGGTTTCCCTCCGATGTCGCGGGCTTCGCATTACTGCAAACCATACTTGCGCAGAAGCTTGGCGTCGGTGTGGGCGTCTACTCCCACTCGATCTCCAATGCGCACGTGTACGACAATCAATACGATGCAGTCAGCGAGATGTTGAATCGTACCAATGAGCACGCACCCATCCACCTCGAGCTTCCCAAAAATGTATTCGACCGCTCCGAGAAGAAAGATAAGAGGTTGGTAGACGAGATTGCTGACCCAATTACGGCGCAATACCAGCCGCTGCCCGCCATTACAGGACTCCAAATTGTGCTATAAATACAGGCCATGTCCATTCTTACCAAAAAGGAAATTCTCGCGCGGGTAAAGAAGGGGAACATTGTCTTTCATCCGGGTCTCGATAGATTCCAATTGCAGACGCATGCAGTAGACCTCCGACTTGGCTTTACATTCCTCATCCCGAAATCCTGGAAAATGACGCCGAAGGGCAGGCAAGCGCTTTCGATAGACCCTCTCCGTGATCATGGACCCGAATACTTCGATGTGATAGAGCTCGAACAAGGCCAGTCCTTCGACCTTCTGCCGCAAGAGTATGTCCTCGTCTCCACATTCGAGACGATAAAAGTGCCCAACGACCTTATGGCTGTCTTGTATCCGCGTTCATCAGTCAATCGCAAAGGGCTTTCGGTAGACTTGACCGGTATCATTGATAGCGGCTACGAGGGCCCGCTCACACTTCCCATTCGCAACAACACACGCTCACAGACCATCCAGCTCCATCCGGGCGAGCGATTTTGCCAGCTTGTTTTCGAAGAACTCAAACACAAAGTAGAACCCAAGAAATCCCGCTGGCATCAAAAGGACGTGGTGGATAAGGGCAAAAAAGAAAAAGCGGCCGAAATGAAACTCGTCTTTAGCGGCGACCTCAAAAAATTAAAAACCGACTTCTCTGCTCACTAACGATGAGATGACATCTCATCGTGGTACACTTGGGACATGGCAAATCGGCCTCCTTTTGAGTTAGGCGAGTGGTATCACTGTTTCAGCCGCGGTGTCGAGAAAAGAAAGGTATTTGAGAACGAGCTAGACGCAAATCGTTTTCTCATGCTTCTGTACTTAGCGAATGGAACAAAGCCCATACAGATTTTTAATACATACAAACCGGAACTTTCAAAAGCACTCAAAACTGATCGGGGAACTCCGATTGTTGCGGTTAGTGCGTATTGTCTGATGCCCAATCATTTTCATTTGCTATTAAAAGAAGTCGTTGAGGGCGGCATTTCATCGTTTATGAGGAAGTTAGGAATTGCATACACAATGTATTTTAACGAAAAGAATGAACGTGTAGGGAATCTGTTTGTAAAACCCTTCCGGTCGCGGCGGATTGGTACCGATCGTTATTTCCAACGCGTTCTTCAATACATTCACTGCAATCCAGCTGAATTATACGAGCCAGCTTGGAAATCTGGATCAGTGCGAAATATTCGCACACTGGAGAAGAAACTTGTTGATTATCCCTACTCAAGCCTCCGAAATTATTCATTGCCAAAGAGCAATAACAGGATTCTTTCAAAAGATGGATTTGATGTTGCCGATCATCCTTCGGCCGCCAGAATGATTGAAGATGCTCGATCCTATTATGCGGACATTGCAGAAGACAGATTCGAGCGCTAGTCACGATGAGATAACATCTCATCGTGTTCTCCAATATTGGTATAGTCCTGTAATGACTAAGCCGGTAATAGCCGCGGTCGTGGCGATAGGGAAGAACCGCGAGCTTGGAAAGGCGGGCAAGCTTCTGTGGCACATTCCGGATGATTTAAAGCGATTTAAGGAGCTGACGCTCGGGCACCCCATCATCATGGGTCGCAAGACATTTGAATCAATCCTCGGCTATACCCAGGGCAAGCCGCTGCCGGAGCGAACGAACATAGTCGTTACCCGTCATAACGACTTCGTAAGTCGTTATGACAATGTTGTTATTGCGCATTCGTTGGAGGAGGGGATAGAAAAAGCCAAGGCATTGGACAATGTGGAAATCCATATCGGCGGGGGAGCGGAGATCTACGAACAAGCCCTCGCTAGAATAGACAAGCTCTACCTGACTCTCATTGATGCGGAAGGTGAAGCCGATTCGTTTTTCCCCGCGTACGAAACCGAATTCACCAAAAAAGTATTTGAAGAAGAGCACGAGTGGAACGGCATCAAGTACCGCTTCGTAGATTTGGAGCGGCCATAAAAGAAAGGAACCCCGAGCCATCGCACTGCGCGACGACAAGAGGTTCCTAAAGGTGTGCGGGAGTGCCATTCGTCTAGCTGCGTTTACGGTGTTGCCACCAACACGCAGCAAAGATGAGAATGAATACGCCCGCCGAGACGAAAGCCGCTTCACGCGACGCGAAGGACACGACATGAGCCCCGATCAAGAGCCCAAGAGATGAGCCGACGTGGTGGCCGATCGCATCCCATGAGGCTGCGGTTGCCCGGAGCCTGTCGTCGTTGATGTTGCGGTGAAGGAACGCCAGCATGACAGGGATGAACGCACCCCGCCCGGCCTGATAGAGCAGGTAGAACGTTAGCGAGTCTTCGTAGTTGCCCGCCAACGCCGTCCCGACGAGGCCGACGCCGACCACAATGAGACAGATCAACAACGTCTTTCGGTCGTACATCTCGAAACCGAAAAGCCGCGGGACCATCACGACCAACATGCCTAAGCCGTTGGCCATCGATGCCCACACCCAGACGTTGCCCAGTTGCTCCTTGCCCGGCAGCCATTGCAGAAAGTGTGGCTGCCAGAGCATGTTGGCGATCATGAGCGTGCCGTACATGCCAGCAACGGCCAGCGCTCCTGACCAGATCTTTTTGTTGTTGCGCCCGTATGCCGCCCCGTCGCGTGCGGTTTGTTTCCATGCGCAGAGGAGTTCTCTGATCGGTATACGTCCGCGCTCTTCGACGTCTTTCTCCGCCATTACCACATAAGCCACAATGGCGATGGCGAGGTAGCACACAGCCGAGAGAAACCACGGGATCTGCATCGTTGTCCCTGCGAGGAACCTGATGCCGACGAATCCCGCGAGTCCGCCAATGAGGCATTTCAGGAACTCGACCATGGTGAAGTAGAGGTCGAACTTTTCCTTCGGCACACCCTCTTGGTTGAGTTGCGTGACGAACCACGTAGTCAAGGTCCCGTTCGCGAGAGCTGCGCCAACGCCACCGACGGTGGCTGCAAACGCGAACAGGTAGAAGTTGTCTGCGAGCCCGTAGGCTGCCATGCTGACGGCGTTGAGTCCGCACGCCAGCAAGAAAGCTCTCTTACGCCCTCCGACATCCGTCCACGCTCCCGCCAACATTGTGATTGACGTGAGCGCGATGAAGTAGAAGGCGTAGGCGATCATTGCTGATCGCTCGTCGAGCCCACCTCGCCTCATGAGATAGGTTACGAACATCGCCGACGTCAAGTTGACGGCGATGCAGTAGAGCGCTGCGAGACCAAAGTATCGCAGCGTGAACATCCGTACCATTACCAGTACTCCCGCGTTTCTGTTTTTGGACTGTGCTGCACTTAGAGCCGTGGCAGCACATTACGGCACTAATCGAAGATTATACGATTAAAATACACTTCGTCAAGTATTCGTAGGGATGACTTACAGCGCGTTATACTGAATAAGATGGGACAGGAACAATGGATACCAAACCAAGAACGCGGAGAGCGGAGGAAAGAGCACTTCGAAAGACGCGAACTGGCACATGAGGAAAGGGAATCAGCACGAAAGGTAGAGATCAGTGAATTACAGAAACTTGCGAATGTAGACCCGCTGACTGGCCTGTTAAATCGAAGGGGTTTTGAAACACATATCAGTGTCCTGATGGCTCAGCCGCCAGAAGGGCAACGAGGAGAGAAATCACAACGCATTGCGCTCATCGCCTGCGATATAGATCACTTTAAAGAGATCAACGATAGATACGGACACGACGCTGGCGACCATGTTTTGCAGGAGATAGCGCCCCTTTTAAGATCGGCGGTGAGAGATACTGACTGCGTTGCACGAATGGGAGGAGAAGAATTTGTGCTTGTCCTGCCAGGCGCAACGGAGAAAAAGGCTGTTGAAATCGCTGAGCGCCTACGTCAGACAATTGAAGAACAGCCTGTCGCAT
The DNA here is from genome assembly GCA_001781125.1 of Candidatus Kaiserbacteria bacterium RIFCSPHIGHO2_01_FULL_53_29. GTDB lineage: Bacteria > Patescibacteriota > Minisyncoccia > Phycocordibacterales > UBA2100 > UBA10103. Next base: position 42,387 of record MFKT01000021.1, read on the forward strand.
TGGGAAACGAGTCGTCAGTTCGCGTGACCGTAAGTTTTGGAGTCGCGTATACGGATCTGCGTGAGGAATTTCCACAAATCATTAAACAGGCTGACGAAGCACTGTATCAAGCTAAAGAATCGGGCAGAAACAAGGTCTGGCTAAACGGCTCATCTGGAGAGACTCCGAAGAACCTGTAGATTCGAATATATAATCGCTACGCACCAGAAAATATTCGACCTCGCGGTCCCATTGAAGGGATCCCGCGAGGTCGTATTTTCGTCATCACGCTGGATTCTCGGGAGTCAGTCTTCCCTGATCAACCCCACGAAGTTGCCAACGGCTATGACCCCGAAGCAAACCGCTGCGATGAACGGACGCCACTCGGCGGTCGTCCATTGGCGCATGTCCGGTACTTGTGGGTCGACGGTGGTAACAATCGCACCAAAGCCGCAGACCGCCATCACCAGCATTACAAGGCAGAATCCTCTACCCATACGCACCTCCATGTGCTTGTGGCGAGTTCTGAAATGATACAACATCTCTTAGTCTCCGTCAAATCCTATGTATTTATATTGGCGTCGGGGACAGACAGGCTTTTTGACACGTAATTACTTTGCGAGACTTTTGAGAACTTTTAGATACAGATTTTCAACTATTTTCTGCTGCGCTTGGCCGGTTTTGACGTAGTGGTCAAGGCCTGGGGCGGCGTTGATTTCGAGGACCCAATACTTATTCGGCTTGTCAGTAATCGTTCCATCCACCATGAGATCGACGCCGCAGAGGCGCAGGCCCATGTCGCGAGTGAGCTTGATCGCGAGCTTTTTGAATGCCGGATGAATTTGTTTTGTTACATCTACTGAATCCCCGCCGCTTGAGAGATTTGCGTTGTCGAGAAGAAACACTTGCTCACCGCGGGAGGGAATATTTACCAAGGACCGTCCTTGGTATTTCAGTTTTGCGGCGATGCGCGGGTCGTTGAGCTTGATACGTGTGTCGCGGCTGGAGGCGATAAACTCGCGGGATTTTTTTGCGAGCAGTTGTTTGATGGTTGAGTGGCCGTTCCCCACGACGTTGAGGGGAATTCGCTCGTATGCCGAAATGACTTCTTTGTCCAAAACGACGATGCGATAATCTTTGCCAGTGACTACTCGTTGCACGAGCGCGACACGGTCGTGTTTGAAAATCGCGCGCATCGCGCGATAAAATTCTTTTTTGTTGCGGACAAGGGCTACGTCGATGCCTTGTGTCCCGCTATTGGGTTTGACGATAACGGGGAAACTCTTCGACGAGCTCAGGGCAAGGCCGAGCCGTCGCGCATAGCGGTAGGCTGCATGGATATTTCGCTTTGACTCGATCGCTTTGCACCATTCATCGGAAAAGAATGTTTTGCCCGGAATCGTCGGGTAACCCATGCGGCGCATGAAGAAATTTGCATAGCCCTTGTCCTTGGCGATGTCTGAAGCGCCGACCGGATTGAGGTCGAGCGTGTTGTAGCGGAAATAACGGTTCAAGCCATTCTTGTAGCGGATCTGCCCGGCAATATTCCACTCGGGCTCGAGGGTGACATGCGCACCGATGCGACGGGCTAGTTTTTTCAACATTCCTGCGAGCACTAGGTGTTCCGACTTTCTCCTCATGTGCGTTATCATGCCACAATGGCTCGCCGCAAATGCTTGACTTTTTTCGCAGAAGTAGTATCATGAACCATGGTAAATCGCATTGCAGTCTCATCAAAGATCGAAGATGCACGCGCCAGAAGCTATCTCCACACACTCAAAAATTTGTTTCCCAAAAGCGGCCTCACGGCCGCTTCTGTCGTTCAGGCCTACACGGTCGATGCTCAAGTATCAGCACCAGATCTTGAGGAAGCTGCGCAACGGCTCACCAACCCAATAACGGAGGTTTCCTCCGTAGAGAATATTCCGACACCACAGACATACGCGTATGCGATTGAGATAGGATACCTGCCGGGCGTCACCGACAATGTAGGGCGCACGGCGCGCGAGACGATAGAAGACTGCCTCGGCAAGAAATTCAAAGACGACGAGCACGTGTATTCGTCCGTCTTTATTTTCCTTGAAGGAAAGATAGAGGCGCGCGAAGCTGGAAGCTTCGCGCGCGAACTCCATAATCCGCTCATCGAGCGGGCAACTGTTTTTGCAGCGGGAAAGAAGTTTCCCGTCATCGTCCCACAAGTCAGACTTGTGGGGAAAACCCATACCAGCGAGATCGATCTCGATGTCTCAGACGAAGAATTGCGGAAGATGAGCAAAGAAGGAATCGAAGGGAGAGGCCCGCTCGCGCTCCCGCTCGCTTCGATGAAAGTGATACGCGGCCATTTTAAGAAATTAGGTCGCAATCCCACCGACGTCGAGCTCGAATCACTTGCGCAGACGTGGTCCGAGCACTGCAAGCACACGATATTTGCCGATCCGCTCGACGAAATAAAAGAGGGGATTTACCGCCGCTACATCAAGGGCGCAACGGAGAGAATACGAAAAGCAAAAGGCAAGAAGGATTTCTGCGTCTCGGTGTTCAAGGATAATTCGGGCGCCATTGCATTTGATGACAAGTATCTCGTAACGCACAAAGTGGAGACGCACAATTCTCCTTCGGGTCTCGACCCATTCGGCGGTTCCGTCACCGCCATTGTCGGCGTCAACCGTGATTGCCTCGGATTCGGGCTTGGCGCGAAACCGATCGCCAACACCTATGGTTTCTGCGTCGAGGACCCGAACGACGCAACGGAATTGTTTAGAGATAAAGGTAAGCAACAGCCTCTCCTCCCTGCGCGCCGCATTCTCGAGGGCGTCGTCAAGGGCATCAATGCGGGAGGCAATCAAAGCGGCATCCCCACACCTCTTGGATTCGTTGCCGTTGATCCGTCCTATCGCGGCAAGCCGCTCGTCTTCGGCGGCACCGTCGGCCTGATCCCGCGTAAAAGCCCTGCGGGCTCACGCGGCTCCGCCCGTAAACTATATGCAAAACGTGCGCGACCGGGCGACTACATCGTGATGCTCGGCGGACGTGTCGGACTCGATGGCATCCACGGCGCCACGTTCTCGTCCGAATCGCTCTCTGCCGGTTCGCCCGCGACAGCGGTTCAGATAGGCGATCCCATCACCCAGAAAAAACTTTCCGACATGCTCATACGCGAAGCACGCGACGCGGGGCTGTACAACTCCATCACCGATGACGGCGCAGGCGGGCTCTCCGGTTCAGTGGGCGAAATGGCACGTGAAAGTGGAGGAGCGCAAGTCGACCTCGAGAAAGTCCCGCTCAAATATCCAGGCCTTGCGCCTTGGCAAATATGGCTCTCCGAATCTCAAGAGCGTATGACGCTTGCGGTGCCGAGGGGAAAATGGTCTGCATTCAAAAAGATATGCGATAGACACGATGTCGAAGCCACATGCATCGGAGAGTTTACGAAATCGAAGCGTTGTATCGTTCGGCACAACGGAAAGTCTGTTATGGACATTGCGCTCGACTTTCTGCACGAAGGCAGGCCTGTCGAGCAGCAAAAAAGTGTCAGGCCGAGAAACCATCAAGGCGACGCCTCGGTGGTTGGAAGGGGAAAGACCGATCTCGCGGAAGCGCTTCTGCGAATGCTTTCGGGACCAAACGTCGGTTCAATTTCGTTCATTTCACAACAATACGACCACGAAGTGCAGGGCACGTCCGTGACGAAGCCTTTGCAGGGAAGGGGGCGGGTCAATGCGGATGCAGCTGTTTTGCAGCCGTTATCGGATTCACAAAAGGGCATCGTACTCGCACATGGTTATGCGCCTCGGTATTCGCAGATTGATACGTATGCGATGGCAGCCGCTTCTATCGATACAGCGGTACGCAACGCCATCGCTGCCGGAGCTTCTCTCGAGTACCTCGCCATTCTCGACAATTTCTGCTGGTCCTCGAGCGAGAAACCGGAACGACTCTACGAGCTGAAACAATCCGCCAAAGCTTGCTACGACACTGCGGTCGCCTACGGCACGCCATTTATTTCCGGCAAGGACAGTATGTTCAACGATTTCCGCGGATATGATTCGAAGGGGAAAAATGTCCACATCGCGGCATTGCCGACACTGCTCGTCTCTGCGATAGGGGTTATTCCCGATGTATCGAAAGCGATGACACTCGACTTCAAGCGTGTGGGTGACCTCGTGTATCTTATCGGGGAAACGAATGATGAACTGGGCGCATCGGCATATTTCTCGATGCCTGAAGAAATTGGACGTCCGACGTCCAATTTTGGGGGGCAGGTCCCGTGTGTAGATACGAAGAAGAATTCAAAAGCCTACGGAGCAGTATCGAAGGCAATACAAAAAGGACTCGTGGCTTCTGCTATTGGCGTGGGGCGCGGCGGACTCGCCGTCGCACTCGCCAAATCTGCAGTTGCAGGGCAGCTCGGCGTTCAGGCCGACCTCACCAAACTCCGCGGCAGCGCTAAAAGTGCAGAAGCGATTCTTTTTTCTGAAAGCCAAGGGCGCATGCTTCTTTCTGTGCCGCGCAGCGCGCAAAAGGAATTTGAGAAAGTATGTCAAGGCGTCGCCTTGACACAGATAGGAGAGGTAATCCAACCCGCATCAGTATCTATCGAACTGCCGAAGGCAAAAGTCGAATTGCCACTTTCCGCGCTGACCGAAAGCTACAGGTCGTTCTTCAAGAATTGGTAACTATGAAAAAACCACACGTCATCATATTTTCGGGATACGGACTCAACACCGAGGATGAAACGAAGGCCGCATTTCAGTCGGTGGGAGCAACCGCAGACATCATCCACCTCAACGACATCATTGCAAAACCGGCGGTACTCGATAAGGCACAGATAATTGTATTTCCCGGTGGATTCTCATATGGCGATGACACAGGGAGTGGCAAGGCATACGGCAATCGGCTCAAGCAGCACCTCGGCAGAGAAATCGAGAAGTTTCTCGCGCGCGACACGCTTCTTATCGGCATTTGCAATGGCTTCCAGATAATCACGAGCGCGGGCATCTTGCCCGGCGCACTTGTCGCCAACGACTCGGCTCGATACCAATGCCGGTGGGTCGATCTGAAAGTACAGGGGAATAGCCCGTGGCTCAAAGGTATCAAAATGCTGTCAGTCCCGATTGCACACGGGGAGGGAAAATATTATGCACCGCGAGAGACATTGGATACTCTCAAAAACGAAAACGCGATCTCGCTCAAATACGTCGCAGGCGAGACTTCCAAACATTTCGACATGCCCGCCAATCCAAACGGCTCGCTCGAAAATATCGCGGGCATAACGGGTTACGGTGGACGAGTGCTCGGGCTCATGCCACACCCCGAGCGCGCGGTGCGCTTTACCCAGCTTCCGCATTGGACGTGGCTCAAAGAGGAGTATGTGCGAAATGGCAAGGAGCTGCCGACCGAAGGTCCAGGAATCCAAATCTTTAAAAATGCGGTCAACTACTTCAACCATGATTAAACTCGTCGTCTTTGATTGGAATGGGGTACTTATCGCCGACACACAGGCCATCCTCGACACGGACAACGACCTCCTGCGAAGTTTGGGTCGCCGTCCGATTAGCATGCAAAAGTACAGGGACATCTTTACAATGCCAGTCAAAGATTTCTTTTTTGCGCTCGGATTCACCGAAGCGGAGATGCGCAAAGATGCGAAGAAAATACAGGAAACATTCCACCGCCTCTATGAGCCCCGCGCTGCACGGCTTCGTACTCGTGGCGGCGCACGCTACTTGCTCGCGTGGCTCAAGAGCCGCGGTATCAGTGCGACGATATTGAGCAATCACACTAAGGAGGGACTCAAGGTCCAGTTGAACCGGCTTGGCATCGCGCATTATTTCGATAAAGTCATCACGAACGACAAGCATCAGACGATGGCCCAGAAAAACAAGGCCGTAAAGCTTCGTGACCTTGTTAAAAAGTCCGGTCTGAAGCGCAGTGAGATACTTATCATCGGTGATTCACCCGAAGAAGTGGAGGCGGGAAGGGCGGCGGGCGTTCGCACCGTTTCCCTGACCGGCGGTTACTATTCGACAAAGCGCCTTGAAAAAGCGAAACCTGACCATCTCATTCACACGCTTACAAGACTTATTGATATTATTAAGAAGGTATAATGAACATTATGAAACCACTCGTCGGCATATTAATGGGCTCGGATTCGGATCTTCCCATTATGCAGGAGGCAGCGAAGGTTTTGGAGGAATTCGGGATCGGCTCGGAAGTGCACACGCTCTCCGCGCATCGAACGCCGGAGGCGGTCGTCGAGTATGTGAAGGCGAGTGAGACGAGCGGATATAAGGTATTTATTTGCGGCGCCGGAGGCGCCGCGCATTTGGCCGGCGTTGTTGCGGCACACACCGCACTCCCTGTCATTGGCGTTCCTATCATGAATAAGACCGCCGCTGGCGTTGACGCGTTATTTGCCACCGTTCAGATGCCACCGGGCATCCCCGTGGCGACCGTCGCCATCAACGGAGCAAAAAATGCCGGCATTCTAGCCGCGCAGATAATCGGGACAGGAGATACCAACATACTTAAGAATGTTGGTATGTACAAAGAAAAAATGGCGAAGGACGTTGTTGCCAAAGACGAGAAACTTCAGGAGAAGGGCTTCAAAAAATATCTTGAAGAACAGGGTCTTATATGACTAAGAAACTCAATTACAAAAAATCCGGAGTCGATATAGATACTGCCAATGAGACTAAGCGAGAGATGACCGAAGTGCTAGAAACAAGCGAAGCGCGCGTTTTGAATAAAATCGGAGCATTCGCATCGCTCTTCGACGGCTCGTTCCCTGAATACAAACATCCGGTCCTCGTGCTCAAAACGGAAGAGCCTGGCACGAAGCAAAAGCTCGCGTTCAAAGAGGGAAGTATCAAGACGATCGCGCAGGATCTCATCGCACACCTCATCAACGATTGCATAGTGATGGGTGCCAAGCCGCTTTCCGTGCAGGATTGCATTATTTGCGGCAAGATCGAAAAAGATGTCGTTCTAAAGATCGTTTCGTCTATCGTCGCCGCATGCAAAGAAAATGGCGCGGTCCTCACGGGCGGAGAGACTTCGGAACAGCCGGGCGCGCTTGCCGTAGGTGAATACCTCTTGACGGCGAGCATCGTCGGCATTGTCGAGAAAGAAAACATCGTTGACGGCTCGAAGATACAAGTCGGCGATGTTGTCCTTGCTTTGACGTCAAGCGGGGTACACACCAACGGGTTCTCGCTCGTCCGAAAAATAATGGAAGCATCGCCGGAAATTGGCGATGAACAGGTAGCGGGGGAGCCGTTCATCAAAGCTATCCTTACGCCGCATCGCTGCTACTACAATTGCTTGCGCGACTTGTTCGGAAAGAAAGAGCTGGTCGGTCTCGCGCACGTCACCGGAGGGGGAATACAGGAAAACCTCAATAGAATATTGCCGGAAGGCTTGAATGCACAAATTGACCTGAGCGCGATACGAGTCTTGCCCATATTTAAAATACTCAAGAAGTTTGGCGGACTCGAGGATGCCGACATGCTGCGTACGTTTAACATGGGTGTCGGCATAACGGCCGTTGTACGAAAAGAATTTGTCGAGGAAGCGATCGCACACCTCAAACAATACGAAGTCGTAGCCTACGAAATAGGCGTTATCGCAGAGGGCAATAAGAATGTCGAGCTTATCGGAGAATTGCAATGGGAATGAGCTATTCTAGTATTTTGCAAAAAACTGCAATAGAAATATGACCCAAGTCCTCAAAGAAACAAATTTTGATTTTCTCGGAAAAAAGAAGGTAGGCAAAGTGCGCGATATCTATGATGCCGGCGACAAACTCATTCTCGTAACGACCGACCGGCACTCTTCCTTCGACCGTATCATCGCGCATATCCCGTGGAAGGGGCAGGTGCTGAATCAGGTGAGTGCGTGGTGGTTTGAACAGACAAAGGATATTGTTCCCAATCACGTGCTTGCGATACCGGATCCCAACGTCACCGTTGGTAAAAAAATGAAAATGGTTCCCGTCGAAGCTGTCGTGCGCGGTTATTTGACCGGAGTCACCGACACCGCGATCTGGACGCGCTATTCGGGCGGTATGCGGGAATTCGGCGATCTGAAGTTACCTGATGGCTTGAAGAAGAATACGAAATTGCCGCAACCGATCTTTGATCCAACGACCAAAGAAGATACCCACGACCGCGCTATCTCAACCGAGCAGATGGTGCAAGAGGGTCTCATAACCGCCGAATTGCTCGCGCAGGTGAAAGATACGGCGATGAAACTTTTCCTGCGCGGGCAGGTGCTTGCGGCCAAAAGCGGGCTCATCCTCGTTGATACCAAGTACGAGTTCGGCACCGATATGGAAGGAAACCTTGTTCTTATTGACGAAATTCACACGCCAGATTCTTCGCGCTATTGGCAGATCGAAGGATATGAAGAAAGCCTCATCAACGGTGGCGAGCCCAAGAGTTTCGACAAAGAATTTTTGCGCCTGTGGTTCAAGGAGCACTGCGATCCGTATAAAGATGCGTTGCTCCCAGAAGCACCCACCGAGCTTGTGGAAGAGCTCTCGCGACGGTACATTCAGATGTATGAACAGATTACGGGCCAGAAGTTCATACCCGGCGAATCTCCCGTCATCCCTCGTATTGAGCGTAATCTAAAAAACTATGCCGCTTGAACCACTTATCGCAGTCAGTTCGGTCGACGGACGCTACCGCACCTATGCGGATATGCTGTACACGTCGATCAGCGAATTTGCCCTCATCCGGAATCGTGTGCGCGTGGAATGTGAATATTTGATAACGCTTTCGGAAACAAAAAGTATCGGAATCCGCGCCTTGAACCCGGAAGAAAAGAAAATGCTCCAGAAGATTGTGGCCGATTTTTCTCTCGACGATGCGCATATCGTCAAAAAGATAGAGCAGGATGGATTCGAGAGTATTCCCGCCACGAATCACGACATGAAAGCTGTTGAGTACTTTATCAAGGGAAAACTGGCGAAAACCTCTCTTGCCGATGTTTCCGAGTGGATTCATTTCGGACTCACATCAGAAGACGTCGACAACATTGCCTACGCCCTCATGATCCGCTCGGCTCTTGACGAGGCGATTTTGCCCGCTCTCGATATCGTAGAGAAGTCGCTCGAAGGACTTGCCCGTGAGCATGCAGGAAGTGCCATGCTTGCGCGCACCCACGGCCAGCCCGCCTCGCCGACGACGTTCGGGAAGGAAATGCGAGTATTTGAGGCGAGACTTTCGCGGCAACTCCAGCAGCTCAAGGAACGGTCTCTGTTGGTGAAGTTGGGTGGCGCGACAGGGAATTACAATGCGCATGCGGTGGCCGCGCCCGACGTGGATTGGCAGAAGTTCGCCCAAACGTTCGTTGCCTCGTTCAACCCTACTTCGCACGAGGCTTCGAAGGGCACAGCAATAAATCTTGAGCTCAACGGCGTAACGACACAGATAGAACCGCACGATACTTACGCGGAACTCTTCGACAACATGCGGCGCATCAATACGATACTCATCGGATTTTCGCAGGATATGTGGCGCTACATCAGCGATGGTTGGATCATACAGACTCCTAAGCTCGGCGAGGTTGGTTCCTCAACGATGCCGCACAAAGTGAATCCAATAGATTTCGAGAATGCGGAAGGGAACTTGGGTGTGGCAAACGCGCTCTTCGAGCATTTCTCGCGCAAACTGCCTATCTCGCGCCTACAACGGGATCTTTCGGATTCGACCGTGAAGCGCACATTCGGCCTCGCATTCGCGCACTCATACATCGGATATCGTGTGCTTGCGAAGGGCTTGGCGAAAGTCAGCGTGAATACCGAAGCCATGCTTAAAGAGCTCCAAACCCACCCGGAAGTGCTCGCGGAAGCCATCCAAACGATGCTTCGCCGCGAAGGCGTCGAGGTACCCTATGAAAAACTCAAAGACCTCACGCGCGGTCGGCAGGTAACGCTCGACGACTTCACGAAGTTCATTGACGCTCTCTCCGTAAGCGACGAAGCAAAAAAACGTCTCAAAGCGCTGCGACCCGAAAATTACATCGGACTTGCCGAAAAGATCGCCAAGGGCCAATAAGAAAGAGGCCCGCAGTGCTTCATCTGGTTGAGTAGTCTCCTAGCCTGTAGCTCGCTCCTGGTTTTTATCTTCAGAACCCTCGTACGCTAGTGCAACGAGATACATATACCGGCGAGGATACCTGCTCGGCAAGTCGAGGAAGTCTTCTAGAAGCGCAGATAACTTCTCTTTATCTTTGGGTATTCGGAATTCGACCCCTTTTGCCACCGCGGGGTCATTTTCGTATTTGGAAATAAGACCGCTTGCAATCTCGTCTGGAGACAATCTCTCAGTTTTTTCTACCGCAACTGGTCCTCCTATTGAAATTGCGTTGTCGACTGCATCAAGGTTGTCAAGGATTCCCTCGGCATTCAGATCCGCTATCTCCCCAGGAAGGCGTTTTCCCAACTTGGGAAACCTCAGAACGTCCCCTGTTCCTCCTTCTCGGCTCATACTGCAAGTATACGCTATTGTTTGAGTCCCAATCCTGTGCGAATAAGGTACCAGTTGACTGCTGTGAGAACCGCTATTCCACCCTCTCTTTCAAGCACGCTCTCCTCCATAAGGGAAGTCTAGCAAAATTCTGCTGTTGCAGCACTATCGTACGACCCACTTTTCTTAGATGAACACTTGGTGAAGGGGCCCGGTGATCGGTGTAAGCGTCCAAGAGGCGGATCGTCTTCATGATGCACAGGTTGTGCGCATTATAAACCAATAAAAAACACGTATGATCAGCTTTATCAAACGTCAGAGTGCACGTATTGGAGCTACTGTTACATTGCTCTTTGCCGTTCTCGTTCTCGGCGTGCAGCATGCCCATGCGCAATATCAGTACGGCGCTACCCAACCGGCGAGTGGCGTTATTACCTCAACTATGGATCCGGGTGACTCTGGAGGGAACGTGACCGCGCTCCAGATATTTCTCGCCAAGGACCCAGCCATCTATCCGGAAGGATCGGTGACGGGTTTCTACGGGGCCCCTACCATGGTTGCTGTGCAGCGCTTCCAATGCAGACATGAAATTATCTGCGAGGGAGATGTTGCTTCGACTGGTTATGGCCGGGTAGGTCCTGTGACGCTTAGGGTGATTCAATCACTCCAGGGGTCAGTGTCGCTTCCGTTGCCCTTTACGCGTGCTGATGTATTTGCACCCGTCATGAGTACCGCGACAATAACAGTGGCCTCAACGTCTGCGACCTTCCACTGGACGACGAATGAACCCGCAATGAGCGCGGTGCTCTATGGAAGTGCGTGGCCCTTCTACATCGGGACAGCGCCGAGTGCGTGGGACAGAACAACAATGGATCTCTCTGCCAATGTAGTGGTGACGGGTCTCACGCCCAACACCACGTACCACTATGTCTTGCAATCTCTCGACGCCTCGGGGAATGTGCAATGGGACGTTGGAAGATCGTTTACCACCTTGCGGTGAGCGACCGCATCACTCAATGCAAAATCCCGCCTCGAGCGGCATTTTGCATTGAGTCAACAAACGGTGTTCATTGTTTTAATCCTAGACCGGTACGAATAAGGTACCAGTTGATGGCGACGAGAGCTGCGATCATACCTACCAAGACCGCCAGCGATATCCAGAGAGAGATGTCGGCAATGCCTAAGAAGCCATAGCGGAAGCCGTTGACGAGGTAGAAAATCGGATTCACGAAGGTGGCGTATTGTGCGATTTGCGGGAGCGAATGCACAGAATAAAAGACGCCGCCGAGATATACCAGAGGTGTCAAGACAAACGTGGGTACGAGATTGATGCCGTCGAGGGATTTTGCATACACGCCGTTGACCAAACCTGCGAGGGAGAATACGAGTGCGGTCATAACCGCGAAGAGGAAGATGATCGCGGAGTTGAAAAGCGAGATATGGAGGCCGGTAAAAAAGATGGAAATGAGAAGCACGAGCGTACCAACCAATACGCCGCGCACGATGCCTCCCGATATGAATCCGGCGATGAGCAGCCACGGCGGAGTGGGCGAGACGAGTATCTCGTCGATGCCGCGGAAGAAGAATTTGGATTGGAAGAAGGTGAATGAGGTGTTGGAATAGGCGTTGGTCACGATAGCGAGCATCACGAGCCCTGGTACCACGAACGACATGTAGTCGACCCCCTGCATATCACCGATGCGCGAGCCGAGCACGGTGCCGAAAATAAGGAAATAGAGGCATGAGGTGATGACGCTCGGCAGGAAGGTCTGCACCCAAATGCGGAACATGCGCACCACATCCTTGCGGAGCATGGTGTAAAAAGAGATCCATTTCTGATACGAGTTCATACGATTACTTTTCGCTCGTGAGCTTGAGGAACACCTCCTCGAGCCGACCGCCGCGATACCCGTCTTTGGAAGGGGAGCCATCGTGATGCTTCGCGATGACCTCTTCCATGGTGCCGCTCGCCACGATCTCACCCTTGTTGATGATCGCGACATGCTTGCAGAGCTGCTCGGCCTCTTCGAGGTAGTGGGTCGTGAGTAAGATTGTGAGGCCGGAAGCGCTCAAGCCCGTAAGGTAATCCCACATGCCGCGCCGCAATTCCACGTCGACGCCCGCGGTCGGCTCGTCGAGGATGAGGAATTTTGGTTCATTGACGAGCGCGCGCGCTATCATGAGGCGGCGCTTCATGCCGCCCGAAAGCGTCATGGCGTTTTGTTCCATTTTCTCTCCGAGGCCGAGATCAGTGAGAAGCTTTTTGGCACGGGGGATGGCCACGGAGCGGGGGATGCCATAGTAGCCGGCCTGATTCACGATGATGTTGAGGGTCTTCTCGAACGGGTTGAAGTTGACCTCCTGACCGACGAGGCCGATCTGCATTTTTGCCAGCTCTGTCTCTTTGTCTATATCATGCCCGAATACCGAGACTGTTCCGCTCGTTTTATTGACCAGTCCCGTCGTAATGCCGATGATGGTCGTTTTCCCCGCGCCATTGGGTCCCAAGAGCGCAAAAAAATCACCCTGCGGTATTTCGAGCGATACACCCTTCAGGGCCACCGTACCCGTCGCGTAGGTTTTCTTGAGGTCATGGATAGAGAGTGCGGGAGCTGGCATGGTTAGGATCTTAACAGATGTTCAAGGTAGAGGTATGTCTCTTTGTAATTTTTCACTGCCTTGACGGGAAGGATACCGATAACCGTTTCATCGTTGCCGCCGGGGAAAAGTGCATCGCCAATGTAAATACAATCTTCCTTTTTCCAATCCATAGCTTCGATGAAAGCGGGAACGTTATAGCCTTTATTTTTACCAAGTTCGATAAGGTCGAGATTGGTAGTACCCGCGATACGGATCTCCATATTCGCCGCTTTTAGCGTCTCCACTTCTTGCACAAGATCGCTGAGTAACTTACGCCGTTTCGCTTGATCGGGATCGAACGCGTCCTTTTTTACTTGATTTTCGTGATGACCGATAAGCGAGAATGCGATCTGGGAACCCCGATCTTCCACGATGTCGTTTTCATCTCGTATTGTGTAGTTGAGATGTTTCTGCGCTTTCTCGATGAAGGTGCGTGCCGCATCTTTTTGCGCTTGCGAGAGTGGGCGCTTCCAGAGCACTCGTCCGTCCTTGGTCTGCGCAACGTTGCCATTTTGTCCCAATATATGATAAAGGCCTTCAAGCGCCAGCGTTAGATGCTTGCGAATATCGTTTTCGCCATGGCCGGAAACAACAGTGATGTCTGCTCGTTCGCCAAGCTTCTTCAAGACCGGTACATGCGCGGCCTCGATTAGGGCCTTGCTCGGCGTAAGGGTATTATCGAGGTCAAAGAAAAAATGTTTTGGCATTGTTTATAGGTTTTTGAGCGGCAAGCCACCGATGTAATCTGTCTTACCGAGGGCAACACCACTCTTGCGGAGTATCGAATAAGCGGTCACGACGTGAAAGTAGAAGTTTGGCAGAAGATATTCGGTCGTGTATTCGAAGCCGGTGATGTACTTACCCGTGAAGTAGGGATAGGGGAGTGAAACTTTTCGCTCTTCCTGTCCGATAATTTGTTCGGGCTGTATCGTCTTGAGAAAATCCAGCGTTTTTTTGATGCGCTGCTGCAATTCGGCAATGGTTTTTTCTACATCTTCGTATTTTGGGGGCTCGACTCCCGCCAAGCGCGCGGCCCCGCCTTTTGCATTGTCCGAGGCGATCTGGATCTGGCGGACCAGAGGGAATTGATCGAAGATGAGGCGGCTCTGTAGAAGCGCGTCCTCGAAGTACGAAGCGGGGCGTCGTTCGGTCGCATATGTAGCAGCGTGCACGGTGGCTTTATCGAGAATTTTGTCGAGCGCCGCGAGCGCTTTCATCATCGGCGGGATAGCAATCGTGTAGAGATCTGTCATGCGTTCTTTATATCTTATCACTCCGCTTTTCCCAATATGTTGCCGATGCATTCACATAATCCGCGACTCTACGCTCCGCGGCGGCAGCGAGGCGCGTTACTAGCGTCACGCGTTCGGCTTCGCGGGAACCATTTTTGAACCATCGCTCCAGCTCGTCGATCTGTGCAGGATTTGAGAGTACCAAGCGCCTGCCTTTTGCTGCCGCGCGCAAAAGTGTGGGGCCCCCGATGTCTGTTTGTTCGATGATATCCTCGGGCGTTGAGGCAGGATCCGCAATCGTTTTTTCAAGGGGGTAGAGCGTCACATACACGAGCCCGATAGGCCGAATGCCGAGTCGGTCGAGTTCTTCGGAGTCTTCAGGCTTGGCGAGCAATGCCGCGTAGATCTTGCGCGCAAGTGTGACGACGCGGTGCCCAAGAATGGGCGGGCCGACCGTCTCGGCAATGTCGCGGCAGCTAAACCCGTTATCTCCGAGGAATTTGGTCGTTCCCGCCGACCCCCACAGAGACCAGTCATAGGTCGTAAGGACGCGCGCAAGGCGAAGCAGCGACTCGTCTTTTTCGTATGATGTGAGGAGTGCACGCTTCATCCCGCTCTTTCTACGCCAATAATTGTTCCAGAGTGATTGATATAAGAAAGGGCGGGATTCATGGGCGACATTGTAGCATAGGGAGGTGTGCCTGATATGAATTAAATCCTGCGGGCCGAGAAATCCACCGCGATCTCATTGAGCACGTTTTTCGAGTTGGCTTCCTGCCCGATGATGCCACGGCCCGCGACCCCGGGGAGTGAGATCGACACGCTTGTGCCGCGCCCCACGGCGCTTCGCACGGTGATCTTGCCGTGATGCATTTTCACCAGCTCGCTCACGATAGCAAGGCCGAGGCCCGAGCCACCTGCGCTTCTTGTGCGCGAAGGATCGCCGCGGTAAAAGGGCTCGAAGATGCGGTAGAGATCTTTGCGCGGGATCCCCGTTCCTGAATCTTGCACGATGAGCTCGACGTAGTTATTTGCCACTGGTTCCACACTGATGCGGATGTGTCCGTTGCGTGGCGTGTAGCTGATAGCGTTCTTCAAAAGATTACCCACGATCTGCGTCAGAGCAGTCGCGTTACCCCAGACGGTAACGTCGAGACCCTTCCTCACGGTGATCTGATGTTCACCGATCTTGGCAAGTTGCGAGAATTTCTGTACCGTATCGGTCACTACCGCCGAAAGGTCAACCGCGCTGAATTCAACGCGCTCCGGCCGCACCAGCGCCGAGAGGGAGACCAGGTTGTTGATGATCTCGGAGATGCGGTCAAGCTCTTCCACATTGCTCTCGAGTGTTGTCTTTAGCCCCGCGTCGACGTGAGTATCCAAGAGTGCGACCTCGGTATTCGTCTTGAGGATCGACAGTGGCGTGCGCAATTCGTGGGCGATGTTGCCGATGAATTGTTTTTGCGAAGCGAGCGCATTGCGCGTCGGGGCGAGCGTGATGCGTGCGATGATATAGCTGAAGAGAATGGTCGTGAGCGTGATGATGGCGACAATACCCCCGAGATTCCGCGTTTTGATATTCTGAAGTTCTCCCACGATCAAAGGGGCGGCCGCTTGGGGGTTTGAGGAAGCGGCGGCCTGTATGCCCTCTACGATCGCCGCAGAGATGTTGTGGTAGAGCAGGCTAAAGGACGCCCCCACGATGCCGAGGATGACGAGGGCAAAGGCGATCTGCAGCGAGATGACATTGACTTCCGTGCGGAAGAATGGATCGCGGCGGTATTTATTCAGCCAGCCGGTACCCAATTCCCCGAACCGTCTCAAGTACGCTACCATTCTCACCGTCACCAATTTTTCTTCGAAGATTTTTGACATGGACGTCTACAACATTGCTAAAGCCGGCATAGTTGAAATCCCACAAATGATTGAGCAGGTCTTCCCGATTTACGACCTGATTCGGGTGCCGCATGAAGTATTCCAGAAGCCCGAATTCTTTGAGCGTGAGCGGGACTTCTTTGCCTTCCCGTGCAACTTTACGCTGTGCCGGATTGAGTTCGATATCGCCGACCGTGAGCGTCTCTGGCAGCGTTTCGCTCGGTCGTCGCAAGAGGGCCTGAATGCGCGCGTTCAATTCTGCGAATGAGAACGGCTTGACCAGATAATCATCGGCGCCCGCGAGCAGGAGCTGCACTTTTGTATCGGTTTCCGCGCGCGCGGTAAGAATAAGGATGGGGAGGGTGATATTCATCTCACGCACCTGTTTGCATATCTCGAGCCCGTCCATTGAGGGGAGCATGAGGTCGAGGATAACGAGGTCATAATCGCTCCGGTGGAGCGAAATGCGTGTGAAGGCTTTCTTGCCGTCATTGATAATGTCGGCGGTGTATCCCTCGTGCTCGAGCCCCTTCTTGAGCGCTTCTGCTAATTTTTGTTCGTCTTCTACGAGAAGTATTTTCATATGTTTTGGCAGATTATTACACTGATAACCTAATTGTACAGCTTGGCATGAGAAAGATGAAGATTTCGTGATTCCTCTTAATGAAGACGCTGGTATGGCTCTTCCGTTACACATTTTTTGTGGTGCAATCTGACAATCCTAAAGAATGACGATCAGAGACGGATCGTGACCCTCCGTCGGCCCCGTGTCTCTACCGGTTATTTCACCGCCGAATCCGCTTTTATCATTTTGATCGCCTCGTGGACGGTCGTCATGAATTGCGCGGGGAAGATGATGGTGGAGTTTTTCTCGACCGATATTTCTGCCATGGTCTGGAGCGTGCGCAGCTGCAAGGCGACAGGATGCGCCTGCATGACGTCGGCCGCTTCGCCGAGCCGCTGCGCGGCCTGGAATTCACCCTCGGCTGCGACGATCTTGGCGCGGCGTTCACGCTCGGCTTCTGCTTCCTTCGCCATGGCACGCTGCATGTTATCGGGAAGCGCGATGTCCTTGATCTCGACTGCCGTTACCTGCGCACCCCACGGCTCTGTGTGCGCGTCTATCATGGTCTTGATCTGTTCGTTGATCTTCGGGGTCTGCGAGAGAAGTTCGTCGAGGCTGAATTGACCGACGATATTGCGAACGGTCGTCTGGGAGATCTGATTCGTCGCATTCTCGACATTCTCGATCTGGATGACCGACTTCTCCGGGTCGGTGACCTTGTAGTAGGCGACTGCGGCAATGTCGATGGAGACGTTGTCGCGGGTAATTATTTTCTGCGATGCTATCTGCATCGTGACGGTGCGCAATGATACGCGCTCCATACTTTGGAACGGCACGAAGATCATGGTGAGTCCCGGCTGACGCACACCGGTGAATTTGCCGAGAAGGAACACGACCCCGCGCTCGTATTGCCGCAAGATGCGGATGGAGCTCAAGAGGTAGACAACGATCGCGATGCCAACGTAGAGAGTCCAGTCCATTCGTTGATTCTATCACAGACCATTATTTTTGTGCTATTCTTGCGCACATGCCCGGCAGGACAATTTCGAATTGCTTTGACCGTGGCAGCTTCAAATGATAGACAAAAGTCTTACTTCGTGGGGCGATTTTGCATCAAGCTGGATATGACTGCAGCAAGAACTATTCGAAATTGTACTAGCCGGGTATGAAAGACGGAAAGAAAGTAGGATTTACCGCCGGGGCATTCGACCTCTGTCACGCCGGACACATGCTCATGTTCGAAGAGGCAAAGACGGTTTGCGAGCACCTCATCGTCGCACTTCAGAGCGACCCGAGTATCGATAGGCCTGACGTCAAGAATAAGCCCATCATGTCTCTGAAGGAGCGCATGATAATTCTCAAAGGCATCAAGTACATCGACGAGATAGTGACTTACGACACGGAGGTTGACCTTCTCAAAATGCTTACCGAAAACAAGCTGGGCATCGACGTACGTATCTTGGGTGTCGAGTACAAGGACAAGCCCTATACGGGGCGCGATCTGCCGCTGCCGGTCTATTTCAACTCACGCGACCATGGTTTCTCGACAACGGAATTACGGGAAAGGGTGTACGAGGCCGAGAAGCTGAAGAACGGGAATTGAATAGGCAACGTAAGTCAGCCGCGACGTCGAAAGCAACGGCTTTCGACGCGATTTGCGCCGTTGCGCAAATCGCCCGTACGCGCCGGGCCGCCCGCACACTTCGTGCTACGGGCGGCCCGGCTTACATGATGACCTTCTTCAGATCATAGATATTTTGATCCATGACGTGATGCTAGCGTCTAACAAAGAGCATCTTCGAAAGAACTTACTTCTGGAGTAATTTTCGCAGGAGCGCAGTGAAATTAAAGTGAAGAAATTATACCCAGAGCGCAAGAACTGCCAAATAATTAATAGGAACCATAGTAAATATCTAGGAAGTTAGCCGCTAATGGGAGTATTGTAACATACGGTAGGGAAGTGGATAACCGAGTAGCGCGCTTCATGAGTGGGTACATACTGGTGGGGTATAAACAGCAATCCTGTAACGGGGTCGAGTTTACCAACCAATTTTTTCTCCACATACGCATATGAAAGGTTTACACATGGTTTCCTGGATCCTCCTCATCGTCGGTGGCCTCAATTGGGGTCTTGTCGGCTTGGGAGAATTCATGGGAGGCAACTGGAATGTGGTCGGTATGATCCTCGGCTCGTGGCCGGCGGTAGAATGGCTCGTATACATTCTCGTCGGTCTCTCGGCGGTCTACGAGGTCGTTACGCACAAGGGCAATTGCAAGCTGTGCGGCGGCTCGGGGATGTCGATGTAAGGGTTTTGTCCGAAGCCCCCGCGCCCTCGGCCTGGGGCTTTGTGGCATGTCCACAGCCACCCTCGCGTCCCCTTGCGTAGGGGGTATACTGGTTCCCATAACAGATAACAAACGATAACGTATGGTTAGAACAGCGAATCCCGCATTATTAAAGCCGCTCAACCTTTCTGCCGAGCTCGAGGCGGTCGTGGGCAAGGGGCCCATGTCGCGAGGTCAGGTAGTGAAGCAGATTTGGGTATATATCAAGAAGCACGATCTCCAGAATCCAGCCAACAAGCGCAACATTCTGGCTGACGACAAGCTGAAGCCACTCTTTGGCGGAAAAGGTGAAGTCACGATGTTCGAGATGACGAAACTCGTCTCTGGACACATGAAGTAAGGAAAAAAGAGAGCAAAGAATGAGGCCGCCCCGACGGGGCGGCCTTTATGGTAGACTAGTATGCATGACGAAGCTGTTTGAAGAGGGAATCGAGGCGGTGAAGAATCTGCCGCGTGCTCGGCAAGACGTCGCAGGGGAATTTTTGCTTGCGATTGCGGAACAGAACGCCCGGTCTTATAGCCTCAGCGAAGAGCAGGTAAAGGAGGTCAAGCGCCGACAGCAAGCTTTCAAGAGGGGCAAAGAGCCCTACGTAAGTGACAAAGAAATGGCCAGACTTTGGAAAAAGTTGGGTCTATGAGAGTGAGGTATCGGCGGCGTGCCAAGCTCGATGTCGAGAACCTGTACCGCTACATTGGTGAGCGAGATCAGCACGCAGCGACTTCGGTTGCCGCGCGCATTCGTTTTGCCGTCAGTCGTCTTGGAGCGTGGCCATATATGGGACACGTGGGAAGCGCGGCAAAAACATACGAGTGGATCGTCGCTGGACTACCCTTTGTAATTGTCTACGAAGTTGATGAAGTGGCGAACGAAATCGCGATTATCGCTGTCTTCCATTGCGCGCAAGATCGTCCATAAACGTGAGGTCATCATGTTTGAAATGACCAAGCCGTCTCGGCGCACATGAAGTAAACGTTTCCAAAGAGTTTTCCAGCCGCGGCCCCGTAAGGGGCCGCGGCTTTTCAACAGAGCTCTTGATTAGTTGGAACTTTCGCCCAATAATGGCGAGACGGTCTTTAACTTAATTGACGACGATACAGTGTCTCTTGGAGGTCAAGGATGAAACGGGCAATAAGTCTGCTTATGCGGTCATTTCCGCACTTGTTCGACGGTAGCGGTGTGTCGCAGTATCAGCCGCCCACCGTTGTTCTACGCGTACGGGAAGTGTGCCGAGTTAGGGCCTATTACGCGATCGGTTGTTGGGATATGGTGTCTGTAACCACCTTGCCTCCATGTGTTGAAGTGGAGGCCGCTTATCGAGCCCTCTTGGGAACTCGTTGGTGCGGACCAATCCTCTCGTACGATCGTCTGCACGATCGGCTTATCGACCGACTCGGGGAATACAAACACGCCAAACGGTTTGAAGGACTTCGCGCGGCGCGAGAATTAATCCGCTGGGGCCTCAACATTAGAAACGGAGTGCCGTCGGATTACCAGCTGCCGCAATGACGCGGCAATGTTCAAAAGAGAGTGACGAGGCGCCGCGGTTCGGATACCACGGCGCCTCTTGTTTTTCTTTATGTAACGAAGCCCTAGACTTCTTCACAAGGATGACGTCTAAGCTTGTCCACACGCTTGACAAGCTGCCAGAAAGGATAATTATGCTAGTAATTAGGATAATTATTAATGTAATTAATCTAGCGCGCGCATGATTAATGCTAACTTGAAAGATTTTTTAGAGATCCCATACGACAAACTCGAGGAGATGAATTTGAAGGCGAAGGAAAATGCGGAGAAGAAAAGCGAGGCTCAATTAGAGAAAGAATACATCACGTGGCTCAAAAAGGAGAAGCGGGTGAAGGCGGTGACATTGTGTTTTTCCGATATCGAGGGGCGGCTCCACATGCTCGATTACGACAAGAAGTTTTTGCTCGATTCGCTTTCCAATCTTACCTTCGACGGCTCCTCTATCCGTGGCTTCACACCGCAGCACGAAAGCGATCTGCGGCTCGAGGTGGACTGGGCGAGCATTCGCTGGATGCCGGCGGACGTATTCGGGCCGGGCAAAGTGATGTTTTTCGCGACGGTCCTCAATCGCGACCGCACGCCCTACATTTCTGATTTTAGAGGACGCCTCAGGGCATATACAGCCGAACTGAAGAAAAAAGAGGGTTTGACGGCGTATGCCGCGCCGGAGATCGAAGGATTCGTGATAGATGGCGAGAATTCCGAACAGGATTTTGACCCGAATGTCGGATTCAAGCTTATCTCAAGTGGAGGCTACTTCCATTCGCTCCCGATGGATCCGCTGCGCATCTTCATCGACGCTTCGGCAGAAGCGCAACGGGCCCTTGGGTTCAAGAATGAAAAGGATCACCCCGAAGTCGCACCTTCGCAATTCGAGATGAATTTCTCCTACGCCGAAGTGGTGCGCGCGGCAGACAATGTGCAGCTCTACAAGCTCGTCTGCCGGCAAGTCGCGCGCAACATGGGGCTCACCGCGAGCTTTCTCCCGAAGCCCCTCATGGGTATCAACGGAAGCGGTATGCACACCAATTTTTCACTGGGGAAAGGCGGCAAAAATATCTTCTACGATCCGAAGGGTGGAGAGGGACTTTCGAAGACCGCGTGGGATTTCATTCTGAAGCTTCTCAATCACGCGCCGGAGATCTGCCTCATTCTCAATTCTTCGGTCAACGCGTACCGCCGGCTCGATCCGCATTTCGAGGCGCCCAACCAGATCAAGGTCTCGGCGATAGACCGCGGGAGCATGATACGTATTCCGGTGGGCAACGAGCGCACGGCGCGCATCGAGCTGCGCTCTGTGGCACCGGATGCCAATCCCTACCTCGTGCTCTTCACAATGCTCAAAGTCGGCATGGAAGGGAAGCGGCTCGCCAAGGATGAAAGTAAGCGCGATCGCGTCCGCTATCTTTCCGACAATATCTACGACGCCATCGCGCTTATGAAGAGCAGCAAATTCATAGCCGATGCATTGGGTGAGGAGAGCAAGGAGAAGTTTATCAAGTTTAAACAAGCCGCGGCGGATCGATCGCCGAAAGCCTTGGGAACGACCGTGAAGCGGTCGGAGATCATTTATCATCATGAGGTAACAAATCAACTTCTATGGAACAACTTCTAAATGCTGCGGGTGCGCGACGATTCTGGACGCATCTTCTCTTGTGGCTTGTGGGCGGCGCGGCTATCGGATGGAGCGCCGTGTATTTTGCGGGCGCCTCCGCTGGCGTGTTTGATGCGGCCTCGATCAACCCGGGCGACACCGCATGGATGCTCGCTTCCGCTGCGCTTGTCATGCTTATGACGCCGGCTGTCGGATTTTTCTACGGCGGCATGGTGTCGTCGAAAAATGTGGTTTCGGTCATCAAACAGTCGATGATCATTCTCGCACTCGTTTCTGTGCAATGGGTCGTCATCGGCTACTCGCTCGCGTTCGGACCCGACACGGGCTCTGGCTTCATCGGCAATCTCGCCAATTTCGGTTTGCGGGGTGTGGGATTTGCGCCCGACCCCAATTACGCGGGCACGATCCCCGCCCTTGTATTCATGATCTTTCAGGCGATGTTTGCCATCATCACGCCCGCGCTCATCATCGGCGCGTTCGTCGAGCGCATCAAATTCAAGACACTCGTTATTTTTACACTCTTGTGGGCGACACTCGTCTATGACCCCGTCGCGCACTGGGTATGGTCACCGGATGGGTGGCTTCGCGCGATGGGTGCTTTGGACTTTGCGGGAGGCACTGTCGTGCACATGACTGCAGGATTCTCCGCACTCGCAGCGGCACTTCTCGTCGGAAAGCGCTTGGACACACATCACCCCGGAGCGACTGCCAACAACGTACCGTTCGTCATTCTCGGAGCCGCGTTGCTCTGGTTTGGCTGGTTTGGATTCAACGCAGGCTCGGCACTTGCGGCAGGGGCTCTCGCTGCCAGCGCATTCGTCGTCACAAATACCGCAGCAGCGGCAGCAGCACTCACGTGGGTCGCGCTCTCGTGGGCTGAAAACAAGAAACCATCCGCTCTTGCAGCTGCGATCGGTGCCGTGTGCGGATTGGTCGCCATCACGCCGGCTTCCGGCTATGTCGGACCCATCGCGGCGCTTGCGATCGGTGTCCTCGGAGGCGTCGTTACCTATGCGGCAGTCTATATCCGCAGCAAGGCGATCAAGATCGACGATACGCTCGACGTATGGGCGGCGCACGGCATCGGCGGGCTTACTGGTGCCATACTCACCGGAGTATTCGCAGAGAAAGCCATCAATGCAGCGGGCAACAACGGTCTTCTCTTCGGTAATCCGCAGCAGCTCGTCGTGCAGATCATTGCGGTGGCCGCAGTCGGCTTGTATTCATTTGTAGCAACATGGATCATTCTCAAAGTCCTTGCCGCTATCAAATTCCCGTTGCGTGTTTCACCAGCCGAGGAAGCTGAAGGTCTCGACATGGCCACCCACGGCGAATCGGCGTATCGGGTGTAGGTGACCCCGCTCGAAGAGAGCGCCCGTAGGGGCCGAATGTCGGCTACTGCCGATATGAGGCGGGTCAGGCACACGCGAGCACGTGCGGGCCAAGTTTATTTTCCGATCCGCCGCTCGCGAAGCACGTACTCCTTGAGAACTTCCTCAAGATCTGCTTTCGTGAACGCAGGCCAGTATTTTTTTACAAAAAATAATTCGCTATATGCGCTTTGCCAAAGAAGGAAATTGGAGAGGCGTTGCTCTCCGGCAGTCCGAATGATGAGGTCAGGGTCGGGCATACCCCTCGTCCATAAATAGTCTACGAGTGATCCTTCTGTTATCGCTCCGTCCGTTTCCACTGCGGCTCGTGCGGAATTAACGATTTCCGCTCTGCCGCCGTATGAAATACATATCCACACCGTGAGGTCGGGCTTCTCGGGATTTTTTGCTTCGGCTTTATTCATCGCGTCTTGCAAGGCTTGGGAGAAACGTTCCCGTTGTCCCACAAAGCGGACGGCGATATTGTCTTCTCCAAGTTTTGTCAAACGTTCACGGGCCATCGACTCAAAGAGTCCCATGAGATACGAAACCTCTTCTTTTGATCGATTCCAATTCTCTGTCGAGAAGGCATACACCGCCATATGCTGAATACCAAAATGCCGGGCCGCACGGCCGATCGTTTCAATATTATCCAACCCCCGTCGATGCCCTTCAAATGTTGGAAGGCCGTGCTCTTTAGCCCACCGGCGATTTCCGTCGAGGATAATTCCAATGCATGCAGGAGTTGTATCCGGCTCGGTCATAATGACACGCCAATACTAGCAGGGAACGTATCGTAATGCGAAAGATTCTTGTAGACTTGGCCCATGCGCCACTCCTTCGCCCCCGGCAAGATAATTCTCTCCGGGGAGTATGCCGTGCTCTTCGGATATGCAGGCATCGCTGTCCCGTCCCCTTTGGGAATACAGGTTGAGTTTGACGAAGATGCCGCGTCTGATCGCATCGAGATATATTGGGAAGGAGCGAACAATGAGTGGCTAACGTACGCGGAGAAAATAGTCGGGAAGACCGATTCGAAATTGCGCGGTCATCTCACTATTCATTCGAATCTCCAGCTCGGAAAAGGGATGGGGTCGTCAACCGCACTCCTCATAGTCGTTACCCGCGCACTCTTGGGTGAAAACTCTCGAAAGGAAGCGCTCCTCATCGAAGATGCGCTGAACCCTGGACACAGCGGTTTTGATTTCGCCACCATTTGGGAAGGCGTCCCCATCCTGTTTCGCAAAGGAGATACTGCAAAGCGTATTGATATCTCGGCGGAACTATTGCGCGGAGCCATGCTCATCGACACGGGACTCCCGAGTGAATCTACGGCGGA
Source organism: Candidatus Kaiserbacteria bacterium RIFCSPHIGHO2_01_FULL_53_29 (assembly GCA_001781125.1). Lineage (GTDB taxonomy): Bacteria > Patescibacteriota > Minisyncoccia > Phycocordibacterales > UBA2100 > UBA10103. Next base: position 67,345 of record MFKT01000021.1, read on the forward strand.
GCTGGTTGCGTGGATGCGGAGTCGCGAAAAACAAATAGAGGAGCCACTAAAGACCATAGGGAACTGCACAGAGCGGCTTGTGCGCGGTGAACCACTGGACGCTGTCATGCGCGACCATAACAGAGCGCAGATAACACTCGGCGTGGTACCGCCGGATGTCGAGAAACTGATCGCCGCGATCGAACAGATAGGCGGAGCTGGTAAGGTCATCGGCGCGGGCAGCCGCACCGGTGGCGCGGGTATGGTACTCGCACTCGGAAATCAGGAAGGAATCAAAAATATTGCCTATCGGAGAGATATGCCTATAATGGCGCTCTGATATGTCCGTTCGAGCAGTTTCCACGCCAAATATCGCCCTTATTAAATATTGGAGCAATCGTAATGAAGAATTGCGTTTGCCAGCCGCAGATTCGCTCTCGATGACACTCGACCGACCGACGGTCGAAGTTGTCGTCGAATATGCGGAGCGATTCACTGCTCGCAGTTTCGAACCGGACGGTACGGCACGCATTCTCACCGACAAGGAGAGTAAGCGACTGGAGAAGCACTTCCTTCTCGTAAAAAAATATCTTGACACGATCGGCGCGGCTGTATTTCCTGCTTCCGTTTCGCTCGAAATCCGCTCAAAGATCCCCAAAAGTGTCGGTCTCGCCTCATCGGCGGCAGTCTTTAGTGTTCTTGCAGAAGCCTATGGGAGCTTTGCTAAAAAATTGTCGCGGCGCGATGTCAGTATTCTCGCGCGTCTCGGCTCCGGCTCGGCGAGCCGGAGCGTCTTTGGAGGATTCGTTGCGATGATAGCCGGAGAGGGCGAGACAATCGGTGCCTCGTATGCGGAGCAAGTCGCACCGGAAAATCACTGGAAATTATGGGATATCATCATCGTGCCATCCCACAAGGAGAAAGAAACGGGATCCACCGAAGGCCACGCGCTCGCACGCACGAGCCCGCTTTTTGAAGCGCGGCTTCGGGAAATTCCCAATCGCCAAAAAATGTGTATTGAAGCGATCCGGCAAAAAGATTTTGAGAAACTTCAAAGAGTTGCTGAAGAAGACTGCCTTGATATGCACGCGGTCATGGCCTCGAGCACCCCATCGCTTCAGTATCTCTCCGAGGAGACGCATCGCATCATCCGCGACGTTGAGGAACTCCGAACTCGCGAGCATCTGGCAGTGCTCTACACCATGGACGCCGGCCCCACCGTGCATCTCATTTGCGACGAAAGCGCACTGCCGAGCGTGCGTGCGTATGCCCATACGCAGAAGGACTGCACGGTCTTTGAGGCTAGCATCGGAAGGGGATCACATACTTTGTGATTCTTCGCTATAATCGGGCTGCATGGATATACGCAATCTTCCGGTAGATCTCGACGCTTTCGGGCGCGTCTCGAAGCGGCGTGCTCTGATCGAAAAAGAATTGGATATTGATCTCTCTGCACTGCAGATCTCTTCCCGACAGATCGGCACTGCCGATGAAAAAAACTGCGAGCAGATGTTTGGAGCGGTTCCGATACCGATCGGACTCGCTGGCCCGCTTCTCATCCATTTCAGTACAGGGGAAGAGCACTCCGTGTACTTGCCGCTTGCGACGACCGAAGGTGCTTTGGTTGCAAGTATTAATCGCGGATGCAAAGCGCTGACGGAAGCGGGCGGCGTCCGTGTTGCATCCGAATACGTCGGTATCACGCGCTCGATTGCATTTGAAGTCAAGGATGGAAAAGAAATCTCCGGAAAAATCCGCGAACGTGAAGAAGAATGGAAAAAGATCGCGGAAGCGACGAGCAGTCACCTAAAGATACTTTCCTATGAGATCGATACGCGTGAAGATGTTTTGTTCCTCACATTGGCGGCAGACACCGACGAAGCGATGGGTATGAATATGCTTACGATCGCCGCGCAAGCCGTTGCGGATTTTCTTTCGACGACGTTAGACATTCCGATTTTGACAATTGCCGGGAATATCGATAGTGATAAAAAGCCAAGCGCACGAACGAAGTATCGGGGTCGCGGACATCGTGTCAGGGTTGAGGCAACGATTCCGGATGCAATCATCAAAAGCGTCCTAAAAAGCGTTCCAGATGCGTTAATAAAAACCGCGCGAGCCAAACTTACTATCGGTTCGCAGCTTGCGGGCTCGATGGGAGCAAATCTTCACGCTGCAAATATGATAGCGGCACTCTACCTCGCGACAGGGCAAGATGCGGCACACGTGGTAGAAGGTTCGCTTACGGACACTAAGGTTCATCGTCGCCCCGACGGCGTGCGCATACGAGTGAAACTTCCCGCGCTACTCGTAGGGGTCCGCGGAGGCGGGACCAATCTACCCGCTCAAAAACAGTGCCTCGATCTGCTGCTCCAAACGAAAACGAAGCTTCGGCGATCGACGCAGCTTGCAGAAACTATCGGGGGTGCCTGTCTTGCAGGAGAGCTCTCGCTCCTCGCTGCACAGTCAACAAACACACTCGCACAAACGCATCGCACTTTGGCGCGCGGAAAACGCTAAGGTTTTAACGCTCTGGAGAATTTGTTATACTCAAACCTCTATGGCCCATTCCGCTATCGTCGGCTTCGGCGTATATCTGCCAAAGTACCGGATAAAGATCTCTGATATTGCGCGGCACTGGCAGCAGGATCCGGTCGGTCTTTTGGCGAGCCTCGGAGTGGAGGAAAAGTCTGTTCCGGGTCTTGACGAAGACAGTTTTACGTTTGCCTTCGAGGCGGCGCAGCTTGCGCTCGAGACGTCGGGCATTCCTTCGTCCCAAATCTCTGCGATCTTCGTTGGATCGGAATCACATCCGTACGCGGTGAAGCCGACGAGCGGCATGCTCGTATCGGCGCTGAAACTCGATCCATTCTCTCACGCCGCGGATCTTGAGTTTGCATGCAAGGCGGGCACTGCGGGGCTACAGATCGTCGATAGTTTTATTCGAAGTGGTCAGGTCAAGTTTGGTTTGGCACTTGGTACAGATACCGCGCAGGGCAAACCCGGTGATGCTTTGGAGTACACGGCGGCTGCCGGTGCAGCAGCGTTCTTGCTCGGACCCGCCGATCACAAAGATGCCCTCTGCCGCGTTGAGAGATCACTCTCGTATACCACCGACACGCCGGATTTTTGGCGTGCAGCGGATGAGGGTTATCCCAGCCACGCCGGACGATTCACCGGTGAGCCCGGCTACTTCGCGCATGTGCGCGAGACACTTCGCGCGGTCGTCGAAAGGTGGAAGATCGAGCTCTCGGAGTTGGATCACGTCGTATTTCATATGCCCAACGCAAAATTCCCGATGCGCATCGCAAAAGAATTCGGAATCACGAAGCAGCAAATGAGTGTCGGATTCATCGTCCCCACGATCGGCAACACCTACAGCGCCTGCTCCCTAATCGGCCTCGTTTCAGTGCTTGAGAAGGCAAGAAAAGATCAGCGCATTCTCGTTGTTTCCTATGGCTCTGGCGCCGGTTGTGATGCTATCCTTATGACGATGCAGAAGAACGGGAAAGCGCTTCCTGTGGATGCCCGTGAACACTCGTACTTGAAGTACGACGAATACCTCGAACACTCTGGAGCGCTCGCCGCCTAACGTATGCAGCGTGATATTTACATTGCCGGTTCCGGACTCACTCGTTTTGGTGAGCTATGGGAGAAAAGCCTCCGCGACCTCATGGACGAAGCTATCGATGCGGCACTGCGCTCATCAGAGCTCGATGTGCTCGAAATCGACCTCGTGGTCGTCGCCAACATGCTCGCAGAAATAACGAATGATCAGGCGGGGCTCGGCGCCCTCGCCTCCTCTCTCTTGCCCCATCATCCACCGGCAGTGCGCGTCGAGTCAGCGTGTGGCTCTGGGGCGCTCGCGCTCCACACCGCCTGTGCATTCCTCGAGAGTGGTCGAGCGAAAACCGTGCTCGTCCTCGGCGCGGAGAAAATGACCGATGCCCCGACGGATGTCGTTTCGCAGGCGCTGATGGGGGCCGCCGACAGCGAGCTCGATGCCCCCGCAGGACTCACGTTCCCCGGCATTTTTGGCCTTATCGCACAGCGATACATGTACGAATACGGTCTCACACGCGAGCAGCTGAGCATCGTGAGCTCCGTGCACCACTCGCATGCGGCAGAAAATACGTTCGCACAATTTCGACAAGGACTCACACCGGAAGCGGTCTCTGCAAGTCCGCTGGTATCCGATCCTCTGCGTCTTTTTGATTGTTCACCGATAAGCGACGGAGCCGCGGCGTGCATTCTCTCGACCGAGCACAAAAGTTCTGTACGTTTGTGCGCGAGCCAGATAGCGAGCGACACCTTGAGCATCACGGAGAGGCCAACCATCGTGAGTTTCCCTGCGACGCGCGAGGCGATGGACAAGGCACTTCTCGAAGCCGATATCGAACGCAGCGACATACAGGCTGTCGAAACGCACGACTGTTTTTCTATCGCTGCCATCATCAATATGGAAGACCTCGGTTTTGCGAAAGAAGGGAAGGGGGTGAAGATCTATGAGGATCTCTATACGGGCCAGACACCACTCTTCGTCAATATGAGTGGTGGCCTCAAGGCCTGCGGTCATCCGGTCGCGGTCACCGGAATCAAACAAGTCATCGACATGGGCAAATGTCTCAAGCGTGAAAATGTTCAGTACGGTCTTACCCACAATTTCGGCGGCGCGGCGGCGAGTTGTGGCATTCATATTCTGGAAAACCTTGCCGTATGAAAACCATATGAACAATAGCGCACCTATCACCCAGCGTGGGCTTGCACGCGAGCGAGAGAAATTGCTTCCGGGAACTGTTGTGACGTTCACGACAATAATGCACCCGCCAACCCGACTTGGCTCGAGGCCGCGCATGATAGGACTCATAGAGCTTGAGAATGGGCGACGCGTACTCGCGCCCCTACTCTCCGAAGTGCCTTTCATCGGACAGATGGTACGTCCGCGTATGCGTCTTTCACACGTTACGGAGGAAGGTCTTCGGGTCTACGGTGTTGCGTTTGAAGCGCTTACGAATGTGCCGGTCATGCAGAAATTTCCGGGCTACATCCTCGCGCTCTCCGGTCCATCGGGTGTTGGTAAATCCACTATCAGCAGAATGCTGACACAGGCCTGCGCTGATTACACGGCGAGCGTACCAATACTTACAACGCGCGAGCCGAAACAAGGCGACGAGAGTGAGTATGTATATACGACACCAAAAGAATTCGATCGTTTACTGCGCACAGGCGCAATTGTCTCGGCCACGGACATCCCTTCCAAAGGCGAGGCTCGGAGATATGGGTACCGGGGAGCGGACATCGAAGCGATCTGGCGGGAGGGCAAGGTGCCCGTGGTCGTGACAGAGATGCATCTCCTACAAGGTCTCGCGCACCACTTCGGCCGCCGCTCTATCCTTTCCTTCGGGCTCCTTCCTCCGGGGAAGAGCAAACGTGCCAAGTTGAGCCAGCTTCTCCATCGCCTTCGCGCCCGCGGACGCGAGACAGAAGAGCACATCCGTGACCGGCTTAAAAATGCGGAACGCGACCTCGCTTTTTTCACAGAACGAAAAGACCTCTTCGATCACATTGTCGTGAACGAAGACCTATCTTCCCTCATCACTTCCATGAAAAAGAAAGTGCCAGGGCTTTCCGGGGCGTAGGCTCGGGGGGAATGCATATACAGCATGATCTCTCCGCGTGCAGAAGAAGTGGTACTCGTTGATGAAGACAATAGAGTACTTGGCACGATGGCGAAAAATGTTGTGCATGCGGCAACGACACCACTTCATCGCGGCTTTTCGCTGTTTCTTTTCGACCGCATGGGACGACTCCTGCTCCAGCAGAGAAGTCATACAAAAAAGACATGGCCACTTGTCTGGTCCAATAGCCTCTGTGGTCACCCAGCGCTCGACGAATCAAATATCGATGCCGCACAGCGCCGACTTGCCGATGAGCTTGGCATGAGGGCAACGCACGTTGAAGAGGTGGCGCCATATCGCTACAAATTTGTCCGCGATGGCGTGATGGAAAATGAGATCTGCCCGATCTTGGTGGGCTTCTGCGATGAGGAGCCGAAGCCGAATAGAGATGAGGTAGAGGCAATACGATGGATCGCATGGCCTGAATTTCTGCAGGAGATCAAAGAACGACCGGGCTCGTATTCAGAATGGAGCGAAGAGGAAACCCGCATTCTTGCAGCCCGTCCGCGTTTTCAGGATATGTTCGCGCATCGTGAAATGTATTTCGACGCATAAGAAAATAACCCCCGAGAAGCCGAGGGTTATTCCGCCGCGATAACAAGGCCTCGCCCCTCGACCTTCATTCGCTCGAGCGTTCTTTCGAGAAGCTGCCGCAATTGCGGCTGGGGAATCGAACCTCCGAGGCCTGAAAGAATCTTGCGAACGATACCTTCGGAGATCTCTTCGTGCGGTGAGATAGTTCGTGCGATCTCACACAGTGCGTTCTGCACGTTCGAAGTGGCGTCCAGTTTCTCCGAGGCGCTCTCGAACATAAAGAAGATTCTGTCGTTGCTGCGTTTGAAATCACCGATGGAGACCAAGACAGTCTCCAACAGCGCTTGCTCAAGTAGCTGTAGAGACATGGCCATGATGCGTACCTCCTTTACGCATAGTGCCTCGGCGACAGGGAATAGTCAAAGTTTGAATCTAGGTATCTCACGGGGTATACTCACGGCGTGACTTCAGACACACGGAAATGGAAAGGGGACGTCGGGGGCAGGCATGTCATCCGGATGGAGGAGGCTGGAATGGGGGATATCGCTCGCGTCGGCGGCAAAAATGCCTCGCTCGGAGAAATGATCAATACACTTTCCTCGCAGGGCATTCGCGTGCCTTCGGGATATATCGTTACGACCGATGCCTACCGAGCTTTTATACGCGAAGCCAAACTTGAATCATTCATCCGCAAGACCCTTAAAGGCATACGGCACAGCGATCTTCGAAGTCTGGAAAAATGCGCGAGTACCGTAAGGAGAGCGATAAACAGCGCTCCACTTCCGGCCTCACTCGAGGCCGATATCATTGCGGCCTATCGCGCGATGGAAAAAAAGTACGGCAAAAATGTAGACGTCGCCATCCGCTCGAGCGCAACTGCCGAGGACCTTCCCGGGGCCTCCTTCGCGGGTCAGCAGGAAACATATCTTGCCATTCGCGGCGAGCGCGATGTGCTCACGGCCGTGCGCGCCTGCTTCGCCTCGCTTTTTAATACACGCGCGGTCTCGTATCGCCACGACAAAGGCTACGACCATGTGGCTATCGCGCTTTCGGTCGCTATCCAGCGTATGGTCCGTGCTGATCTCGGTGCCTCGGGCGTCATGTTCACGCTCGACACCGAAACGGGCTTTCCCAATGTCATCCTCATCTCCGCGGCCTATGGATTGGGCGAGCTTGTGGTGCAGGGGGCTGTGGTACCGGATGAATATCTGGTCGCGAAGAAAAAGTTGGACGATGCGCCCAACCCCATCATTTCAAAACGCCTCGGTGCAAAATCCGCGAAGATGATCTACACTAAGGCCAAGACCGGTAGCAAGCCCCTGCAAACGGTGAAAACGACTCGGGCAGAGCGCGCATCATTTACACTCACCGAAGATCAGATCCTCACACTTGCGCGCTGGGGCAAAAAAATAGAAGAACACTACACAAAAAGACGCGGACGCACTAGCCCCATGGATATCGAATGGGCGCTCGACGGCAAAACACAGGAACTCTACATCCTTCAGGCACGGCCCGAAACGGTGCAGGTCAACAAGGACCGCCGAAAGGTCAAAGAGTACATCCGCAAAGAAGAGGGCAAGCTTCTGGTGAAAGGTCTCTCGGTCGGGAGCTCGATCGCCACGGGTAATGCCCGCTTGATCGAGAGCACGCGCGACATGGGTAAATTCCAACCGGGCGAAATTCTCGTCACTGAAATGACCGATCCCGATTGGGAGCCCATCATGAAAAAAGCCTCCGCTATCATCACCGAAAAAGGCGGCCGCACCTCGCACGCGGCGATCGTCTCCCGCGAACTTGGCCTCACCGCCATCGTGGGCGCCGACGGCGCGCGCAAGGTGATCAAGCAGGGGCACATGCTCACGGTGGATACGACCTCGGCAGAGGGAATGGTCTTTGCGGGCAAACTCGATTTCATTGTGCGTGAAAGCAACGTCGCGAAGATGCCCATGACGAAGACCGACATCATGATGAATATCGCGACTCCCGACACTGCGTTCGAGAAATCTTTTTTGCCCAATCGTGGCGTGGGGCTTGCGCGCGAGGAATTCATTATCGCTGCGTCGGTCGGCGTGCACCCGCTTGCCCTCATTCACTACAACGAGCTCGACGCAAAGCTCAAAAGGACAATAGACACGAAGACGCGCGGGTGGAGCGATCGCAGCGATTACTACGTTGACAATCTTGCCTTTGGCATCGCAAAGATCGCCACTGCTTTCTACCCCAAAAAAGTCATCGTCCGCTTCTCCGATTTTAAGAGCAACGAATACCGCTCGCTCCTCGGGGGTGACCTCTTTGAGCCACACGAAGAAAATCCGATGCTCGGCTGGCGCGGAGCTTCCCGCTACTACGATCCGAAGTTCAAAGAAGCGTTCCTGCTTGAGTGCAAGGCCATGCGTAAGGTGCGCGAAGAAATGGGCCTCGACAACGTCGTGCCGATGGTGCCGTTCTGCCGAACGATCGAAGAAGGGAAGAAGGTGCTCGAGGTCATGAAGAATGCCGGACTCGAGCGGGGAAAAAAGGGGTTGTCAGTCGTTATGATGTGCGAAATTCCTTCCAATGCCATCCTTGCAGAAGAATTTCTGGAGATATTCGACGGCATGTCAATCGGCTCCAACGACCTCACACAGCTTACACTCGGCCTCGATCGAGATTCAGGCATCGTCAACCGTGTCGCGGATGAAAACGACAGGGCAGTCAAGAAGCTTATCGCAGAGGTCATCCACGTCTGTCGTAAAAAGAAAAAATACGTGGGCATCTGCGGGCAAGGGCCCTCGGATCATCCCAGCTTTGCGAAATTCCTTGTCGAGCAGGGCATCGAGAGCATGTCCATCAACCCCGACACGGTACTCAAAACCATTCTAGCGGTCGCGAAAGTGGAGACCCGCCTTGCGTCGCAGCGGCGAGGCAAGAGGGGATGAAATCAAGACGCTAAAGTACTCTTGTTGATCAGCAGTTTTTCATTATAGTGAGCGTTGGTAGTCGTGTGGTGTGATGAGTCACTTCCGCGCCGGTCCTTTCTTTCTTCTTGGGGACTGGATGTCGGAAAGGCAAGACAAGACAATACAATCTTGATCCTACTTGTTCCTACTCAGGCCACTCACGGCAAGGGCCCTGGCCCCGGGACCTTGGGAGCAGCACGAAGCACTCCCAGGGTCCGCCACTTTTTATATCTGTACGCGCATCTTTTCTATTGCCCCAACATGGGCTATACTCGCGGGTACATTCCGCGGTAGCTCAGTTGGTAGAGCGCCTCCCTGTTAAGGAGGATGTCCCAGGTTCGAGCCCTGGCCGCGGAGCCAGTCAGTATGAAGCCCAAAATTCGGCTCGCGCGAAGCGCGAGCAAGGATGGCGGGAGTGGCGGAATCCCAAGAATTCAAAAGGATTTCCCACGATTTTTTCGGAGAGAATTGCAGAGCCCTTTTCGCGAGG
>MFKT01000022.1 GCA_001781125.1 Candidatus Kaiserbacteria bacterium RIFCSPHIGHO2_01_FULL_53_29
CATATGCGAAAGGCGGCTAGATCTGGTAATCACGCCGCCAATTCTGCCTCAAAGTTCGACCTTCGAGGTGTTACCGATGTATCTCATCTTCTGCAATCGGGGCGTGGACAAGAGGTGGATAGTCCTTATTTCTTAAGTTTTTTGAGCACTTCCGCCGTGCGTACAAGGTCTTTGGGCGAGGTAATTTGTATCCATTTGTCCGTAAAAACGGGCTCAAAACGGATTCCGAGCTCTTTTGAAGCGGCGAGCACGGTTTGCGGAAGACCGAGTTCCAGGCTGCCGGCCTGTTTGGCTACCATGGGAGCTGTAAACAAACGCGTATCGAGAAGGAACATGTTTGTGCTTGCGAGCCCAGGCGCAGTTCTCTGGTCGCCCTCAACGATGGCCGCAATGCTCCCGTCTTCGCCAAGTTCAACATTTCCCGCGCGGTACATTTCGGGAAGCTGCTGCACTAAAAGCCGCCAGACATTTCCGGGCGCGATGCACTCTTCGGCATTTTCACGCGTATAAATGTCATCGCCCATCATGACGAGGAATCGGTCCTTTCCGCCGGAGGCGGATCCGCCTCCGGCGGACAAAATATCTTTTGCGCACCAAAGGGCCCCCGCCGTGCCATTGAGATCTTTCTGCTCGACATAGCGAATGTGTTTGCCGATGTAGGAGCCTGCGAAGTGTTTTTGTATGACCTCGCCGAGATATCCGACGATGATGATCACTTCGTCTATCTCTTCGGGAAGCGCTTCGAATTTATATTCAAGCAGTGGTTTACCCTCGACCTCGAGCATCGGCTTCGGCACCTTGGTCGTAAGCTCCACCATGCGCGTACCACGCCCCGCCGCGAGAATGACTGCTTGCATTGGCCAATTGTAACCTGCCTACCGGCAGGCAGGCAAAAAGAAACGGCCGCGTCTGACGCGGCCGTTTCCAAAAATATCGAGCCAAGCCTGCTTAATCGTGATGATGTGCTATTTCCGAGCGTATTTTCTCTATGGTGCGCGATGCAGCCTCCTTGCCGCCCAAGCCGAACGCGAGGCCGAAGGCAAGTGAAAGCGCGATGACAACACCCGTGAAGAGTGTCTGGATGAATGAGCTTGCCACTTGAAGCTGATCGAGGGCTGCCATGATCGCGAAGATCCAGATCGCCCACTTGGCGACCGCGCCTGCAAGATTGGCCGCGTGTGCGCCCGCCGCGCGCGCCGAGCCGATCACCAATCCCCTCACCAGCTCAGCGATAACAGCGCCGAGGATGAGGATCAAGACTGCCACGATCACTTGCGGGAGATAGAGCAAGACGACCTGCTGCAAGAAGATGGTGACACGATTGAGTCCCAGAATATCGAGCGAAGCGACGAGAAACACCAAGACCATGAACCACATCACGAGGGTGCCAAGAAAGCGCCCGATGTCGAGATTGAAGCCCGCCTCTTTGGCCGCCTCGTTGAGACCTGCGGCGCGCAGAGCATCATCGATCCGGAGGACTTTGACGACCTCAATAACGATCCGATAGAGGATGACTCCAACGATCCAGCCGATGATGAAAATGATAACGGCCGCGAGGATCGCGGGAAGATATTGCACTACCGTGAACCACAGACCGGTAAAAGAGGCCTGTACTACATCTGCCGATTGCGAAACTATCATATAAATAATGACTTATAGTAATGTCTTTAAGAGTTTTCGACCCCTTTATGCCTGTAATGATAGCACCCTTCGACTACGCGGAGGGTAAACCCCCTGGGCAGTGTGGATACCGTAAAATGCTATAAAAGCCTTGTTTTATCGAGGAGAACAAGATGGGGATAATCCAACGTGTCGCGCAGAAGGCGGTCTTGGATGGTCATGCGGTAGCGGAATTCGGGTGTTGTGAAAGCAGCGTAGCGGATCTCGCGTCCCAATGAACGCTCGAGAGCACGAACTGCAATCTCCAGCCGCGACTCATTGAGCGAATCGCCCGCGATGATGAGGTCCGCCGGTCGCGTGTCATCGCCCATAAACGAGCCGGAAAGAATGATGGCGGCAACACGGCCGGAGCGACGCAGTCCCACGATGATATTTTTGTAGTGCACTGGCGAGACTTCGTGTACGAATTTTGAGAGTGGGGGTGTATATTTGAACGTCTCATTCCTGGTCCACACAGGCTCCCGCTGCTTGCCCCCTACCGCGCGCTTCGTGCCGTTGGCAAGCGTTATCATCAATCTGCCGCGCCGCACAAGATTAAGTTTCTCGAGAAAAGAAATCTCTTTCGCAACTGCTTTGGGATTGATGCCGACACGACGCGCGGCTTGTGGGAGCGTGAAGCTTTGGGTCTGATTGAAAAAAAAGAGTCTGAGCAGTTTCGCACGTGTCGTGTTGCCTACGAATCGTGTCAGGAAATCATCGGCCATACAGGCATAGTAGGCTCCCTGAATACGATTGACAAGGACCCTCAAAATTGCGGTTTTTCGGCATTCCCAACGCGTTCGATCGCTTCGAGTGTCTGCAGTCCCTGATACAGGGCCCGAACATCGTGTGTGCGAATGTAATCAACACCTTCTTGCGCACCAAACAATTCAGCGGCGAGCGTGCGGCTTTGGATATCTACGTCCGGCGATGGCGCAAGATTCTTCAAGAACGATTTGCGTGAGACGGATATCATGACCGGTAGTTTGAAACGCTTCTTGAACTCCGCGATATGCGCAAGTACCGCAAGAGAAGGCTCTGGATTGCTCGCAAGGAAAAATCCCATGCCTGGATCAATGACGATGCGCTCTTTTGAAATTCCCGCAGATGTGAGTTGCGGAAGGCGTTTTTCGAAAAACGAATAAATCGAATCAAAAACTTCTTTCGGTGTCTTCGGTACCCGCACCGCTTTGTCGAGATCTGAAATGAAGTGCATGACAACAAGCTTCGCATCAGACTTTGCAAGCTCGTCATACATCGACTCGTCGGGAAACCCGCGGATGTCGTTGAGTAGTGCAACGTTTTTTCCACCGGAGGCGGATCCTCCTCTGGAGGATGAAAGTGCGAAGCGCTGCACCTCCGGCTTAGTAGCGTCTATTGAAATCGGGCAGTCCAGGGCCGCCAACACAGGCGTTATTCGTTGGATCTCAACATCTGCTGGAACATGTTCAGCGTGCGGATTACTCGAAACACCGCTCAATTCAATGATGTTTGCGCCATCCGCGAGCAGTTTCTTGGCTTGTTCTATGGCTAAATTCGCATCAAGAAACTTTCCGCCGTCTGAAAACGAGTCCGTTGTGATATTTACAATACCAACGATCTTTGGTCTTTCCATATATGCTTATTCGCGCGAATTAGAACATAGTTGGACTCCGTGATAATTACCAAGCCTCTTTAAGAGCTCTGCAATACTAACGCCGAGTGTCGGATGCACAAAATCGGGCGCGATATCGTTCAAGGGCACAAGTACGAAGGGACGCTCTGCGATTTTCGGATGCGGTACAACAAGTTCGTCAGTCTCGATAACCTCATTGCCGTAAAACAATAAATCAATGTCTATGACGCGCGGCGCATTGCGCAGCGAGTCTCCCCTGCCAATTTCTTTCTCTATCGATTTTATTTTCTTAAAAACTTCCGACGCCGAAAGTTCTGTCGTCGCCTCAACAACCATATTCAGAAACTTCGGTTGCTCTTCCAGATACATCGGCTCGGTCTCATATACTTGCGAGACTTCCGTCACCGTAATTTCCGGCGCAAGCATCACAATCGCCCGCTGCAGACTTCCATCGCGATCGCCGAGGTTTGAGCCGAAGGCGAGATATGTGGTGTTCACACCCGAATAGTAGCGCGCGAAAATACCGCACGCTACTTATCGTTAGTTTACAACTTCGTGGAGTGCCGCCAATTTTTCTTTATCGATATATCCGTTCGTGTGCGCCCAGTTGATCAGAGCTATCAAAGCATCGCTCTCGTCCATCATGAATTCTCCCTGCTGTTCGGAAATACTGCCCTCGGCGATCTGCTTCGCGATCGCGGCTTCTTGTTCCGTCACTTGTGCCTCAAAATCGATCCCCTGGCGTGCCGCCTCTTTTGCGACACGATCGAGCAGTTCCGCGTAGCCTGTGACATCATGCCGACTTTCCGCGTCGGCTCTGCCCGGCGCATCGAATGACTTCACGAGTACCTCGGGCAAAAGACTCCGCCAGTTGAGCGGTCGTACTGTCGCTGGTTTCTCAACCCCATCGTCCATGGCCTTATTGTAATGCAGAAAACCCGGCCACGTGGCCGGGTTTCTTGCCCCTGCGGTGAATGTTATTTGAGTGTAACCTTCCCTCCCGCTGCTTCAATTTTCGTCTTCCACGCTTCTGCGTCTTCTTTTTTGACGTCGGCTTTCATGAGAACGGGCGCGCCTTCGACCATCGTCTTGGCTTCCGCCAAGCCTAGCCCGAGGACTTCCTTCACGATCTTGATGACCGCGATCTTCTGCTCACCCATCGAAGTAAGCTCGACATTGAATTCGGTCTTCTCGTCTGCTGCGGGACCAGCTGCCGGGCCTGCGACGGCGACCGCAGCCGCCGAGACGCCAAATTTCTTTTCGAGCACCTTGACGAGCTCGTTCAATTCCAAGACCGTCATCTGCTCCACTTCCTCCACAAGCTTCTTGAACTTCGCCGGAACTTCCATTGCCTCCTTTGGCTCGCTGGAGCCTTCGACGGAAGCGGCGATTACTGCTGTATCTTCAGTCATAATTCTTTATTCTTAATTCTAATTATTGCTTCTTCTGCGCGATCGCATTCAATGCGATAGCCAGCCCCTGAATGGGAGAGTTGATAACATTCACGAACATACCCCGCAGGACCTGCATCGACGGAATGGTCGCTATCTCCTGCATCTGTGCCGCGCCCACAAGCTTCCCTTCGAAGATACCTCCGAGGATAGTGAGCTTATCGATCATCTTTCTTCCGAACTCATGCACGAGCCGCGCCGCCACCGTGGCGTCGGCACCTCCCCCGTATGCAACGGCCACTTCCCCTTCGAGCGGAAGCTCCTCGTGTTTGTGCCCGAGCTTGTCCAAGGCACGACGAATGAGCGTCTTCTTCGCGACGAAATACGAAACTTCGCTTTGCCGGAGTGCGCGGCGCATTGCCGATTCATCCGCAACGGTGACTTTCGTAAAGTGCACGAATACCGAAGATGTCGCGTTCTTGAACGCGTCTTCGAGTTTGTCGATTATTACCCCTTTCTCTGCTTTTGTTTTTGCCATATCAACAAAAACTATTTTTAACCAAGGCTGGGAGTTCCCCAAGAGTTTTCGACCTCGGCAGGCTTGTTTCGCCGTAGTCCTCTCGGACGTAGGCGGAACTGATTGAACCTTTCGGAACCCGCTTTCTCTGGCCTTGTGCGATGCATCTTACAGACTTTAAGCCACACGTCAACCCCGTTAGAAATAGCCCGCCCAAGCCCTTCGGGCGCGTAAGCGCGGGCGCGATTTCTAACGGGGTCAAATTGACATTCTTGTCAAATATGCTAAAATGGTATCGGACAGGGAGGTGGCAAACATGGTTCTAAACCATGGAGAGGTCACCTATGACATGTACATTGCGTCGAGAGACCGAAAGCTCGGACATTCGGCCATACCAACTGACGGGCGAGAAATACGCTCTTTGGTCGGATTGCCGTGTGCTCGGGATGAGCGGTCAAACTGCCGTCGGTCACTATCTCTGCGGAGGTTCAAAGATTATCACTCCCCGTGGGGAGGGACTCGATGAACGATCGCATGAGATCGTGGCTGCGTTGGCAATAAAGCGGGGTGTGTTTATCCCCGCAACAGCGTATTGACCGACTTCGTTCGGTTTTCTCAAGTGGCGCCGGACCCCGTCTCGGCGCCACTCACTTTTTATACTCCAACATCGCTGCGGCCGCGGCGGCTTGTTGCTTCGCAGCATCTTGTGAGGTCGCGTATTTTTGCACCGCAAACGTGATACCGAAACTCAAACTGATAAACACCGAAAAGCCGATAAAAAATCGCATGAACGACCCAACCGGCGAAGGACTCATGGCCTCCATTATACGCCTTTTATTAGAAGTACTTTTTCATCGCCTCAAGCGAAGGCATTTTTCCGAGGGTCTTTCTGGCAAACCGCCCAAGCCCTAGTCCGATAAGAACCATAATTCCCAGAAAAAAACCGAAGCCTACGATTGTCGGATCAGCACCGGTTATCAACCCGACCACAATTAGCAGGGGCATGGGAGAAAGCGCCACAGCAATCCACCGGTATCGCGCTGAGCTTCCCAATGCCGCGAGAAACAAAGGCACGAAGAAGGAGTACAGCATTATCATCCAACCCAGTATCTCGTACCCAAAATCGTGAGATAACCCTTGACAGGCGTAGGAATCTAACACCGGACCTACATACGTGCAGTAAAAGAAGTCGTATGTGGGACGTGCGACGCCCCAAGCGGCCATTCCAGCAATAACCACTAGAGCGAAGTTCTGAGCAAAGTGAAACAAGTACCTTTTTAACTTTGGACTCATAATCACTTAATTATAACAAGTTTTTTAAGTGTCGAGAGCATGTCAAGCAGCGCTTCTGCCTGCGCCGGAGTAATGCGCTCAAGTTGAACTTTGTTTTGCTTCAGTTTTGGAGCCGACTTGGCGAGCTGCTTCTTGATATATTGCTCGATCTTCCCGAGTTTTTTGATTATGCGTTCTGTCAATTTGCCGGTTTTGTTTGTTTCCTTTCCATCGTCGTCTTCGTTCTCCCACTTGTCGAGTTTCGCTATCATGTAGCCGACGTTGGCAAACTTCGCGATAAGCTGGCGCTTCGTCTTCGCGCCCATATCCATGCCCGCGATGCTCGTCTTAATGAGCTTCGCATAGGTGAGTGGGTCAGTAGCCTGTGTAGGCGATGTGATAATCGTATCGGCGACGCCGTCGCCGTTCTGGTCGAGTGCGAGCGACCCAAGCTGACCGGAAGCATCAATTGTCGTTGTTCCCGTCGTCAAGACAGAGACAGGAATGTCTATATACGAAGTCGTCGTACCCTCTATTCCTCCTGTCACCGGTGTTATTTCAAACGTGAACGTTCCCTGCGCAAGCCCCTTGAGGTTGATTGTGTATGTCCCCTCGGGAAGTCCAAGATACTTTCCTTCTCCGAATTCTTCGTAGTAGCTGTTGAAAATGTCTTCCTCCTTGTACAGCAGATCCGAGCCCGGAGTGGGGTTCGGCGCCATGCCAGTGTGATTACCGAGATTATCATATGCGTCAAGCGATACCGGTGACAATACCCTTAAACGCAATCGTTTTTCCGCAGAAGTCGATTGCGGTCGGGTGTTGGAAATATGCGCTGGAAGGATCGGCGATGTCGTAGTTGAGATTAGCTGCAGCAATAAATCTTGGAACGGTTTTGCCTCCGTTAGATACGCGTGTCTAACATCATGACGAGTTTCCGCCTTATAGGATATGAGATTAAGGTAATACACTGGAAACGTATCTTCCACTGCAGCACTCGCGCTGACCACCGTTTGATCGCCATCTTCCGTCATCTTCACCACATGGTGGGTAGTCGTGGCAGAAGAACAAGATGCAGTAATGCAAAACGCTTGTCGTTTTTCCGTATACACAACGTTCTTCGGCGTGTCCAATCCCCAGCCTGCGATTTGGAATACCTCTACACCCGCGGGTGGTGTCCATGTGTCGAGGTCATTATGCAGTGCTGTCGCATTGGAGAGTAGTGTGGAAGAAAGCACGCTGGGTATTTCGATTTTGTCGAATGCAGGTTGCGCTCTGCCACCCGCGCCGGTGAGGAATTTTGCGAGTTCCGCAGCGCTGTCAACGGTGGGGAGGGAGAGACCGGCGCCCGCGCGCAGCGCGGGCGCGGCGGAGAGGTCTACGACAGGATCGGCAACGCGCGCGAAATACTCGGGCGATGGCAAGAGGCCGAACGCTCCGGGCATATTCTCGCCAAGCGCCCGCGCGTTCGCCTTCGATACCAAGAATCCCGCCCATCCGGGAATATTCTGGAAATCTCCGTGCAGAAGAGAAGCGATCGCTTTTGGTGTACCGAGCTGCGGCGTGCCGACGAAGATGATTTTGTCGACGAGACCCGCATTTCCCTCTGCTTCAAGCTTCCGCATCAGCGCTTTTGCCACGAGCCCGCCATTTGAGTGAGCGACGATAGTGACCTTACCGGTCATAGAACCCGCAGCGAGGCTCTCAAGCTCGGCGGCAGGATAGTGCGTGCCGTCATTGTAGATCGTCCCATTCTCGACGATATCGTCCACACTCACTCGCCAATCGTAGGGAAACACGCCGAAGCCGGCGATCGTATCATTCGCCACCAAACTCCCGAGCTGTTCCAGAAAAGTACGGTAGATGTCTGTGCGAGAGAAGAAAGGTCCGACACTGTCGATGGCCGCATCTGCTTTTGTGTACGTCGGATTGATGCTCGCGCCGTTTTCATCGAGATACAGTTTTTGCACATCTGATTGCAGACTATTGGGCTCCCATACCTGATTTTCAGAAATGACGTTCCCCTGATACAGCCGGCTCGCCTGAAATCCCGGAATGAAAAAGATGCTGGAAAGACATGGGTTCGCGCAGGCGGCTGCCGCTTCTTCAATCGTGAAATGGATCGTCTCGATTGGATCGATTTGGGCATGCGCAATCTCGGCAAAAAACACACGAGCGAGCCACCGCTTAAGCGTGTCATTGAAATTCTGCGAGGCGGGCTCAAACAACGGAAGGTCAAGTTCGTACTGACCAGCCGATGACCACTCCAGTGTGCTCTCCGGTGTACAACCAAGGCAATTGATGGTTGCGATCTCCTCCCGCACGGGCGTGCCGCCGGAATCATCGATGCGGTATAAGGTGCCGGTGAAGTCGAAGAACGCAAAAGGAGAATCGATAAATGCGGGCGCTGGAGTATTGAGCGGTACCACGTATGTGCCCCCATCCAAAATCTCTATCCGCACAGGATCTCCACCTTCCACGTTTCCCCACACGAGTGAGGAGGCGGCAGCAAATGATGGAGATGCAAGAAAAAGAAAAGATGCACCAACGACTGCGGCGAAAAAGCGATTCGGAATTGTCTTGCCGGACATATTCGGGCCATTATCACACGCACGCGAGGCGCTTCATGAACTTGTCCACAGATGCAATGTAGACGGGGAGAAGCAAAAATGCCGGCGTTTGCCGGCATTTTTGGGTCTGAGATTTTGCTCTTGCAGGATTACGGATTCGCGATGACGTACGCTCGCGTCTTGGGTCCGAAGTATCCTACCGACGGTGTGATGCCGTGAGCTGCCTGGAATTTGGCGAGCGCCGCGCGGGTAAGGCCGCCGAAGGTTGTGGTCTCACTGCCCGCAGAACCTGCACCGCTTGAGGCGAGCGCATAGCCGTGAGTGTTGAGATATACCTGGAGCGCGCGGACATCATCGCCGGTAGCTCCGACGGTAAGCGATCGGATGAAGCTTGCGTTGGCATTGGCATGTATAAAGGCATTCGCGTTTGGTGTACCCTTCCCCGTGAGCACCGCAAGCTGTGCGAGCAATGCATTCACTTGCGCCCGCAGGGCGTCTATTGTCCCAGGGGCAGGTGGCGGGGTGGGGGCTGGTGTTATCGGCGTAGTTGTGGCTACCGGCTTCTTACCGCCTCCTCCTCCGCTGCTACCTCCGGAGCTTCCGGTGGCGCCCGTGCCGGAGCAAAGGGTCGCAGACGGCGATATGGTCATCGTCGTTGTCGCCCCCGCGTTATTTAGTAGACTCAATTCCGATTGGGACTCTGAACATGCTGGCGTTTCGGTTATCCATGATGGAATGTAATTGACAGCAAGAGTCGCGCGAGCAGTTGAGACGACTTTTATGGAAGATCCCACCCCAAGGACGACTTCGAAGGCCGCCCCCTCTACGGTTATCGACTCAAGCACGGCGCTCGAGCCCGAGACCGAGAGCGAAAGACTGTTGACGCTAAGCACAGTGTCAGTCGTAAGCGTCACGTCATTGAAGGCGACGGCTAGCGCCAGGGTTGGCGATAGGAGCGCAAGCGTTGCTGCCGAGGCTATAAGTTTCTTCACCCCGTTAGAAATAGGTCGCGGACTATCAATTGCTCTGTATGATTGTTTGTCCATAGTTTCGGCGATTGCTTGAACCTCTCGATTTCGCCTGTCCGCGATTTCTAACGGGGTTCATGCGTATTCGCTAGTTAGGCTGATAATACTCTGCTACCAGCGATTACGGACACGTCCCAAAACCCCACAGCACGATTCCCTGGTGCGTTCCACCGCCAAAACCTGCGGTGATAGAAGCACCGTCGATGTTGAGCGTCGAGGATGCGAAGAACATTTGCTTGATAGTGGTTGCCGTCGAGGTGGCGTACGTCTCAATGCATCCTACCGTTACGGACGATGTCGCAGCGTTAGTCGATGTAACCACCAACCCTCCGTCTCCCCCGGAAATCGAAACGTCGCCTCCGAGCGCAATCGTGCCGTCCGTGTCGTTAGAGATCGTCTCGTCGTTTTCGAGCGTGATATCGTCTTCGAGCGCGAGTGTGCTGTAAAACTTCACGGCACCGGTCGCCTGCAGGGTACTCGTGGCCCACACAGCGCCTGTTAATGTGGATGCGCCAGTAACGGTGAGTGTGCCCCCTGTGTTAACGTTCGTCGAGATAGTGGTCGCACTCTCGACCATGATGGCACCAAACAGAAGTACTACCGCGACTGAGATACCAAGTGTGAACCAACTGGTATTCTTCCCGATGTTTATCAAATTCATCATATCCTTTATGAGTAATTACTTAGTAAATAAGTGTGCACCTCGGGTTTTAACATGAGGGCACAGGAAGCGCACGCTTCCCACACAGCGAATTGTACACTCGCTTACCTTTCGGGTAGGCGTTCCATCGTTACCAACTGGGGATAACGCCCCGACATGCTCACGGCGATCAGATTTAGAGATTCTCGAGATTGAGGACCGTGATCCTGGGAAAGCTCTTTTCCTGACGGTTAATATACGCAAGCATTTGCTGCGAGAATCGGGCTTCTGGATTTACCTTGATCGCCGCAAGGATCTTTTCTCTCGCACTCTCTAGATCGCCACTGTAGAGACTTGCCACCCCATCAAGTACGTACGTCAGCGGATTTTGCGGGGAAAGCGCATATGAGGCGGCAATGACGTCCCGCGCTTCGGCCAGATGATTATCGCCCAAAGACGTCTGCAAAAGCAGGTGGTAGGCGAAGTTGATGCGCGCCCGATAGTCGTCCGGATGACTGCTCACATAGCTCCGATAATACTCTTCATATGTCTGGAACTGCTTCATTCCACGCGCAATGAGAGCCGGCTGTTCTGCTTTTGGCGTCTTCGCGACTTGCTCAAGGAATCCTTTTTTAAATGATGCGGAAGAAAGGCGGAGCGACTCGAAATCAGACTGACGTGTAAGCGCCCGATGTATGAGCTCTGTCTGCCGCGTCGAGTCCTTCGTCATAAAAATACGGATGAGTGCGTATTGCCTGGCGTATTCCCACGTGACGAACGCGAGTGCGGCGATAACGGCTGCTCCAAGCACGCCTGCGATCGCACGGCGCAGCAGCTCGGAGATATGCGGCGGTTGTCCATCGAGAAGTTTTTTCTCAAGAAAAAGGCTCCACCCAAGCACGATGCCCATAAGCGCGTACGTCGCGACGGTGTCGAAGGAGGTTTGCAGCTGCAAAACATGCGCGATAACGAGCGCGCCCGAGAGATAACCTTCTGTTTGAGAGATCAGCCCTGCGCGCGCCGCCCGGGAGAATATCCAAAGCGCATATCCCCAGAGCAAGAAATACGTTGCCATGCCTACGACACCCGTAGAGACGAGGAGGTCGATGATGAGATTGTGGGCGCGGTCAAACCAGATCTCTCCGAGATTTTCGTCAAGATATAAGCGATCGTCGAAGTGCTGCGCAAAACCGAAACGGAAATTCTCCGGTCCCCACCCGAGGAGCGGCTTTTCCTTAAACGCTTCGAAACCGATGTCCCACACGATAATGCGCGCGGCTGTCGCTTCCTCTATATATGTTTCTTGGACCGGACTCCCCGGCACAAAAAGGAGCCCGACAAGGAGCGCAATCCCTGCTATCCAGACGCCGCTCCAGAGGAGATAGGCCCGAGAAATGAACGCCGGTGGTGTGACGCGGCGCAGGAGGAAAAATCCCGCGAGCCACGCGAGGAATAGAAATGCTGTGACGGATGAGGCCCGCGCGCCGCCGACAAGGGAGAGCGGGTCAGCGAGGAATCCCCCAACCATAATGGCTTTCGCCCCAAAAAGCAGTGGTGATAATAACTGTAGTATGGCTGCGCCCGCCAGCATATGTTTCAGGCGTCCCGGTTTTGCTCTGAAAAACTCGATGAGCGTAATAACGAACGCAATGAGAAGGTACGCACCTGCGAAGGTTTCGTTCGCGAGCGTCACACCTGAAATATCCAGGTCGACGGTCCACAAACGTCCCGAGAATCCGAAGCCCTGTGAGCCAAGGATGGTGAAAAAGGAAAAGAGCGCCGCGGATGCGGCGACCGCACGGCGCACCAAACTCCAGTCGCGCTCTGTGAGCAGCTCGGCCGCTATCCACACGCCGAGCGAGAGGAGGCCGATATAGAAGACCCCGCTCGCGCGGTTCAGATCTGAGAAGAACGAGCGCTCGGGATATGCGCCGGTGAGAGCCGAGAGGCACTGGACCCCGAGAAAGACGAGCGAAAAGAGTAGTAACCACCGGCCGCGCAGCGCGAGCACGTGCGTATTCGTCGCCAAAAGGTAACAAAAATAGAGCGCGAGCAGCGCGATGGAGCCGCTCATAAAAAAGAATTTCGCGTTCGTAGCCCCGTTAAAGAGATGCGTGGTGGTCACGAATGGGAGAATAAATATAGTGACCGCAACGATAGCCCCGGGCAATGTGACACCTTTCATGAACATACTCATGCTACCCAGTGTAAACCAATCTTCCAAACAAAAACACCCCCTTGCGGGGGTGTTTTTGCCACTAAGACTTTTCTTGTCCTGGTTACTAACAAGAAGGTTAGTTACCGAAGATCGGAGTCGTCTTGAAGTTATCAAGACCGAACTCGTAGACCTCCATAGTGTCGTCGTCCTGGGTCGTAGACCAGCCGATAGCGACAAGCTGCGTTTCATGGAAGCCGTCGCTTAGCGTGTTGGCTACAACTGCGGAGTGGGTGACAGTCACGGTAATGCGTGCCTTTTCACCATCCGCGAACGTGTACTCGTCGGCGCCGTCGTCATCCACCGTGCCCGTCAGGTTGGTCTTGGAGACCACATCCGAGAGGAGGTCGACTGTAGCGGTACCGTCAATCTCGTAGCGGTAGAGAATACCGCCGTCGTCAACGTCGATAGCTGTCACGGCGCCATCAGCAGCCGTGGTCGCTGTCGCGAGGTTGGAGACGTAGACCGTGCCGTCGAAGGCTTCGACGTCGAACACGAGAGTCATCGTGACGGTGTCGTCATCGTCCGTGCCGTCAGCACCTGCGGTGATCGACTGAGTTGCCGAGACGAAGGTGGCCATAATACCGATGTCGTAGAGCGCGTGAGCTTCTCCCGTCGCTGTACCAGTGGCGTCGCCGTCGGCGATGTTCTCGCCCGTCTGGTCCTTAGCCACGATAGCATTGCGCTCCGTAGCGGAGACCTGTGCCGAGATAGTCGTACCTTCCACGAGGGTAGCTGCGTCAGTGTCGTTGAAGTCAGCCTTCACGAGGAAGTCGACCGTGTCACCGTCGCTGACCTTGAAGTCAATGTTGTCGAAGGTGATGGTCTCATCAGCACCCGCTGCCGCGGTCATGCTTTCAGAAGCAATCTCAACGCCGTCGGCGAAGAGGTAGACCGTGCTTGTGATGTTCTCGATACTTCCTGTCGTACTTGAGATGTCGAAGTTGACAGGGAAGTCGTCGATGGTGATGTCCGAGCCTTCTGCCTTCAGGCCGAAGGAGAGGATCGAGACGCCATCGGTGTTGGACGTGTCATCAATGTTGATGACGTGTGCGTCGTTGATGGCCTCAACGCCCGAGAGGATCTTAAGTTCGACTCCCGCCGCCGTCGCGAACGTGGTTACGTCCCACGTTACCGGCGTGAATGTCACCGTGTCGGTGATCGATGCGCCCTGCGCATCTACGTAGCGGACCGAGAGGAAGTCGAGCGCCCAGTCGTCCCCCGCATCGTCGGTGTCAACATTGTTGACGCCGGATACAGCGACGACGAGGTCCTTCTCAGCTCCCGCGCGGATGATAGCACCCGGGGAGAGGGAAATCGTTCTGGTCCACTCGTTGTCGTCGTTGAACTCACTTGCGTCGACGCGAGCGTACAGCTGGCCGTCGAGCCAGATCGTTACGTCTGTGACGAATTCGTCAAGATCGTTGTTGCCCGGTTGTGTCGAGAAGTCGAGACGAACAGCGGTGATCTCGATGTCGGAGCCGTTGTCGGCTTCAACCTTAATACCCGCGATCTTGACGTCTTTTTCGCCCTCTCCTACCTGCTCATTCGAGAGGCCCGAGATCGCCGTGAAGCTTTCAATGGAGCCTGCGCCGCCCTGAAGGGGGCCGGGTGTTGGAGTCGGTGTCGGACCCGGAGTTGGTGTTGGAGTTGGTGTCGGAGTTGGTGTCGGAGCCGCTGCGCAGATGGCGTTTGCCCTCGCGCGCGAGAATGCACCCCAGTATCCTGTACCCGATGCAAGTCCGGCCGGAGCAAGGACCGTTGAAGCGTTGGCGTTCTGGAAGGCGACGACAGCCGCCTTCGTCAGTCCGCCGAAGTACGCTGTTTCGTTGCCTGCAGAGCCTGCGCCTGAAGCGGCGACTGTGAAGCCGTGACCATTAAGGAATTGCTGTACCCACATTACCTCACCTCCGCTTGCGCCTACTGAGAGGTTCTGCGAGAAGATGTGGCAACCGCCACCGGAGCTCGAAGTCGAACCCTGGAGTGCCGCGATCTGTGCGAGCAATAACTGGATCTGCGCTTGGAGATCAGAGATCACATCCGCCTTTGCCGGAGTGGCAAACGAGAACGCGAATCCGAAAACCATAACAACAGCCAAGAGAATTGCCGCAACATTTTTTGTTGCTAATGCTTTACTCATAGTTTATTTTGACTTTTTCATCCCGCCAGAGGCGGGACCGCACACAACACCCTTTCGACGAGGAGTCGTGTACGTTTGTGTGTCTTCTACTAAATACTACTAATATAACTACTGATAACTGAAGACAACTAATAATTTGGGTTTGTCCGGACATCAACGCAATAGATTTACTCTGAAATTATTGTGGTGTGCGGCTTGAACCCTTAATTTTGCTAGCCCCCCGCCGTGGCGGGGAGGTTAGCAGCGGGAAAGAAAGTGTCGTGCGGAATTGCTGTCGTTACCGAAGAAGGAATCACGGGATGAGTTGTTTGAATGCTTCATGATCTTCATGACCAATGAGGCCCGGCCATTTTGAATGACCTTTTTTATCTTTCGTTCTCTATTGCAAATGTCAACGAACTACGCAGAGAGCCCGTCGCCCTCATGCGCCTAGCGACATCTCAAAAGAGATATCGTAGCGCAATTATATACTAGGGCGCTATATTGACGTGAATGCGTGACTCCCCAATCTGTGGATAACCTGTGAGCTAAAAAACGCCCCGAGGGCATATCTCTTTCTCTGAGTTATCGCAGACAACAATACCCTAGGGCACGGTGGGAGTCAATCATAAAGACGGCGTACAGGGGGAAATATTTCCTGGTTCTTCATTGACTATTCATGGGAAACGTGACCTGCGAAATCAGGGGATGTCTCCACTTTAGACGACGGATGCTCCTATCTGGCAAGCGAGTAGCGGCTCCAGCGCTTAAGACCTGTCTTTTTAACCCGTCCCGCTCCGACAAGGACGACCAAATCACGCTGTATCATTTTTTCGCTGTATTCGGGGAGGTTTGCACAGATATCCTTGATCCCAAGCTCTCCTCCGGATCGAAGAATTGCTATAATACCCTGCTCTCGGACACTCAGTGCGCTGCTATCAGGTTTCTTATCGGACAAAATATTTATGTCCTTTACAACAACCTTGTCCTTTATACTCCTACTGTCCTTTATGTCCTTTAACCCACCCCCGATATCCAGAAGATCCTCGCGCGAGAGAGCAATATTTTCCGAGAGGGGTGAATTTTGAGAAGCGCCAAGAAAATTGCCCAATTCATCCAAGCCTTCAATGACCGTCGTCGTGTTCTGAATTGAGAGGAACCCCGAGACCGCGAGCATGCGAACAAGAGATATCAGATGCCGAATTGAGGCGCGACAGGCCTGCACGTGATTTGAGTCTGTCGCCCGCATTTCATCTCGCAAAGAAAGCACATTATCGAGAATGAGGAGAGCTCCCGTACGCACCGAGACCCGAAGTGATTCTCCGGGGGGGATGTGATTAGTGACCAGGTAGAGAGCTGCAACGATGCGCTCGGCCCGACGATATGCACGATCGGCTGACTGATTCGCTCCAAAGGGGTTCGTGCGGACAGAATTCTTGTCGAAAAATCGAGACAACGGGTCAGGCTTTTGTATGTCCCTCTGCATGTCTCTTATGTCGTCCATTATGTGTCCGCAGTAGGTACGTTATCCCCCTAATGTACGTGCCGACATGGGGAGTATATAAAGGACATGGCCATTACGCAAACCGCTCAGCGCGTCTTTGAAACAAGGCCGCTCTTACAAAAGAATTATTTTGGCTCCGTTGCAGCGTGACCCCGTTAGAAGTTCAGAAATATACGCTTCATGGTCGGCGGATTTTCGAGGGGTTTTTATCGTCACTTCTAACGGGGTGATATGATGACGCGATGGGGCGCAAAAAGAAGAGCGTAAAACGTGACCTCACCGAATTGGAAGAGCGCGCTCCTTCGATCAGCTCCGAGGCGGTACGCGGAGTGTGTGCGATTTTTTTTATTGCGATCGCCGGGTTCCTCGTACTTGCCGAATTCGGCAGCGGCGGGGCGTTTGGGGGGGCGCTCTACGAATGGCTCTCATGGCTCCTCGGTGTCGGGTATACGCTCCTGCCATTCTCGCTGTGCCTGCTTGCCATTCTAATCTTCCGATCATTCGATCGAAGGTTCGGCTGGGTACAGCTCATCAGCATGGGTGTTTTTCTACTGGCCGGACTCGGACTCATCAATCTCGCGTTTCCAAGTCACGGCGGGATCTTGGGCGCACTTGTCTCCAATCCGATCGTCGCGGCCGTCGATACGATCGCGACGATAATATTTCTGTGCGCATTTCTGATCGTGTCGCTCATCGTGGCGTTCGACGTCAATCTACGGGAATTATTGCAGAGTGTTCGCGGCCTCTTTGTGGGTGCTACGGACGAGCAGATGCAGGACATCGAAGATGTGCCGGTCGTGGGATTGCCGGAAGAAGAACAGGAGGTGGAGGAAGAATTTGGAGCTGCCGATGTGATACCCGCGCCTTCACGGGAGGAGCCAGCAGTGCACACATTTGCAACAAAAACTTCAGAGACCGAGGGATTTCCCATTATCGCTGCGACCGGCTTGACCTATAGTCCCCCACCCGTTTCTATCCTCGCGAAAAATAGGGGCAAGCCGGAGGTCGGAGATGTGAAGGCCAACATGAACATCATCAAACGTACGCTGCAGAATTTTGGTATCCAGGTGGAGATGGACGAGGCATCGATCGGGCCCACCGTCACGCGCTATGCAATGAAGCCTGCCGAGGGTGTGCGACTCTCAAAGATCGTGGCACTTCAGAGCAACCTCGAATTGGCGCTTGCCGCTTCCCCCGTGCGAATCGAAGCTCCCATTCCCGGTAAATCGCTCGTCGGCATCGAAGTGCCCAATATCGCGCGCACGACACTCGGCATGGCGCCGATCGTTTCCGATGAAGCGTTCATAGGATCAGACAAACCACTGCTTCTTGGTCTCGGTCGCTCCATTACAGGAACGGCGCATTTTGCCGATCTCGCACGTATGCCGCATATACTCGTCGCGGGCACCACGGGTGCTGGCAAGTCGATCATGATGCACGACTTCATCGTTTCCCTCCTCTACCGCTGCGGGCCGGAACGCCTGCGATTCATCATGATCGACCCGAAGCGAGTCGAGCTTACCGTCTACAATTCGATCCCCCACCTCCTCACACCGGTCATCACAGACGCGAAGAAAGCAATTCTCGCTATAAAATGGCTCGCCAAAGAAATGGAACGCCGGTACAACATCCTTGAGGCCGAAGCGGTGCGCGATATTTCCTCGTATCATGCGAACGTCGTTGCCCCTTCCATAGCCTCGGCTATGGAGGGCAAGCCCGCTTCGACTGATAAGAACGGCGGGGCGGTAGAGGCGATGCCGTACATTGTTGTCGTCATCGACGAACTCGCCGACATCATGTCGACCTATCCTCGTGAACTGGAAAGTGGGATCGTGCGCTTGGCACAGATGAGCCGCGCGGTCGGCATCCACCTCATTCTCTCGACGCAGCGGCCGAGCGTGAAGGTCATCACGGGCCTTATCAAAGCCAACATCCCCGCGCGCGTCGCGATGCAAGTCGCCTCACAGATCGATTCGCGCACCATTCTCGACACGGGAGGCGCCGAGAAACTTTTGGGGGCGGGCGACATGCTCTTCCTCTCGGGGGAAATGTCGAAGCCGCGTCGCATCCAAGCACCATTCATTTCCGAAGATGAGGTGAAAAGGGTGGTCGCGCATATTATAAAGACCAGTAATGGAGAGATCCCGAGCGAGATCGATTTTACCGAAAAGACAGGACCCGGTATGGATGCAATATTCTCATCGACGATAGATGATAGTGAAGATGATGAGCTCTATGTGGAAGCGAAGCGCACCGTGATCGAGGCGGGTAAAGCATCGACCTCGTACTTGCAACGCAAACTTGGTGTGGGCTACGCGCGTGCGGCAAAACTCATCGATATGCTTGAAGAGAGGGGTGTTGTCGGAGCAGCCGACGGTGCCAAGCCGCGCGACATCATCCGCCTCGGCGAGCCCGAGTCGAGACGGGTCGGCGCGGGCAATGCGGACGAACTTGCCGCAGAGCCCGCACCGGAATCAGAAGAAGAGCGGGTCTGAATCTACGGATTAACCACATTGATCGGTTTGCCGGATTGAAATGCTTGGATATTCTCCGCGGTCGCCTGCATCAATCGCTGGCGTGCTGCGAGGCTCGCCCATGCCATGTGCGGAGTGATGATGCAGTTGCGGGCTTTCAGGAGCGGATTGTCGGTTTTGATGGGTTCAGAGGAAACGACATCCACCGCCGCCCCCGCGATTACTCCGGCATTGAGCGCATGGGCCAGATCCTGTTCGACGATGAGACCGCCGCGAGCGGCGTTGATGAGGAACGCGGTTGGCTTCATTCGTGAAATAAAGTCTCGGTTGACCATTCCGGCGTTATCAGCGGTCAGCGGACAGTGAAGAGTGACCACATCTGCGTTCCCGGCAACTTCGCGGATTTCCGCCACGTCACGTCCGGCAGTGAGAATTTCCATGCCAAGCGCTTGTGCGATCTCCCCCACACGATGTCCGATGCGCCCGTACCCGATGATGCCCAACGTTTTACCGGCAAGCTCGACTTGTGGCGTGTCCCAAAAAGAAACATGCGGCTGCCCACTCCAGCGGCCACCATGCACCGCATCATTGTGAGACCCTACGGCGTGGGCGAGTTCGAGGATAAGGGCAAACGTAAATTGCGCGACCGAGTCGGTTCCGTATTCCGGCACATTGGAAACGGGGATGCCGCGAGTTTTGGCAGCAGGAAGATCGATTATGTTATACCCCGTCGCGGTAACAGCGATGAATTTCAGGTTTGGTAGTTTATCGAGGATCTCTTTTGAGAACGGGACTTTGTTGGTCACTGCAATATCTGCATCAACCAATCGCTCAATAATTCTTTCCTGCGGCGTCAGATCGTATAACGTAAAATCGCCCAGCGCCGAGATAGCATCCCAGGGATTGTCCCCCGGATTCAACATATGACCATCGGGAACGACGATTCGCATACCGCCGATTATCTCATGCTTCGATACGCTATACTTCTCCCATGCTTCCCTATCGCGATAGCCGCGTCACCTACGTAGCACTCGGGATTTTCTTTCTTATCGTTCTCGGCTACGCATACTTCGAAGCGCGCGGTCTGATTTTTGGCCCGTCGATCACTGTTCCCTCGAAGGTCACCGAGGTCCATGATCCGTTCGTTACGATCAAGGGTCAGGCCGATCGCATCGCATCACTCTCGATGAACGGTAAGACGATCACTGTTACAGAAAGTGGAGGTTTCGAGGAGCCCTACCTCCTTGCGCCCGGCTACAACCGCATCATACTTGATGCAAAAGATAAGTACGGTCGGAGCACGAGGCAAGCGATCGAAATTATTTACACGCCTTCGACTACAGATGTGCCAACCACTTCATCCACACCTCCGGTGGCAGAATAATCGTACTTCGATATACTGCCCCTATGCCCAGCAGGACAATTTGGCATTGCCTTGGTTGTGGTTTTTCTATGCAAAATCTGGAAGCTCAACAAATTTCGAATGTGTTCACGTTGGTCGGATTTAACAGCGGCAGAAACGATGCCAAATTGTACTAGCTGGGTATGGCTGGATTCTCGAAAAAAGAAAAAGCGCCCCCGAAGACGACCGGAACCGGTACAGATGCAGACATCGAGCGCGCGATATCACAGATCAAGACCAAGTTCGGCGACGATTCGATCATGATGCTGGGTGCGACACCCAAGGTGGATGTGAACGCAATTCCCACTGGCTCCATCGGCGTTGATTGGGCGCTCGGTATTGGTGGGCTGCCGCGCGGGCGCATCATCGAGATTTTCGGGCCAGAATCCTCCGGCAAAACGACTCTCTCGCTCCATGTCATTGCTGAAGCGCAAAAGAAAGGCGGCGTATGTGCGGTCGTAGACGCAGAGCATGCGCTCGACCCAGAGTACGCGAAAAAGCTCGGAGTAAAGATCGAAGACCTGCTTGTTTCTCAGCCCGACACCGGCGAGCAGGCGCTTGAGATAGTTGAGTCGCTCGTCCGAAGCGGCAAGATCGACGTCATCGTCATCGACTCTGTCGCCGCACTTACGCCCAAAGACGAGATCGAGGGCGATATGGGTGCGCAGCACGTGGGAAAGCAAGCGCGTCTCATGTCGCAAGCACTTCGCAAGCTCACTGCTATTGTTTCAAAAACAAAGACGGTCATCATTTTCATCAATCAGATACGCATGCAGATCGGCGTGATGTTCGGAAATCCCGAAACGACCCCCGGCGGCAAGGCGCTTAAGTTCTACACATCGATCCGCATCGACATCCGCCGCATCGCACAGATCAAGAAAGGCGACGAAACTGTCGGTGGCCGACACCGTGTGAAGATCGTAAAAAATAAAGTCGCAGCCCCCTTCCGCCAAACTGAATTCGACATGCTGTACGGTGAAGGCATCTCGCGCGAAGGGGAAGCATTGGCACTTGGGGAGAAATTCGGATTTGTCCAGAAGTCCTCCGGCGGCTCGTACTCCATCCCCTCCTCCGCCCCCGACTCCGCTAAAGCTACGACGGGCAAGAAGGCTTCGGAGGGCAAGGGCGAAATTAAGCTCGGTCGCGGCTACGACGCCGCCCGCACCTATCTTAAAGAGAACAAGCCGGTACTCAATCAACTGTTGAAAGACATCCGCAAGGGACTCGCTAGTGGAGGTGTGCCTGCAAAAAGTGCCGCTGGTTCGAGTGAGGAGTAGGACTTGGGGGCTTGGAACCAATAGTTGTCAACACGTACCCCGGGTTGGCGGGTTTTTACACATATAATGAGGCTAATTAGCGTAACCCAATACATATGCCTCAAGAACAAAAATCCCCCCTGCTCCTCGTTGCCAGCACGGCAGTCGTGGGTCTCATCATCGGAGCCGCTGGCGGCTATTACCTCGGATACGATCGCGGATGGGAAAGTGCGGTTGCAGAAGCAACCCCGCAGGAAGCCGTAAATCCCTACGCAGAAGTGCAAACGAATCCACTTGAGAACGTAAAGACAAATCCTTATTCGGACGTGAAAGTGAATCCGTTCGACTGATATGCGCACAATGAACGCCCGCGCCCATCTGCGCGCCTCGCACAGACAGGCGATTATTTTCTTCGGTATCGCGCTCTGCCTCATTTTCATTTTCGCTTTCGCACTCCCGCTTCTAGCACAAGAATCGACCGTCACCTTCCCCATTTCTGAACTCGGTGGCTGTGAGTCCAAGAGCGAGTGCAAGGCGTATTGCGACGACTCTGCAAACCACGATCAATGCATATCTTTTGCGGAATCGCACGGCCTCATGAGCAAGGAGGAAGGAAGGATAGCCCGCACGATCGGTAGCGAGAAAGGCCCTGGGGGCTGCGTGGGGTTTAAGTGCAAAGAATATTGTGATGCGGAGGAGCATATAGATGAATGTCTCGCTTTTGCTGAGAAACACAATCTCATGCCGAAAGAAGATCTGGAACGAGCCAAAAAAATGGGAGGCAAGCCGGGGCCGGGTGGGTGCCGTCGCGAAGCATGCAAGACGTACTGTGAAGATGTCGCGCACCACGAAGAGTGCATCGCGTTTGCAGTCGAGAATGGATTCATGACGCAGGAAGAAGCCGAGCGAGCGAAAAAGCTCGGCGGGAAACAGGGGCCGGGTGGATGCCGCGGAGAAGCGTGTAAGAAATATTGTGAGGCACCCGCGCATATGGAAGAGTGCCTCACATTCGCGGAGGAGAATGAATTAATGTCACCGGAAGAGCTCGAGCGTGCCAAGAAGTTCGGTAATAAGCCGGGGCCAGGCGGGTGCAGAGGAGAAGAGTGTCGCGCATACTGCGAAGATCCTGCTCACATGGACGCATGTGTCGCGTTCGCAGAAGAGAACGGCATGATGTCACACGAGGAAGCAGAGCGTGCTCGAAAGTTCGGAAACAAAGCAGGGCCGGGGGGATGCCACGGAGAAGCATGCCGCACGTACTGTGACGACTCGGCGCATCAAGACGAGTGCTTTAAGTTCGCTGTCGATAACGGTCTCCTTTCAGAGGAAGACCAACAACGAATAAAAGAAATGCGCAACTTCGTGGGGCCCGGTGGCTGCAAGGGTGAAGAATGTCGAACGTACTGCGAGGTTGACGATCCTGCGCGGCAGGCTG
>MFKT01000023.1 GCA_001781125.1 Candidatus Kaiserbacteria bacterium RIFCSPHIGHO2_01_FULL_53_29
CGGGTCCACCACGCATTCGGCAACCGATTGTCGCCCGTGCAATACCTGATACAGTACGAGAAATTACCAGCGGAGTGCAAAACCACCTGCGGTCATACAGCTTTTTGCGTACTGTGTCGAGACGTAGTAGTCTATGGCGATGTCATTCAAACAACCGTATCTGCCGTCCGATGAGGTTTTAAAAAAGTACGCCGATGTGCTCGTCAATTTTGCGCTCGGCGGCGGGAAGGGAATTAAGAAGGGAGAGGTCGTGCGGGTTTCCGCGTCGGAATCCGCCAAGCCGCTCTATATGGCTGTGTGCAATGCGGTCGTGGACGCAGGCGGGCACGTGCTTGCGCATTACGGACCAGACGATGAGCATGGCGACAAGCGCCGTAATATCAGCGTCTCGCGCTACTTTTACGAGCACGCCACCGACGAACAGATCAAATTCTTCCCCAGGAAATACCTCAAGGGTCTCGTCGACCAGATAGACCATTCTGTCTTCCTGCTCGCCGAGAAAGACCCGCACGCGCTCAAGGGTGTCGACGGCAAAAGAATAATGATGCGCGGGCAGGCACTCAAACCTTTTATGGATTGGCGGCATCAGAAAGAGTGGGCGGGGAAGTTTACGTGGACGATCGCTCTGTACGGTACACCTGCGATGGCCAAAGAAGCGGGCTTGAGCGAAAAGGAATACTGGCAACAAATAATCAAGGCGTGTTTTCTCGATGAGAAAAATCCTATCGCGAAGTGGAAAGCGGTCTACCGCGATATTGAGAAATATCGCAGCCGTCTCAACAAGCTTTCCCCAAGGATAGACAAGCTCCATGCGGTGGGCCCCGACATGGATATCTGGTACACCCTCGGCGAAAAGCGCGCATGGCACGCGGGCTCGGGTCGCAATATCCCCAGCTTCGAGATATTTACCTCGCCCGATTGGCGCGGCACGAATGGCTGGATACGCATCAATCAGCCGCTTTATCGCTACAGCAACAAGATAACCGGCATACAGCTATGGTTCAAAAATGGCCGCGTTGTGAAATCAAAAGCAAAGACCAACGAGAAACTCCTCAAAGAAATGATAGCGACGAAGAATGCCGACAAGATAGGCGAATACTCGCTCACCGACAAGCGGCATTCCCGCATCACGAAATTCATGGCCGAAACCCTTTTTGACGAGAATATCGGCGGCCCCTACGGCAATTCGCACATCGCGCTCGGCATGAGCTACCGCGACACCTACGCGGGCGACGTCTCCAAGCTCACGGATAAGGAAGCAACACGCCTCGGCTTCAACGACTCATCGGTACACACCGACGTCATCTCGACCACCCGCCGCACGGTGACGGCGCATCTCAAGAATGGCAACACAAAGGTAATCTACAAAGATGGAAAATTCGTGCTCTAGCGATATTCTGATGTTCTTGAGAATTTAAGAATAGGTATGGATCGGATATTCGTCGAACATCTGTCGGTGAAGGGCAAGCATGGTGTTTCCGACGACGAGCACTCAAGAGAACAGGAGTTCATTCTCGATATCGCCGTGGAATTCGACACGCGTGCAGCTGGGAAAAGCGACGAGCTCACGGACACCGTAGATTATGGTTTTTTCCGTGAAAGCGCGCAGGAGATCGTATCGGGGAAATCGTTCAGACTGCTTGAAAAGCTTGCCGACACCATAGCTGGAAAAATACTGGCGGATGTCCGTATCCAAACCGTAACAGTTTCTATTCGCAAAACAGAGCTGTATCCCGACTGCACGCCGGGTGTTACGATTATCCGTACGCGATGAAAACCATTTATTTTGTTCGGCATGGGGAGACGGAGGGGAACACCGGAAAACTTTTCCAGGGTGCGGATACCCCGCTTACGCAACGTGGACTTGATCAAGCTCGTACCGTTGCATCGCGTTGCGTAAAGCTACCTATTACGGCTCTCGTGTCGAGCTCTACGAAACGGGCGCTGCAGACAGCAGAGATAATAGGAGAAAAAATGGGGCTATCCGTCGAGTCGGTCGACTTATTTGCAGAAGTCAGGCGGCCGTCGCGTTTGGTAGGGCGCTCAAAAGACGATGCGGAAGCCCGCCAGATGGAAGAAGCATGGCACCGGAGTTGCTGCGGCGACGGACCGAGGGTTGAGGACGGAGAGAACTTTGATGACGGAAAGGCACGTGCGGGCGCTGCGCTCACTTTTTTGGAAAATCATTCTGCCGATAGCCTTCTCGTTGTTACTCATGGATTATTCCTGCGAACACTCTTTGCTCGAGTTGTGTTGGGAGAAAATATGACCGGTTCAGAATTCAAGCGAATTATTTTTACCCTTCAATCTGATAATACAGGCATCTTTGTTTTTACTCATGATGTAACGTATGCAGCCAGTGTTTTGGATGGAGGAAAGGACGTTCATTGGCGTATGCGAGTCTGGAACGACCGTGCGCACTTGGGTTAAATATGAAAACCATCTACTTCGTGCGGCATGGGGAAGCTGAAGTGAATGTCGCACAGACGTTTGGTGCTGAGAATACTGGATTAACTGAACGGGGGCGACAACAGGCGCATACGTTGGCAGAGCGATGTTCAAAGTTGTCGATTGACTGCGTTATCGTAAGCACGATGATGAGAGCTCAGGAAACGGCATCCTTCATTTCGGAGCGCACACACATCCCCCTTGTTTCATCGGAGTTGTTCGAAGAAAGAAAGCGTCCGACTTCGCTTATCGGTAAGCAACGAGATGATCCCCAGGCAACGCGTCTTCACATTCAATGGATCGATAGCTTTTTTATTGAAAATAAAAGGTTTGAAGACGGAGAGAATTTTTTAGATATGAAAGCGCGTGCGGCGAAGGCACTCTCATTTCTGGAGATGCGTTCCGAAGTAAATATTCTCGTCGTTATGCATGGATTTATGCTCCGGACGATCCTTGCGCGTATCATTTTTGGAGAAGCTCTGTTACCACAAGAACTCTATATGGTGATGCGGGCCTTCAATATATCGAATGTGGGCATTACCGTTGCAACACTTGATCCCTCGCAGGAGAGTGAAAGGCCGTATCCGAAAGGCAAATGGAGAATTCTCACGTGGAACGATCTCGCGCATTTAGGGTAGGAGACTGTGTAATGGCTTTCGAGCGCGACCGTCTTCATGACAGACAGGTCGCTTTAGTAAGTCTAATGCGTATTACATCATGTTAATGACTATCGTCGCGATTTTGGTGGTTTTATGGCTGCTTGGTCTTCTTACGTCGTTCACCTTGAATGGCTTCATCCATGTCCTCCTTGTGGTCGCGATTATTGTGGTTCTCGTTCGTGTTATTCGAGGCGAAAGACCTTTCTGATCTCGGATAGAATTGATCTCAAAGCAAGGGCCGTCACTGAGGGCCCTTGCACCATATGTACTCTCTCACTGAGGTACAATACAGTCGATGCTCGAATTTCTAGCAGTGAATCCGTACGTCTTTTTTGGAATAATTCTTCTCGCATCCGTATTATCCACGTCATTTGGCATTGGCGGCTTTGTTCTCATACCTCTCATTGCGGCAGCATATGGAGCGCGTGAAGCTATCGGAATCATTACACTTTATTTTGTTTTTCAGAATATAAACAAGGGCATTGCTTTTAGAAAACACATCGACTGGAGTGTCGCAATCAAGATGACGCTCTGGTCTCTTCCGGGAGCTCTTCTCGGTTCGTTCGCACTTAGTTTTATTCCGATTTCAATACTCAACAAGATACTCGCGATTTTTATACTCATATATCTCGCCAACGACGTTTTCGAATTCGTTCCCAAGAAACATTACAGTGCTGCCCTTATTCCAGTTTTTGGAACGCTATATGGATTTGTTTCAGGATTAACCTCAAGCGGCAATATTATAAAAGGGCCGCTTTTTACGAGTCTCGGTTTGAGCAAGGAAGCGTACAATGGAACGTACGCGGTATCTTCGTTCTTCGTGAACGTCCCGAAGCTCGTTGTCTATTTCGTCACGGGCGTCATCGGAGTCGGCTCATTCACAAGCGCTTTGCCGTTTTTCGCCGTATCGATTCTGGGTACATACATCGGCGTGCATCTTCTGCATCGCGTGAAGGAGGATGTTTTTTACTATTTTCTTACCTTCGCCTTTGCTGCGTCCGCAATTGCACTGCTTTTCGCGTAAGGTATACTTTTCTCTAATGCAACATCTTGTCGAGACGCAGCAGTTCGATAGGGAATCTCTCCAGAAGTTATTCGCACTCACGACCAAGCTCGAGGGAGTTCGCAACGATTCTCTCCATGGGAAGATCATGGCTTCGCTTTTTTACGAGCCGTCAACGCGTACGAGGCTGTCATTTGAGTCAGCGATGCTTCGCCTCGGGGGAGGAGTACTGACCATGGAAAACGGCAAAGAATCGTCTTCACAGTCAAAAGGCGAGACGCTCGAGGATTCGATAAAAGTGGTCAGCCAGTATGCGGATATCATCGTCATGCGTCATGCAGAGGTGGGTTCGGCGGCGCGCGCTGCAACCGTGTCACCGATTCCCGTTATCAACGCTGGCGATGGCAATATGGGTCAGCACCCCACCCAAGCATTGCTTGATCTGTACACGATCCAGCGCGAGCTGGGGCGCGAAGACGACATACATGTCGCGGTTGTAGGCAATCTCAAGTATTATCGCTCGCCTCGATCTCTCGCGTATCTCCTCAGCAAGTACAAGGACATTCGAGTCACCTTTATCTCCTCGCCTGAATTGCGGATGGAGGACGACGTCAAAGATCATTTAAAAGAGAATGGGGTCAAATTCATCGAAACGGAAGACATGACGGAGGGCATCAAAGATGCCGATGTCGTCTACCAAACGCGTATTGCGAAAGAGTGGATAAAAAATGATGCAGAATACGAAAAACAGCGCGGCCGTTACATCATCACGCGCGCTGTCGCAGATGCCATGAAAAAGGGCGCGATCATTATTCACCCGCTCCCACGCGTGGGAGAAATCGAGGCGGAGGTTGATGGTTCACCGCATGCCGTATATTTCAAACAAGTCGGGTACGGACTGCTTGTGCGTATGGCGCTTCTGGAGACGATGCTGAATGGACGCAAGATCTAGAGCCTTTTCTCGAGTCTTCGGACAACGACAATCCCGATCCACACGAAAATCCCACCGACGATGAGACCCCCGATGACGTCGCTCACGTAGTGGACTCCCAGATACAGGCGGCTGAATGCGATTGCGGCGATGAGGGTAGCAAGGACAATCGTTGCGAGAATCCGCCAAAGTCGAGGGGGAACGTTCTTCCACAGCAAATAGATACAAAATCCGTAGAACGCCGCCGCAAGCGCGGCGTGTGCGCTCGGGAACGAAAATCCAGTTTCGGCATAGGCGCGGTAGAAGACATCCGGTCGTGCCCGCTGCACGAGCTCTTTCAATACCAACGTTGTACCACCTGCACCGATAACGGAGATCACAAGACCGGCGGCCCATGAGAGCTTACGACGCAGGGCAAACGCAAGACCGAGGCACACCATAAGTCCGCACACGACAAGTGTGCTCCCAAGTTCGCTTATGCCGATGAAAATGTTGGTAGTCTGGAGATCGCGATGTGCATAGAGCATATCGAGAATGCGCATGTCGAACGATGCAATGAGGGAGATCATAGAATGAGCAGAAGGTGGGGAACGAAAATGATGAGACCGATTACCGTGGCAGTGATACCAATGAGGCCCGAGGCGGCCGAACCGAGGTCTTTTACCTTTCCGATTTTCGGATGCTCTGACGGGGTGACATGGTCACACAGCTCCTCGATCGCCGTATTGAGGGCTTCGATTGCGAGCACGGCACCGATCACCAGAAGAACGACTAGGAATTCTATTTTTGATATCTGAAAGACCCATGATGCAACGATTGTGAGGCTGCCGAACAGTATCTGGAGTTTGAAACTGAGTTCCTCGCGCCACATCATTACGACGGCACGCCACGAGGGCCGGATGTTTTGCAACTTCTTCTTGAACGACATAGGGGTAGTATACCCCAGCATTTCCTAGATGTTCCGCTTAGAATCCGGCAAGAGAAACTGCGAGATACAACACGCCGATGCCGAGCGCGGTCATGACAGTCGTCCAGAGCGTTGGGTGACGGTGATGGCTTTCGGGAAGAAGATCGGAGGCGCCGAGATAGATAAAGAAACCACAGAATGATGCGAGAATTATCGCGAGTGTGGATTCCGGTACCACGAAAAACAGCGTCGAGATAATACCGAGCACGGGAGCTACCGCGTCTGCAAGAAGCCATTTGAATGCCTGCGTGCGTGTCCCGCCGTTCTTCAAGATGAGGTTGACTGTGTTGATGCCGTCGGAAAAATCGTGCGTAAGCACCGCTGCGGCGACGATGGCGCCGACGGCCGTGGAGACTTGGAATGCAAAACCTATCGCAACGCCATCAAGAAAACTGTGCAATGAAAGAGTGCCCGCACCGAGTGAACCTCGCTCACCGTGCCCTTCTTCGTCGGCGTGGGCGTGCAGCAGGACTACACGATCGAGAAAAAGATAGATGAGAAATGCGAACGCGACGATGGAGGTGATCATTGAGGTCTCGAAATATTTGCTGCCGAGTTCTATTGCTTCAGGGAGAAGGTCGAAGAAGGCGACACCAATGACCGCGCCTGCGCTGAAGCCGAGGACAAGATGCAAACTATCTTTAAAGCGGAGCGCAAACAAGCCGCCAAGGAGCGTTGCAAAAAATGTTGCGACTGCTATTGCGGCTAGCATGCCGGCAACTATACAGGTTTCTCGCACAATTGACTACTGACGTTTCTCATTGTAATATAATATTTTATGGCGGAATTCGCTATTCTTGTCCAGAACATCCAAAAATCATTCGGCTCTGTGCCGGCACTTCGGGGAGTGGACCTTTCTGTAGAGAAAGGCACGATCCTCGGCCTTTTAGGCCCCAATGGCGCGGGAAAGACCACCCTCGTGCGCATATTGACCACATTGCTCCAATCGAATTCGGGCAGGGCGTTTGTGGAAGGATACGACGTTGTGCGCGATGCGGGGCTCGTGAGGCAGCTCATCGGCCTTGCGGGCCAGTATGCCGCGGTAGATGAAAACCTGACCGGACGGGAGAATTTGATAATGGTTGGCAAGTTGTACCATCATTCAATGCGGGAGGCGGCTGCGCGGGCCGCAGAACTTCTCGAACAATTCGGACTTACCGACGCCGCCGATCGCACGCTCAAGACCTATTCCGGCGGCATGCGCCGCCGCCTCGACCTTGCCGCCTCACTTGTCAATAAACCACCCGTCCTTTTTCTCGACGAGCCGACGACGGGCCTCGATCCGGGCAGTCGCCTTGCACTCTGGAAGATAATTCGCGATCTGGTGAGCGACGGCACGACCGTCCTTCTCACGACACAATATATGGAAGAGGCGGATCATCTTGCCGGAACCATCGTCGTCATAGACAAGGGAAGGATCGTGGCGCAAGGCACTCCGGCAGAACTCAAGTCAAAGGTTGGTGGCGATGTCCTGGAGATACACCTCGCCGATGTCTTGCGCACGAACGAGGCTGCGAAGATACTTCGTTCGCTCACAGATGCAACACCCGAGACGGATACCGAGCTTGGGCTCATTCGATTGCCCGTTTCGGACGGTACGGGAATATTGCCGAAGGCGATACGCGCCCTCGATATCTCGCACATCGATGTCGGGGATCTCGTGCTTCGACGTCCGACATTGGACGAAGCGTTTTTGAAATTAACCGGCCATCGCGCCGAAATGATGTGATATGCCCGGCAGGACAATTTCGAATCGCCTTGTATGAATATTCATCAACATATGAAAGAAAAACTGATCAATGAATTTTGCAAAACGTTCGCGGTCGAAGCTGCGGCAGGAATTATTCGAAATTGTACTAGCCGGGTATGAACGAACAACTGAAACGTTGGAATCCGTGGTGGACGCTCACCGACCTTCTCACGATGGTCGAACGCAATCTGACCCGTTATCGCCGCGTGCCGCAACTTCTCATCTTCTCGACCATTCAGCCTGTCATGTTCCTTCTGCTCTTTACCTATGTATTCGGTGGCGCTATTCGCACTGCCGGCGGCTCGTATATCAATTATCTTTTACCCGGCATTCTTGCACAAAGTGCGGTATTCGGCGCGATCCAAACGGGCGTCGGACTTTCCGAGGATCTCACCAAAGGCATCATCGATCGCTTCAAAAGTTTACCGATGGCACGCAGCGCGGTACTACTGGGCCGCACGGTCGCAGATATGATGCGCAATATTTTCGTTATTATTCTGATGTTTGCCGTCGGATACGGGATCGGTTTCCGACTCGGAGGGACGTGGTCGGACGCTCTAGCCGCCTTCGCGATCCTGCTCCTCTTCGGATTCGCATTCTCGTGGGTCTCGGCTTCCATCGGAATGCTTGTCAAGAACACGGAAACCGCCCAAGTGGCAGGTTTTATCTGGGTGTTTCCACTGGTTTTTGCAAGTGCCGTCTTCGTTCCCGTGGAATCAATGCCGGACTGGCTGCAGGCATTTGCGAAAGTGAACCCGGTGACCGTGACCGTGAACGCCGTGCGCGCACTTCTTCTCGACAATGCCACTGATATCGATCGTGCGCGCTATTGCGCCGAAGCCATTGGCTGGATCGTAGTGATTCTCATCGTATTTATGCCCTTGGCAATTTGGTTATATCGCAAGAGTGAATAAGTCTTAGACGCGTCGTATTTCTCCACAGAGGCCTCTCCCACAGCTCGTAGCTGTAAGGTACACTTCCGTAATGCCGAAAGATGCAGGAGACCCCGCAAATCCATGGATCCTCAATAGGATGATCGCATTGTCCGAGCGTATGCTCGAATCCGACAAAAGCGCTAATATTTTGATCACGATACTCATTCTACTCTCCCTCATCCCGGCTTTTGGTATCGGAATACTGACGAATCGTGCCATCGCTCCTGTGGATACGTCGCAGTCGAGTACGGGCAACTAACCCCTGCTCACGTTTTGATAGGGATTTGCTATCATGAACCGACCATGAGTCCCGTTAGAAATCGCGGACGCGCAAGCGAGAGATATGATACGATGGTTGGAATTATGAGCTATAACCGAATAGGATATGGAATGATAGTCCGCGTCCTATTTCTAACGGGATGAGCGAGAATGATATCCGTGCGGAGAGACTGAAAAAACTTGAGATTCTGAAAGCGGCCGGGATGGAGGTGTATCCGGCTCACACAGATCGCGATACGACGATCGCGGATTTTGTCGCGAAATTTGAGGAATTTGAGCAGAGCGCCCGGCAAGCTTCGCTTGCCGGGCGCATCCTCTCTTTGCGCGGGCAGGGCGGGATAATGTTTGCCGACATATTCGACGGAACCGCGAAGGTCCAGCTCGTTATACAGAAAGAAGAACTTGACGAAAAAATTTTCGAACTGTTCGGAAGTGCCGTCGACATGGGAGATTTTATTGAGGCGACGGGCGTTGCGTACAAGACGAAGCGTGGAGAGAAATCGCTCAAGATCTCAAGTTGGAAAATGCTTTCAAAATCGCTCTTGCCTATCCCAAGCACGTGGTTTGGTATCAAGGACGAAGAATTGAAATTGCGACAGCGATATCTTGATATTCTTTTGAACGAAGACGTGCGCAAGATGTTTGAGCGTCGCGCGAAGTTCTGGCAGTCAGCGAGAGAATTTTATCTCGCACGCGGATTCCTCGAAGTCGAAACGCCGGCGCTTGAAACGACGCCGGGCGGCGCCGACGCCCGCCCTTTCAAGACGCACCATAACGCGCTCGATATCGACGTGTATCTGCGCATTTCATGCGGCGAACTCTGGCAAAAAGAGTTGCTCATTGCCGGATTTCCAAAAGTTTTTGAGATCGGCCGCATCTTCCGCAACGAAGGCCAGTCGCGCGAGCATTTGCAGGATTACACGCAGCTTGAATCATATGAGGCCTATGCCGATGCTTCATCCGGCATGAAATTTGTGCAGGAACTGTATCGCCATATCGCCAAGGAAACGTATGGTCAGTACTCGTTCAAAATAGGAGAGCATGAGGTTGATCTGGCCGACGACTGGCCGACGATCGACTTCAGCACGGTTATCAAGAAAGAATTCGGCATTGATCCTATCTCGTGCAGCGAAAAAGAGGCCATTCAAACTGCGAAGGACGCGGGGGTGACATTCGGGGACTCGCCCAATAAGG
Source organism: Candidatus Kaiserbacteria bacterium RIFCSPHIGHO2_01_FULL_53_29 (assembly GCA_001781125.1). Taxonomy (GTDB): domain Bacteria; phylum Patescibacteriota; class Minisyncoccia; order Phycocordibacterales; family UBA2100; genus UBA10103. The sequence goes on from MFKT01000023.1 coordinate 10,167, forward strand.
CACGTGCGGTGGATCATCTGTGGAAGCAGCTCAGAAAATCCATCGCTGGCCCTGCATTTCTCGTCGGAGTTCCGGTCTTTTTGGAACCACTGGCAAAACGTTCGTCCGCAAATCCGGATGTCGTTGAACGTATACAGATTATTCTCGCGGGAAGCGAGGTAGGGAAAGGATACAGCGAACTCAATGACCCCCAAGACCAGCGCGCACGATTCGAAGAGCAGCAAAAATTGCGCGATGCGGGCGACGATGAGGCGCAACGGCTCGATGAAGATTACATCCGCGCGATGGAGTACGGCATGCCACCGGCCTTCGGCTTCGGCGTCTCCGAGCGTCTCTTTTCATTTCTCGAGAACCGCCCTGCTCACGAAGCGCAATTGTTCCCGCTCTTGCGTCCGCGAAATTAAGAGTTATCCTTTAAACATACTAACCAAAAGTACAATTATGATTGAATCTTTCCAAAACTCACGCGATTCGGAAGAACCGTTGAATTATGGACAAATGAAGGAGGAAACTTTTGGGGCAGATCGCGTCATTAACGCAGACGAAGTGGAAAGACGAGGCAGAGATATAACGGACAGAGTAGTGGGACAGGCCTTAAAGCGCGGTCATTTTTCTGAACTTCTTATAGGAGAAAAACACATCGTAGCGCTCGTACGACATAATGACATAGTCCAGGCATCCGATATAACCGGTGATCAGGAGCGCGAAGAATTCTATGCAGACATGAACAGTGACGAGAAAGATGGGGTATTGACAGATAGCTCCAACTACAGAGTATTCCTTCTTTCTGATGAAGATTACGCTGCCTGCTCCTCACTCCAGCAATAGGCCAATCCTCGGCTATGAAAACAGTGGTGTTTGGAGGCGACTGCTTTGGTGCACAGAAATATGGACACGCCGTGTCCATATTTACTCAAGTTTGGATGCTTCCCGCGCAAGGTTTGGGCTTGAGATAATATCCTTAATAATTCGTTTCTGCCTAGCCGAGCTTCCAAGGACGTCTGCTAGGAGTTCCTGACTCAGTATTGAGGGAAAATTCTTTACCCCGCTATAGTCCAGGTAGCTACTCCAGCGATACTGCGCGAGAAATTTCAATGCCTTGTCGATGTTGCGCACCTTCCCAGCTCGCCACTGCGGGAATGCCATATCAAGCGGGTTGAGGTGAATATAGAACGGGATGTGGAGAAAATGCGCATCACGCTGCAACAGTATTCTTTTGAACGTACCTTGCCACAATACTCCGGAGCGTTTGTATTTTTCGTTGAAATATTTCGCATATCCCATGTTGAGCTTACGCATGAACATTGAAATCCCGCCTTCTTCTATTTCAGACGCAAGGATATGATAATGATTTGGCATCAAGCAAAAAGCATATATATCTACAAGCGGTACTCTTACATGAGGAGATTTGAATTCGCGAAAGCGATGATTCGCGTCGACATCGTTCAGATCATTGAAAGCATACAAGTCATGTATAAAACGCACACGATCGGCATCGTTGAGAACAACATTGCGTTTCTCAACGCCACGGTTTAAGAGGTGATAGATCTCCATCTCTGTATTCTAAAATATGGACACGGCGTGTCCATATTTTGATGTGAATAGTTTTGCTACAATAACAATTATGAGAGCAGCAATCTTCGGAGGCGGTTGTTTCTGGTGCACGGAAGCTGTTTTTCAAATGTTGAGGGGTGTCAGCAAGGTCGAATCGGGGTACGCGGGTGGCGAGAAAGAAAATCCATCGTATGAGGCAGTGAGCTCAGGCAACACGGGTCATGCGGAAGTTATTCGCGTGACGTACGACCCCGCAATAATTAGTTACGAAGACTTGCTCACCGTCTTTTTCGGCTCACATGATCCGACGACGCCGAATCGGCAGGGCGCGGATGTGGGGGAGCAATATCGGTCGGTCATTTTGTATGAGTCCAAAGCAGACAAAGCAATCGCAGAAAAGATGGTAAAGGAAGTGCAAGAGTCGTTGCATGACGGTACCCGCATCGTCACTGAAGTTATCCCGCTCGCCACGTTCTACGTGGCTGAGTCATATCATCAGAATTACTACAAGGCCAACACGAGCGCCCCATATTGCCAACTCATCATCGAGCCCAAGATCGAGAAAGTCCGCAAGCGGTTCGCGGAGTTGGTAAAGTAATGCGTTAACTACCGCGCGTGCTCGAGTTTTGAAATGCGCCGATCGTGATTGATGAGTGTAAGAGAATCTTTATCTATAGCTTTTCCGTGGGCTTTCAGGTCAGCTTTGATTTCTGCAACTTCAGTTTTCAAGTCTTTTACATCATACCGTACGGAACGGACGTCGTCCTGAACATGGCCGAGAGCAAGATTAACTTCCTCGAATCGGCTATCCAATTCCTCTCTTAAATCAGAGAAACCGTTTTCCATCAAGGTCGCCAGTTTTTCAATTGTGTCGATTTTCTTACCTTTTGCCATAGGGATTCTAGTGTACCATACACGTGTGAACCGAATTGAATTCGAGGCGCTTGTGGAAAAGTGTTTTGAACAACTCCCACAATGGAAACGAGATAGGGTCAAGAATGTCGCTCTAATTGTAGAGAACGAGCCGTCGGAGGAAGATAGAAAGGCAGAGGGGCTAGGGAGTGACGAAACACTGCTCGGGCTCTACAAAGGCATCCCGCTTTCCGCGCGAGGGGAGATGTATGGTGTGGGGATGACGATGCCCGATACCATCACTCTCTACCAGATTCCCATTGAGGAAGCCGCTGAAGAGGATGGTTTACCCGTTGCGCAAGTGGTAACGGAGACTATTTGGCACGAATTCGCCCACCATTTCGGTATGGATGAACATGAAGTGCGTGAGCGAGAACAGGGTCGTGCGAAAGAGTGATATGCTCTTGGTGCGGTGCGTATAAGTCGCCCTCTTTCCCCTTATGATATAGTTTTCCGATATGGCGAAACTCTCGGAAATTCTGAAAGAGCGTGGGTATGTGTACCAACACTCGTCGGAGAAGCTCGCGGAAATAACAGACGGCAAGAAGCGAACGCTCTATCTGGGCATTGACCCTTCGGCTGATTCGCTCCAAGTAGGCCAGTTGCAGGCTTTCCTCATACTGCGTCGGTTTATTGAAGATGGGCATAAGGTCATTCTTCTCGTCGGTGGCGGTACGGGAATGATAGGAGATCCGGGTGGTCGAAGCGACGAGCGCAATCTTTTGGATGCGGAAACGGTGGAGCGCAATGCGGAAGCTATTTCAAGCCAAGTAAAACAACTTTTGGGTGATGCGGATTTTACGCTCGCCAATAATGCGCAGTGGCTGGAGAAGCTCTCGATGATCGAATTCCTGCGCGATGTCGGAAAGCATTTTTCAGTGAACGCAATGTTGCAGCGCGATTTTGTAAAAGAGCGCGTCAAGAATGTAGAAGAAGGTATTTCGTACACCGAATTTTCCTACGCGCTTTTGCAGGCATACGATTTTCTCCATCTGCATCAGGAATACGGGGCTGACCTGCAAGTGGGCGGCTCGGATCAGTGGGGCAACATCGTCTCCGGCGTTGATTTCATCCGCCGCAAGACAGGCGATGCGGTCTACGCATTCACGTGGCCACTTCTTGTTAATAAGGCGACTGGCAAAAAATTCGGCAAAAGTGAGCAGGGAACCGTCTGGCTTGATCCGGCAAAAACCACCCCGTTCCAGTTCTACCAGTTCTGGCTCAATGTCGAAGATGAGACAGTGGAGGAATATCTTCTCAAGATGACGATGCTTTCTGGAGTGGAGATTGAAGCCGCGATGGAAATGCAGAAGCGTGATCCGAAAGAACGAGGCGCGCAGCAACTTCTCGCACGAGAAGTAACAACACTCGTGCACGGAGAAGAAGTAGCGACAGTCGCGGAAAAAGTTTCCGGCGTTCTCTTCGGCGATATGGGCCTCACGCAACTTGAAGAAAGCGAACTTTCGATCTTGCGCAGTACCGCACCTTCACACGAAGTTCAAGTCGACTCAGCTGTCGTTGATGTGCTTGTCAGCACCAAGCTCGCAAGCTCAAAGAGAGAAGCCCGTCAATTTCTCAAGGATAAAGCAGTGATCTTGAACAACGAGGTTATCAAAGACGAGAAGCGAAAGCTTGAGGCTTCGGATTTTCATAACGGAATCGCACTTTTGAAGCGCGGCCGGCGCAACGTGTGCGTTCTCACGTTGTCCACCTAGCTTGACTTGCATAAATTAATAAGGTGCAGTACAATTATAGAGTGTGCGTAGATGTGGCGTTAAAGTAACGTACACGGTGTTCCCGAAACTCGACTTCGTTCAGAAGTCTCTCAATGAGGAGGATCACTTGACGACTAATACGGGTCAAGAAACGCAAACCACAAGAAGGTTCTCAAGGTGCGGAAACTGCCGTGATCCCGTTGGTGACAACGCAGTTCATGGTGCCGACGGAACCACCCTCTACTGCGGCACCGTGTGCCGCAATATCCAGGAGAACAACAGCCTCCCTGGCTGCGCTTGGGCCCGAAGAATTTGAGGGCCCAGAAGACTCCTGAATAAGAAATAGCTCTTTAACCTCCACGTGTCCGCATCGTTCTCCCGTATTTATTGGCCAAGGAGACATGATGCGGACACGCTTTTTTATATTGATGCAATCCTGTAAAGTACCTTGGTGAGTAGTTTCAAACTCAAATCCGAATACAAGCCCGCCGGCGATCAGCCGAAGGCTATTTCAGCGCTGGTGAAAGGACTTGAGGCGGGGACTCGAGACCAGACACTGCTCGGTGTTACGGGCTCGGGGAAAACGTTTACGGTCGCCAATGTTATCGCGCAGGTACAACGGCCGACGCTCGTCATCGCGCACAACAAAACGCTCGCGGCGCAGCTTGCGGCGGAGTACCGGGAATTCTTTCCCGATGCCGCCGTCCACTATTTCGTTTCCTACTACGACTACTACCAGCCGGAGGCCTACATGCCGATCAGTGACACGTATATCGAGAAGGAGGCGCAGATCAACGAAGACATCGAGCGACTGCGACATGCGGCCACACAGGCGCTTCTGACGCGCAAAGACGTCATCGTCGTTGCGTCCGTCTCGTGTATTTACGGATTGGGAAGCCCCATCGAGTACCAGAAAGTAAATTTGAAAATTGCAAAAGGCGAGCAGATGACTCGTGCGACACTCATGCGCAAACTCGTCTCTATTTATTTTGAACGCACAACGGGCGACCTCTCGCCCGGCACCTTCCGCGCGCTTGGTGCGAGTGTGGAAATAATGCCCGCAAGCGAGCGTGTCATCTACCGTGTCGATCTGACCGGCGGTAAAATCGCGAAGATCGAGGAGATAGATGCGATGACACGCAAAATTGACGCAAAGCACGATGCGCTTTTCATTTTCCCTGCACGGCAGTATGTAACGCCCAAGGATGTGCAGGATGCCGCGCTTGCTGACATGGAGATTGAATTGGCAGAGCAGCTCAAAAAGTTCAACGCAGCAGGAAAAATTCTCGAAGCCGAACGTCTCAAGCGTCGCACACGACAGGATATCTCGATGATACGTGAGTTCGGATTTTGCAACGGTATCGAGAATTACTCGCGGCATTTTGACCGCAGGCAATCGGGTGAGCCGCCCTACACCTTGATCGATTACTTTCACGCCTGTGCAAAGTTATTTCCGGACCCCCTTAGAGGCGTCGCCTCTAAGGGGGTAGGCTTTCTGACGGTCATCGATGAATCGCACGTCACGGTCCCGCAAATCGGAGGAATGTACGCGGGTGATAGGGCCCGCAAAGACACTTTGGTGGAGCATGGATTTCGCCTTCCGAGCGCGGTAGACAATCGCCCGCTCAAATTCGATGAATTTCGAGAACGAGTCGGGCAGACACTCTATACTTCTGCGACACCCGGTAAATTCGAACTGGAGCGAAGCGGCGAGCCTGTGTCCCAAGTCATTCGCCCGACTGGGCTTGTGGACCCGGAAATCATCGTCCGCCCTATCGTCAGCGGAACACCAAGGACGGTCCTTGGTAATTACCAAGGACCGTCCTTGGTAGATTACTCCGGGCAGGTCAAAGATTTCATTACCGAAGTGGAGGTAGTGACGAAGCGAGGTGCGCGCTCGATGGTGACCGTGCTTACCAAGAAAATGGCGGAAGACCTCACAACGTTCCTTATAGAAAAGCACATCAAAGCACGCTACGTACACAGCGACGTCCTGACCATCGAGCGCATCGAGATACTGCGAGATTTCCGTAAAGGAGTATTCGACGTGCTTGTCGGCGTCAACTTGCTGCGTGAAGGACTCGACTTGCCCGAAGTTGAGCTCGTTGGCATTCTCGATGCCGACAAAGAAGGTTTTTTGCGCAGCGAAACATCGCTCATCCAGACCATCGGCCGCGCGGCACGCAACGTGCTCGGTCGGGTCGTTCTATACGCAGACAATATGACGGGCTCGATGGAGCGCGCGATAGGCGAGACCAGTCGACGGCGCGCGATACAGATTGCGTACAACAAACAACACAACATAACCCCGCAGACGATCGTAAAACGCATCCACGACATCGTGGGAGATATCGAACGGACGCGTAAGCGGGCAATTACCGAACTCGCCAAGTTGGACACCAATGCGTTCAAGGGAGACAAAGCAAAGCTGATAAAGGAAAAGCGCCGGCAAATGCACGATGCTGCCGACCGGCTTGATTTCGAGACAGCGGCGCTGATTCGTGATGAAATACATACGTTAGAAAAGGCAAAAGTTAAAAGTTAAAAGTCATGAAAATACAAGAGAACGTACCATTGGGACCTCTAACAACCTTCAAGATCGGAGGCTCTGCGCGATATTTTGTAGAGGTGAAGACGCAGGAAGACGTGCAAGAGGCTATTCGCTGGGCTCATAAAAGCCATGTCAAATTTATGATCTTTTCCGGCGGGAGCAACATCCTTGTGCCGGATGCGGGCATTGATAAGTTGGTCATTCAGATAGCGAGCCGCCGCTTTGATTTCGAGGACAACGAGCTGGATGCAAGTGCGGGATGCAACCTCATGACGCTGATACAGGCGGCATCGGAGAAGAGTTTGGGCGGCTGGGAAAAACTAGCGGGAATCCCCGGTAGTATCGGCGGCGCGGTGCGCGGCAATGCGGGTGCTTTTGGTTCCGAGATAAAAGATTTCATCACTAAAGTAAAAGCTATCAATCTTGATAGCGGCGAGATACGCATGTTCTCAAATGTTGAATGTGCATTTGAATACCGCAACAGTTTTTTTAAGCGTCAACCCGAGTGGTTCGTGACCCGTGCGTGGATCAGATTGAAGGCAACGGATGCCGTGAAGAGCACGCAACTCATCGAAGAAACGGTCGCAGAGCGCGAGAAGCGGCATTTGCAGAATGTGAAAGCCGCAGGCTCGTTCTTTATGAACCCTGTCGCACCGCAACATATTATTGAAATGTTCGAGAAAGAGAAAGCAGTGAAATCACGCGAAGGCCGCGTGCCGGCAGGCTGGCTCATCGAGAAGGCGGGCATGAAGGGAGCCAAAGTCGGCGGCGCGCAGGCCAGCATGCAGCATCCGAATTACATCGTGAACGCCTCTGGCGCCACATCGGAAGACGTGAACGCGCTCGCAGCGCAAATAAAAAAAGCGGTGCAAGAGCAGTTTGGCATCACACTTGAGGAAGAGGCAGCAGTGCTTTAGTTTATTGTAACTTCCCTCCAGCTAGAATGCGTTTCTGCTGCAACAGTGCAGCAATCAATCGTTCTGCCGTCTGAGAATTAACTCCCAGATGCTGGAGCTTCAAAACATGCAGATTGAATATATACTCTTCTACTGGAGCACCACTTTTCGCTAGATCAACATCCGTGCTAATTTCTGGTCCTTGGCCTACCGTATCGGTCATTTCGTTTAAAACTCCTTCCAGAATTTGCTTATCGGCATTGCTTTTGCGGCCCATTTCCACTACAGCTTGTTTTTTCAATTTATCTATCTGCGAATTGATGTCTTCGGGTCCTTGAAAATCATCAATTCGGCTCATTCATTAACTATATCAAGTAAATATCAGTGTGATATAGTGTTCCGTACCAACCCCTAGCGCAAAGCGGGGGTCGGAACTATTTATGTCTGAATCAAAAAACACCGAAGGAGCAGGTAAAATCGTCATAAAGGGCGCGCGGACACATAACTTGAAAAATATTTCAGTTGAGATCCCGCGCAATAAAATGGTCGTATTTACGGGGCTTTCGGGCTCGGGGAAGTCGTCGCTTGCGTTTGACACGATATTTGCCGAGGGCCAACGCAAGTATGTAGAATCGCTTTCGGCGTATGCGCGGCAATTCTTGCGGCAGATGCAGAAGCCCGATGTTGATGAGATAACGGGACTTTCGCCCGCTATCTCCATCGACCAAAAGAGCCGCTCCAACAATCCACGCTCTACTGTTGCAACGATTACGGAAATATACGACTACCTGCGCGTCCTGTACGCGCGTATTGGCCATCCACACTGCCCCACCTGCGGCCGGGAAGTACGCAAACAATCGAACGAAGAGATATTGGAATCGGTGATAAATATTGTTGAAGCAGCTCGAAAAAGCAAGTCCGTGTCAAGGACGGTCCTTGACACAAAACTAACCAAGGGAGTCTCGAAAGCGAAAATCAGGATATCCTCTCCGGTGGTAGTTGGAAGGAAAGGGGAGTATTACCAACTTCTCTACGACATGCTTAATAAAGGATTCGAGAAAGTTGTCGTGGATGGGAAGGACAAGTCCCTACGCGAGCGCATTGAGCTCGAGAAACATCACAAGCATGACATTGATGTCATTGTGGACGAGATATTCGTCTCGGAATTCGCCGATGACGCGAAGGCGGCGCGCGAGCGGGCGAGCGAGGCCATCGAGCGCGCATTGCATGAGTCGGGCGGCTTAGTGAAGATAACAGACGCTTCAGGCGAGAGTCGGATAGTTTCCGCGAAGTTCATGTGCCCGTACGATGGCTTTTCATTTCCCGAGATCGAGCCGCGACTTTTCTCGTTCAACTCCCCGTATGGCGCGTGCCCAGAGTGCAAGGGTCTTGGCACCAAGTATTTCTTCGGGGACGAAGCGTGCGATATCTGTCGTGGCGCACGGCTTCGACCGGAGTCACTCAACGTCTTCCTTGGCAAGGTAAGGGGCGAAGAGGGTGCGGGGCCGGTCACCGGAACGGATATCGTTCACCTCTCCTCGCTTTCCATTCAGGATGCACAGAATTTCTTTGCCAATCTCAAACTCTCGAAAAAAGAGCAAGACATCTCACGCGTGGTCATCAAAGAGATAACCAACCGCCTGCAGTTCATGCTCAACGTCGGCATCGAGTACCTGACGCTCGATAGAAAGGCCAACACGCTCTCGGGCGGCGAAGCGCAGCGCATCCGGCTCGCCTCGCAGCTCGGAAGCGGCCTCGTGGGCGCGCTCTACGTACTCGACGAACCGACCATCGGCCTGCATCAGCGCGATAATGACAAATTGATAACGACCCTCAAGCGTTTGCGCGATCTCGGCAACACCGTCTTGGTCGTCGAACACGATGAAGACACGATATTCGCGTCGGACTACATAGTGGACCTCGGGCCCGGCGCGGGCGTGCATGGGGGAGAAATAGTCGCTTCGGGCTGGCTTGATGAACTTCTCACGGCAAAAGAGAATGTGTCAGAGTCTAGAACTCTTGCATACTTGCGAGAGGAGACATCCATTGCAATGCCCGAAAAACGGCGCACAGCTGATAGGGGAAAGATAAAAATACGCGGGGCGGGCAAGTTCAATATCGAGAACCTGAACATCGATGTACCGCTTGCGAAGTTTGTTGTTGTTTCGGGCGTTTCCGGCTCGGGGAAATCCACTTTTCTTTACGAGATTCTTCATCGCAACTTGCAGGCACGCTTCGACAAGCGCTATCGGACGGCAAAAATTTACAACGCAAAAGAATTCACAGGTACCGAGTATCTCGGACGGGCGATATTGATAGACCAATCTCCGATAGGCCGCACACCGCGCTCCAATCCCGCGACCTACACGGGAGCGTGGACGCATATCCGCGACATGTTCGCGATGTCGGAAGAAGCACGCGCGCGCGGGTGGAGCCCTGGTCGCTTCTCTTTCAATGTAAAAGGAGGGCGATGCGAAGCGTGTCAGGGCAACGGGCTTGTCGCCGTCGAGATGCATTTCCTTCCGACAGTCTATGTGACGTGCGACGTGTGCAACGGCAAGCGATTTATGAAAGAAACGCTTGAAGTGAAATACAAAAAAAAGAATATTCACGACGTACTCTCGATGACCGTCGAGGAAGCCCTTGCATTTTTCGAGGATATTCCCGCCGTCACGGACCGGATGCAAAGTTTATCTGATGTTGGACTGGGATACCTTGAGCTCGGACAAAGTGCGACCACCCTTTCAGGTGGGGAAGCGCAGCGCGTGAAAATCGCTTCCGAACTCTACCGGCCATTCATTACCAAAAGCATCTACCTCCTCGACGAGCCGACCGTCGGGCTTCACTACGACGACGTGGCGAAGCTCATCGATATTTTGCAAAAGCTCGTTGAGAGGGGCAACACCGTCATCACCATCGAGCATAATCTCGACGTATTGAAATGTGCCGATTACATCATTGATATGGGACCCGAAGGGGGAATGCGCGGCGGCAAGATAGTTGCGAAAGGAACTCCGGAAGAAGTGTCAAAAACCAACGGCTCGCATACAGGATACTATTTGAAACGAGTACTGAAGAAGACAAGAGGTGCAGAAGATGAGATACATCGGTAACACCTCGAAGGTCGAACTTTGAGGCAGAATTGGCGGCGTGATTACCAGATCTAGCCGCCT
>MFKT01000024.1 GCA_001781125.1 Candidatus Kaiserbacteria bacterium RIFCSPHIGHO2_01_FULL_53_29
CCGCTTTCGGAGACTTGGATGTGGTGACCATCTGCCCATTATCGCATGTTTTCTACGGAGCACGTCTGGTCCCTTCCTAAACTTCATGATGTCTTCACTCGCCCACCGCTATTGTTAAGCCTTATTCCCTTAAGAATTTTTATATGGCAGACACAATCGTAAATACACCTTCTTCAAACGACAGCGGTGCCGCAGGCTGGGCCGTTGCCGTAATCGTTCTCCTCGCCGTCGTCGTGGGCGGTTTCCTGTGGTACCGCTACTATGGTGGGTATGCAGCGCCAGCGCCGGCGGACAACACTAACATCAATGTCACCCTTCCGGCTCCGGCAGGTGGTACTGGAGAAGCTACGACACCTTAGCATTATATTCCCACAACACCGAAGAGTTTCCCGATAGCAAATGTTATTGCCATCGCAAGTGCGCCGCCTGCGACGACCCGTATGGTCGCTCGCGTCTTATTGGCGCCGCCTGCTTGCGCGCTCAACGAGCCTGTGATCATCAGCGCAAACAGGACAGCAATAAAAGTGATCGGGATGCGCAGCGATGGTGGAGGGAGAACGATCGCGATCAGGGGTATCACGGCTCCCAGAAAGAAAGACGCCGCTGAAGCGAGAGCGGCCTGCCAGGGGTTGGTGAGATTGTTCGGATCGATGTGGAGTTCGATGTCCACGTGAGCCGCAAATGCATCATGGGCCGTCAGCTCTTTGGCGACCTCTTCAGCCGTAGCGCGCGAGAGGCCTTTTGCCTGGTAGAGCGCGGTGAGCTCTTCCAATTCTGCCTCGGCTTCATTCTCAAGTTCCCATTTCTCTTTCGCGAGCAGCGCGCGCTCGGTGTCCCGCTGGGTACTTACCGACACATATTCGCCGACGGCCATCGATAAGGCACCCGCAAGAAGGCCTGCGATACCCGCAGTGAGAATGAACCCCGCCGAATCGGACGCCCCTGCAACACCGACAACAAGCGCTGCCACAGACACGATTCCGTCGTTGGCGCCAAGCACTGCGGCGCGCAACCAATTGAGCTTCGAGCCCGACGCATCGGAGTGCGGCTCGTCGTGCGACGAAACGTCTGGAATGGTATTCATACGGAGGTTTGTATAAGAGAGGGCTGTCCCGCCCCTTGAACGTGGGGTGACTTTGGGACTTATTGTTTTGCTTTTTTTGCCACTTTTCCGGCACCCTTCAGCCCCTCGCGCTTCACGGCTCGCGCGGAGCTGCTAATCGTCTTCCAATGCTTTTTTAGATCCTGTTTCAACGCTCTTATTTCTTTGTGGCTGGCCTTCTTCCCTTTCGCGTACGTTCTGGCTACGGAATCAATGATCTCGTTATAGACAGGCTCGCTGATATCACGGGCCATCTCGAGTTTCTCCACGACATCACCCTTCATTTTGATGGCCCAAGCTCTTGCATGCTTCTGGTGTTTCTTTCCTTTCGGTCCAAGAAAGAAATAAGCCCCCGCCGCCACGGTGGCAAGACTCGCGCCCAGCACTGCCAATTTCACCGCATTCGCGCCACTCCTTGCTGTTTTCTTTTTCATATGATTTTGTGAAATCACGTCGCGTACCATCCTTTAAAACGCGACACTTTTAAAAATTATTGGGTACTTTTAATGACTATTCTTGATACTATCATCTTTGCCGGCAGCCCGCCGCCTTCTGCGTGACGGAGGGAAGAAGATCCGGAAAACCAGTGTTTGTTCCAAACGCTCCCGAAGTTCCGCGACAAATTCTTCCGACTCCTTGAAACCGCCCTTGAGCGCCTCCGAAAGCGCGTAAAGATTTTTTCCGGCTTTGATCAAATAAAACAGGAGAACAGAAGCCAAAACCGCCAATACGACCGTTGCCACAGAGGATATAAAGAAGAAAATGTCCGCCTTCAGTAAGGATTCCACACCTGCATTCTAGCATATTCAGCCTGATTTTGAGATTCACGAGGCGCAAAGCAAAAATGGACGCAGCGATCATGAACAATGAGATGGCACTGTCTGCCGGCACTGGTATACTCCGAACAACCCGTGCAAGAGAATTCATCTTCTTATTCCCCTATGAATGAACTATTGCTCCTTATTACGGCCCTGGTCAGCGCTTCGTTCGTCGTGGCCGGATGGAAACTCGGCAAAGAGCGCTTGTACAGCGTGATGATCGTTTTTCTCATTCTCATCACTGCCGTCGGTGGAAAGATCGTATTCTTTTTCGGACACGCAACGAACACCGGCAACATCTTCTATGCTTCGGTCTTTCTCGCCACATATTTCCTGATAGAACGCTTCGGACGGCGCGAGGGCATTTATTCGATCTGGGTCGGGATCATCGCCGTGTTATTTTTCTCCGTACTCGCCCGGATCACCATCGCACTTACGGGCGCAGATGTAACCACCCCACTCAACGACGCGCTTGCGATTGCCTTCGGTCCGGTGCCGCGTATCGCGCTCGCGAGTCTCTGCGGGTACGCATTGAGTCAGAGTCTCAACGTGTACCTCTACCTATCGTTGAAAAAACGGATGCGGGGGAGGTATCTATGGCTGCGTGCCAACATCTGCAATGCGATCGCCCAGCTGCTCGACAGTGCGGTCTTCTTCACGATCGCATTTTTGGGCGTTGTCTCTTTTTCAGACGTGTCGGATATAATATTCACAGGCCTTGCCATCAAGATCGTGTACATGATGTTCGCCTCCCCGCTTCTGTACCTCAATAGATTCGAAGAAGAGGAAGACTCTGAGGGAAATGTTGTGGTTACACTGAAGTGAACTTAGATAGCTCCGCCGGTTCGGATCCTGCGGGGTCAGAAATGCAAAACGCCCCGTGTGGGGCGCCTGCCTTTCTGCTGCTCCCCTCAAATCACAGTTACGGGTAAAAGCTCCCTGAACACCTCGACCAGCTCCTTAATGCCGATTGGTTTCGTGAGGTGCGCGGAGAAACCCGCGTCGAGCGCTTTTTGCTTGTCTTCTAAAAGACCGTATCCCGTAAGAGCGATAACGGGTGGCGGGGGTATGCCGCGAGCGCGCAAGGCACGAACGACCTTGTACCCGTCCATGTGCGGCATACCGATGTCGAGAAGAATGATATCGAAATCGGAAAGGCCCTTGTGGGCAAGGACCTCTGCGCCCGAGTAGAGCGCTTCTGCACGGCATCCGAGCTTGTTGAGAAGCTTGACGAGCGAGTCCGCGGCTTGCGCATTGTCATCCACCACGAGCACGCGCTGATCCATCCTTTGCGCGCCCCTGTCCGAGCCCGACTCGGACGCGAAACTAATGATATCCGTGATGGGAAGCTTGATAACGAATTCGCTTCCTTTGCCTCTCCCTCCGCTCCTTGCCGTTATAGAGCCTTTATGCAGTTCCACAATTTTTTGCACCAGCGCAAGCCCGATGCCCAGTCCGCTCGCGTTGTTCTTGCCGCGTCCCTGAAAATATATCTCGAAGATATTAGGAAGATCGATGGGGTCGATGCCTTCGCCATTGTCGCGGATCTTCATGACCGCCCATTCATCTTCCTTTGAGAGATCCACCCAGATGGAGCCGCCGGAGGGCGTGAACTTCACGGCATTGTTGATGAGATTGCTGGCGGCCTGCTCAAGCCGCGTGTCGTCGGCCCACACGGGGAGCGGAGTCGAGGGGTACGTAAAGTGGAGCGTGATGTCCGATGTGCGCAACAGGGCATCGTTCGCCTTCAGTGAACGCTCGACGAGCTTGCGCAGCTCCAGCGTGTGCGGCACGATCTCGATCTTGGCCTGCGTGAAGCGCGTGACGTCGAGCAGGTCGCCGAGCAGTTTTGCGAGGTGGTCGAATTGGTGCTCGATGTTGTCGAGTTCCTCCCGGACGTCGGTTGTGGTCTCACGCAGTTTCAGGAGCTCGAGCGCGCTCTTGATGGGCGCCAAGGGATTGCGGAGCTCGTGCGAGAGTGAGGCGAGGAAGAGGTCCTTGGCCTTGTCGCGCTTGGATATCTCGTCAGACAGGCGGCTGTTGTCGAGGATGACACCGAGGTCGTTGCAGAATTCCTGGAAAAATTCGAAGGCGCTTTGTGTGTACACGCGGCCGGACTTTGCATAACCGAGCGAGAGTGCGCCTAGCGTCTTGCCGCGTGCGCAAATAGGAATAATCATGAGTGATTTAAGCCCCAGGCGCTGCATCGCTTTGAGGTGCTCGGGGGAGCGCGCGCCCTGCCGTATCGTCTCGTCGGTAACGACGGGTACGAATTGCGGCTTGCCGGTCCGTATGACCTCGTAGAGGTCGGCAGAGTTTTTTTCGGTCGTGGGAAAACGTTTCTCGAACTCAAAGAGGTACTCGGTCATTCTTTCATCCTGATGGATGATGGCGATACGTTCGAGGCCGTTGTGCTCGACGAGCACATCTATAGCGCACCAGTCGGCGAGTGAAGGCACGGTCAATTTGGCTTTTTGGAGGAGCCATGTGCGGAAATCCACTTTCGTCGAAAGGATCTTCGCCGATTCCAGCATGAAACGGAGTTTGTCTTCCCGCGAATTGAAGCGCGAGATATCGATCGCACTAAGCGTATTTTTCTTCTTAGAGGCGAGTTGAGCCATGCATATGTATAACCATGCGCAGCACAGCTAACAGTTGCAGCATACGTACCGAATCATGAGGAAATGATGAAGACACGATGAGGAGGCTTCAGTGGAGTATTGGGGTATTGCGTCTGGTACTGAGATTCGTTCACCAATCTATCGGGCTCCGAACTTGGGACGATGTTCGAGTATGTCTCATTGAAGAGTAGGGCATAAATTTTGAAGGTTGAACTGGGATATGTTTGCGGGTACTATGCGAAGGATGCGGCAGGTTCTCTTTGTTACGGGCGGCGCGGTGCTCGCAGTAACGGTCATAGTCGGGCTTTTTGCCCTCAATCAGGCCAACCAAGAACAGCTCGAGTTGACGTCGCGCCTACAGTCACGTAGCCAGGTGCTTGCGGACAGCCTCGCCGAGAGTATCGAACCATCGTACAACACAAAAGCGACGAGCACCGTGCAGCGCGTCATCGACCGATTCGTCAGCAGCGAACGGCTCGCAGGATTGGGTGTGTTTGATAATTCTGGTATCGCTGTCGCGGTATCCGAAGACATTCCACTCCCCGAGGACGCACGCTTTATAACGGATGTTATGGATAGCGACGAGCCGCAAGGAGCGTTCGTGCGTCGCGACGGAGAAACGTACTACACATTCGTGTTGCCACTCCACGAGAACGAGCGCGTAGTCGGGGCGCTGGCCGTCGTACAGAATGCAACCTACATCGACGAGAGCATCGGCACCATCTGGCGCGACAATCTGATCCGACTGCTTTTCCAGGTCATCGTGTTCGCCGGCGCTATCTTTGTTCTTGTACGGTGGGTATTTCATCGTTCGATCTCCAAAATGGTCAAGTCGTTGCAGTCGGTCCGCAAAGGGGAGAAAAGCGACACGGTGTCGGGATCGAGTTTCTTTGAGCCTCTTGCGGGAGAGATATCGAAGGTCACGAAGAGCTTGCATCAGGCACGACATTCGGCAAGTGAAGAGGCCCGCATGCGACTTGAAAAGATCGACTCTCCATGGACGGCGGAGCGTCTCAAGGAATTCATCAAAGCGTATCTAAAAGATAGGCCGATCTTCGTACTTTCCAACGGCGAACCGTACGTTAATGCGAAAGTAAAGAACAAGATCGAATGGCGGGTTCCCGCCGGCGGCGTGGTCACGGCTATCGAGCCCGTCATGGAGGCATGCGGTGGTACATGGATCGCGTATGGAAGCGGGGACGCGGACAAAGAAACGGCGGATGCGGAAGGCAAGCTCAAGGTCCCCCCGGACGAGCCAAAATATACTCTGAAGCGCGTATGGCTCACTCCCCAAGAAGTCAAAGGATATTATAACGGTTTTTCCAATGACGCCCTGTGGCCTCTCTGTCATATGGCACATGTGCGGCCGCAGTTTAGAAAAGAGGACTGGCTTGAGTACCGTAAAGTGAACGGTCTGTTCGCCAAGACGTTTCTCGAAGAAGTGCGCCATGTCGAGCGGCCGATCGTATTGGTGCAGGATTATCATCTCGCGCTCGTACCCGCACTCATAAAAAAGAGCCGTCCCGATGCGCAGGTCGCGATGTTTTGGCATATTCCGTGGCCATCGGCTGCGCAATTCAACATCTGTCCGTGGCGCAAAGAACTACTTGAAGGCATGTTGGGCGCGGACCTCATCGGATTCCACACACAACAGTACTGCAACAATTTCATGGATACGGTGGCAAATGAGGTAGAGTCGAGGATCGACCTCGAACACTTCTCTGTTTTTCATGACGACCACCAGACGTTTGCAAAGCCCTTTCCCGTCTCGATCGCATATCCTGGGAGTGCGGAGGCGACCGAAGGGCCTGATCCAGACGTTCTCGAGAACCTCGGGATACGCAGTAAGAATCTCTTGCTCGGTGTCGACCGCCTCGACTACATCAAAGGTATCCCGGAGCGCTTCAGGGGCCTGGAATTCCTTCTCGATGCGTATCCGCAGTACCGTGGAAAGGTCACGCTTTTGCAGATCGCGTCCCCGACACGCGGATCGCTCGACAAGTACGGTGAATACGCGAACCTTGTTGCCGCCGAAACGGAGCGGATCAATGGGAAGTTCGGCACGCGGGAGTGGAAGCCGATCGTACTCGAGCGCCGCAGCTACAGCCACGCTGAACTTCGCGATCTCTATCAACTCGCCGATGTATGCCTCGTGACATCGCTACACGATGGAATGAACCTCGTGGCAAAGGAATTTGCCGCTGCACGCGGAGATGAGGCCGGAGTGCTCGTTCTGAGCCAGTTCGCGGGAGCCTCACGGGATCTCAAGGGGGCGCTTCTTATCAATCCCTACAGCGCGGAGGAGACTTCGGCAGCGCTCCACACCGCGCTCACCATGCCGAAAACAGAACAGCACAAACGGATGAAAATGATGCGGACGTCTGTTCGGGACTACAACATCTATCGCTGGTCAGCCGAACTTATCAAAACACTCTCGCAGCTTGGATAGCATGAGAGACGTCGACACGCAGATGGAAGCGATCCTCAACCGCATTAAAGAGCACGGGTACGTCCTTATGCTCGATTTCGACGGCGTTCTTGCGCCTATCGTCGCGCGTCCGCATAGGGCACGCATGTCGAGGCGCACACGTCATCTGCTTGCAGCATGCGCGCGGCGCTGTCGTGTCGCCGTTATCTCCGGCCGCACACTCGCTGATGTACGCACGCGCGTCGGACTTACAGACATATGGTACGCGGGCAATCACGGTGTCGAGTGGAGTATGGGGAAGAAGCGCGGGCACGAGAAATTCTCTTCCACTGTGCGAAAGAGTATGCGCGCTGCGCTCAATGCTTTTGAAGAGCTTAGCGAGCGATACCCCAACGTTGTCGTCGAGGATAAGAAGTTGACTTTCAGTGTACATTTTCGCGGTCTCGCACGTTCGCGCGTTGCCCAATTCAGAAAAGAAACCGAACGCATAGCCAAGAAATTCGGACGCCAGCTTGATGTCGCCGAAGGAGACGAGTTCCTATTCAACGTGCGACCTCTCAAGAGCCGTACCAAGGGGGACGCGGTGCGTCTCGCTCGCACGTGCGCGCCTGCAAAAGCAGTGCCTATCTACATCGGTGACGACACGACCGATGAAGACGCTTTCCGAGCACTTCCGCGCGGCATTACGATACGAGTAGGCGCGCGTCGCGGCAGCGCGGCACGCTTCTTTGTGCGAACGCGTCGGGATGTCGATACTATTCTAGAGACGTTCGCGCACTTCTGAAGACTTCACTCATCATTCATATCCAAGACCAATGCGCCCCACGTAAACCCCTTTGCGCCCTGCCCTTCCCCCGTTTCCGGATTGAAGCACTCCCGAAAACCCGATTTTTCCAGAAGCGCGATACTTTTAGTACGAATGTCAGCCGCCTCGGTCTTGTATCCGTACCGCAGAAGGCCGCGATAGATGAGCCAGTGCGACAGCATCCATATGGGACCGCGCCAGGAGAAGCCCTCGGCATACCCTTCCGCACGATATGACGGCTCTTTTTTGGAAACCGTTCGTATACCAAACGGGGCATAAAAAGTCTCGGGATCAAGCAAGTGTGTACGTACGACATGCTCGGCCTCTTCCTCCGAATACAGACCGGCAAAGAGCGGCGCAAAGTGCGCCCACGTCGCGACTTTGAGCAGCGTGTAGTTCGCGCCGGCGGCCGACCAGTACAAGCCGCCCCCAAACAAGCGCTCACGCATAGCGTTCGCGATAAGCCCGGCATGAAGATTGGCGAAGTGCTCGCCATCGCCATGCTTGAGGAAGGAGGCGATATGTCCGAGTGCTCGTAAATTTTCGACGAGTATGGCGTTGAAAGGGACGTCCTTGACCCAAAAATAGTTGCGCATGCACGTCTCCGCATCGAAATTGCACTCGGTGTTTGCGTCAACGAGCCTGGTGCGGAGCGCGAGATGTTCTTTGTACGAAATATCGTGCAAAGCGGAAAGCGGCGCGTCGAATCGAGGCGAATTATCTTCACCGCTTTCGTCCGGATTGATGATGCCGATGAGGTGGTGGTCACGCGGATCTCGCTTTTCTATGAGAAAACGGTAGTAGGAGAGGAGTTCAGGATAGATAGATTCGAGGAATGCTTTGTCGGGGTTGCGGCGATGAATTTCCCACGCTGCATATGCGATCATTGGCGGTTGCGTGAGCGAGCTCGTCCCTTCGACGCCCCACCGGAACATATGCAGAATTCCGGGCAACCAGTAGATAATATGCGGCACCATACCGTCCCTGAATTGCTTGGAGAGGAGCGAACGCAGCTCCGCCCGGGCTGCTTCCGGATCATACTGTGCAAGGATAATGGCGTGGAAACACGAATCCCACAGCCATTGGTAGGGGTAGTGTTCCTCTGAGGGGATAGTGTACTGATGTTCGCCGGTTATCCGCCGATTCTTCTCCAGAAGTTTCTTTGCTTCTTTCTGGATGTTCATACGGTGAGTATAACAAAATTGTGAGTAACGAAACTTCCCACGCGTCGGTTCTTTGACGCGTCTCAAACACTCCTCCAGAGAGGTTCCTAAAACCAAACTCGACCTTGTTAGTGCTGTTTGAAGTAGACGTACGCGATGTACAGTCCGCTCACAACGGCAACTGCCAGAAGCGCCGTAAAGTATGGCAGAAATACGTCTTGCCAGTATGCTCCAATAGCGATGCCGAACGTTAGGACCGAGAGCTTAAACAGCCCGATCTGCCACCACGTGAATGTACTGTTGCTGAAAATATTCATAGAAATTAAGGGTGATTAATAATGAGGTAAGTATACCTCCTTGTGAGGCGGCTCAACTTCGTGAGCGCATGGCCCGCTGCAATGCCGCTTCAAGCTCGCCGGGGACATCCGTCCCTATGCGGTAGATCTTCCCGTTCCTCACGACCAACCAAAAATGCCCCAGCCGGGGCATTTTTGGAACAGTAGCGCAACGCTTTATGCGCTGGCTGTTTCTGCCCACAACTTATCGAACATCGTATTCCACTCAGCCATGCTTTCAGGTGTGGCCTTTGCAACCATGTCTGCGTGAGCCACCTGCGCGTGCTCACCCATTTTTGTTCGCACTTCATCGGCGGTCTCGCCGGAAGCCTCGAAGGTGCATGTACCACCACCGACTTGAGAACATTTTATTGTTTTCATGTTGTTTATAGATTATTAAGGAGCAAATAACTTCGACACTTCCAGTATCCCGCGGATATCTCTATATATCAAGCGTGAAGGAATTTATGCTGAAATGTTTTGCTCCGAACGTGGGACGATGTTCGACTCCGTCTTGCGAAAGAGTTGTCTTACTGGCCGTCTGGGACAACGTCTGGAACGGATGAATTATTGCATCACAGACTCCTTTGGCGTGGCGCTCGCGCGTAAAAAAAGCAACCCCGACACGGCAAACAGTACGGCGAAAATGGAATTGAAAACGAACACGCCGATAACGCCCGCATTGCCCCAAGAGGCATTGGCTGGCCAGATAAAAAGCGCAACTACTGGAACTAACATCTGAACAAGCGCCACCGCACTTTAGATTTCCACCAAGACACTCGTTTTTATGCTACCGTCTTTTGCGGACTCGTCATAGCGCTCTATGCGGAATCCGCCCTTTTGGATGAACGCTGCGAATTGGGTGCCGGTGAGAGCATAGTAACAGTCCACTTTGCCGAACATGATCTTGTGGCCCTCGATCTCGTTCATCTCTTTGCTGGTGCAAACCATTGCCGTGCCCAGATCGTATCGTTTCGTCTTACCGTCGAGCGTCGTGACATCGGCTGCGATCTTCTGCTCGTAGAAGTGGAAGTCGTCCGCGCTCGTGAGAGCGGGATTCGCCTTCTCGATGTTCCAGGTTACTTTCATAACTGTCGTCGCGTCGTGATTCCACAGTGGGAGGAGCGAACCGCCCGTGAGGTAAAAGCCGAGGTCTCCAACTAAGCGGATCGGCGGCGGCGCGTCCTCCGCCGGTTGGACGGCGTTGTAGTGGATGACCGAGCCGACGTATCGGATACCCAGATAGCAGCCGACGACGATAACGATTACTGCAATTACTTTGAGGTACTGGCTCATACTATTTTTTAAATTCTAACAATTCTCCCGGCTGACATTCCAGGGCTTTACAGATGGCCGCCAATGTCGAAAACCGGATCGCACGCGCTTTTCCGTTTTTCAATATGGAAACATTGGCCATCGTGATTCCGACTTTCTCCGTAAGCTGCGTAACGCTCATTTTCCGCTTCGCGAGCATCACATCGATGTTGATGATAATTGCCATATATTTAAACAGTGAGGTCGTTTTCGGATTTAATATCGATGGCTTTTTGGAGGAGCTTCTCAAGCACTGCAGAAAAGACAGCTACCACCGCAAACGCAAAAATCCAGAACAATCCGTCGATTACGGCAACGGGAGAGTCGACTTTATCTGCTACGTAAATTGCGTAAGGCATGCCCGCGGCATAGAGTGTGCTGATCGTGAATGCGCAATATTTAATATTCTGTATCGCCTTTACCGATTGATCCGAAAAAGCAGTATTCCGATCGATGTAGTTTAAAAGTTGCAAGCCCTGATAGAGGGAGATGAAAAACGGTATAGCCGTTATAAGTAAACCGATCAGTATAGGGAGATATATTCCTGCATTTCCCGATATGCTTACCCCTCCGATGATCACGCAAACTCCGAGCGCCACGAGCCCCAGAGAATAAATCACCGACTTCAAGAAAAGTGTTGATCCTTGTTTCATTGATCTAATGTTAATCTACATTTATCGTTTGTCAATATATTATTATCGTTATCCACACCCTGCGGATATATGTCGAGTAACATCTTTGCATTTCGAAGCTCATGATTACTTTAAAAGCCCTCTAAGCTCCGAGGCTAGTTGCTCCTCATCTCTTTCAAAACTGGCTACCATTGCTTCCATAAAGCGTTCAGGAACGAGTTTGTCTAAGTTGAGCGGATGCAGAGCACGGTCGGCAAGCAGAAGGAGAAAGGATGTCTGTGCCCGGCCGTTGCCCTCACGAAAAGGGTGTACCGCGTTGAGTGTCGACAAAAAATGCGCTGCACGAGTTGCAAACTCATCGGCCGAAAGTCCTTGGAGATAGTTTTGACTCTTAAGGTCGTCGAAGAGTGTCTGCATCTCTTGCTCAATATATTCGGGATAGCAAAAAGCACTTCCGCCTTTGCTGATGCGAACTGTGCGGATTTCTCCCGCCCACTCGTATACGTCCTGAAAGAGATGACGATGGATGGCGTAGTAATGAGCGACGTCGAGGTTTCCTTCTGGTAGTGGCTCATCAGAGCGCTCCGTGGTTATAGCGGCCTCAAACGCATCGAGTGCTGCTTGATCGTGGATGTCCGGTATGTTCTTTAGGACCGTCGTTCCTTCGTAGCAGTAGGAATCGATTACCGCATCGTACATAGGCCGAAATCAGTGAGCGTACTTCTTGGAAATTGCCTCACGGCGGTCTTGATGGGAGAGGCCTTTTTGCTCAAATGCTTGAAAATCCTTGTGCATCTCCTTGGTCAGATAGATACCCTCAACAGCACTGATTTTGGCAAATGCATCGCGACCAATGGTATAACTGCGGTTACCTTCCTTTTGAATTTGAGATGTCTTCTTCATGGTCACAGTATACCATTTTTAGGGGTAAAAGGATAGCCTTTGGTCGCCCAAACCCTGCGCCAAAGAGGAGGGTGCCCATGAAAATAAAATCGCTAGAACAGTGTATCGATCCACTTGAATATGGTTTGTTCCACGATGGGGAAGAGATCTTCTTTAAACACGTGCTCGGCTCCTTCTAGAACACGCATCTCCTTCTTGCCGTCGGGGATTGCCTCGTAGAGCTGTCGAACATGATCTGGTGGCGTTCTCCCGTCTCTATCTCCAACAATCAGTAGAACGGGCATCGTGAGTTTTCGTGCCTCTTTCAGCGTATCGTATTTCAAGTCGTCTTCCATGTGCGCCCACGGCAGACGATATACACGGTCAGGAAACGTAGAACTGTTTTCTTCTTTCCAACCTGAGTCCTTCCATCTTTGTATGCGGTTTGGATCCCGGCGATTGCTTGCTTCGATACGCAATGTTCCCGAAATTCCTGTAGCGATTGGTACGAGAGCGAGAACTCGTTCTGGGTGTCGTTCTGCGTAGAGAGTGACAGCTTTGCCACCAAAGCTTACACCTGCTAGGGCGAACGGTTCTTGGAACCATGGTTGAGTTCGTGCCCACTCAATAACGTCTTCGAGGTCTTCGTAGTAATTAGTGAATGTCGACTCCTCATATTTTCCATCACTTTCACCGTAGGTATTGGTCGTATCAAACCGAACGATTGTAAATCCTTTTTTGAGAAAAGCGCCGGCGATAAGTTTTATGCGTCCTGAATCCTTGGAGCTTCCAAGACCATGAGAGACAAACGCGAGGCCCTTTTGCGGGGTCGCGTCTTCGACGATGGCCGCTATGCGCTGCCCCTTACGGTTCTTGATGAAGACTTTCTCCATAAGTGCATTTTACTCTTGAAAAACATTAGGGGGCGGCGCTTTCAACGATGAATACAGCCGGCCCAACAGCAGGGGCGGCGCATGCCGCCTCTAAGCTTCGAGAGTGCCTTCTCGATACGGATACCCCTCGTCTCCGCTTTCTTGCCAGAGATGACCCAGCAGATCCACTCATTGCGCGCGAGGGGCGTAATATCTTCCCATACTGCCCGCGCCGCAGGTGCTGAAACAAGCGCCTTTCGTAGATCCTCCGGCACTTTATGTACTCGCCTCGCCGGAGCCTTCGGCGTAGCGCGGGCCACACCACCGGCAACCTGTTTTTTGGTCATAAGACTATTTTACCCGCGTAAAGCGATTCGTAAACGAATCGCCACGCGGTTGTTACGCGGCCAAATAATTTTGCAACTGTTTCTTTATGCAATCTCACTTTTCAATAATTATCTCCTTGAACACTCTGTCATTCCCGGTCTTTGCGAACGCGTAGTCCGCCCATCGTATCCATTTAGGTTGAATCCAAATGACCGCAGATGTCGCCGGGTCAAGCTTCGTGATCGGCGCGTAGAAAAAAGGGTTTTTGTTCAAGACTTCAAACAGCTCGTCTTTCTTGCCCTTTGCATCCTCGGAGAGTGAAATATCCATCGCCACCCCTTCCATCTGAAGTGTTTGAGGTACGTCCTCCGTCAAAACCGTAAATGCTACTCCCGGATGCGCGGAGAGCGCCGCGTATTTGCGACTGCTCATAAGAGTTAGAACATACACATTGAACTCATTATCGGCCGTGTAATGCACCGCGCTTGCGTGCGGTTCCCATTCTTTGGAGACTGTGGCAAGCACTCCAGTCCTATGGCGTTTGAGGAATGCTAAGGCGTCTATACGAGCGTGCGATTCTTCCATGTCCATGCGCTCATACTACCACTCGCGGGCAAACAATGCTCTATTCTTATTTCTTCCTTCGAGCCTTTTGAGCTTTTTTGATATTTGCTTTTTGCGCTCGGCGCATCGCCAGCGTTGGCTTCTCGCGCTCGGGGATGTTGCGCGCCGGATGAGCCCTGAAGACATCGCCCTTTACGTGGACGATAGGCCCGCGAATTTGTTTCAAAGCAGTCCTCGCTTTCTTATCGTCAATGACGAGCTTTCCACGCTCGGTGTGCGCATCATCTTTGCTCACAAGCCAACTCACAGTATCCCAGCTTCCGCTTGCGCGTTTCCCAGCAAGACGCTCAAGGCCGCCTTTCCTCCCCACGTCTTGGATGCGGAACACCTTAAAATCGCTCTTTGGTCGTACTTCGATGCGATAAAACTTTCCTTTCCCCGTTGTTCCCGGCGCCTTTCGTTTTGCCATACACTACCATCATACTACCTTTTTCTTATTTTTGCGCGCAAGTATTAGTATCGTCATCAGAGTATTGGTCGTGATCATGGCGATAGAGTGCAGAGTTGTGGCGGCAATTACCGCAAGAGTTTCCTTCACGCCATCAGATTAACACAACGAAGGGTCATCGTGTCCGAAGGTCGCAACGTTACGGCCTGTTGTGGCGCATCGTGTCGACTGCCCACGTGTATTCGATGATGAGAAAAGGTATCCACTGCCACTCGCCGATATAGATGAAGTACGCGCCTCCCAAAACAACAGCGAGCGTATTGATGACAAAAAAAGCGATGTCGAACCACTCTTCATGCCGCGACGTCTCCTCGTTGTTGGTTATGTACAGGAGGAATTTCTTGATCGTGCTCATACCTACACTATACCTTGTTAGCGCTGCCCTATAAATTCTTTAGGATGAGATCGACTCTCTCACCAGACGGCAATACCGGAACGTGAACTACCGGAAACGAGAGCGATCCGTACGTTTCCGTAAGCAGTTCGTGTATCTCTTTCTGTGCTGTCGCATCCTCCGTTCGAGCGTAGTCTTGTGTTAAGGGCAGTGGATCAAGAATAAATATCTTTTTGTACGAAATCTCGCGCATTGTTTCCGACAGTTTTTCATCCTCGGATAGATTGAGAAACCGATAATATGCGCGGGCATCGGGAATGGCGCGGTCGAGAAATACAACATCACCGGGCGAAAGCGCCTGCTCTTGAGCAATCTGCATATCAAGAACGCCGCGCTGAAATGCAGCTTGATTTTTTCTGATCTCCTCGACTGTCTTCCCGGCGACACGCTGCGTGTCGATATAGTGCCGCGCATGCTCAATAGTGGTCTTATATCCGCGCCCTTTGAGCAAGTCAACAGTCGTCGTTTTGCCGGAACTTGGTCCTCCGGTGATTACGTACCAATTGTTGCCCGTCATTTTTAGCATGACATAGGTTATGTAGATCAGTCCATTAGATAATTTCACCGCGCCTCTCCAGCATCATGTGATGAATGGTCCCTATTTGTGTCCAAATGGCAATGAGAATAAGGATCGCTGCGCACGCGAGTGCGTCCATTTTCGTAATCCCGAACGCGCTTTCAGGACTCCCAAAAACAGCGATTAAAAACCAAACGACACCGATGAATCCGACGATAACACTCCCGACGTGCATCGCTTTTGACAGTTTCATATTCATTGAATTAGTTACATGAGTCATATTAATTCTTACTAATTATTCTTATAAATCCGGCTTCGACCGAGCCGTTAGTCATCGTCCTTACTATCTCCGCGGTGCGCTCTTGGAGGCTCCTCCTTATACTTCTTCATAAGATCCGCCTTACGTTTTTTTATAAGTTCCGCGCGACGGACGGTGAAATCTTTAATTTTCTGCTTGTCTCGATGTATGCGCTGCTCCTGGAAGAACTCTCGCTCAATTTTGTCGTGCGCGGTGTCGAGCGCAACTAGTGGGCTCTCAGCGATCGCGATTGCACGATGGGCCTGGCCGGAACCATCGAAGAAAGTAACCTCCGCCCGGAATTCGTTTTCACCTTCTTTACCCTCTATCTTGGAAACGACGAAGTCACAGTGAAGCATATCGGGGTCCTTGGCATCCGCCATTTTTTCCAGCTTCGAGCAAATCCAATCGAGCCGTTCCCTCATCTGCTGGGTAACTTCTATTCCGTCCGTCTTGATGTCAATTCTCATATCGTTGATGGTGGGTATAGCGTTTTGCGACGAAGGAATACAATTCTGAACCGTTAGATGAGCTCCCCCCTCTTTTCGAGCATCATGTGGTGGATTGTTGCGATTTGAGTCCAAATAGCAATGAGAATGAGGATGGCTGCACATGCGAGCGCGTCCGCTTTCGTGATACCGAACATCGCTTCAGCGCTCCCAAACACGGTGATGAGGAAAGTTACGACTCCGATAAATCCGACGATGACACTCCCGACATGCATCAATTTTGATGGTTTCATATATTTTTTGTTAGTGATTATCCTTTTTAATTACACTCCGCTACGACCGGGCTCTGCGCCCACAGAGTTACTTTGAAAATACCAGTACGCGATGATGCTCAGGGTCGCCGCGAAGAAGCACCAGACCGAGAAGAACGTATCGGCAAAGAACCACGCCGCAACCGCGAAAGAAACGAATAGAACGAATCCGAACATATTGACGATTCTATGACTCGACACGAGACAGCTTCCACACGTTGCCACGAGGTAAAGGGCCATCACGAGGGCTGCGTACAAGTGTGGGGAATTGTAGGCAATGCTTTGATTGACGATTTGGGCGGTGACCGGAGCTGCAATAATGAAATAAAGGAGATACAGACCGATCGCAAGACCGATAAACGAAAACAAACGCAGGATTTTCTTCCGAGTCGGATCTGTCTCTAGCATCAAAACCGAGAACGGCACGAATATCGGCCACAGCACATGGGAGAACATCGAGTACGCATACGTGGCTACAGTGTTCACAACGGGGGCACCAAAAGAAACCCAGACAGCCCCTTCGATCGCTTGCTGGATCCCAAAGAGAAGTGGAATACTAGCAAAAGGCAGTTCGGATTTCTTTTTGATCTTAACCAACGTTAAACCACCCGCTGCGCCGAGCGTCCCTGCTGCTGCAAAACTCGCTGCTGCCGAAAAACACATACTAGTCTTTTAAGTGCGGTTCGACCCGCTTTAATAGTACGGCGTTCGTGGCGACGATAATTGAAGAGGCGGACATGAGGAGCGCAGAAATTTCGGGACGCAGCGACCAGCCGAGCCACGTGTAAAAGACTCCGGCGGCGACAGGGATTGCGAGCATATTGTAAATGGCTGCCCAAAATAGGTTTTGCTTCATTTTGGTGACGGTTGCCTTGCTCAAGCGAATAGCCGCGACAATGTCGTACGGATCGGATTTCATGAGCACAATATTGCCGGTCTCGATCGCCACATCGGTGCCAGCACCTATCGCAATGCCGATATCTGACTGCGCTAAGGCGGGTGCGTCATTGATGCCATCGCCGACCATCGCCACATTTTTCCCCTCGTCTTGGAGTTTTTTCACATATTTCGCTTTTTCCTCTGGAAGCACTTGCGCGAAGTAGCGTTCGATTCCGAGTTGGTCCGCAACCGCCTTGGCGACCTGCTCATGGTCGCCAGTGATCATGACTACTTCCAAGCCCATCTCTTTGAGTTTTGATACCGCCTTTTGCGCGGATTCGCGCACCATGTCGGCGACGCCGATTGCTCCTGCGACCTTGCCGTCTATGGCCACTATGCTGATTGTGTTCCCCGTACTGAGTAGTCGGTCAATCTCATTTTTGAGCGGCGAGAGATCGATGTTGTTCTGCTGCATAAGACGCTCTGTCCCTGCAATGACGTCTTTGCCGTCAGCAAGAGCACGGACACCCAGGCCGCCAAGTGATTCAAATTTCTCCACCTTTTTCTCAATCACCACGTTTCGCTTCTTTGCTTCCTCAATGATAGCGAGACTGATGGGATGATTCGAGTTTCGCTCCACTGCCGCTGCATAAGCGAGTACGTCACTCGCGTCATGTCCGGAAACACCAACGACCTCGGTGACTTTTGGTTTTCCCTCTGTCAGAGTTCCAGTTTTATCGAGCACAATCGCGGTCAATCTCGACGTATTCTCAAGCGTCGCGGCATCCTTGATGAGGATGTTGTGTTTTGCTCCTAAACCCGTTCCAACTGCAACGGCGGTCGGTGTCGCAAGTCCGAGAGCATCAGGGCACGCAATGACGACGGTCGAGACGGCAAAGGTAAGCGCCCCCAGAAGACCGGCATTGCCGAAGAAGTACCAGCCTACAAAGGCCGCAACTCCAGAGCCGACCGCGACAACGACGAGCCGCCCAGCCCACACATCAGCGATGCGCTGACCAGGTGCTTTCGAGTTTTGCGCGGTTTCTACCATCTTGATGATCTGGGCAAGCACGGTATCAGAGCCAACTTTGGTAGCTTTAAACCTGATCGCGCCCGTGAGGTTGACCGAACCTCCGACGACCTTGTCTCCTTTCGTTTTGGAGACGGGGATGGACTCGCCGGTCACTAACGATTCGTCTATTGATGTCCCGCCTTCTATAACTTCGCCATCCACGGGGACTTTATCGCCGGGGCGCAGTACCACGGTATCGCCCTTGATTATTTCTGCGCTCGAAATACTCATTTCTTTATCACCGCGAATCACTGTTGCTTTCGGCGGCACGAGGTCAAAAAGAGCACGTAGTGAATCCGACGTCCCCTTGCGGGCTTTCATCTCCATCCAATGGCCGAAAAGTACGAACGTGACGAGAAGCGCCGCGGCCTCGTAGAACGTTTCACTCGCAGGTTGGATGAGCGTGAGCAGTACGCTAAAGAGGTATGCCGCCAAGACGCCCGTGGCGATCAAAACCGCCATATTGAGCTTGCGGGCTTTGAGTGAGTAGTACGTCCCAGTTATGAAAATTGAGCCAGTCCAAAAAACGATAGGGGTTGTAAGTATGAGAAGAATCCAATTCGCGGGAATGGGGGTCGGGAGGTTAAGACCAAAAAAGTTGATCCCGACAGGTGAGTAGAGAAAAATGGGGACGGAGAGAATGAGTGAGATCAAAAAGCGTCTGCGCATATCTTCCTCCATCGCCTTTGCCATTTGGGGGTTTGTCATGGCAGACTCGTGATCCCTGTGACTCATCTTCAACATGTTATGCTCAGCGTGCTCCTCGGCGCTTCCTCTTGCCGATGCGGTTTTGAGAATTAAATCCATCCCGCATCCCGGACACTTGCCCGGCACATTTTTCACAACTTTCGGATGCATCGGACAGGTGTACTGTTCGGCACTATGTAATTCGTGCTTGTGATTACTTTGATGCATAAATATTATGTATCTCCTCTAGCACTTTATTTGCCTGCACATCACTCAGACCAATCTTTTTCAAAATATTTCCATTATTGAGAATGTCCTTGCAAAGCAGGATTTTTAGCCGAAGAAGTTCTTGCTTTTGGAAACGAGTGAGCGTAGTGAGGCATGTGACGGGATGCAGTCGAAATTTCTCAATGAGATCTTGCAGGCCGCTTTCAGTCGGATAATTCCAACCGATAGCATGCATACCGACACACTCGGCATAGTGTGCCGCATCAATGGTGAGTTTCGTATTAGTTACAAGCCAAACCGCGTGAAGTTTAGTTCCGTGTCCCGGTTCAGCTTTCCAACGCTTCTCGATATCTTCAAATCGAGCTTGCACGTAGAGCGCGACTTTTGCATCGGATCTTATACCAGGATGGTTATGAAATTTACACTCGACCATGACATGCTCTTCTCCCCTATGTGCCACTACGTCGAGCTCATGTGAGATGCATCTGCCTTGAGCGACCACTGCAACCTCAGTCGAAAATCCTTGGGTTTTCATAAGCTCACCCACGAACTTTTCAAACGGATGACCACTGGGCCCAAGTTCCATAAGTGCCATCCTTGTGTGATATCGGGCGGCTGCAGGTCGCTCCTTTCGGCGCAGAAGCGAGAAAGCGCGGGCGTAGATACTTTTCGTCGTCATACCTTCCCGAAGTCCAGCGGTAACGCCTTCGACAATCGCCTCAATATGCTCTGGAGATGTTCCAGAACGTGCAAGAGACCGGCGTAACTTCGCTTCAGAAAATGCCTCTCGCTCTCCTGAGGCTTTTGTTATAAAAGTCGTTTTCATTGTTTCGTAATGCGCCGCCCCGCTTTTTTCGGACACCATACTCTAAACGATTAGTTGCATTGTAACGGGCACCTGTAATTGCGCAAACGACCGTGGCGGCATATC
>MFKT01000025.1:0-18916 GCA_001781125.1 Candidatus Kaiserbacteria bacterium RIFCSPHIGHO2_01_FULL_53_29
GAACCTACTGGTCGCAGATGCGCGAGATCATGCTCCGACTATTTACCTTCAATGTGCTCATTCTGAGATACTGATATGTTTTCTACGGAGCATGTCTGACCCCGTTTCTCGGTACCCTGTACTCGTTCCACTCGCTAATTCGAGTCTTTGTTTTTGTTGAACCACATCGCATCAAGCGAGTACTTGCCAGCGCCAGTTATCAAAAGCGACACCGCAGCGGCAAAGATGAGCATGATGTACTCGTAGCCGCCGCCTGCGACGGAAAAACCTTTTGACATGTGGACTGTGGAGAAGGCGACGACTGCGACGATGACATCGAACTTCGCCACCCAATGCGTCAAAAAACCCGCGATGAGGAAAATACCGCCGATGAGCTCGCCGTAGGCGAGGATGTAGGCCATTACCTCGGGCAGGGGAATTCCCAAGCTCCCGAGAAAGCCCGAAACACCGGGGAGTCCCGTCGTGAAGATCTTATCGTAGCCATGCCACGCAAACACGCTACCCAAGGCAACACGCAAAACGAGCGGCGCCCAGTCACGCCACGTATCGGAACACTTACACAAAAGGAGTTTATTCATGATGATGATTATTAAGATGTAATGCCTCCAGTATAACCTACCCAGAAGCCCGCAAGCGCACTGCGCCGATAAAAGCGGGCAACAAAAAACCACCGCAGTGCGGTGGTTTTTTGTGCGATGCTATGCTATTTAGTCGTCGTCCGACTCATCATCGCCATCGTCCGAATTTCCCTTTCCCTTATTGTCGCTCTCACCCTTTTTTCCATTTTCACCACGGTTGCCGTGATCAACGCTCTTGATGTTCGTCGATGTAGCGATATTTGGATTGTGCGGGTGTGAGTCTTCCACATCCGGCGTACCGTCATCGTCGTCATCGCTGTCTTCCGAATCCCGAACCCCGTCGTGATCAGTATCCGCTTTGCCGCAGTTTTCTTTTAGGAATCCACGGCTCAGAGGCCCGAAGAAACCTGTCGATCGGATGCCAAATTTACGTTGGAATTTCATAAGTGCCTGCTCTGTTCGTGGCCCGAAGAAGCCCGTGATGAGGTCCGGCGGGAAGATCGAGGGATCGCTTGCAAGCGTACGTTGCAACTCCCTCACGTCGTCGCCACCGTCGCCGTGCTTCAGGTCTTTGTTGAACACGAAACATCCCGGCGGAAATGGCGGCGTCGATGTCGCTGTGCCCCCACCTCCCGCCTGCTGAATGAGGACCAGGATTTGCGCCTTGAGTACATTGATCTGATTGAGGAGCGCCTGAATTTGAGCAGCGAGACCATCAGCCGGGGGGGTCGAGGTCGCGGCCACCGTCGCCGCACAGGTCGTCGTTGCTACCGTCGAGGAGGCATCGGTCGCCTCGAGCGCCATCGAGTATGTCCCCGGCGCAACAGCGATCGTTTGCGAGGTTGACGTACTGCCGTTACCCCACAAAAAAGAGAACGGCGCGATGCCGCCTGATGCCGATCCTGTCCATGTTATGTTCGTGGCTGTTGGAGCGCCACTGCACGTAACTGTTAATGCAGAAGCTGCGCCTACGAATGCGAACGATAGCACGAGCGCCATCGCGGCAGACGAAGCGAGCAATCTTGGGTGAATCATAGAATTAATATGCTTAGTTTGGCTACTAATATAGAGGTAAGTATACCTCATGTAGCTGCCCCTTGGGCAGCTACTCTTTACCTACGACGCAGTGAACACCCATTTATTACATTCTCACAGCTCTCTTATATAGCGAGGTATACTGGAGGAAAGCCGCACTCTAGGTCGCGTTATAATGGACAGTACGCGACACGATTCTGCAGAATCGATTGCGCGGCACGATTTCGCAAAATCACATGGCTCAAAAGATTACCCCGCATTTGTGGTTCGATAAGGAGGCGAAAGAAGCGGCTGCGTTTTATACCTCCCTTTTTGACAATTCAAAAGTGACGAACACGACGACCATAACGGGCACGCCGTCGGGCGATTGCGACATCGTTAGCTTCGAGCTCCACGGCCAATCGTTCATGGCCATCAGCGCGGGGCCGTATTTTAAGTTCACTCCTGCGATATCCTTCATCGTCAATTTCGACCCCGTTAGAGAGACTTCGTCCTCTAACGGGGCGGGCCCGTCTGCGCGAGCACAGATTGATAAAGTGTGGGAGAAATTGGCGGAGGGCGGGAAAGTCTTGATGGAGATCGGCGAGTATCCCTTCAGTAAGCGCTACGGCTGGATACAGGACAAGTATGGCCTTTCGTGGCAGCTTATTCTCACAAATCCCGAAGGGGATGAGCGACCGGAAATCGTACCCGCCATGATGTTCGTTGGAAAAAAATTCGGGAAGGCGGAAGAAGCTGTCAATTTCTATCTCTCCGTATTCTCCGCCCAAGGCGGATCTCAGCCCAAGGCTGATGGGCCTAGGGCGCACGCCTTGGGCGGAAAGGAATCGAAAATGGGTGCGATGATGAAATACCCTGCCGGCTCGGAAGCCGGCCAAGAGGGGACGGTGATGTTTGCCGACTTCAAGTTATTGGACACATGGTTAGCCGTGATGGACAGCGCAGGCGAGCATCGCTTTGACTTCAACGAAGCCGTATCATTTATTGTGAATTGTGATGATCAGGCAGAGATAGATTACTACTGGGAAAAGCTCTCGGCCGTCCCCGAATCGGAGCAATGCGGCTGGCTCAAAGATAAGTACGGTGTCTCGTGGCAGATCGTTCCTACGGCGATGAACGAGATGGTGAAGACGAAAGACAAGAAAGCGCTCGCGCGCGTGACGGAAGCGTTCCTCAAAATGAAAAAGTTCGACATCTCGGGGCTGCAGAAAGCGTACGAAGGAGCATGAAGAAGAAAGCTGTCTGGAAGAAGTGTAGTCGGAGGCACCGGTTTCAAGGTAGCGGTCCGTGCCCCATCTGCTGGCCCGCGCTACGCCGGAGGCTTCAACGAGGCGAGCCGGGGAGATCAAAAAAGCAGAAAAAGAAAGTCTGAAATAAATAGTGACGTCGGATATGCGGAGGCCGGCCTTTTAGAGGTGCGAGAACAGAAATGACAACAGGCGGATGATGAGCCAGCCGATGATGGCGTAGCCGATCATCGCGAAGATGGTCGTGAATTCGATCACGAATCCGCCAAGCATGAGCGCGGGGAAAGCCCCCGCAAACGGTCCGATGAGGCTGTCGGTTATGCCGTATACCCATGCGATGAACTGCGACGCGGGATTGGCGCCGAGAAGCTGCAGTATGAGCCGGAGGCCGAGCATCGCCTCGATGATGCCGATTATGGTATCGACGACCCGCAGGACGAAAGTCCCCGGATAGTAAGAAGTGCGCTCGACGATGTATTCAACCATATAGATAGGCATTCTGCTGGATGGATGATGGAGGTATCATGAAGATTCGCCCGGCCTCTGTGCTCGTCGCTCCGTGACTGATATACTCTCCGTATGAATCTCAAAAGCTGGTTGATGTACTTACCAACAACGAAAAGACCTCCCGCTACGAGGAATGGTTCGACGTCGTGTTTTTCATCGTGAATACCGTTGCCGTGGTCTTCGGCATCATTATGTTCGTCGTCTACAATGAGCCGCAATGGATACCTGTCCTCATCATCGAGTACACATGGGCGCTCGACAATATGCGCCACAACAGGTCCTAACTCTTTCACACGATGTCAAACACGGAACACGAGGAGTGGCTGAAAGATCGTTTAGCTCAGAAGGAGGCTGCGGCGGCGGAACGTGCAAAAAGAAAGAGCAATCCTTCGAAGAAGCTTCCCAAAAAGGTCGAAGAGGAAGAAAACAAAAAAGTTGAGGCTGAAGAGGAGGAGGAGGATGACGATGATGACGATGAGGTAGAAATAGATGAAACAGACACGGCGCAGGGCAACGCGGCGCCTTAGGAGACCCTGAAGTGAGTTTTAGAACGGGGATCTACGAGAAAAATATTCTCCGTCATTCACGTTCTGTACGAAACGGGCGCGTCGCCGTATCCGGAATAATGCGCTCGCTTGGTGTACGGGTCGCGCTTCATTCCGAAAATGTCGGGTGATCCCTTTTGTCTGTTGTATCTTCGTCACGACGATCTCAACAAGCGGATAACTTCGTTGTCTTCGACCTGTTCGAACTCGATGTAATGCGCGCCGACGGCGCCCAGGAATTCCTCCGGCGGCTCGAGTACGACGACTTCGTCGGTGCCTTCTGCCGTGAGAGCACTCGCGGCCCCCGGCGGCGCGATCGGAACGGCGGCGATGATCTTTCTCGGCTTTTGTGTTCTGACCGAGCGTACGGCAAGTCGCATAGTAAGACCCGTCGCAATACCGTCGTCAACGATGATTGCAGTCTTGCCCGCGATCTGCGTTTCCTTCCGCTCTCCGCGATAGGCACGAACTCTCCGCCGCGCTTCCTGTCCTTGTCGCTTTATTTCCTCCTTGAGCCATGTTTGATCGATAGAAGCGGCCTCGTCTTCATTGCACACGAGCGTGCCTTTCTCGTCAACAGCACAGATCGCATATTCCGGCGAAGCGGGATGGCCCACTTTGCGTACAACGATGATATCAAGCGGAAGCTTCAACGCTCGTGCGATCTCGTAGCCAGTCACGACACCGCCGCGCGGGAGTGCGAGCACGACCGCGTCTTTTCCCCGATAGCGTCCAAGCTTGTCAGCGAGTTTTTTGCCGGCGTCGTGCCTATCGTTGAACATATTCCAGCAGATATCACCTCACCTTCGGCGTTTGCTCTTACGTTGGTAGTCCTTGCGCTCCCTATCCGTAAGTCCCTGTATTTTCTTGGGAGCATCGAGCTTCAGACGATCGGCTTGTTTCTGCTTTGGTTTTTTCTCAGCGCGGATGCCTGTATTTTTGACCTTTCCTTCAAGGCGGGATGCTTGCCACAGACTGCGCCGATTCTCCTTGCGATGTATTCGCAGTTCTTTCTTCATATCTGGAGAGTAGCATACAATGAGCCCATGAAAAGAGTGCTCGTTGTCGGAGGGTCGGAGGAATATACGGGAGCGGTGTATCTCGCAGGTGTCAGTGCGCTGCGCTCGGGTGCGGAGTCGGTCATCGTTATGACTCCGGAAAAGGTCGCGTGGGCGCTCAATGCGCTCTCGCCGGACCTCGTTACTCGGAAGTTGAAGGGAAAGTATCTTTCTCTGGCGCACAAAGTATATATTTTGAAACAGTTGAAGACTGCCGATGTGCTCGTGCTGGGAAACGGCGCAGGCACGTTGTCGGGGACTGCCGCTTTGATGCGCGCCTTGTGTAAATGGTCGGGGCCGAAAGTAATAGATGCCGATGCACTCAAGGCCTTGCGCGGCAACGCAGTGCGAAACGCAATACTGACACCCAACGAGGGGGAATGGACTCTGCTCGAACGCGGCAACGATATCAAGAAACTTCTTACGCGGAACATCGTAATAATCAAAAAAGGGGCTCCCACAAAGATTCTTTCTGGGAAGAAGGTCTATTCCCAGAAACGCACGAATGCGGGATTGCAAAAAGCAGGCACGGGAGATGTGCTTGCGGGCATGTGCGCGGGCTTTCTCGCGCAGGGGCTTTCTTTGTGGGATGCGGCAAAGAAAGCAGCTACAACAGGCAACACGATTGCCGACGTTCTTGAGAAAAAGAAGCGGGGATATTACTTTCTCGCGAGCGATATCGTGGAGGAATTAAGGAAGAGAGGATCCAAGCGTATCTGATCGGATGATCGAAAAAAACGCGGGAGAATAAGAAATATTTAGGCCCCGTCCATAAATAAGTTCTACCGATATGGACGTGGCACTAAGTGGCCGGTCACAAATAACGAGGATGTTATTTGTGATCGGTCCCTTAGCGCATCGCGAGCGTGGAATTCACGAGAAGCGCGAGCTCTGTTTGCGTGGCGGGGATCTTCTTGAGAGAAATCTTGCCGACAATGCGAATGCTTACATTACACACGCCGAGGGCGACAGCGGGATTCGTTGCTTTGCGTGGCTCTCCATTGACCCCGATCTGCACCATATCTGCCATATCAAACATCACGTCCACCTGTTGGTGTTTGCGCTCGTGCATCGAGTCGGCGATAACGCGATAGCCGATGAGGTGCTCGACAGTCGCAAATCCGCAGGATGTACTTTTCTTCTGCACCTCAAGAGCGATTACGGTCCCGAAAGGCAGCGCCTCGGCGAGATCTTGCGAGCGCGCGGCGATAACATCAGGATTTGAGCGGACGCCGGAGGCGGTCACTCCGGGATCGCGATCAGTCTGCTCGGGCACGGCGTTGTAGCCGGTAAGCCGGACAGAGATGGACTCCTCTGCTTTGGGAGCCGCAGACGGAGTTTGAGCCCACTTTGCCGTAGTGCTCGTACCCGCTCCTGTCCAAAGAAAAAAGCCCGCGAGGGCTATCGAAGTTATGTTTGTCATTGGGAAAGTAAGGCAATAAGCCCTACAGCTGCCATTCTAGCACTTGCCAGACCAGTTGTCAAGTGGTGTAATTTCCGCCACGCTCAACGGAGTTGACAAGGTATCGCCATGTGATAGGCTCCCTCTATCAATCGATGCTGATCCAGGGAAGCAAGGATCGAACTCTCCACTCTCAGCTACACTTTTGATTTAACAACTCTCCTATATTGCTATGCAAACAGGAACAATCGCCCGTCTCACCGACAAGGGTTTCGGGTTCATCAAGCGCGAAGGACAGGAAAAGGATCTCTTTTTCCACTCCAACGAGCTCGTCGGCGTAAGCTTTGACGAACTCCGCGAGGGTGACACGTTGAGTTTTGAAGTCGCTGAAAGTCCGAAAGGACCCAACGCGGTCAAGGTTTCCCGCGTCTCGTAAGCCGAAAGGTTTTGCCCAAAACGCCGCGTCTGACGCGGCGTTTTGTGTTTAAGGGGGGGTGATACGCTAGTGAAGTATGCGCAGCACCTACACGGTTCTGGGCCTTCTTTTCCTCATCATATTCATCGGCGCGTCGTACGCTTTTAATCATGCTCATTGAATAATCGGATTTCTGTAGTATAGTCCCGCGCAGTAAACAGTTGCGTGAACCGCGTTCCAAGAATCAAAAGCCTGGAGATAGGCATGAAGACTCGGCATGTTAAGATCTTGGCGTTGGTGATTCTCCCAACCCCCAAGACTCGCGCTTTCTATCGGACGGCAATCATGGTCCAGTCCGGCAACACCTCGCTACCCACCTGGGAGCAGGCAAAGCGGATCTTCGCCTCCGAAAGTACGGAGGATTGGGAGAACAGGTCCTACGAGGATGTGCGTTCCGCCAGGAAGTCGTTCGGCAGCCTCGTGAGGGGTCTGGAAGAGAACGCGGACCTAGAGCCCGGAGAACTTCGCATCAAGATCTACCCCGCACGGCAACAAGTTCTGACCTTCTGAAGCTCCGGCCTCGTGAAGGTTTAAAGAACTCGGTTCGAACACGATCCCCGCGGTGTCGGTCTCTTTTGAGGCAGGCCGCGGGGGTTGTAATTTTTCATCAGAAATTCGGATATTTTTAGGATATACTTGTGAGATATGCCCGGCAGGACAATTTCGAATCGCTTTTACTACGTATATGTACTGGAAAGTATGAAGGACACCAAACAATACATCGGATTCACGACTGATTTGCGGAAGCGCATGGATCAACACCAACAGGGCAAAAGTTTTGCCACAGCGCCGCGACGACCCTTCATTCTTACCTACTACGAGGCATGTCGTTCACGAATTGATGCAATGCGCCGCGAACACTACCTCAAGCACTCCGAGGGTCGTCGCTTTCTTGCAAAGCGATTGACAGATTACTATGGAAAGTAATTATTCGAAATTGTACTAGCCGGGTATGGACATCCGCATCAAGGCGACCGATTATCAAATGACACCCGAAGTCTCCAGCTATCTCGATGAGCGCATCGCACGGCTCGGAAAATTCCTCGGCGATGAGGCGGCAGTGGCGCGCTGTGAAGTCGAGCTTGGTCGCAATGCTGGCCGCCCGCGCCATGGCGCGAACATCTGGTTTGCCGAGATCAATATCATGCAGCCGGGGAGTAGTCGCATCTATGCGCGCAACAATGCCGAAAGTGTGAACGCGGCTATCGATGATGTAAAAGAAGAAATAGAAAAGCAGTTGCGTCGCGAAAAGAAATTGCACAACCGCGTCATCCGCAAAACCGGTTCCGCGATAAAGAATTGGATGCGCTTCGGTCGCTCGGAATAACGACTACACAGGCCGTGCGCCGGAGCGCAGGAATTCTTCGTAGCTCATCTCGCGCTTGCCTTCGGGCTTAACTTTGTCGATGACCAGCCCTTCATTTTCAATATGTGCGTCGAGGATGCCGACGCGGATTTTCTTGTCATTTCGCTCGAAAAAAGCATGCGTGCCGGGCCAACCCTCATACGCTCGTATCTTGAGGAGGTTCTTGTATGGGTCGGCGGAGAGATCCAAAAGCCCGTCTTCTTTTTCAATTTTTTCGCAATACGTCGCAATATCGTGATTTTGCTCGTGCGCTTCGATAGTGCCTGCGATCCATTCGGGAAGAATTTGCGCGAGCAATGTGCCGCCCTCGCGTATCAGAATTTCTTCAAGCTCAAGTGCTCGTGTCGGCCAGTTTGCCGGAGTTAGCTTTTTCTGAGCGATAATGGGTCCATGATCCGTTTCCCCGTCGAGGAGCATGATGGTCACTCCGACCGCTCGTTCATCGTTTAGTATGGCGCTCCGGACGGGAGAGGGGCCACGCAGACGAGGAAGGAGGGAAGGGTGTACGTTCAGAACCCCGCGCCTAGGAATACCAAGGACCGTCCTTGGTAATATCTTGCCGTACGCGACGACAATAAATAGTTCGTGGTCGTTGGCACGGAGTTGGTGGATAAAGGAGTCATCGAGGTGTTCAGGCTGGAGGACTGTGATGTCGCGGGCTTCGGCCCATACTTTCACCGGCGGCGGGGTGAGTTTGAGACCGCGGCCTTTCTTCTCGTCGGGCGACGTCACGACGACGCTCGGTATAAAGCCGGCAGCCTCTAATTCATCGAGCACGATGACAGAAAGCCCCGGCGTGCCGAAAAAGGCGAATTTATTTTTCTGACTTTTCTTTTGGTTCGTCATATATTTCGATCGCTTTGTCGGTGTAGAGAATGCCCTCAAGATGGTCCATCTCATGCTGGAAGACGTGTGCGAGGAAGCCTGATGCGCCGCGCGTGAATGGCTGACCACTCTCATCATACGCGCGTACGCTTGCTTTCTCCGCACGTGCGACGATACCCCACTTGCCGCGGACGGAGAGGCAGCCTTCGTGTTTTTCTTTTTTCAACCGCGACATTTTCGTCGTGACAGGGTTGATGTATACCTGATCCGGCAGGAGAGGAGATCTGGATTCGGGATTTTTCTCCGGTTCGTCGGCTGCATTCCTAGAGTCACGAGCTACAGCCCGTCCGGAAACGATAAAAAGCCGCAATGATTCGCCGACCTGAGAAGCGGCAAGTGCGACGCCGTATTCTTCCTTCGCGAGCAGCGCTTTCATATCCGCGATGAGCTTCTGAATACGCTCGCCGCGAATATCCTCCACGGGAACGTTCGTCGCGATCTCACGCAGCGCGGGGTTCTCGTGTTCAGGCAGAATTGTTCGCATGTACGAAACTATAACGGAAAGTGTACAATATCGCCATGCGACACATCGCTACACACCTCAAGCGTTCCATCAAAGACGCGCGGATCACAGAGCGCGGGGAGTTGATGGAATATTTTTGCGGGAAGCTCAATCGCGAGCGCGAGCGCGATGGCTTAGGGTCTATCTCGATGGGGCGGATGGGGAAGATGCTCGAGGAGATACCGACCAAGGACCTCTATTACATTAAAAAAGTGTGCGACGACGCGCAGAATTTTTCCAAGAAATTTTGGTATCTCTTGAACCCCGAGAAGTACGAAAAGGCCACTAAAAACAAATTTGGCAAAAATACTAAATTGCAATGAGTCGCGCCCTTCCGAAGCCTCGGCGAAGGAGGGTGGTTATTAAACCCTAAGAAACATGACTCTGACTCGGAGGATAGATTTGAACCGTCGTCCAAACGAAACTGAGTCGCGCCCCGTAGCGAGATTTGCTCTGCTGCGGGGTGGGAGATCAATCCAAAGAAACATCAAGATAAAGAATAGGAGCGGCAAGACAGCATAACTGGTTTGCCAACCAGCTCCGCCTCGCTCATGCGAGGAAGATTCTGCCGTCTTGCCGCCCTGTTCTGGACAGCGAGGTCACTCGGGAGGAACCAAAACCCCGCCACCCAGACTGACTTCTTTCTACACCGAGAGCCATGTTTGTCAAAGCCGTGAAAACGTCTACAATGTCCTCTCCATGGCCTTCTCATTTTACCCAAAACTCGGTATTGACCTCGGCACGACAACCGTCTTGGTCTTTGTGCCGGGGAGAGGCATCGTCTTGAACGAGCCGTCTGTGGTGGCGGTTTCCGTGCGCGACAACAAAATTCTCGCCATCGGTAATGAGGCCAAAGAGATGGTGGGCCGTACTCCGGGCGAAATAATCGCGTACCGCCCGATGAAAGACGGTGTCATCGCGGACTATCGCGTGACGGAAGCGATGTTGCGCTATTACATCAAGAAGGCGCTCGGCAAGTGGAATCTCTTTAAACCCGAAGTGATGATCAGCGTCCCTGCCGGCGTCACTTCCACAGAGCGGCGCGCCGTCGTCGAGGCGGCAACGAAAGCAGGCGCGCGCGAAGCGTACGTGGTCAAAGAGCCGATACTCGCCGCCATCGGTGCGGGGATTCCTATTCACGAAGCGCGCGGGCACATGATCATCGACATCGGAGGCGGTACCTCGGACGTTGCCGTGATAGCGCTCGGTGGCATTGTTGCGTCCACATCTGTGAAATGCGCGGGCAACGCGATAGACCACGCCATCGCCGATTACATCAAGAAGACCTACAATCTCGGCATTGGCGATAAGATGGCGGAGGAAGTGAAGATCCAAATCGGCTCGGCGGTACCGGTGGAAGAAGAACTTACGATGGTAGTGAAAGGCCGCGATTACCTCACGGGTCTTCCGCGCTCTATCGAAGTGAGCACCAATGAAGTTGTGCGTGCGATAGGCAAGGAACTGCGTATAATGGTCAACGCGATCAAAGATGTGCTACAGGAAACGCCGCCGGAATTGGCCGCCGACATCATCGACAACGGCATCATCATGACGGGCGGCTCAAGCTTGCTGCGCAATCTCCCCGAGCTCGTCTTCCGCCGTACGGGTGTCAAAGCGCGCGTGGGCAAAGACGCGCCATTTTGTGTAGCCAAAGGCACCGGCGAAGCACTGAAGCATCTCGATGCATACAAAAAAGCCATCATTTCGAAGCGTTGACAAATCGATTATTTAATATATAATATCGCCGGACAGCGGGATAGCACCTTCACACATCAACCCCCGCTGCAGATGGAGACATTAATGGATCTTCGCTTCACTCTCGCGTTTCTCGCATCGCTCGTCGTTGCCAGCCCTGCTTTGGCCAAGGACGACCAGCCTTATGCGTGCCGCCAGAACACGCTCTACACGCCAGACGGTACGCTCGTGGTGGCGAACGTCAAGTCGTGCATCAGAGACTACGAAGAACTCATCACGAAAAAGAATGCAGCCTTGGCGAAAGCTCAAAAGGCTCTCGATCTTGTATGGAAGATCGCGTTCAATCCCAGCGAGATCTTGAATGTGGTCGACTTGAGTGTGATACGAGCTGGCACGACGCCGATCGTACCGCGCGTGCAGCGCATCTACAACGATCTGCACGAGCAGCTTTCTCTCGGCCGCGACCCCGACGACGATCCGTTCGCCGCGCTGCGTTCCAGATACGCAGATGCGGCCACGCTCGG
The DNA here is from genome assembly GCA_001781125.1 of Candidatus Kaiserbacteria bacterium RIFCSPHIGHO2_01_FULL_53_29. GTDB lineage: Bacteria > Patescibacteriota > Minisyncoccia > Phycocordibacterales > UBA2100 > UBA10103. The sequence continues at coordinate 11,820 of MFKT01000025.1, forward strand.
CAAGTTCTACGATTCGGTCAAGCAGAGCGTGCTTGGAAAAATCACGAAGGTTGCGATTGTCGGCATGGCCGGAGACACTTTGCAGGAGAGCGCACCGCTCTTCGAGAAACCCCTCGCGGTAATCGGCGCTGTCGCGGGAGACTGGTACTCCTACGGATGCTGGAAGCCGCTCGACGAATTGCACGAAACCTCCCAGCGGGCCTGCAAGAAGCTCACGACATTTCCGAACCATTTCAAGGAAGCATACGGTGTCGACGTCACTCCGAATACGGCCTATGTGCTCTCGTGGCTGTACCGAAGGCACATGGAAGGCGGGCCGAAGATCGTTGCCGAGTGGCAGCGCATCGGAAAGGACCTGTCCTCCTCGTTCTCGGCCAAGTAGGCCAACTCACAATGGGCAATGCCCGGGCGGCCGCGATTCGATTCGCGGCCGTTTTTTCTTTTTATTGCTGCGGAGGCTGCTGCAATTTTGATATGTCGTTCATGAGACGGCGGAGGTCTGTTTGGATGTCGGTGAGCGTCTTTCGCTGTTCTTCCTTGCGTGTTTCTTCCTGCGCCTCATCTGCCGCGTCATCTTCCGTGATCTCCTCCACATCTTCCTGCAATTCGCCGACGTCTTCCTGGATCTCACCCAAGTCCTCCTGCATTTCCTCGATGTCCTCGCTCACTTCTTCGAGTTCTTGCGTCGTGTAGTTCATCGTCATCTGGATGAGTATGCAGAGATAGATTGCCTCCAAAGAAACGATAGTCGTGAGAACAAGGAGCATGCGATCGAAATCAAGCCAGCCCGTGAGAACGGCGATGAAACTTCCGGCAAAAAGTATCGTGTGGATGACGACCGATACGGGCGAGCCGATCCAGCGCGTCACGGCGAGCGCAGTTTTCTGAATTTGTTTCATGCGGGCAAGTATACCTCTGTCTTGCTATAATTAGTCAATGGCGACACGACTGGTGGGGAATACTCATCTCATCGCGGGTGATGCGCTTATGATACGGGGCGTTTTGTCGTTGCTCGAAAAAGAGGGAGTGAAGACGGGGGGGAATCCGGATATCTACGTGCGGGAGTATAGAGCGTTCGGGATCAATGAGGCGCGCGAGCTGCGCGAGCGTGCAAGCTCGCGCGCCGTCTCAAGCGCTCGAAGGATGTTCATTATCGCAACTCCCGGCATGACCAACGAAGCTCAAAACGCGCTTTTGAAAACTCTTGAAGAACCGCCCGCCGATGCGATGTTTTTCTTTATCGTGCCGGCACCGGAGATGCTTCTCTCGACGCTGCGTTCGCGTGCACAGACGCTTGTTCTTGCATCAGACGTTGTTGACGGACTTGTAAACACAGAACAATTTCTCGCTTCGTCCCCACAGAAACGGCTCGACATGCTAAAGCCGCTTCTCGAAAAAGACGAAGATGATAAGCGTGATATGGGCGCTATCATCGCTTTTCTTTCATCTCTTGAACGCCAATGTGAAAAACGACCGGAGGCCATGCCTGCCGGCAGGCAGGGACTCGAATCGATCTACCGAGCACGTAAATATATCGGCGACAAAGGCGCGCTGATCAAACCGTTGCTTGAGCAGGTCGCACTTCTTATCCCTGTTGTATAATGCACCAATGGCAAACTACGATTTCAAGGTGTTCGATGAAAAGGTTGGAGCGGCGCAGGAGTGGCTCGCAAAAGAGTATCGCGGATTGCGCACAGGCCGCGCGGCGCCCGCTATTCTCGATGGCATATCGGTGTCCGCATACGGCTCGATGACGCCTCTCAAGCAGGTCGGGAATGTCGGAGTGGAGGATGCACGGACGCTGCGTGTCTCGGCCTACGACGCGGGTCTTATCAAAGATATTGAACGGGCGATATCGGCGGCCAACCTCGGCGTCGGCACATCATCCGATGGCGCATCCGTGCGCGTCACATTCCCCGAACTCACGAGCGAGCGCAGAGAGCAAATGGTGAAGCTCGCCAAGCAGAAGCTCGAAGAAGCGCGCACGACCGTTCGTGTGGCGCGCGATGAGGCGTGGAAAGAGATCCAGCAGCGCGAAAAGGACGGCACACTCACCGAAGACGACAAATTCTCGCTCAAAGAAGAGTTGCAGAAAAAAGTGGATGCGGGGAATGAGGAGTTGGAAAAAGCATTTGAATCGAAGGAGAAAGAAATGAGTTCGTAATCATCATGCTTACAGTCCTACTGGTGATCGCGATACTCGTTCTCCTCATCGTCGCGCATGAGTTGGGACATTTTATTGCAGCCAAGGTATTCGGGGTACGAGTAGAAGAATTCGGCGTGGGGTATCCGCCGCGGGCGTTTACCTTCGGGAAAATAGGGGATACGGAGTACACACTCAACTGGATCCCTTTTGGCGGTTTCGTGCGACTTTTTGGCGATGAGGGGGAGAACCAGCATGGAAGTGGAAGTCTTGTGGATTCTCCACGATGGAAGCAGGCGATCATTCTCGTCGCTGGTGTTGCCGCAAATGTGGTTGTGGCGTGGGCGCTGTTTACCATTGCACTTCATGTTGGAGTGCCGCAGGCGGTAGATGTGGTACCCCCCGGAGAGGCAACCCGGCTCATTGTTGCTGATATCGTGCCCGGTTCGCCGGCAGACGCCGCGTCCATTGTGCCGGGGGATGAAATTCTCGGCATTGAGGACAGCAAGGGGGAGCGGCTTGCCATCGTTACGCCCGACGCTGTCGTTGATTTCGTGAAAGCACGGGGCGGTAAGCCGATAAGCGTTTTGTATCTCCATGCAGGTGCGACTTCAACCGCGACAGTCATTCCGGCCAACGCCATTATTCCAAATGCTGCAGGACAGCCCGCGCTTGGCGTGGCGCTCGTTCTCGTTGCCACAGTTTCTGAACCTTGGAGTGAAGCTGCCGTGAATGCGCTCTACAAAACGCTGAGCGCATTTTGGATCGTAGGGGGTGATCTGTGGACACTTGTGCAAGGCGCGATCGAGGGAGCTCCCAATCTCTCCGAGGTCGTCGGACCCGTGGGGATCGTGAGCTACGTCGGGGACGCGGCACAAAACGGCATCGGAGCCGTGTTGACGCTTGCGGCGCTCATCTCGGTGAACCTCGCCATCATTAATCTTATCCCCATTCCCGCGCTCGACGGCGGCCGCTTGTTCGTGCTCATCATCGAATCCATACTGCGACGCGACGCCCCACGCCTCGCGGTACAAATATTAAACGCACTTGGCATCGCCCTCATCCTCCTCCTCATGTTTGTCGTAACGTATCAGGATATCGCGCGCTTACTGAGCTGAAATAAGGCACCAAGCCTCTGGTTTTGCAAAGCGTCATTCCAGAGTACAATGCGCGGACTATGCGGCAGTCTCAATTGTTCACGAAGACGCGGCGCGATGCGCCCAAGGATGAAGTCGCCAAGAATGCCCAGCTTCTCATTCGTGCGGGGTACATCCACAAGGAGATGGCAGGCGCGTATTCATATTTGCCGCTTGGCCTGCGCGTTTTCAAGAATATCGAACAGATAATCCGCGAGGAGATAAATGCCATCGGCGGGCAGGAAATTATCCTTGCGGCACTGCAGAGTCCCGCATTGTGGAAAAAATCCGACCGCTGGCGCGACGACGCGATCGATGTGTGGTTCAAGACGGAATTGTCCGCCAGAGGCGGATCCGCCTCTGGCGGAAAAAGCGGCGGACAGTTAGGTCTCGCGCCAACTCATGAGGAACCTATAACCGCGCTTATGGCAGAGTACGTGCAGTCGTACAAAGACTTGCCGTGCTACGTGTACCAGTTCCAAACCAAATTCCGCAATGAGCTGCGTGCGAAAAGTGGCATCATGCGTACGCGCGAATTCGTTATGAAAGACCTCTATTCATTCAGCCGAAGCGAGAGGGAATTCCGGGAATTTTATGAGAAATGCGCGCAAGCCTATCTGAGAATATTCAAACGAGCCGGTATCGGTGCAACGACGTTCCGCACCTTCGCTTCCGGCGGCTCGTTCTCGAAATTCAGCGACGAATTCCAGACCGTGTGTGATTCCGGAGAAGATACCGTGTACTTGCATCGGGGAAAAGGGATCGCGGTGAACAAAGAAGTGTGTACCGACGAGGTGCTTGCGGAGCTTGGTGTCAAAAGGGACGAGTTTGAAGAAGTGAAAACCATCGAAGTCGGCAATATCTTTCCGCTCGGGACACGCTTCTCCGAGGCGCTCGGGCTCACGTATAAGGATGAAAAGGGTGAAGCAACTCCCGTCATCATGGGCTCGTACGGTATCGGGCCGGGGCGCTTGATGGGCACCATCGTCGAGGTTCTCTCGGACGAGAAAGGCATCGTGTGGCCCAGGGAAGTAGCACCCTTTCCGGTCCACATTGTCGCGATCTCGGGTGGCAATGCGGACGTCATTGCTGAAGCCGACTGGCTCTACGAACTTTTGCGGGAACAGAGAATAGAAGCCCTGTACGATGATCGCGATGTGCGCGCAGGTGAGAAATTTGCCGACGCCGATCTCGTCGGGATCCCGACGCGCCTCGTCGTTTCCGAAAAAACCATGTCAGAAGGAGGTGTGGAAATGATCAGCCGAGCCGACGGAACGACAACATTTGTGTCCGACAACGACATAACGGAAAGGCTGAAGGAATGATATGAACAGCATTACAGAAACATTGCGCAGCTACAAAGATCGGGTATTGGGTCTTTTTTCCAATGATATCGGGATCGATCTTGGCACGGCGAACACTCTGGTCTATGTGAAGGGTCGTGGCATTGTGATCAACGAACCCTCGATCGTCGCGATGAATGTGAAGACGGGGGCAGTGGTCGCGGTGGGTGCGCAGGCGAAGGAAATGTTGGGCCGCACGCCGCCGCATATCCAGGCAGTGCAGCCGGTCATCGACGGCGTCATTTCTGATTTCGAAGTGACCTCGGAAATGCTCTCGTATTTGATAGGAAAAGCGCAGGCGGGCCACACCAAGTTGCTCGGTCCGCGGGTTGTCATCGGTGTCCCTTCCGGTGTCACTTCGGTGGAGGTGCGCGCGGTACGGGACGCCGCGAGGTCCGCCGGAGCTCGCGAAGTGCATATCGTTGAAGAACCGATGGCCGCAGCAATAGGGATCGAATTGCCGGTCCACGAACCGACGGGGAGCATGGTCGTTGATATCGGCGGTGGCACGACCGATATAGGCATCATTAGCCTCGGCGGGCTCGTCAACGCGCGCAATGTACGCATCGCAGGAGATAAATTCAACACCGATATCGTGAGTCATGTACGCAATGAATTCAAAATGCTGATCGGCGACAAGAGCGCGGAAGAAACGAAGATCGCCATTTCGTCAATTGCGCCCGGCAGGCTGCCACTCGAAGCCCTCGTGCGGGGCCGCGATCTCGTGACGGGGCTCCCGCGCGAGATACGCATTACCGATCAGGATATCAGGAACGCGATCGGCCACTCCATCGAAGAGCTGGTCGAAGCGGTAAAGGAAGTACTGGAGACAACCCCACCGGAGATCATTTCCGATGTCATGCGACACGGCATCTACCTTGCAGGAGGGGGGGCGCTCATACGGGGTATTCCCGAATTCTTGACCAACGCACTTGGTGTTGCGGTCATCGTGGCCCCCGATCCTCTCACGACCGTCGTGCGTGGCACGGCTATCGTTCTGAATGACCTCGACGCCTATCGCGATTCTCTCCTCAAATCTGATGATGAACTTGTACCCACGGAATAACGATCGAAAAAAGCTCCTCGCCGCGACAGCGCTCGTCTTTTTTCTATTTGTTGTTGATGTGGTCTCGGGAGGTGCAATCCGCGATCAGGTGCGTGCTGGCGCTTCGGTCGTATTCCGGTCTGTGGCAAAGGTGTCGAGTATGACCGTGGCGAGCGGAATATTTTCATCGCGTGGAGCGCTTGAGAGAGAAAGTCAGTCCCTCACTTTGCAGCTTGCGCAATTACAGGAGCGTGCGGCAGGCCACGACGCGCTCAAAGCGGAAAATGAGCAATTGCGTGCTCTTATACACCTCGCGGAGCAACACGTCGGTGTGACGGCACCCATTGTCTCATCGGTGCGTAGTTCTCCCTACGGGACCTTTCTTATCGGAGCCGGATCAGCTGAGGGAATTGTTCGTGGAAATTTTGTCCTCACGAGCGGTGGCTTTGTGGTGGGTACGGTCAGTGATACTGCTTCGCACACCGCAGTGGTCGCGGAAGTCTTTGCGCCGGGCTCCTTGATCGAGGCGGTAGTCAATGGTGCGGCAATTTCTCTTACGGGTTCTGGTGGCGGCAATGCGAGCGCCAAAGTGCCTCGCGGTCTCGTATTGTCGGCGGGCGACACGGTAGTCGCCCCCTCGTTGGGACAGCGTGCGATCGGCATTGTAGGAGCTATCGCATCAAGTTCCGCACAGGCCACGCAAGATGTCTTTGTCCGCACTCCCGTGAATCTCTCATCTTTGCAGTATATCTATGTCATATCTGCGCACTAACGTTCGTGCCGCACTCGGGCTTGCCGCGTTCCTCTGCGCGTTTTTTGCCCCGTGGTGGATACCGCTCGTCTTCATGACCCTTCTTGCGCTGCGCTGGCGCGCGTGGGAAGTGCCGCTACTCGGTCTCGCCATGGATCTCCTCTTCCTTCCCACGATCGGGCTCGTCTATCCCATTCCTTTTTTCATGCTGTTCGGCTTGGGAATCGTCTGGGTTTTTGAGCCGCTGCGGGCGCAATTTCTGATCTCTTAAGATCGGAGTTTGGTATAGTGGAACGATGCAGTGGTCACCACAGCGTCGCGTCCATGAGATAGCGCCGGATGAGATCTTTCTCGATTCATCTAATTTACCCGGACACGAGGCAAGTCAGTTTGAGGGTCGCGTCGTGGCCCCGCTCTCGCGAAACAGCGTCTTCGGTGTTGGCATCGTGTTTTTTCTCATAGTGCTTGCGTTTTGTATACGCGCGCTCAGTCTCGAAGTTATACAAGGTGCATCGTACGATCGTATTTCCCGCGAAAACACTCTTGAACGCTCGGTGCTATTCGTCACGCGCGGATTGATCCTTGATAGGAATGGGAAAGAGCTTGCATGGAACGAGGTGCCAACCGCGCTTGAGGTTAATCCCGCCGCAGGCGAGGCTCGCCCCGCCTACGGCGGGGC
>MFKT01000025.1:18925-24169 GCA_001781125.1 Candidatus Kaiserbacteria bacterium RIFCSPHIGHO2_01_FULL_53_29
GCATATTCTGGGATTCGTGCAATACCCAAAAGCCGATAAAAGAGGCGCATGGTGGCGGGAAAAGTACGTAGGCATGTCGGGGAGCGAGCTTGCATTCGAGGCGCTCCTTGAGGGGGTGAACGGGAGCAGAATGGTGGAAACGGATGCCCGGGGGGTGCTCCAGCGCGAAAATATTGTGACGCCTCCACAAAACGGGGCCGACCTTAGACTCACGATCGATGCCGATATACAAAGCAAGCTCTACACGCTTCTTTCCGCGCATGCGCGCGAGCAGAAATTCGCAGGAGGGGCCGCTGTCATTATGGATGTCCACACCGGGCAGCTGCTTGCGATCACGAGCTTTCCCGAATACGACAATAACGCATTCACTGCAGGCGACATCATCGCCGCGCGCGCAGCGATGAGCGATCCGCATACGCCGCTTCTCAATCGCGCGGTTAGCGGCCTCTATGCGCCCGGCTCCATCGTGAAGCCGATCTTCGCCGCCGCGGCGCTCAATGAGGGGATTATTTCTCCCGACAAACAAATTCTCTCGACCGGTGCCATCTCGATACCGAATCCATATGACGCCGCGCATCCCTCGCTCTTCCGGGATTGGACAGTACACGGGCTTGTCGACATGCGCACGGCGCTCGCCGTATCATCCGACGAATATTTCTACACGATCGGCGGGGGATATGGGGCGCAGCAGGGTCTCGGTATCGCGAAGATCGACGAATATGCGCGAAGGTTCGGGCTTGCCACAACAACAGGCATCGCTTTGCGTGGGGAAGCCGGGGGGGTCATCCCGACTCCTGCGTGGAAAGCACACGTGTTTGGCACCGACGATCCCTGGCGCATCGGCGACACGTATCACACTGCTATCGGGCAGTATGGTTTCCAAATTACGCCGCTCCAGGCGGTGCGGTTCATCGCCGCAATTGCCAACGGTGGCAAATTACTTACGCCACAGCTTACCGCAAGCCTCGTTAGAAGTCAGCCACCAAGCGAGATTGTCGGCATCGACATTCCCGATCCGTATCTCCAAATCGTGCGCGAAGGCATGCGCCTCGCCGTCACGTCTGACAGGAAAGACGCGACCGTGAAATTTCTCAACATTCCGCAGATACATATCGCGGCAAAAACGGGCACCGCGCAGATCGGTGTACACAACGAATACGTGAACTCGTGGTCGGTCGGCTTCTGGCCCGCCGAGAATCCCCACTATGCCTATGCGGTCGTGCTTGAGCGTGCTCCCGCCAATACGCTCTCCGGCGCTGCCCACGCGATGTTGCCGTTCTTCCAGTGGCTCGCCGCCAACCATCCGGAATATGTAAACTGAAGAGGCAGCAGGCACCCGTGAACAGGCATCAGGATGCAGAGGAGAATAATTCTGTTGCCCGGTGCCTATTGCCTGTTGCCTGGTATCGGGTACAATACGCGCGCACATATGAATGACGACACCAACTATTTAAGCAAAGAGAAATTTGATGAGCTCACAAGCGAGCTCGAACACATGAAGACGGTCCGCCGGCGCGAGATCGCCGAGCAGCTTGAATACGCCCGTTCTCTTGGCGACCTTTCCGAAAATGCCGAATATGAGGAGGCGCGCAATCTGCAGGCAGCGACCGAAGACAGGATCCGCGTTATCGAAGAGCAGCTTTCCCATGCACGCATCATCGAGCACCCGAAGGGGAATACCGTGTCTTTGGGCAGTTTTGTGACCATCCAAAAGCAGGGTGAGAAAGAAGAGCACACCTATGAGATCGTCGGAAGCGCAGAAGCCAATATGCAGGAGCACAAGATCTCGCACCTCTCGCCGCTGGGTTCGGCTTTGATGGACAAGAAGCGTGGCGACACATTTGCGTTTGATACACCCAAAGGTGCGCAGAAATATAAAATTGTAAATATCAAGTAGTACATAGTCTGTAGTACGTAGTTCGTCGCCATGAAATTGACAGGCTCCCAATTTGGAAATCTTGCGCTTGAATTTGTGCGGGTCACGGAAGTCGCGGCCATTGCGGCGGCAAGATGGATCGGCAGGGGAGACGGGAAGGCGGCCGACAAGGCGGCGGTGGATGCAATGCGAAAACAATTCAACACGATCGAATTTCGCGGTGAGATCGTGATCGGCGAAGGTGCAAAGGATGAATCGCACGAATTGTATATCGGAGAGAAGTTGGGAAATGGAGGAGGTCCCGTATTTGATATCGCCGTTGATCCGCTCGAGTGCACGGACTCCGTGGCCAACGGATTGCCCAATGCGCTCACGGTGATCGCAACCGGTCCCGAAGGTAGTCTCTATCATGCGGCCGACTCCTACATGGAGAAAATCGCGGTCGGTCCGGAGGCGGCGGGAGTCGTCGATCTTGATGCTCCCGTGGCGGAAAATATTCGCAACGTGGCCAAAGCACTCGACAAGGAAGTTTCGGAGATCATCGTCGCGACTCTTGATCGTCCCCGGCACGAGCAATTGATTGCAGAGGCGCGCGCCGTGGGCGCGCGCGTGCGGCTATTCAGTGACGGTGATGTCGCGATGGCGCTCGGCACATGCCTGTCCCGCTCGAGCGTAGACATTCTGATGGGTATCGGCGGCAGCGCGGAGGCGGTTCTCTCGGCTGCCGCGATGCGGGTCTTGGGCGGGCAGCTCTTGTGCCGTTGGAAACCCAAGGATGAAAAACATGTCGCGCGCCTCGCAGCAGCCGGCATCACGGACTTTTCAAAAATATTCACAGCTGAAGACCTTGCGAAAGGCAACGACGTAAGCTTTACTGCTACAGGAGTCGTCACGGGTCCGCTTGCCGATGGTGTGCTTTTCGCCTCCGACCATATGGTGACACATTCGGTCGTGATGTCATCAAATCCCAAGACCGTGAGATTTATCAAGACGAAGCATATGCAGTAGAATCGCCCTATGGATGAAAGAAAACTTTCTCAAGTTGCCAAACAGATGATTGTCTCAGGCAAGGGGCTCATTGCAGCCGATGAAAGCGCCGGCACGTGCCAGAAGCGATTCGATGCCGTTGGCGTCCCGTGCACCGAGGAAAATCGGCGCGCCTACCGGCAGACATTACTTATGGCACCCGGCATCGAAGAATACGTGAGCGGCGTTATTCTCCACGACGAGACGATCCGGCAGGAGACGAGCGACGGCGAGTCATTTGCGGCAGTTCTCGAAAAGAAGGGCATACTCTCCGGCATCAAGGTTGATGCAGGCACAAAAGACCTCGCGCTGCATCCTGATGAGAAGGTGACCGAAGGGCTGGACGGTTTGCGTGAGCGCCTCGTCGAATACAAGACACTCGGCGCGCAGTTCGCCAAGTGGCGCGCGGTGATTACCATCGGAAAGGACATGCCATCGGGTGCCTGCATTCACGCAAATGCGCATGCGCTCGCGCGCTATGCAGCCCTCTGTCAGGAGATTGATATCGTACCCATCATTGAGCCGGAAGTGCTTATCGATGGTGAGCACTCTATTGAACAGTGCTACGAGGCATCGGCCGCGGTACTTAAGAAAACGTTTGATGAGCTCGCGGGCCAAGACGTCGCTCTTGGGGGCGTCATTCTCAAAGCAAGCATGGTCATCGCCGGAAAAAAGGCCGCGAAGCAGTCGAGCATCGAGGAAGTCGCAACACAAACGATCAAGGTTTTGAAGGAAAGTGTTCCCGCCAATCTTGCCGGCATTGTGTTCCTCTCGGGAGGTCAAGGCGACGAACAGGCAACCGAGAATCTCAACGCGATGAATAAATCAGGAAAGTTGCCGTGGCCGCTTTCGTTTTCGTACTCGCGTGCCATCCAAAATCCCGTCCTCAAATTGTGGGCCGAGAATCCGAGCGCTAATATGGGCTCGGCACAGGCGGCCCTCCTCTTCCGTTCCAAAATGAATTCGCTTGCCTCGCAGGGCAAATATTCAAGCGAGATGGAAAAGACGCGCCCTTATTGATAAATCGATTCGCATATGGAAATTAAATGGAGAGGCGGACCGAGTTCTGGTGAGGGTAACCCGTGGAACAAGAAACCGAAGGTTGAAGTTACGCCTAAGGATGGGCCAGACAACGCATCCGCCGAGAATGAGGGAATGCCAGAAGAGTCGGTTGAGGAAATGGCGGCGCGACGATTGAAGGAAATGCAGTCACGCGTAGAAGGAGATGCAGCAAAAATGGAGGCAATTCGGGCCGATGCCCAAGGTGAATATGCGGGATTACTGAAGAAGGTAGACGCAAAGGTCGAGAACGATCTTAAAAAGGTTGAAGATGCCAAGAAGCGGCTTAAGGATTTTTAGAAACTCTTTGGACTTACCGGGAATCGAACCCGGGACTCGGCAATGCGAATGCCGCGTAATGCCACTTTACTATAAGCCCCTCTCACATGGGTCTCTCCCATTCGAGAGAATATAGCAGAAAGGCCACCCAGCCTCAATGAACCAGCAACCCACGAGGCGACGCCTCGTGGGTTTGAGAAGGAATCAGTGTAACTGAGGATCTTCAGAAGCCATGTCAGTGTAGTATGCGTTGGCATTTTCGAGCATCGTTCTCGGTCGCACATTGCGGTACGTATCAAATCCGTCGCTTGAGAGGATCGCACGAAGTGGGCGTCGAAGACCGGCATAGTCGGGAAAACTGGAGTACCGGTACGCAAGTAGCTCGCGCTCCAGTCTACCGATGTTCCTTACGACGCCGTTTTTCCACCCGGTCTCGATGCGCTCCGCAGGATTGCAATGTATATAGTTTACGACATGTTGAAAGTACCGGTCACTTCCAATGTGACGCGAACGGAACGGTTTCATAAAGAGATTTCCAGTCCTATTATTTTTGGTGTTGAAATACATTGCGTATGCTGTTCCCAGCTTTTGCATGAATCTCGTGATTCCGCCGTCGTTCGTCTCTTTGATAAGTAGGTGGTAATGATTCGGCATGAGGCAGTACGCTCCGATTGAGACGAGAAGTGTCCCGCGAGGGCGCACCATGATCTCATCCGTGTGCGCCGACACGTCCGCCAAATGTATATTCTCGACTGAATTGGCAAGGTAAAGCAGTCGCGAGAAACGCTCGGAGTCATCTTCCGATTCAAAGACCGTCCGTTTGTCTATTCCGCGGTTGTAACAATGGAACCACTCATTGATTTGGAACGGTACGCGGCGATATGCCATCTGGTAAGTATAACCCACGAGGCGACGCCTCGTGGGTTAGTTCAACCACCAAATGCCGAAGTTGAGGTATGCTGCGAAGATGACCCATGCGAGATAGGGTAGAAGCAGGTAGGCAG
>MFKT01000026.1 GCA_001781125.1 Candidatus Kaiserbacteria bacterium RIFCSPHIGHO2_01_FULL_53_29
AGCCGGAGAAAAAGACATTGTGACTCTGGTGCACGAGGAAGGATTTCTGCTGCATGGGAAAGTGCTGAGACCTGCGAAGGTGCAGGTGGGCGAAGGAAATTAATGCAGGATCTCCGAGATCCAGCTCAGGATCATTCCCTGCTCAACGCCCGATTGCGGCAATGCGATGACGGCGATATCGGTGGAAACCATGCGTAAGCCGCTCGTCATCTCCTGAACGTCTTCGCCATAGACGTATGCTGTGGTCTGAAGAGGGACAGATGGAGCATCATTTTGAATCTGCATGCTGTACCGGATGGTGCGTTCTTCGGAAGGCTCAAGCGCCGCAATAAACCACGCAAGCCGGTTCTGCGAAATGCTGCCTCCCCCCGCATCCACCACCTTTAAAATCTGATCATCGAACCGCTCGTCGAGCGTGAGGTTGTGGAGCGTATGGTTCTCCAGATTCCGGATGGTGATCTCAAACGGAATGGTGCTCCCCTGGATTGCTTCCTGCTTCGTGGGAGTCTTGCGGATTTCGACAATGATCGGCGGGAGAACCGGCTGTACTTCTTCTTTCCGTTCATCGAACATGGGAAACAGGCGCGGAGGGAGATTCTCCATACCTTCCTCTCCTGCGCGGTTCGGGATCAATATCAAAAAGGCCACGATGATCATCGCAAGGGCGAGGCCGATCATGGCGGGGCGCAGGATCAAAGGGGGATATGGAAGCACGGGAAGTGCTTTGCTGCAATGGAAAGAAGCCCCCGTTTGAGTGGTTAAGAGGTTTGAAGGTTCAGAGGCCTAGAATCTCCTCAAGTGGTTTTTGCCAGATACCGATAAGTTCCCCCAAATCCTCATCGAGGATATGCTTGATGACGAAGCGTGGTTGGTTTGTGGTTTTTCCGATCTCGTGAAGAATGAGCGAATGACTTTCGGCATGTTTTCGTAGAGACGCGGCATACCGCGTCTCTACTGAGAGAAGGAAGCCGCCCGTCTCGCTGAAGAGAATTTTTTCAATGGGAAGATTTGATCCAAGAATGCTGAGATCAATTTCCATGCCGAACTGAAGTTTCTCTCTCCGGAACGGGATCAGCATCTCGAAGAGTGCAAGCAGTAATCCCCCATCGGAAATATCATGGCAACTCTTCACGAGTCCGCTCTGGATCGCCGAAGTCACGAATTCGATCTGTCTCCTCACTTCATCGAAATCCGGTTTCGGGATATTTGCCCCAAGCTCACCGAGGATGTTGTAGTACGCAGATCCGCCGCATTCGTTTTTTCTCTCTCCGAGAAGGAAGACGGTCTGATCTTTTCCTTGAATGATCGAGTGAACGGCTCTCCTCGCATCCGGCATCACGCCGATACAGCTGACGATGGCAGTGGGTGGAATCGCGCCCTTTGCCGTTGAATTATAGAGACTCACATTGCCGCTGATGATGGGCACGGGTTCTCCGTCGATCGCGACTCCCCTTGCCGCCTCCGCGATGCCACGGATTCCCTCCGAGAGTTCCCAAAGATCTTCCGGTACTTCGGGGTTTCCGTAGTTCAAACAATCCGTGAGTGCGCGGGGAATGGCGCCGACCGCCGCAACGTTACGCATGGATTCTACGGCTGCATTCGCTCCTTGGTAGTACGCAGAGATCTTCCCGTGCCTTCCGCTTCCGTCGCAGGAGACTGCAACGCCGATCCATCGGTCTTTTTCCTCAATGTCCCAATCCGGATGTTCCCCTTCATGCACGTAACTTTGGAGATCCTGTAGCGGGGTAATCACTCCGGCATCTGCTTCGCCGGGCTCGAGAATCGTGTTCCCGATGACGTTCTTATCGTAATGGCGGAAGATGGGAGCTTTTGATGCGTAATTCGGATGACTCAAAATGCTGCGAAAGAGTTCGGGAATTTCGGATTTCGGATGGAGCCTGTCCTGAGCCGAGTCGAAGGAGATTTCGTATTTCGGCTCCTTCAATACATATTTCTTCTCACATATCGGTCTTTCATATTGCAATCCGCAGGTGATATCGAGAGCCTTTGCCTCGCAAATCACTTCGCCCTTATACCGAAGACGGTAGACCGGTTCTTCCGTCACTTTGCCGATTACGGAAGCGCGCGCATTCTCCGCAATCGCGGGTAGATCCCACACTTCGTTGTAGTGTTTGAGAATGTGCTGCGTGAGCGAGGGGTGGCAGGTCCAGCAGAAGCGTTCCTGCGTTTCTGCGCAGGCGATGACCTCCGGAGGTAAGTTTGGAAGCGCAGTGTGTACTGAATCGAGATCGATCTCTGCGCCGAATCCCTTATCTGCCACCTGCTCCACGGAGCTGCAGACCACCCCCCCCGCCCCGAGATCCTTGAATCCCACTTTATTGAGCTTCTTCTCTTTGGCGAGCCAGTCGAAGAGTGCGTAGGTAGAAGCGAGGATGTGGCGCTCCAAAAATGGATTCGGCTCCTGCACTGCTCCCGTGTTCTTCTCTTTCTCTTCTTCATTCAGCACGATGCTGGCAAATGTAGCTCCGCCGAATCCCGAACGGTCGGTCGGTTTTCCGATGAGGATGATGTCATAGCCGATCTTCCCGGCTTCCGGAGGAGCGTAACTATGGATCACCTCGTCCTCGCGCACTAAGCCGTGGCACACCACGTTCACGAGGCAGCCCGCGTTATATGCTTCGTCGAATTCGGTATCGCCGCCGAGGTTCGGAATGCCGAGCGGATTCCCGTACCCTGCGATGCCGCGGGCGACTTCCTTTGCAATGGTCCTCGTCTCCTCCGTCTTCAAATCCCCGAGTCTTAGAGGATCCATGAGACCAATGACGCGGGCGCCCATGCAGACAACATCGCGAACGTTTCCCCCCACGCCCGTCGCTGCGCCTTCGTAGGGAACGATCTGCGAAGGATGGTTATGGCTTTCGTGGGAAACGACAATCCCCCATCGCTTCCCCTTGGGTCCATCCGTTATTGCGATGATGCCGCTATCTTCCTTCGGCCCCAAAATCACATGTTTTCCCTCCGTATGAAACATCTTTAAAAACCGCCTGCTTGATTTATAGCTGCAGTGCTCCGATCCCTGTATTCCCCAGATAACGGCTTCTACGAGCGTTGGATCGCGACCGAGGAGTGAGGAGATTTTCCGTGCTTCCTCCACAGTCAATCCGATCGAATACTTTGCCAGAAGCTTTTTTACTTCCTCATCAGTCGCTGCCGAAATGGGTAGTGAAAGGACTGCGATGCCTTAAGAATATCAGATTTATACCCGTTGTCTGAAAATTCGTCCGTACACAATCCATGTTCCGATCAGAATGACCGGTATGGTCAGTGCTTGTCCTCTCGTCAAATGGATCACTGCAATATCGAGTCCCTCCGAAGTCTCTATTCTTAGAAATTCCGTCAAAAACCGAAGAATGCCATAGAGCACAAAGAACAGTCCGAGAGTGACTCCCTCTTTCCGCGAATACATCAAAGAAAAATAACACGCGCCCGCGATACCTATGTCCTTCAGCATCGCGTAGACCTGCACCGGATGCCGCAATCCTTCTTCACCCGGTATGACGATGGCCCATGGGAGATTCGTTACCGCACCGTAGAGTTCCAGATTGATGAAGTTTCCGAACCTTCCGAATGCGAGCCCCAGAGCAATCGGTACCGCGAGGAGATCGCCAAGCTGCCAGAGCGTGATCTTCTCATGGAGTTTCCTCAGCATGATGAACATCGCGATCGCCACCCCGATCATGCCCCCGTGCGAGGACATCCCTCCATTCCATACGGCAAGGATCTGCAGCGGGTGATTACCGAAGTACTCCGGAGCGTAGAAGATAACGTACCCGAGCCTTCCCCCAATGATTGTTCCGAGGATTCCTGCGAAGAGCAGGGAGCCGATATCGTCCTGTGTGAGGGGATATCCTTTCTTTCGCGCGAGGATCGGGAGCAGCCACCACGCAGTAAGAAATGCCAAAAGGTACATGATGCCGTACCAGTGGATGGCGATGGGGCCAATTTCAAGGAAAATTTGACGGGTCGGAAAGAGATGCATGGAGGAAGTAAAAAGGCAAAAGGCAAAAGGGAAAAGCACTCTTTTGACTTTTGTGCTTTCCTTTTTGCCTTTCTATTACGTCATCATTTTCTGGCAACAAACTCATTTTCGATGAGATCCGCCCACACCACAAACCTCTCCCGCGTGGTACCGATGGGGTAGCAGGTAAAGAGAACGAGTTCCTTCTTTGATTTTTCCTGAAGGAGAATTTTCGTGTAGGTGGGCGGGACTATCTTTGTCTCCCGTACCCGATAGGTGAATGCCCCGCCGCCGCCATCATACAAAGTTATCGTATCGCCCGGAGCTGCCTGCGGGAGCACCGAGAGAATCTCCTCATAGGGGCTTCCGATCGCTTCCATGGTGGGCGGGCTGCTGTGTCCTGCGACGATCAGGCTCCCCTCTGCACCAAGCTCCGGTGAGTGTGGATACAGAGCAAGTCCGTTGAGGAGGAGGTACTGCATTTGATCCTCAAGTCCGCGCCAGTTCTGGTTCTTCCAGTTATTGAGTGACGGTTTTCCGAGTGGCGCAGAAATCTTAAGCCGCTCGTAGACGAGAGTGGCGGTATTGAGCGTGACGTCCCACCGCGTACTCCCTTTAAAGGAATACGTATTGCTTTTCATGGGATACGTGGTTCCTGCATCGTTCACAGTCCGGTTACTCTCCTGCTGCCGCTTCTCCCGCCGCGTACGCCGGTTCGCGATGCTTATGCCAAGGCGCTGACGCTGCTGCGGGTTCAGGTTGTTTTGTATTGCCCTGGTGCCGAGTGCATCGGAACGGTAGAGCACGCTCGTGCCCATGAGACCGCTTACCCCCCCGAGGATTCCTCCCACGAGGAGAATGCCGGCGAGAAAGCCGGCAAGATGCTCGGTTGCGTGGTGTTTATGGAGCATGTTTTGTGTGTTTTGGCTTAAGAGTATTATATCATGTTTTTCGTGCTGATTCTAGGAATCGAGACATCGTGCGACGAAACTGCTGCGGCGATCGTAGAGGATGGGACTGTGGTTCGTTCCAGTGTGATTGCAAGTTCCCTCAAAGATCAAGAGAAGTACGGCGGGGTGTTTCCGGAGGTCGCGGCACGCAGGCAGCTTGAGTACATCGTCCCTGTGATCCATCAGGCGATCAAAGATGCCGGAATCACAAGGGAAGAAGTTGACGTGATTGCCGTGACGAAAGGACCGGGGCTTCTTACATCCCTGCTCGTCGGTACCACAGCGGCGAGGATGCTTTCTTCCCTTTTGCATAAACCTCTCATCGGCGTTCATCACACTCTTGGACATCTCTCCTCAGTCTGGCTCGAATGCGAAGAGGAGGTTCCGTTTCCCGTGCTTTCAC
>MFKT01000027.1 GCA_001781125.1 Candidatus Kaiserbacteria bacterium RIFCSPHIGHO2_01_FULL_53_29
ACGAGAAGGAAAACTGAATCTGACGGTGTGAGCGCAGGCTTCGCCAGGGTCGCGTACCAGCTGGAAACTCCGGAATCAACGAAAAAAAATCCTACCAGCCCTGCCCCATAGGTGGCGAGGAAAGCCACAGAAACCCGGATAAACGGGTTCATACGAGTTCAGCATACGCCTCGTTTATATACTGGCAAGTGTTTGTATGCACTCCAACCTGTACTTCGCACTGGCCTCATTATGTTCGGGCTGCCGAGAATCGAACTCGGGCTACATGACCCCCAGCCATGCGTACTGCCACTATACGACAGCCCGCTTCAATGAAATCTCCTATCGGACCGCCGGGTGAGGAAGCGAAGCTTCCGCAAGACCTTTCGAGGCATTTTCGAGTGTACGAAGAAAATGTCCGAAAGGTATACCGCCTCTGTAAGAGGTCGGCCCGGTCTTTACCCCCTTCGGGGCCGCGGGATGCTACGCACATCCGGAGAAGTTCTTTTTTCGGGGTGCCGGGAATCGAACCCGGTCTACACGCACCCGAAGCGTGCGTACTACCGGTATACTACACCCCGATAAAAGAACTTCTCCCCATCTCGTACGTACTACCGGTATACTACGGCCCGGCAAAAGAATTCATCGCGAGGTGGGACACACCTCGGTGCACCCTTCAGGATTCGAACCTGAGACCTTTCGAATGTGAATCGAACGCTCTAACCAACTGAGCTAAGGGTGCTTGCGAGGGATTATAGCGGCTAGTGAGCCGAATCGCGAATGCTTGCATTCATGATCGGCGAACGAAGACGCTATATGGCTTGCGAGCCATATAGCGTGGTATAATTCTTTCTCAATGGAATACAAGATCTTCAGCTTGGGGGCAAATGACGGGCTTGCGAAAAAGATCGCTGAACATCTTGGGGTTACGCTCGGAGCGGTGAAATTGCAGACGTTTTCGGATGGTGAACAATACGTTCGATTTGAAGAGAATCTCCGGGGAAAACACACTTTTTTAATTCAATCGACGAATTCTCCCGCAGAAAATTGGGTGCGACTTCTTCTCGCGATCGATGCGGCACGCGGCGCATCGGCAAGTGAAATTACCGCTATCGTGCCGTATTACGGCTACGCACGTCAGGATCGCAGGGCCCGTTCTCGTGAACCGATTTCTGCACGCGTGTTCGCGATGACCCTTGAAAGTCTTGGTGTGCACAGGCTTGTAACAATGGATCTCCACGCCGATGCTATCGTGGGTTTCTTTCGTCAAACGATTGTCGACAATTTGTACGCACGGAGCGTTTTCATCCCTCATCTTCGCGAGGTGTTTGCAGAAGCTGTTAAGAACGATGACTTGATCGTCGTTTCACCGGACGCAGGCGGAGTGGCACGAGCCCAATCGTATGCGAAGCGTTTGATGAAACGAGCTGATCTCGCGATCATTCACAAAGAGCGGGAGGTTCCCAATCAGGTGGCTCGCATGAAGCTCGTTGGAGACGTGAAAGACAAGATCGCGCTCATTCCGGACGATATGGCAACGACGTGTGGCACTTTGGCTAAAGCGGCGGAAATGCTTATCAACGAAGGCGCGCGCGAAGTGTATGCGTGCGCGACACACGGTGTACTCTCCGGCGACGCCAACACGGTACTTGACCGATCGCCTATAAGGAAACTTTTCATCACCGATTCGATTTCCACAGAGCGGCAGTTCAGTCCCAAAATCGAGGTCATTTCTGTAGGTAAGCTTTTTGCCGATGCCATACAACGCATCGAAAAAGGCGAATCTCTCAGTGAATTGTTTGAGACGGATTGAAGAATTCTTCCCCCCGCGCCGTCTTTGGAAACCCACGGTTTTCCAACGGGCTTCGCCCTGCCTTCCTCCACGGGAAACTCCCGTTTCCCGACCCCTTCCCACCGGCCGAGAGGCCAAACTAAAGTTTGTCCTCCCGGCCGGAATCGAACCGACATCAGTCCCTTCGGAGGGGACTATCCTATCCATTGAACGACGAGAGGGTATCTATATGTAGCACGAATTTTATAAGCACAACATTTACCGAACGGGCACTTCTCGCCCCGTAGTCACGCGAAGCGTGTACTACTGGGGTCCATTGTCCGCCGGAGGCGGATCCGCCTTTAGCGGAAACGACGAGAGGTGGCGCAATAGTACCACCAACGGTAATACGAGACACGCAGGCTCGTCTGGTACAATACAGGATATGAGTACAATGAAATTGTTTGGTATCGCTGCGATCCTTGCCGTAGTCGTGGCAGTCTTGCTTTTTATCTCGTCGTTACTATCACAAAAACAATCTGCAATGATTTCGAGTTTTGATGAATGTGCAGCAGCGGGGAACCCAATTATGCCCGCCCGAACGACTGACGGCGTTCAGTCGGGCGGGGAATCATTTCCCGAGCAGTGCAGAACGCCCGATGGCCGTACATTCGTGAATCCGCGACAGCGCGTCGAGCCGCCGCTTTCGACTCCACCGGGGGCAGCTGGATGCGTTGTGGGAGGGTGCAGCCAGGAGTTGTGCACGGATGCGAGTGCAGAACCGATGGCCTCTATCTGCATGTATCGTGCCGAATTTGCATGCTACAAGAGCGCAGTGTGTGAACGCCAAGTAGATGGAAAATGCGGCTGGACACAAACGCCAGAATTGAAACGTTGTCTTGCGAATCCGCCAGCGGTCGAAGCTGGTGTCGAGGTCGTGTATTAACGATTTCATTGCGTAGCGGGGATAAGCGTGCCACGATTATCTGGGGCTGCACCAAGTCCAACCAGAAGGAACATCAAGATGGCGACAATCGTTATTTTGGTCGCCGTGGCGGCCATCTACGGCTATTCGCAAAACTATGCGACCGACAAGCTCATCGGAATCATGTTTGCCGGCGCGCTTGCTGGATTTGCGCTATTCGGCGCTCAGGTTGTCCTTGTAAGCCAACCGAAGGTTCCGTGTTGGTCCGAGATGAAGGGCGGAGCGCAGTTCTTCCGCGCGATGCCATTCATGTGTCAACGAGCTCGCAACTGATGCAGCGGGCAGATCGAAGAAAGGGCGCCGTGTGTCGGTGCCCTTTTGATTGGCAACGTTTCTCATTCTGGAACGCATCCCGTTTTCTTGATAGTATGTGTCGCTCGGGCCTATACTGGAGGATCGTATAAGCCCGTCGTTCGGAAAAAATGAATATGAGCATTCATTTTCGATCCTCACTAGGGCCTATAGTTCAGCGGTAGAACGCGTCCACCCGCCCGTACCGAACGGTACGTTCGGGCGGGTGGCATGGATAAATACATATGTTTAGCGTTTACGTTCTTATAGATAACAAAGGGCGACTTTATAAGGGGATGACGTCAAATTTGAAGGCTCGTCTGGTGCGGCATAAAAACAAACATACGCAAACAACTGCAAAAATGGAGAATCTTTCTATTGCGTATGTTGAGAAATTTGATAACTTTGACGATGCGAGGAAGCGCGAGCTCTACTTGAAATCTGCTGCCGGCAGACGCTTCCTGAAAACAAAACTGGGCCCGTAGCTCAATTGGTAGAGCGCGCGCATGGCATGCGCGAGGTAAGGGGATCGTAACCCCTCGGGTCCACAATGAAAATCAAAAAGATAACAGTCGAAGATCCCGAATTGACGAGCCGCATTTGCAGAATAGTTGCGAAGCGTATACTACGACCATGAACCAGAGACGAACTTCTCTCTTCTATATGGCCAATCTTGGTTCCGAGGTCATGCGTTTACAATCGGCGCGCGGCAAGCCTCTCGATGCACAGGCATCTCTCTCTCGGTGTATGTCGATACTGAATGAATACGAAAAAACGGAAACTACCCCGTCACGCAAGCCGGAGATATCGATGTTGCGGCGCGTTCTCGCTGATTTCGGCGAAGGCAAAGGAGAATTTGATGTGACAGAAGACGAGCTTGAGGATTATTTTATGCCTTTTGCACGGCGATTTCTGGCAATGCACTGATATATCGTTTGGAATAATGTTCTACTCATAGTCTTCACTGCGAGACGATGTCCACGGCGCTCTGGAATGCATTGGATGGTATTTATACTTCCAAAGCCAAGGCCTGATCTCTATCCAAAATCGGTTTTTCTTTTTGCCGGAATCTGCTAGTATACCGCGGGCTGTTCCCACGGAGGATAGAAAATGCATCGACACAGGAACAAGAAACTGTTCGTTCTTGCGTATGTTTCTGGCGTGATCGTTGGGTCCGTATTCCACCTCCTGAAGCTCATCAGGCTGATCGAGGTGCAGCATGAGGACCGTCTGCCACGCCGGCAGAAGTCGTTGCTCGTGCTCCCGAATCATCCAAGCCTCAAGGAGCCGGCGTTTGCCCCGCCACTCTTTATGAAGGAGTGGATCTTCTCACCGGTTGAGTGGGGGCCATGGTCGACACCTGACCGCAATAATCTCCGGAAGGTCTTCTGGTTCATGTGGATCGGGGGCTCGAGAAATCTCCCGATGGCACGCAAGCGGCTGAAGGGCGAAAGGCGGGAGGCCTTGGCACGGGAGATGCGGGCATCGCGACGTAGGCTTCACGTCGTGCTGCGTTCCGGTGGGCGTGTGGTCTACTTTACTGAAGGTGGTCGGACCACGAGCGTGCCGGTCGAGAAGCGTATCCGGACGCCGAAAGGCAAAGAGCTGCGGCCGCTGCGTCCAAGCCTCGGCGATCTCGTAGTCGCAACCGGTGCCTCGGTGCTCCCGATTTGGTTCGAGTATCCCACATCCGGCTGGGTGTGGATACGCATCAAGATCGGGAAATTGATACCGTTCGACCTCACAATGACTGGGTCGGATATCAAGAATGTCGTGCAAGAGTCGCTTCTGGCGCTTGCCGACGAGGGCGAGGACTGAAAATCCTCGCTCTCATAATTTGTAATTAATGCCATACGAGGTGTTTCGTTCTTGGCCTTTTTACGTTATACTGCACTCTCAAAAATCATGAAACGAGCGCACAGATCAGCACAAAAAGGCACCTTCACCGTTAAATCCGGATTGGCGCAGATGCTCAAGGGCGGCGTCATCATGGATGTCGTGAACGCCGCGCACGCGCGTATCGCCGAAGAAGCAGGTGCGGTGGCCGTGATGGCGCTTGAGCGAGTGCCGGCAGATATCCGTGCAGCGGGGGGTGTTGCTCGCATGTCGGATCCGCACATGATCAAAGGCATACAGAAGGCGGTGACCATCCCCGTGATGGCCAAATGCCGCATCGGGCATTTTGTGGAAGCACAGGTGCTAGAAGCGCTCGAGGTTGATTTCATAGATGAGAGCGAAGTTCTAACGCCGGCAGATGAGGAGCATCATATTGATAAGACAAAATTTACCGTGCCGTTCGTGTGCGGGGCTCGTGATCTCGGAGAGGCACTGCGGCGCATCAACGAAGGAGCGGCAATGATCCGTACGAAAGGGGAAGCGGGAAGTGGCAACATCGTCGAGGCGGTGAGGCACATACGCGCTGTTCATACGGGCATCGATGAGCTGCAGAAACTTCTGAAAAGCAACAATGCGAAAAAGTTGCGCAGCCTTGCCGCAACGTATCGCGTGCCATATGACTTGGTGCTAAGAACAGCCAAACTTGGCCGATTGCCTGTCGTGAATTTTGCGGCGGGAGGGATCGCGACGCCCGCAGACGCCGCGCTGTGCATGCAGCTTGGTGTCGATGGGGTATTCGTTGGCTCGGGCATTTTCAAGAGTTCCGATCCGAAGAAACAGGCGCGTGCCATTGTGGACGCGGTCGCACATTTCAATGACGCAAAGAGAATAGCCCAGGTAAGCGAGCGTTTGGGTGGCGCGATGAAAGGACAGGAAATATCAAAGCTCGAAACAAAACTCTCGGAACGTGGGATCTAGTCCGTCGTATGAATACCTTGAAAGTGGGAGTCCTCGCATTTCACGGGGACGTGAGTGAGCATGAGGAAGCGCTAAAGAGGGCAGCGGAGAAATTAAAGCTGCATGTCGATGTTGTACTCGTTCGCACAAAACAAGCCCTGTTAAAACTGGATGCGCTTATAATTCCCGGAGGGGAGAGTACGACGCTCCAGAAGCTCTGTGAGCGAGAGGGGATGTGGGGGGAGATGAAAAAAATCAAGAATATATTCGGCACGTGCGCGGGCGCTATCCTTTTGGCAAAAAAGCTTTACCACAGGGAAAAAGGACAAAAAACGCTGGAAATTATGGATATCGATATCGACCGCAACGCCTATGGGCGACAGAATGAATCGTTTGAGGATGATATTCAAACGGATCTCGGAGCCACACACGCTGTCTTTATACGCGCGCCGCAGATAAAACGCATCGGAAAAAACGTGGTTATATTGGCAAAGCGCGGCAGTGAAATTGTGGCTTGCGAGGAGCGCGTCCAGGATAGATACTATCTCGCAGCGTGTTTCCATCCGGAGGTCACGTCGACGCTTTTTCACGAGTATTTTCTGAAACAAATTCAGAGAACCGCTTAATCTTATGAAAAACCAAACTATGTTGCAACGCTCCATCATCACGGGATTTATACTGCTCGCAGTTACACTTCTTGTGCTTCTGGGGTGGCAGGGGATTCGCAGCGTTGATTCGGGTGATTCTGATGAGGGGCCGCTGCCAGATTCCGCGAGTACAACGCCGCTCATCACCATGCCTCCCATTCCGGATCACGAGGTGACGACGTTTGTGCCCAGCTCGCGCGAAATTACTGAAAATGTGTCGACTGAACAAACCGGCTCCGGAGCAACATCATCCGATTCGGTATGTGGAGGGGACAAAACGGCCGACTTCGATTGCTACAAAGACCATTACACGACTCTTATAAAAACAGACGGGATCGCTGCAGCATTCGTCGACCTCAAGGCCCGTTATCAGACGAATGCATATGTGAGGGCCCAGTGCCATCCTCTCACCCATGTGATCGGGAGGGTGGGAGCCGACGGTTTCGAGAATGTGGGGGATGCGTATACATATGGCGACGGATTCTGCTGGTCCGGTTATTATCACGGCGTCCTCGAAAGTTTCGTCGGAAAGATCGGTCTCGGTAATCTCACTTCGCGGTTGAATGACGTATGCACGAGCGTGAAAGACCAGAAGTCCTACGGCTTCGATTATTACAACTGCGTACACGGCCTCGGGCACGGCATCATGGCGATCACTAATGACGAGCTGTTTACATCGCTTGGCTATTGCGACACATTGAACGGCGGGTGGGAGCAAGAATCGTGTGGAAGTGGGGCCTATATGGAAAATGTCATCATCGATGGCCTCAATCATTTCACAAAATATTTGAAGCCGGAAGATCCTCTCTATCCGTGCAACGCGAGCCCCGAAAAATATAAACACACCTGCTACCTGATGCAGACCTCATACATGCTCAAGGTGAACGGCGGCGACTTCGAGAAAACCTTCGAGTGGTGCAGAGGGGCAGAAGAAACGCATCGGACTACCTGCTTTCAAGGCCTCGGGCGCGATGCTTCGGGCCGGAGTTCGAGTGATGCCGCGCGCACCAAAGCGACGTGTCTTCTCGGACAGACTCTCGAAGAGCAGACCAATTGCGTGATAGGTGCCGTGAAGGATTTCATTTCCTACTTCCATTCGAACACCCAAGCTATCAGCTTCTGCAATTCGTTTGAGGATACGAACATCCGCACGACCTGTCTTGTGGTCGGAGCCGACTACTACGCATTGCTCTGAGCCAAGACTTATGTGTGCGATGGTACAGCGCGCGTGTCATCTCGCTGGACGAGGTAAATACCAATACACGTAAGTATGAGACCGAGGAACATCCAAAGCGTAAAATGCTCGTCCAGAAAAAAGAGAGAATAGAAAGCTACGAAGATAGGAATGAGAAGTTTGAAAGAAGCGGCTTTGTGCGCGTCCAAATGTTTGAGACTGCTACTCCAAATGACATGCGGGACGGCAGTACAAAGAATGCCGATTGCGAGGAGGGAAAGGATAACCGAGACGGTCGGGTCGGGTAGACTCTGGAATCCGCCTCGCGCTACAAGGAGGAGGGCGAGCATTACTGATCCGAACGCCGATGCAAAGAATGTTACATAGAGACCATCGTGCTTGCGCACAGAAGCTTTTGCATAAATCCCGAATAATCCTGAGACGAGCGCGGCCGTCAGCAGTAACGCGGACCCAAACGCATATGAAGAATTGAGAGCCACGGCAACGCTTTCACCATTGAGAACGACGGCAATGACACCCGCAAAGCCAATGATGAACCCGAGCATCTTTCGCATAGTCATAAGTTCTGA
The DNA here is from genome assembly GCA_001781125.1 of Candidatus Kaiserbacteria bacterium RIFCSPHIGHO2_01_FULL_53_29. Lineage (GTDB taxonomy): Bacteria > Patescibacteriota > Minisyncoccia > Phycocordibacterales > UBA2100 > UBA10103. Next base: position 8,231 of record MFKT01000027.1, read on the forward strand.
TATGAGGAGGGGAGAAAGAATCGCAACGAGGAGTGCGTTGGTGTTCACGAGAATGGCACTTGCGACACTGTTGGTGAGCGCGACTCCCATGACAATAAGCGCGGTCGGAATCACGAAAAGAAATGCAAGCAGAAGAAACATCGGTAATTCGTTTTTTGGCGGAAGGCGCAATGAGTGCTGTTGAACCATTATCGGTATGAGTACGAGGGTGGCTATAAAATACCTGAAAAAGGCGAGCACGTACGGATCAATAGCGCCTGCAAGAGTCTTTGTGATCGGATAGAAGGTCGCAATTCCCGCCATCGAGAGAACCAGCAAGATGACCCAGGTAAGTTTGCTCATATTGGTTCTATGCTAGAGCCCGAAGGGTGAGATGGCCATGTTCTCAAAATGATACCATGATGCAATGAACATCGATAAAGAGAAGCGCCATATTCCAAGCCCTAACGAAGAGGCGGGTCGGATCGATCACGAGCTACACTTTTTACTACAAACAGTACAAGATCTTGAGAAAGTTATTAATACCAACGTATAGGCAACTATTGGAAATGGAAAAAAGAGAAGAGTCTTTTGACACGGCGTTATTTGAACAAAATCTGAACTTGCGGGAAAGGTGGAACAGGATAGAGAATCGCATAGCTGAACTTAAAGCGCGACAACTTCAAATCTCTCCTCGCGTAAAAAAGCACTGGATCAACCCCATTCGATTGTGGCGGGGGGGGTCACTGGTGCGGTAGACGACTGCGCACACAGCTACGTTGGCGCGTAGAGACAGCCGTGCCATACTTGCAGCATCATGAAGAGAGGCACACTTTCCAACCCGATTTTTCTCATCGTTGGCGTACCGCTTTTGTTTCTCGTCGTCGTGGGGCTTATTGGATATACGCCAAACCTCTTCGTCCACCCAAAGCATGATTTTCTCTACGTGACGATGAACAACTACAATTACTACGGCAACGACAATACTAATTTTTATGTTGGGGACGGGCAGTTAAAGGCATATCAGGACCCGCGCTCGTTGCCGCCGCTTAGTAATCAGACTCCGGAGACCGATGCCGACCGTCGTATTCGCTCTTTACAGTCAATGCAACTGAATCTTTTTGATGTTTCAGATTGGAAGTCGCGCCCCATATCCTTTGAGGATGCGCAGGAACTCCGGTACGATCCCGCTTCCGTCTCTCCCGATGGCTACTCTATCGAGCGGTCCCAAAGTGCAGATGGATTCTTCCCGTTCTTTTTTATTGATGGTGGCAGGGGAGAATTCGTCATCAGGAAAGGTCTTGGCTCTCGGACTCTCCCCATTAGCAATGACTACTATTCGTACCGCGGCTCTGGACTCGTTGGCTGGGTGATAGAATGAAGCCTATGGATGAAAGCAATCAAGCCATCAAACTGCAACTTCTTGGTGCCGTGCGCCTTGGTCTTCAAGCGGGGACTATCACGAAGGAAGAGCTAGCGGCGCTTATGGGAATGAGTGCGTCTACACAACTCTCACAGCAGACAACCGCTCCGCTTGAGCAACCCGAAAGAATTTCCGTCGTCCAGCTTCTCCAATACATGGGCGGGTTCATTGTGCTGCTTGGCATCGGTGCTTTTGTCGCGACCTTTTGGGAAGACATTAGTCCGATGGCGCGAGTCGTGATCGCGGCAGGCGGCACTCTACTCGCGTACGTACTCGGGGTGGCACTTATGCGCGTTGACACAAAAAGTCAGTCGGGCGTTGCGTTCCACCTGATCGCCGGATGTCTTTTCCCGTTTGCGTTCTACGTCGCACTCAATGAACTGTTCATGTTGGAAATGACGGCGGAGACAGTCGCCGTCATATCGCTCGTACTGCTTGTGATCTACGCCGCTTCCTTCGCTGTTTTTCGCCACCTCATATTCACCTTCTTTATGCTGGCCAACAGCATCTCTTTCATTTACAGCGGTATCTACGTACTGATGCCCGATATCTCGTGGGAAATGCTTGCGCATCTTACGCTCGTTATCGGTGCCATCGGTATTTTTGTAGGGTATAGTTTCCGCGGTACGGAGAACGAGCGACTCTCAGAGCTCATGTATTTTCTTGGAGGTCTGGCTGTACTCATTTCTCCGGCGACGGTCTTCGAATCCACTCCGATATGGCAGCTTGTCTATCCCTTTCTGATCGCATTCATGCTATATCTCGCGATGCTCCTACACTCTAAGCGCATTCTTATGATAAGTGTGCTCGCAGTCATGGGGTATGTGATCTATCTCACGGGAAAGTATTTTGCAGACGTGGTTGGATGGCCAATAGCGCTTGTCGCGACAGGCATTCTTTTGATCGTGATCGGCTACGTCGCCGTGAAATACAAGGAGAAGATCTGATCAGTCACGCGTAATTTCCTACTGGAAATTCGCCTGACCACGCCTCGCAGCCAAGCTGCTCCGGCCGATGAGCCTCGTCCCACGAGGCTCATCCCCATTCTATCGTCGCAGGTGGTTTGTCGGAGATGCGGTAGACGACAGCACCGACTTCGCGGACTTCATTGGTGATGCGGCGCGAGACGGTATCGAGAAAGTCGTAGGAAAGCTGTGCGAAGCGCGCGGTGAAGCCGTTGACGCTCCAGACTGCCCAGAGTGCGACCACATGCTCTAATCCCGCTCCGTCGCCCTTGCTTACCGTGTGCATTGAGTGAGTGAGAGTTGCTCCCGCCTGCCACACTGTCTCGTACAATTTCGCTTTGCGAAGTTCTTTTATATATATGCCGTCTACCGCGCGGGCGATTTTGAGGTTTTCGGCGGTTACTTCTCCCTCGATGCGCACGATCAGTCCCGGGCCGGGGAAAGGATGCCGCACGAGCAAGTCTTCAGGCACACCGATGTCTCGGCCAATTGAGCGCGCGGAATCTTTGACCTCGGTCTCGAGCGGACGCAATTCCGGTACGGAAAATTCGATGCCGGTGTTGTGGTGGACTTTGATCTCCGCGACGCGCGCGCCGGTATCGTGCCCGAGCCCGCTCTCGCGCAAGTCGGTATAGAGCGTGCCTTGTGCGATAAAATCCGCCCCGAATTCTTTTATTTTCTCTTCGAGCACGTCTTTGTAAACATCGCGCATCGCGAGGCGCTTCTCGCGCATGTTTATCTTTCCGGCGAGCGCCGTGAGGAATCTATCTGTTACATCAACGATCTCGACATCGATCCAGTCCTGATCGTCGAAGTATTTCTTGACGTACACCTCATCATCTGGCCGATCGATGCCGCGAATATAGACTCCCCGTAACTTAGAGGCGTCGCCTCTAAGTTCGAGTGCTTCTTTCAGGAGGTATGCCACGACCGACGAGTCCGAACCGCCGGAGAGAGCTACGAGGACCTTTTTTCCGGATGTTTGGGCTCGCAGCTGTTCGATCTTTTGCTGCGCGACGCTGTGTGCGGGGAATCGATCGACGATGCCGCACACTTTGAATGCGAAATTCTCGTAGATGTTGGGGCCGTATGACGTGTCGGATACTTCCGGATGGAACTGCACCCCCACGAGGTGCTCGTGGCGGCCGGCTGCCACCGGCGCGTTGTCAGTTGTACCAAGGATTTGAAATAGTGGACTCGACTCAATTGCATCCCCGTGACTTTCGAGGACCTGGGACTCTTTGGGTATACCCTCAAAAAGCGGATCGTCGTGCGTAACGCTGAATGTATGCACACCAAATTCTCGTTTCGCTTGCGGCGATACCTTCGCCCCGACATGACGCGCCCACATCTGGAAACCGAGGCATACGCCGAGTGTTGGAATTCCGAGATCAAATATTTTCTCGTCAAAGGGCGGTGGCTCACTTGCCCCGCCGACGGCGGCGGTCGCCACCGATGCCGGCCCGCCCGAAAGAATGATTCCCGCAGGCGCTACTTTTTTCACATCGTCTGCCGTAACGCTCGAAGGATCCGCGACGACAGCAAATACGCCAAGCCTGCTCAATTGCTGAACAATTAAATGGTCAAACTGCGACCCCATCGAAAAAAGCAGAATAAAATGTTTCGTCTGCCGCACCCGCATCTCCTCCGCGACCTCGTTAAGAGCTTCAGGGGTAGCGCCCTTGAAGATGGTTAACATGGAGCGATTCTACCTTATTTTCGCTACTTTGTCTTATTTGGAGTAAGAACCCCAAAGAGGAAAGCCGGCGTACCTGGGAGGTAGCCGGCGTGGTTTCGAAACAGCTTTCATATGCATAAGCGTAGGGGCTGCATACTGCCCAAACTTTCCGTTGCTAAGGTACTTTCACCAGACTTCTACAGAATCAGCGAGCTACTATTTAGGCAATCAGATAGCTATTGCTATTGAAAGCCGATAGAGCTGCGTGAAGCCCTTCCACAAAGATAAGTTCCATAGGAACATAGTCTTCGCAACGATCTACCATAGTGTAGGAGTACACGACTCCTTCCGGCGGATCAACCTTCCTCGCGCAATCCAACATAGGACATTCTTCGTAGCCTTCTTCACCACGGTTGAATGTCTTCCATGTGTAGTCAATCTGCCACCACTGGTCTTTGATGCAGCAGAAGACTTCTTCGCCGCGGACCAGATAGTGAACGAAAGAAATCGGTTCGCCATTCCATGCCAGCTTTACGCTGTAAGGAAATTGGTTGTAGATAGCACACGCGGTGTGCGTGCGGTATATCCGGAGGCTACGCATCGGAGGCTCCTCTCGAAGTTCTGGATCCCGAAGGATTCGGGACTCCGTCTGTAATTGTACATCTAATAAAGCGATGTGTCAAGTATCGTCGGAACGCGAGCGTAGCGAGTCGAAGTGTGGATAAGTACCTTGCGGTAGGGTATAGTGGTATATACTCAATCCCAGTGGGATAGAGTGGTAAAACATGACAAACCTGTTGATCGGCGAATACGAGCATACGCTGGACGAAAAGAAGCGTGTATCGCTTCCAAAATCATTTCGGGCGGCACTCGGCAAACGCGTCGTGATGACGCGCGGACTCGACAACTGCCTTTTCGTCTATTCGCCTCATGCGTGGAGCAAAGTGGCTGAAAAGCTGCAGTCGCTCTCGATCGTCAACGAAGACACACGCGGATTCAACCGGTTCATGCTTTCAGGTGCGGCGGAGGTCGATGTCGACGGCGCGGGACGCGTTTTGATACCCGATCATCAGAAGGAATTCGCGCAGTTGAAAAAGAATGTCGTGTTTACCGGTGTGTCAGATCATGTGGAGATCTGGGACGCATTTCGCTGGAAGAGCTATAAGGCCCGCATAGAAAAAGATGCGGAACGGATGGCCACGAAACTCGGCGAGATCGGCGCACTCTAATTCGCGAAACCGGATCGCTGGAAGATTTTTCAAACGTCATGCGCACGCGACGCTCAACATCTTCCAGTGATCCGGTGGCACGAAACCCCTCGACAGTGCTCGGGGCAAGTCGTCATCGACCTGTTCTTTTACACGAAGCGATTGATTCGTTGAATATACAGCCCGACGACGCTGTCGTCGACGCCACTCTCGGTGGCGCAGGTCACGCACTCGCCATTGTAGGGAAACTTGGTGAGCGTGGGGTATTTGTCGGGTTCGATCTTGATGAAGATGCGATAGAGCGTTCGCGCGAAGCCCTCACAGGGGCAGGGTGCCGAGTTCATCTCGTTCATGCAAATTTCAGACATCTCGTGAACGAACTTCAGAAGATAGGCGTCACAAAGATCACGAAGGCCCTCTTCGATCTCGGGTGGAGCTCTTATCAGCTCGACTCCGGGAGAGGATTTTCGTTCTTGCGCGATGAGCCGCTCACGATGACATACACGAGATCTCCGGCGCTCGTTACCGCAGCGGTTATCGTCAACGAATGGGCCGAAGAATCCATTGCCGATATTATTTTCGGTTTTGGCGAAGAGCGATATTCCCGCCGGATCGCGCGCGCGATCGTCGAGCGTCGAGAGATACGACCGTTCACGACATCGCTCGAGCTTGCCGATCTCATCAAGGCGTCGGTTCCGCCCGGATATCGTCATGGCCGGATACACCCTGCGACACGTACCTTCCAAGCTCTGCGTATTGCAGTCAACGATGAATTGGGTGCGCTGAATGACGGATTGCAACAAGCGCTTGAGATGCTCGCACCGGACGGTCGTATCGCGGTCATCACGTTCCATTCGATAGAAGATCGCGCGGTCAAACAACTGTTCGCTGGTTGGGAAAAGGACGGGGCAGGGAAGCGGGTGAATAAGAAGCTCATTGTTCCAAGCATCGAGGAGGTGGCGCAAAATCCCCGTTCAAGAAGTGCAAAACTTCGCGTTTTTGAAAAAATCTCATGACAAAATTATTGAAAATAAGTAAGTACAAACCCTCGATATTTCAGGGGAGGTTGGATTTTGCGTCCGCACAAGGAGGCATGTCGCTCCTTATGGAGCACCCGCTTGAGCGGATCGTCGTGCGCACGCTCTCTATCGTTTTGATCGCACTCATCTGCGGATATCTCTATTTTGTTTCCGCGTCTGTTCTCAATGTCATCGCGCGCAAAGAAGCGCTCGCGCAAACAGCCAAGATCGAAGGCGCGATCGGGGGATTAGAGAGCCGATACTTCGCACTCTCGCACGGTATCCAGCCCTCGGCGGGTACCTCTTTGGGGCTCTCTCCGGTCAAGCAGACGCAGTATGTATATCGTCTGGGGAACGTGGGAGTCGCCACTCGGGTGGCCCGTAATGAGATATAGCCGTGAGGTGTTATGAGATCGCGCTTCATCCTCCGCACGCGGATCCTGGCCGGATGTTTTGTGCTTGTCGCACTTCTCCTGCTGGGGCGCTTGTATTTCGTGCAGATCGTGCACGGCGCCCAGTATCAAAGGGATGCGACCGCGCAGTATGTGGAGCCCGGTCAGGATACGGAAAGCCGTGGGAGCATCTTTTTTACAGCGAAAGATGGCGAACTCGTCGCGGCGGCGGTCATGCAAACAGGATACAAGATCGCAATAGTTCCCTCCGAGATTACAGACTCTCTGCGCACGTTTGATCTCATTAACGCCGCGTTACCGATCGATCGCGAGCGCTATCTGAAAAGCGTCATGAAGAAAGATGACTCATGGGAGGAAATTGCGTTCCGAGTCTCTGACGACGCAGCTGCGAAAATACGTGTTCATAAACTGCCGGGCGTGCGGCTTGTACAGGATCAATGGCGTTTTTATCCCGCTCACGAGCTTGCCGCGCAGGCGATCGGATTTGTGGGTTTCAAGGGAGACACGAAAACCGGTGTGTATGGACTTGAGAAAAGCTGGCAGGATACACTCGCGCAAACCTCAAGCGGTCGGTATGTAAATCCATTCGCCGAGATCTTCACCAATCTTCAGGCCGCCGTCTCAAGCGATCCCGCATCGCACGAAGGATCGATCATCACCTCGATAGAACCGCAGGTGCAGAGCCAATTGGAAACAACACTTGAAAGTGTGATGAAGACATACACGCCTCGATTTGCCGGTGGCATTGTCATGGATCCGCACACAGGGGAGATCGTCGCCATGGCGACACGGCCCGGCTTTGATCCCAATACCTACAACACGGTCACCGATCAGTCGGTATTTTCCAACTCGCTCGTGGAGGGTCGTTATGAGCTCGGAAGCATCATGAAACCACTCACCATGGCTGCGGGCATCGATTCGGGCGCGATAACGGCGAGGAGCGTTTACGATGATACAGGCTGCATCACGGTAAGCACCTATAAGATCTGCAACTTCGATCTAAAAGCACGCGGCGTCATTCCCATGCAAGAGGTATTAAGCCAATCACTCAATCTCGGCGCGGCATTCGTCGCCACGAAGACAGGCTATCCGACCTTTACAAAATACATGAAGGCGTACGGCTTCGGACAAAAGACCGGCATCGATCTACCCAATGAAGTGACGGGCGACCTCTCGCCACTGGGTAATGGACAGAAGCCCGCGATCAACTACGACACCGCAGCCTTCGGGCAGGGCGTTTCCGTTTCTCCGATCGAAATGATCCGGGCGCTCGGGGCACTTGCAAATCAGGGCGTGCTTCCGAATCCACATGTGGTGACTGCTATCAAGTATGCAAGCGGCATCACGCGCTCTATCGATCCGGGGCAGGGGCCGCGTGTGCTTGCCGCGACCACAAGCGAGACGGTGACGAACATGCTCATCAAGGTCTTCGATGAGGGGCTTCTCGGCGGCGAATTAAAAATGGAACACTATTCTTTTGCTGCAAAGACGGGCACCGCGCAGATACCGATGCCGGGCGGAGGCTACTACCCGGGCGAGCAGTACCTGCACTCTTTTTTCGGCTACTTTCCCGCGCATGATCCGAAATTCATCGTATTTCTCTACGCTTTCAGGCCGCAAGGGCAAAAATACGCTTCGGCAACGCTCGCGCACCCATTCATGGACATCGCGAAGTATCTCATCAACTACTACAATATCCCGCCCGATCGTTGACCCCGTTGTCCACAAGAACACTCTTATATACTTGGGTATGTGAGAGTATATGGATATGGCTGCGAAGAAAGTGAAAAGCCCGCGAAAGCTCGAACGTCATTTCAAGGGTGTTGCAAATCATCGTCGCATACAGATTTTGCTATTGATCGCCCGAAGCCCATCGATTTCCCTCGACGAGATACTCGACGAACTGAACGGAAATCAAAAGACTTTTAGCGAACACACAAGGCGTCTGGTCGCCGCCGGATTGGTTGAGAAAGCATATGCAGGAAGAACTGTCCAACACAATTTGACCCCATACGGAAGAATCTTTGTCGATTTTATACGTGATTTCTCCAACAGCACAGTCGAAGAGAGTTAAGCTACAAACATACTCATATACTTGGGTATGTGAGAGTATGTGCAATCGGTTCGGTGACAAAACAACGAAGCTGCGATACACTATTTCCTCTACGGCTCCATCGTCTATCGGCTAGGACACCGCCTTCTCAAGGCGGGAAGCGGGGTTCGATTCCCCGTGGAGTCACAAGTATCGGAACGAGGTCATTTTCGGAGTGGTTTTCTTTGGCCGCCAACAAAGAAAACCACTGATTTTGGGGCACGCC
>MFKT01000028.1 GCA_001781125.1 Candidatus Kaiserbacteria bacterium RIFCSPHIGHO2_01_FULL_53_29
CCTCGTTGCAGAGGTAGCGAGCGTTCTCAGCAAGTTGGAGGGAGCAGCATCGAAGCTCACCCCCGCTGCCAAGGCGATGATCTTGTCGGGTCTCGACCGCGCAAAGGGTCTGCTGTCGTCGTAGCGTCGCCGGAATCTCAGGAATTGGAATATCGGCGCCTCAGCGACTCTGGGGCAATTTTTTTTATTATTGTTCTGGCTCTTCAGCAAATTTATTCAAAAGGGCGTCACGTTCGAGGATACTACTAATCAATTCTGGATCCTGCGAACCGTATAAGACGTACGGCGTCATCGAGCCGTCGGCGCGCACCACCCGAGTCCAGCCCGATCGTTTTTCATAGAGTCCCACAGATTGTTCATTCTGTTTTTCTCTCAATGCATCTGTGCCGTCATTCAGAACGATGGGTTTTCCAGTCTCTCTACTTCTCTTTTCTGTGGCAGCCATTAATTGTGAGGCGAATCCCTTCCCCTGGTCTTCCGGTTTATAAACCATGACATCGTCCAGAAAGTAGCAGTTCGGGAAAACCGGACTCTCCACGAGCGTGGCTTGTGCGACGATGTCGTCCTTAGTTCCGAATCTCTTTATTTGGAAACCATCCTCAAAATCAATTACCTCCCCGAATTCTTTTTGTGTCGGTATGCTTTCGTTCATGGAATAATAGTACATCAGTTTTGCAGTTCGTGCGTTCGGCAACAAGGCCGATAGCAAGCCTTGAACCCCTGCGCCGTTCCCCTATTTCCCATCAATTCCTTATTGCAGTCTTTTGCAAAACACTAGCATAGCTATATTCGCGCCGTCCTATCCCCACCCCTCTCCGTTATTTCTTTCCCGAAGGGGGAGACTCGTCCTCATCAACCCGTCCGATAATACTCGTTATCCATTTTTCCATTTTCTCGACGGCTTTGTGTATCTTCGGGTACCGCCGTGTGTGTGATTCGAGCCATGTGCGTATTCGAGCGGAAGAAATGGAGAGAAGAATGAGTCCGACAGCGAGAAAGAGGATCCCCTGCAAAAAAGGAAGCGCGAAGCCTACGATGCCGAGAATGACAAAGACGATGCCGGTAGCGACGACTAATACTCGTTTTAACTCTTTGTTCATTTGTACACAGTCTACAGCATTTTTGAGCTTTGTTTGCGCACTGCGCGTATCCCGAGGAAAAGTATGCCCGCCACGATCACTCCTTGGAGCAGCATGGTGCTTTCGTGCGGGTCGGGCAAGACGAATCCGAGGATGTAGACCTGTATGGGTATCCAGAACGCTATTGCGATGAATGAAAGGACGAGCGTCTTTAGAAGCCCCGCGCGCGTGATGCCCATGCAAATGTTGGTAATAGCCAAGATATTTGGATGCATCGCAGAAAAAAATATAGCCCAGCGGCCGCGTCTCTCGAGCCACAGCTGCATGTCGTCTACGCTCTTCTGCGAACCAAGCTTCAACAGCAAGCGATAGAAGCCCTCACGGCCTAGCCAGTAATTGATGACCGTCGCGGTAAGCACACTCGCCCATCCAATGAGGACAATTCCGCCAAGGGCAGAAATGCTTCTGTCAGAGACGAGTATCGCAAGGATAACGACGAGCGAGCCCGGAAAATAAAATCCGATGACAAAAGAACTTTCGATGACCGCAGCGACATAGAGCGCTATGAGTCCGTAGCGCTCAAAAAATCCACTGGCAATGTCCGCGAGCACATCAATACCCGGAAGCCCGAGCGGCTCGCGGATGAACGTCATGATGGCGAAAAAAATGGCGAGCGCGAAATACAATGCGCCTGGTTCCAGATATGCCGCCCACTCCTTTAGACTCTTCATGGCGTGTACTCTAACAGGAAAACGACTAGGCCGTCCCGTGCTTCTTCAACTTGTAGATACACTTGATGCACATCGTCTGATTCTCGCGCGTTTTGATGTATCTGTTTTTACAGGCGCAGATCGCCACCTTAGTGAGGTCGGGCTTTTCTATCCACTTGCCGTTCTTCTGGTATGTTTTAGAGGGAAAGTTCAGAGGCACAACAATACCACATCCAAGCAGAAAAATCAACCTCGGCGCTCACTTTTCCAGAAATCTGTATGCAGTGAAAGAAGCATGGTGAAGAGGCTGGCCGTAAGCGGTCCGAGGAAAATACCGACCGGGCCAAAGAATACGAGGCCGCCAAGAACGGATAAGAGAACGAGAAGCGGGTGCAGCTGCGTTCCATGACTCATGAGTTTCGGGGCGAGAACATTGTCGACCAATCCTACCGCAACACCTCCCCATACCGCGAGCCCGATCGCGGAGGAGATGTGTCCCTGCAGAAGCAGATATCCTACCGCCGGCACGATCACGAGTGAGGTGCCAAACGGTGGCAGGAGCGAGGCAACCGAGCCGACGACTCCCCAGAAAACCGCGTTCGGCACTCCGAAGAGCATGAACCCAACGCCCGTGAGCGCACCTTGCAGGATCGCGATCGCGATCCTGCCTTTGACGACTGAATTCACCGCCACTTCGAGCCGCTCAAATATTTTGAGATCGTCACGGTCTGCAAGCGGACTGATCTCTACGAGTCGTTGCTTGAGACGTACGCCATCGCGCAAAAGATAATAGAATGTGAAGAAAAATATGAACAGATCCAAAAAGAGCGCTGTTATTCCTGAAAATGCAACGCCGAGATGTTGGATCATCCACGTCAGACCGAGCTTCACGTATTCATCCGCGCTTGCAGAAAATTCTGCAAGTTTCGCTCCCGTGCCGGGAATATATGCGTCGAGTGTAGGTCCCAGATCGCGGAGCGTGCTCTGCAATGCCGACTGACCGCCTGCTCCCGTGAAAGAAGCGTACATCTGTTGTGCTTCGTTCAACACTTGCACGCCAAGAAAAGCAACCGGCATGAAAATGACGACCGAAGTGACGAGAACTGTCGCAAGAGCGGCAAGTGATTCCAGCCCATGAAAATATCGCACGGTGCGGAAATACAGTGGATGGAGAACTACGGCAAACACAATACCGAGAATGACCGGTGCGAGAAATGGCTTAACAATGAAAAAGGTAAGAGAGCCCACAAGGAGGAGGAGCGCCAAAAGAAAATAATGTTGAAAAGAAACGCTGTGCATATGGCGTACATTATGCCTTCGGTATGAGAAAGCGCCAGCGAGCCGTACTGTGCTATTTAGCGTCTTTGATCTTGTTGAGTATCTTTTTCACTTCATCAATGCTCGTAGGGTCAAGAATAGAAATAGGCATCGCTTGTATGCCGTGTTTTGTCAGAACCGTGAGTCTCTTCTTCAGTTCTTGGGGAGCAACGGCATCGCTTTTGGTGAGAAATACATACTCCGTTTTTTTCGTCAGAAGCGGATTGTAGTTCTCCAATTCATTGCGAATGATCTTATAATCTCGCGCTACATCATCGGACTCTGCAGAGATCAAATGAAATAAAACCTTCGTGCGCTCAATGTGCTTGAGGAATTTGACGCCCAAGCCCTTTCCGGTCGAGGCACCTTCGATGATGCCCGGAATATCGGCGAGAATGAGTTCGTAGTAGGCACCCAAATGCGGCTCGAGTGTCGTGAACGCGTAATTGGCAACCCGCGACTTCGCGGCCGTGAGCTCGTTCAAGAGGCTCGATTTACCCGTATTCGGAAGTCCGACCAAGCCGACATCGGCGATGAGCCGGAGCTCCAAGCGATACGTCGGGGTGTCGCCGGTGAGACCCGTCTCGGATTCCACAGGACTGGTGTTTACCGCCGAGCGGAATTTGAAATTTCCCCGCCCGCCAATGCCGCCGCCAGCTGCAAGAATACGCTGACCCACGTGCTCTATCTCCTGCGCATAGCCCGTAGCAAGATTCGTGACGGTCGTGCCGACAGGAATTTTGAGTATGAGATCCGTGCCCCCGCGACCGTCGAGGAATTGCCCGCGACCGTCCCGCCCATCTTCGGCATGCGCTTCTTTCTTGCCTGCAAGAGGCATGAGCGCGTTCACGTCGGGCACACCCTCAAAATACACACTGCCGCCATTGCCCCCATCCCCGCCCGTCGGCCCGCGCGCAAGCCGCACCTTTTGGAACGCAACAGCGCCCTTGCCGCCAGTACCGGCGAAAAGCTGGATCCTTATTTCATCAACCAACATTCGCGCATGCTAACACAATTGGGATCGGTATGATCAACGCGTCCAAGATCAAATGCCCTGGATTGACCCCCCAACGGTACCGAATTTCCTCTGAAGCGCACGCGAGACGCTCTCGAAAAGCCGTGCCTGCGCATAGGCTGCTATATCTTTTTCGTGTGCCTGTGCATCGGCGACCACAAGCGTGTTGATCTCGCTCGCAAGTGACGCAGTGGAAAAGAATTTCCGGAGAAAAAATCGATACCACGGCAACGTGATAATGACACGATCCTGCGCAAGCGTCGCCCGGGGATTAATAGCGACGTGGACGGGAAATGATCTGGGGATGAGCGCGAAGAGATACCCCTCTGATCGATACACGATCTCAAATTTTGAAGCGCCGAAAGATATTTCATCGATGTTGGGATTGCCGAGCATCGTCCCTGCGGCAAGGAGACCGACATCGTGTGATGACAGAGCTTTTTTGTACGTACCATCCCGCACACTTGCATTAAAATCGTAGAGGATCGCCTGAAATCCATCGTTGTCCCGAAGTGCCGCACGGATCTTTGTGGCGTCTACCGTTATGCTCGCCCCGCTTTTAGCGGGGCTCGCGCCATTTTGCGAGCCCCCACTGCCGAGAGAGGAACTATCCGAAGAACCATCTCCCTGATTTGAATTTTCTACAGATGAAGTCGAACTACTGACCCCAGAGGTGTTTACATTTAGTTCTCCTCCCCCTGCTCCGGATAAGGTTTCATAGTATACGGTCCCCTCTTCCACTCCACCCGTTATCGCCCCTTGCGCGACCAATGCGTCGAACAAGGCATCTGAATCGTCTTGTGCGGGTACCTCCCCCGAAGACGAGGAGTCGCCGCCCGACTGAAAAATAATATTACCGGAAGATGTGGTGTCTGTGATTCCAGCGGGTGTAACCGAGGTGGCAGACCCTGGCGCGAAATCCTCTATTTCTATAACGACCGAATCATCGTAATACGCCCGCACGATGTTGGCGACGCCAAAAAGAGATAGAGCCAACAGCGCAACAACAAACTGCCGCATTCCCCAATAGTAGCATGTACGTCCAAAACATTTTGGACTACAATTACACGCATGGACCACACGGAACACGATGAATGGCTTGAGAATCAAAAAGCTCGCCGGCAGGAAGTGGAGAATCGTCGAGCTCTGAAAAAAGCTGCAAAACAAGGCAAACCGCTACCGAAGCCGAAGACGGACGAGCCGGAAAAAAGAGGGCTCGATACCGGTGGCGGAGGACATCCCGAGCTTGGTGTGTACTAAAAATATTCGCCCTTTTGTGTCCCTAGTGTGCCTCCGGCAAGGGCTGGTTGTACACAGCCGGAAAATGACTAGTATGGCCCGATGAACAGGGGTTTACGGCAGAGGAGATTTCTTATGCTTTTGGCTGCAGCGGCGGCCGTTCTCATGGTCAACATAGCGCTGGAATCCCTTAACCAAGGCATGGTTCCGGCAGCAACAACCGCGCCTGTAAAACAAATAGAGCCCGTCGTTCCTCCCGCGCCCGTGCTTTTTCAATATATCGAGATAATTGATAGCTGCGGACCGTACTATGGAGGGAAGTGTGTGAATGCGCGCTCCGGTCCTGGAGAAGAATATCGGACGGTCGCGCGGTTGCGAACCGGAATGGTGCTCAAGGTGGGAGGCACGGTCGAGCGCGGGGGACGCACGTGGTACAGAGTCGTATTTGATGAAGGGCTCCTCTACCCCGAGCGTGTGAGCACCCATTGGTATGTGGCTGGCGACTATGTGCGCTCTTTTTCAGACGAAGGCGTCATCAATCTAGAAGGAGGGGCGAGCGCGTTGACGGATTCGGCACATTCGACAAGCTCAGTGCAGGCAAGCTCACCGCAAGTTACTAAGCGCATTCTCGTCGATCGCTCCCTGCAAATGCTCTACGCATACGAAGGCGACGCGCTGTTCATGCAGGTGCACATTTCCGCCGGACTCGCATTAACTCCCACGCCACGCGGCACCTTCACCGTGTACAAAAAAACTCCGACCCGCTATATGCAAGGGCCGCTACCCGGTGTCAGCGATCAATTCTATGATCTCCCCGGCGTGCCGTGGGATCTCTATTTCACCTATCAGGGTGCAGCCATTCACGGAGCATATTGGCACGATAAGTTCGGAAAACGATGGTCACATGGGTGTGTGAACCTTCCGCTCGAGGAAGCGCACAAGTTGTATGAGTGGTCCGACGTCGGCACGCCTGTTATCGTGCGGGATTGAGCAGATCGAGCCGATAAACAGCACTGTTCCCTCTGAGGGAAATGGTGCCAATTACCGTCACATTACCGTAGCACAGACAAAACTCCCACGCGTGGTAGAATCGAGGTATGAAAAAAATCCTAACTCTACTCGCGCTTATCATCATTATTGCTGTTGGCATCGGTGTGTACTACATGACCCCGCGTGCGCCGGATGTAGTGACTGTGAATGATGAAACAGCCGCGACCGCTACTACGACACCGGTGGGAAATCAGACACAAGACAATGCCACGTCCACCGTCATTGGCGTATCGGTCGAAGGCAGGAACATCACTGCCTATCACTTCGGCACCGGCTCTAAGGAACTTCTCTTTATCGGCGGCATACATGGTGGCTACGAATGGAATACGGTCCTCGTTGCATATCAGCTGATGGATTATTTGGAGGCAAATCCAAGCGTCGTCCCTGCGAATGTGAAGGTGACCGTCATTCCGGTCTTGAATCCTGATGGCCTGAATAAAGTTGTCGGTACTGCCGGCCGCTTCACGCAAGCGAACGTTTCCTCGTCGCAAGAGGTGCAAGTGGCCGGTCGCTTTAATGCGAATACCGTAGACCTGAATCGCAATTTCGACTGTGATTGGCAAGCCTCGGGCACGTGGCAGACGAAGACGGTAAGCGGCGGGAGTGCGGCCTTCTCTGAACCTGAAAGCCAGGCGATAAAGGACTACGCGGGATCAAAAAAGCCCGCCGCAGCTGTTGTGTGGTACAGCGCTGCGGGCGGCGTCTTCGCTTCAAATTGTCACAGCGGAGTATCTCCCGAGACGCAAACGCTCACCGGGAAGTTTGCCGCGGCTTCGGGATACCCTGCCCACGAGAGCTTTGACTTCTATTCGATAACGGGCGATATGGTAAATTGGTTCGCAAAAGAAAATATCCCCGCCATCAGTGTCCTCCTTACCAACCATACGGATACCGAATGGACCAAGAATCAGGCTGGCATACAGGCACTCCTTACGTATTACGCAGAATAAATGCGACGTTTACTCAGTAAGAAGCGGGTCGTCGGAATACTTCTTATGCTCGCACTTTTTGGTGCGGGCTTCTTTGCTGCGTCGCGTCTGCGAACGAAGGCTCCGGAAGCGCCGCCCGTACCCCTCATCGAACAGCCGAAAGGTCCCGTCTACAAAATCATCGGCACATCGGTACAGGGTCGTTCGATCGAAGGCTACACCTACGGAAACGGAGCCACTCACCTTCTGTTCGTGGGTGGCATGCACGGTGGATATGAGTGGAACAGCGTGCTTTTGGCGTACCAATTTATGGATTACTTGAGTGCAAACCCCGGCGTTATTCCAAAAAGCTTGTCGGTGAGTGTCATTCCCTCCCTCAATCCTGATGGCGTGTATGCGGTGACGGGTAAGGAAGGTCGCTTCGCTCTTCGCGATGTGTCGACCGACAAGGTAGTCCTCGCAAGGGGCCGCTTCAACGCACACGAGGTTGATCTCAATCGCAATTTTGATTGTAAATGGAAGCCGACGAGTACCTGGCAGACGAAGACGGTGAGCGCAGGTCAGGCACCCTTCTCCGAACCGGAAACGCTGGCTTTGCGAAGTTTCGTTTCAGCGTATAAACCGAGCGGCGTCGTCTTTTGGCATAGTCAGGCCAACGCAGTCTATGCATCGGAATGTGAACACGGCATACTAGGTGCGACACTCGATATTATGAATGCCTACGCGAGCGCCTCGGGGTATTCGGCGGCTCCCTCATTTGATGCGTACGCGGTTACGGGGGATTCCGAAGGGTGGCTCGCTTCTATCGGGATTCCCTCGATCACGGTGGAACTCCAAACCCACGAGACTGTCGAGTTGGACCGGAACCTCCGTGGCATCAAGGCGCTTTTTGAATACTATCGCCAACACCCTTAGTCGAGAAATCCCGCGAGATAGGTGTCGATGTCGCGCTGGTCAAGATCGTACAACGTTTTATTTTCATTGTGCAGTCTTTTTGCAAGGCTTATCCCGACGAATCTCCAGTGCCATGGCTCAAATACGAAATGCGTGTTGCCCTTTGGATATGAGAGACTGAAGCCATAGAGATGCGCGTGGGTGGTAAGCCAGATATACTCCGGCGTTTTATCAAAACCAGAGAGCGGGGCGCCGACCGAGGGCGTCGTGAAATCTACTGCAGTACCGAGTTGATGCTCGGAATATCCCTGATCGGCCGAGAATGAATTTGCCGATCCCGCGCCATAGGTAACCTTGTATGTAGATTTGAGTGCGGATTGTTCTCCATATGATCGATACCCCGATAGCACTCGCAATGAGACGCGGTCGCTGGCGGCCTCTTGCAAGAGGTCGACGAGGTGAGGCAACACGGCGTCGATTACCTGTTCTTGTTCCTTGGTGTTATAGACATAGGTGGCATTGATAGGACGCAAGTTTTTGGGGACGTAATTTTCGTTCAAGAAGTAGACCGAGGAATATTTCTCGAGAAGTTCCTTGTCGGTATGCGCCAATTTATCAAGTGTTCTGACGGTCGAGGAGAGGCCCTCCACTTGTTCCCCGAACTCTTCATTCTCTTGTTGAACTTCTAGAATAAGCTTCGTTAGATAACCATTGAGATCCTCGGAAGCCTTGAGCTTATCGCTCAATTCGAGAATTCCGTATTGTAGATCGGCGTTCGAAGTTTCTAATATATCGTGCGAATTCTTGAGGAGGTAGTAACTGTATCCGCCATAGGAAAGCGCCGCGACGATGCCCGTGGCAAGTAATGAGTAGAACACCCAGTTCATGACACCGTGCCGCAGAGCAACGTTCATTAGTGAGGATTGTACCACCAGGAGTTCTTAGTCATATGCTTACGCTGCTGGAAAACTCGATCTCCTATGTGTGGCAGACGACCTCGATGTTGTTGCCGTCGGGGTCGAGCACGAACGCGGCGTAGTAGGTCGGAGAATAATCCTTACGAAGGCCGGGTTTGAGCGCCGCTACATAGAACGCCTTACTTACCCCAATATCCTTCACATGCAAACCAATGTGTTCAATCATGCGGGCAGTATACCATCACAAGATTAAGTCCTGATCAACTTTAGCTTCTTCTCCCGCGGCAAGCGTTTGATCTCTGCTTCTCGAGCTCGCGCTTTGGCGAGCGTTCGGAACTTTTTGGAATACTTGAGTACTACGGGCCGCCGGATCTTCGTGTAGTGCGCGCCCGTTTTCGCGCTGTTGTGCTGCTTGAGCCGTTTCTTCAGATCATTGGTGCAGCCTACGTAGAGGGTCTTGTCGGCACACTCAAGAATATAGACGAAGTTGGACATTCGTAAGCCAGTGGCGCTCATTGGAGCAATGTCTTGTGCGCCTTGGCCAGAGCCAACGTGAAGGCAAGACGTTCCCTCTCATCGTCGTCGCGCATGGTTTCCAAGACGGAAGGATTGAGGGCCGCGATCTTACGCTCGAGCTGGGCAATAGGTTCCTTTGTCACGTGATCGAGCGACAGTTTTGCAAGGGCTATTTCATTCCGTGCGAGGGTTGCCGCGGGACCCGTTCCCTCCAAAGCAGCTTTTGCTTGTCGAGCGTAATCAGGAGCAAGATCCTCAAAAGTGGTTCCTTCATCCCGCGATCCTCGTTCTTTGCGATTCAGATTTTGTTCCGGAGAAAGGTCAAATCGTTCGTGAAATCCCATGCCGCTTATTGTTGCACTCTCACGGATCTTTGCAAATAGTGTTGTGACGCCTTGCTCATTTTCTTTCTGCTTTGTTATTGTAGTTTTTTGCAAAATACTAGAACATCTTCGGCGCGACGCGTAAGCTTGTGCCTGACGATTACTCCTTCGTTGCGCTTTAGCACAAGGCCGGCAATCGCCATTTTGCGTATATGATCGGACGTATTTTCATATCCCGCATGGAGGCGCTCGGATATCTCGTCAACGGAAAGTTCCGGCTGCACCTTGAGGAGATCGAGAATTTCGAGTCTGCGGTGATTAGCGAATCCTTTGACCACTCGCTCCAACCTACGATAACTAGTTCCCTTCGCCATATAAGATCATAGTACCTTATTCTAGTTTTTTGCAAAATACTAGAATATGGGGAGAAGGTGTATAGTGTCGAGATGGATCGCCCCGCCAATAAACAGGAATTCCCCATGCGCATCAATAAGTACCTTGCCTTGCAGAAATACTGCACGAGGCGTGAGGCGGACAAGCTCATCGAAAAGGGATTGGTCTCTATCAATGGGCGGGCGGCGGTCTTGGGCGACAAGGTGAAGGAAAAAGACAAGGTGGAAGTGAAATGGCGGCAGACCAAATACCGCTACTTCGCCTACAACAAGCCGCGCGGCATCATCACCAACGTCCCGCAGGAGGGCGAAGAGGACATCGCGAGCATTCTCCCTATTCCCGGCGTTTTCGCGCTCGGCAGGCTTGATAAAGATTCCTACGGGCTCATTATCCTAACCGACGATGGCCGCATCACCGACGCGCTCCTCAACCCCGAATATGCGCACGAAAAAGAATACGAAGTAATGACCACCGAGCCGCTGCCGAATAATTTCAAGCCGAAGATGGAGAAAGGCATAGACATCGGCGGCTACCTGACGAGGCCGTGCAAGGTCGAGATACTGGGCGACAGAAAATTCACGATTACACTGACCGAGGGCAAGAAGCACCAGATCCGCCGCATGTGCGGCTTTTTCGGTCTCGCCACGTCGCACCTAGAGCGCAAACGTATCATGAACATCAAGCTTGCTGGCCTCAAACCCGGCGAACACCGTCCCATCAAAGGCGCCGAACTAGACACCTTTCTCAAGTCACTGGGATTCTAATCGGCGAGCGTTTATCCTTCGATCGCCTGAAGCGAGAGACACCCCGGGATCTCCGTTTCGGTATACAAGCTCTGGTCTCCCACATACTCTTCCCACGATTGAAAGAGGTTTCTCATGTTTGCGAAGGTTGCCTCTCGTATCGAGTCGTCGAGGTACGCAAACGGACACACATGCTCCGGCACTTGACCGCCCCTCAACAATCCTATCTCCACGGCTCCATATCCTGGAGGATCCCCGTTGCCGAATGAACCCACCTCTCCGATTATTTGGCCGGCGACTACCTTATCGCCCACGGCGACTTTGGGATTAACAAGGTGCTCTGTTTCATAGATCCATTTTTGCATTTTTCCGTCTGCAGTGACTTGAATAGAAACGTCCCCGCTCCACAGCGTGGGTATGGCCGCCACTACCCCGTCTACGAGCGAGCGCACAGGCGTCCCCAAGGGCACGACATAGGTCGGCTGGGGATTTGATTTATCGTTGCCCGAGCTTGAACTGCTTCCGGGAATAACAAAACCGAAGCCCATAAAAAGTCTGTCAAACTGTAATTTAGCTTTTGTAAATTTGAAATCCTCAAAATTAACTCCGATGCCCTTCAGTCTCAAAGGCGGTTCGTCGGAGTTTGATTGCGCGCTCCCACCTTGTTGAGAAAAGTGCTGGTCCTCTATTGTCGGCTGCGTTTGCTTAGAAGTGACGGGTGGCGGGGGTGGTGGAAAAGGCGGTTGGTCTTGGTATTTCGTTGCATTATCTTTATTAGCCGCCGCCTTCGGTGTTTGCGTGGAAGAATCGACTTGCTGTGCCTCGCTATTCTCGCTAGCGACGAGAAGATTCCGATCCGTCGTAGCGGCAGTGTCCTCTGCTATCTGCACATCTTCGAGCGCGGTAGCTTTCTCCTCCACCTTTTCAGAATTGAGAGCAAGGTATGCCACGAAACCGACAAGGATGACGACACCGATACACAGTGCAATCTTAGGCATACCCTAGAGTAACATCTTCATCAAGCTTCCAGCACGATGGTCGTATTGTCATATTCAGGGCTCTACTCTTCTATCCGACCTCGGGAATAGTTCGTCGGCTGCCGCGAAGAGGTGCTCTTTTGTAATAAAATAGTCCCGCTTGGAGTTGGCGGTGTCTACAAGCGTTATCTTCTTGGTAACAGGGTCGATTGCATAGTAGTCGACTGGCCCGCCCTCATTGTTGATAGCTCCCCCTCGGCGCCCCTCGCGAATGGCGCGCTGTTTCGTGAAAACGATGTCGGCGGGCTCGAGGCGCGCAATACTCGCAACTTGATCGGCCGGAAAAGGCGTCCCGTCCTTCTTTCGCTTACGACGCATAACCTCTTCAAGGACATACAGGACCGGTTGATTCGGCTGCCAATCATCGGGAAAGGGTTTGACGCCACTCTCCTCCAGAAAGCGGAGCGTCTCCTGCTCGTTCATGCTTGGCCTCTCTGGACCTCTCTCAAGTCCCTCCTTCATCTTCCTAGCGTATCACGCGGCTCACTACTGGCGCGCGGCGCAGCGCGCTTCGCCTAGAGAGCGAGCCAATCCGCCCACACCATCAGTCTTTTTTGTATGTCCAACCTATACAATGATTTCCGCTCCATTCTGGTCCCTGACCCAATTCTCCTTGAGCGCAGATAGAAAGACCGCCTTTGCGGCGGTCTTTCTTCAAACAGCAGTCGGGAGATTTAGTTCCCGTATCCGTTGGGTGTAGCCCGTGCAAACCAGTAGTGCGAACCCGCGTCAGTGCCCTGATCCATGAGGACCTCAAATTGTCCCCAGATGCAGTAGCCGCCGTCCGGAAGCGTCGCAAAGTCTGTGCATGCGCCGATCCACTTGATCTTGTAGTGCCACACCGAGCCGGAACCGCCTTTCTTGCCGTTCCACTCATTGTCTATCCATGCCGCGTAGGGCGGATTCGCCCAGCCTTCGTCGTTGCCACGGTCCCACTCCGCATTCCACTTCATCACGATCTTATCGTTCGCGTAGGTCGTGTCGCCGAAGTAGGTGCCGTCGAGATTGCCGTCGATGCCGTCGGCAAGGCCGTTGAAGATACGCGCCGTCTCGTTGTATCCATTCTGGTCGAACCCGGCGGCAGAAACAACCGTAGCCCCGAGCAATGTCATCCCAAGGACCGCCGCAGCGAGCCAAGAATATTTCATAGTTAAACTCATAGGTTTTAAAAATTACTACTAATGAACAGATTGTACTCCCTCATATTTCGAAGGCAAGAAGCACCAGATCCGCCGCATGTGCGGCTTTTTCGGCCTCGCCACGTCGCACCTAGAGCGCAAGCGCATCAGGAACATCAAGCTTGCTGGCCTCAAACCCGGCGAACACCGCTCCATCAAAGGCCCCGAACTCTCCACCTTCCTCAAAGCCCTCGGATTCTAGCAAAAGTTGACAGTTCACATTTTCCTTTTAACGATTACTCCTTCCCGAAGAAGCAAACAACGACACAGGCCCCGGATCTCTCCGAGGCCTGTGTTTTCGCACATTCCGAATCGATTTTACATTACGACCTCAGTCAATTCGATTGCTAATCTCCTCTCCTGAAGTAGGAGGACATCATTCGATAGTCTGGTGCCTCTTTTTTGTGTTCACTGATCACTCTGTGCTACGGGCTCCTGCGATGTCTGGATGTAGCTGCATCCAGCGACTCTAGGAAGCGTTTAACCAGCCGCCTAACATATAGATGTCAGTTAGCTGATAATTTCTAACGCAAGAGATGCGTCAGATAAAAGTATTATTGCATGAACCTTTTTGGAATCAAAAGGGGTGTTGATAACTTTCGGGTTTCTTTCGGGTACAATGTACAGATGTTAACAGCTAGGCAGAAACAGATCTTAGACTTCATTGAAGGCAGTATTTCCCGCAAAGGGGTGGCGCCTACACAACTCGAGATTGCCGGTCACTTCAAGCTTTCGTCAGTTGCTACAGTCCACGAACACCTACAGGCCCTCCAAAAGAAGGGATACTTAAAAAAGGAACGCGGACAGGCGCGAGCAATGTCCCCTAGTTCAAAAGCAACTAACTTGTCGGTGCCCTTGCTAGGGGTCATAGCAGCCGGCCAACCAATTGAAGCAATCGAGGTCTCGGATGAATATATCGATGTTGCTATCGATGGTGCTAGAAGATCTGAGAAATTATTTGCGCTACGAGTTCAGGGTAACAGTATGATCGACGAAGGAATTTTCGACGGCGATATCGTCGTGATTCGCGAGCAAAATACGGCTGAAAACGGGCAGACAGTTGTTGCAATAATTGACAATAACGAGGCTACGTTAAAGAAGTTATATCGGGAAAAAGATCGATTTCGTCTTCAGCCTGCCAACCCTTCTCTATTTCCCATCTATAGAGAAGAAGTTAAGATTAGGGGCGTGGTAGTAAAGGTTGTCAGAAACCTTGCCGCAACTGAAGAAGTCCCGGCAGAGAAATACGCTCGGCAAGTTGATTATTCTTGGGACTATAGAGGTGAAAAAACAAAATCATACACACATGGAATACACACATATCCGGCGATGTTCATTCCACAGGTTGGACGGAGATTATTGGAAACCTACAGTAAAAAGGGCGACACCGTCTGTGATATTTTTTGTGGCTCCGGTACAGCTTTACTCGAAAGTAGATTGAGAGGAAGGAACGCCTACGGTATTGATCTCAATCCTTTGGCCATTTTTCTTGCAAAAGCAAAGACAACCCCTATTAATCCTCAAAAATTAACAAGAGAGTACCTTGCTTTGCTCAAAAGGGTAGAGAAGGTAAAAGACAGTGAGATACAAAGGCCTGATTTTAAGAATATTGATTTTTGGTTTAAGGAAAAAGTAATTATAAAACTTTCTAAACTCAAGAAAGCAATACGAGAAATAAAAGATGAGGCTATTGAGAACTTTTTAATGGTTGCTTTTAGTGAGACAGTCCGGTATTCCTCAAACACAAAGACTGGTGAATTCAAGTTAGTGCGTGTTAAGGGAGACAAACTGGAAAAGCATGACCCTGATGTCCTAGGCATATTTCGAAAAAATATAGAGAAAAATATTGGCGGAATGAATGATTTCTACAAAGACGCAGAAAAAAAATCATGGACAAAAGTTATCTACGGAGACTCATCAAAAGACAATGGAATAAAAGCAAATTCTATTGACTGCATCATTACGTCGCCTCCTTATGGAGATAGTCGCACCACAGTAGCTTATGGACAGTTTTCTAGGCTCTCTGCTCAATGGATTGATATATTCGATGATCCAAACGACGCTTCTGGGGTAGATAACGATCTTCTCGGGGGCAGAGCTAGCAAGAGTCTTGCTCATGTACTTTCGTCAAATTATCTCAAGGAATCATTAGGCAAAATTGCCAAGCAAGATGAGGCAAGGGCAAGAGATGTATTGAGTTTCAATGTTGGTTTAAATGAATGTTTAAAGCAGGCGTATAGAATACTTAAACCGAAGAAATATTTCTGTCTTGTTGTTGGAAATAGACTAGTTAAACAAGTACGAATTCCCACTGACTTTATTATTGCTGAGCTAGCAGAAAATATTGGTTTTACTTGTGAGGATATAATCGTTCGAAATATCCCCGGTAAAAGAATGCCGATCAAAAACTCCCCAACAAATATCGTGGGTGCGTTAGAGGAAACAATGAATAAAGAAAGTATTGTCGTTTTAAGGAAAAACTAGAGAATGCGCTTGTGCGTTTTGAATAGAAGTGGAAAAGTCTTCTCGGAGAGACGGGTGAGGCGAAAAGCAGAACCATGGTCATGAGGCTTGCCCGCATTCTTTCCGGTTCGATAAATTCCAAGGCGAATGTCATATTTTGATAATGCGAGAAATCGTTTTGGATCTATATCCTTTAGCAACCATGCTTCTGTATAGTGAAAGTATTCATGTCCTTTTTCCTTTTTACAGTTAGCAAAAACGAGAATGAGTCCATTTCCAATTTTCTCAGCAGCCTTTAGCCGCAGAAAGTTTAGCTCGTAGTACCCCAATACTGTTCTATTTTGGAGTATTAACAATTTGCCCTGTTTTTCATCAATCTTACAGCGAAAACCTCGGCTGTTTTTCTTTCCGCTCGTAATAGTTTGGTGAAGTATTTTATGTTGTGGAAATTCGGGATCAGGATAGCCAAATCTCTTCAATATTTCTATATTAGTAATGCCCTCTGGCTTCTTAGTAAAAAGGGTCATCATGGACGAAGTTCCAGCTCGCTGTGACTTCAGTTCCATTACTCCAAAATCCGGTAACGCAATATTGTTTTCAGTAATTCCAAGACGATCTTCAAGGGTCTTGCCAATTCCCGTGTTGTGGGTGCGGTTTGATTTAATCCATCCTTTCCGTGAAAGTTCCTGGAGTGCCTTTTTTATTTGGCCTAATGTTCGTTTCTGCATATATTGAGAGTGGGCCGCATCATCCCACAAATCTTCACTTTGGGCGAGAAGTAGAGGTAATCTCCACATACATATGGCGGTTTGCCTAAACTAGGGTAATGACCGTCACCATGGCTAAAACAGTGAAGGAAGAGAGGTTGCGATG
>MFKT01000029.1 GCA_001781125.1 Candidatus Kaiserbacteria bacterium RIFCSPHIGHO2_01_FULL_53_29
CGGCATCGGCCTTGGTCGCGGCGGTCCGCCAGATGGCGCAGATATGGCGGGGCCAGGCGGCTGCAGAGGCATGGAAGAGTGCCGAGCGTACTGCGAAAGCCACCAAGATGAATGCGGAAATCTCGTTCCGGGAGAAGGTCCCGATCATCCTGTGGGGCAAGACCGCGCAATGGAACAGCGAGGATTTGAGATCCCTCCGGGACTAGATGGGAAATGTAAAGATAATCCCGCGGCGTGCGCACAATATTTCCAGAAAGATATGGATGAACGTGAGCGAAGTAAGGTGATGAACATGAACGAGGAAGAGCGCATGCAGTATATGGAAGACCAGCGGAATCGCTGGCTGCCTCCGGACCAAGCGTCGTCAAAGCCCTATCATCCCGAAGGACTCTTGCCCATGGAAGCGTTTATGGGTGATAAGGATCACCAAGGAATGAAGCCGATCAATCCTGGGGCGGGGGCTACACCTGAACAAAGGCGTATCTATCAGATGAACGTAGAGAGGTATAAGGAATTCCAAGCAAATCCGGAGCAGTACCAGCAGCAGTTCGAACAACAATACAACGCAGAGTACCAACGCCAGTACAACGAGCAGTACCGCGCTCAGTCACAACAATTCCGACCCGATGGCAGGCCTACAGACGGCCAGATGCCGCCAGGAAGTTTCCGTGCTCCTGAAAACATGAGCCGTGAGGGGATGGTGTTGCCGCAGGGGGAATTTCGAACGCCGGACCAGTTGCAGTTCCATCCGCCTGAAGGTGCAGGTATGCTGCCCCCAGGCCCCATGCCTGGCGCAATGCCAAGCGAGAGTCCCGAGGCCCACCTTGATCCCATTACCTTCCTCGCATCAGCTGCGGTTATGTTCATGGCTCAACTCGGTTTCTAAATTGGACAACCGCGGTTTTTTGAATAGAATACCCAGCAATGTTGTCGTACAACGATATCAAGCCGGGGGTTGCCGTCCTTATCGACGGCGAGCCGTATGTCTGCACATGGAACAACATCATGCAGAAGCAACAGCGCCGACCGGTCAATCAGACGAAGATGCGCCACCTCATCAAGGGCAATTCGATTGAGCACTCCTTCCAGCAAAACGACAAACTGACGGAGGCGGAGATAGAGACAAAGCCTGCCATCTTTATATATGAGCGCAACGGCGAGTGGTTCTTCCACGACATCAAAGACAAATCGAAGCGCTTTTCCGTGTCCGACGACATGATGGGCGATTCCGGCAAATTCCTCAAAGCAAATACCGACGTGGAGACTTTGTGGTTCGATGAGAAGCTCTTCCGTGTGAAGCTCCCGATCAAAATGGAGCTCAAAGTCACCGAAGCGCCACCCAACACGCGTGGCAACACCGCCCAAGGCGGCAGCAAAGTCGTAACGCTCGAAACGGGTGCCGACATCGACGTCCCCATGTTCATCAACGAAGGCGATGTAATCAGAGTAAACACAGAGACAGGTGAATACGTAGAAAGAGTGTGAGGAGAGTACGCCTGCCCCGTAGCCACGCGGAGCGTGTGGTACCGGGGTGGAGCGAGTTTAGCTAAGACCTTGCGCCACAAGCGACATCAGAAAGATGCCGGTCGCGTTGGCGATGAATGCTATCGGTACGAATTGCCACAGTCGAATGTGCGAAAGACCCATCATGATGAGCCCGATCTCGTCGGGCAAGGGGGACGCGATGACGAGCGCGCCAAAGACGGGACCAAGCCACCACAGTGGGCTCACGGTTATTGCCTTCCCCAATCTGACAAGCCGAGGGTGCAGCGCGGCTCCGAGGATGTGTTCGACGAGTTTACTTCGCACGAAGCGAAAGACAAGTAAGTCTCCGCACACCGCCCCGAATCCCCCGATGAGAGCGAGCTCCCATGCGGGCACATAGCGGGCGCTCTCGAGGATGGCAATGATGGCAGGTATGGTCGTGAGGATAGAGGTAAAGAAAAAACCCTCGACAAAGCTCCCGACCACGTCGAACTGGCTTACGTGCGCAATAAGTGGCGGGAGTGCATTACTTTTGATAAGCCAGACACTTAGCGCGATGCTCGCAAACAGTATCCACGCTTCAAACGTTTCGGAAAGCGGAATTCTATTGCGCGGAAAATGCCGATGACGAATAGCCATCGAGCAATTATATCGCGATTATTTCTGTATGAACGGGAGGAGGCCCATGAAGCGCGCACGTTTGATCGCGGCTTCGACGGCACGCTGCTGCTTGGCGGTCAGGCCGCTTTTCTTGCGGCCCATGATGCGACCGTGCGGATTGATGAATTGCTTCAGGAGGTCGACATCTTTGTAATCGACGTGCTGAATGTCATTTTGCGTGAGGATGTTGTTGCTCATAATTTTGTATTTTGTATTTCCTGAAAGCTGGAAGCTGACAGCTGAAAGCTATCAAAAAGGAATATCATCCGGATTAATATCGTCCTTCGGGTACTCGATGCCTGCTCCCCCGCTGCCGCCGGAAGAAACTTCCTCATCAGGTGCTTGCTGGTCATCAGAGCGTTTTCCACCACCACTCCCACTGGTACGCGGGCCAAATTGCACGCGGTCAGCGACGACTTCGGTGCGGTATTTCTTCTCGCCGCTCGTCTTGTCGTCCCAACTCCTCGTCTGCATGCGGCCTTCCACGAATACCGAGCTTCCTTTCTTCAGATACTGGTTGACCGTATCGGCTTGTCGGCCAAAGACGACGACGTTGTGGAAATCCGTCTGCTCCTGCTTCTTGCCGTCGCGGTCTTTGTAGGTGCGGTTGGTGGCGACGGAGAAATTCACGACATTCATGCCGCTTGGCAGCGCGCGCAGTTCCGGATCACGGGTCAGATTACCGAAGAGCATTGCCTTGTTGATGTACATATAAAAGAGGTGCTAGGTTCTGGGTAATAGAAAATACAATACCACACATTTACTCGGCGGTGATATCTTCGATCGCTTTTGCGAGCTGCTCTTCAGAGATCGGGGCAGCAGACTCTTCGACGCGACGGGGTGCCGCCTTCAGGGGCTCGGTGCGCTTTACCTCGCGCAGCTGTGGCGCTTTCATCTTCGCGCGCGTATCCTCGCGCACGGTCTGGAAGACGATGTAACGGAACAGGTTTGCGTTCTGCTTGAGGGCAATTTCCAGTGTCCCTGCAACCTCGATCTTTGCCTCAAACTTGATCCATCCGAAGTATCCCCGATCGTATTCCACATTTTTTTCGCCTTCACGAGCGGGCATCGGGTATGCGAGCTTCATCATCGATGGCGCGCCTTCGGCGATGAATGAGCCGCCCGCTTGTTCGACGACGGAACGAATGCCGCCCACGATCTTTTCCAGGTCCTCTTCTTTCAAAGCGGGAGTGATCTGGTAGCCGATCTCGTAGATGCGCAGAACAGTCTCCGGTGCGTCGGTTTCGTTCATTTCCATTCCCTCTTCATCTACCACCCCATCAGAAGTCTTCATCATATATCTTGAATTTCGTATTTTGATTAGTTTGATACCACCTCACTAGAAACAAAGCCGATTTTGCTGGACTTCTAACGGGGCGCGTATGTAGCAGGCACTCTATCACAAGCATTTTAGCCCCGCAACAAAAATTCAACCCCGCCGCGTTTCCGCGGCGGGGCTGTTCACTTCACACAGGAAGTGCAATCTTACGCTCTTTCGCACGAGCGCGAATAAAGGCGATAAGATGGCGTGGCGTTAGTGAGAAGGCGGTGAACGTTTTACGCAAGATGCACTCAAGCTCTGCTGCCGCAACTATTCCATCGTAACCGCCGATACCTGCCCGAACATAATCAACGAATCTTTGTTGCGCTCGCGTAAGGTCTGCCGCCCCGCGCGATATGTCCAGACAAAGCCCCAATGGCATTCCGTCAATAGTGCGGCCAAGCGGATCGTAGGGTCTCGCTTGAAGATATTTCTCCCAGACTGTTAAGTACGCCATAACGACTCCGACTTCGCTTCTCCAACTAATCACGTTGTTAGCGATGATGTTGGGCAGGTCCGGATGGTACGGGATATCAACTTCCTGGCAGAGTTTTCTTAAAGCTGCTTCTTTTGTTGAAGTTGGTTCATTCCGCAATTCTCTACGCGCAGCTTCGATTCCGCTAAGTCGTTCGAAGAACATGTGAAGTTCGAATAAGAACCATCCGTAATCGAGTTCCATAGCTCACTCCTCTTTCTTCATGTCAAAGAGCCGCGTATGAACGCGGCTCTTGGGTTGCGATTGAGTTGCGAGGATACTCGTCTCCCTCAAAAATTTTCCACAGCCCACGGTATTGAAACCACGTTCCATGGAAAGTTTTTGAAGAGGCTTTACCTATCCTCACTGTTTGCCATCATACACCCGCTAGGTAATATTGTCAAGTCCAAAAACACGCCTCGAGTTAGCCATAATTCGGGTAGCGACTTTCTCAAAGTCTTCGCCGCGGATGTCGGCGATCTTTTGAACGATGAGGGGGATGTAGGCGGATTCGTTGCGCTTGCCGCGGTGGGGCTCGGGAGTCACATACGGCGCGTCGGTCTCGGAAAGCAACATGTCGAGCGGCGTGTTTCTGATGGCTTCGTCGTAATCGTGGGTAAACGTAATGACGCCGGTGAATGAGAGAGTGAATCCGAAATCCAAGAATTTCTTTGCCGTATCCCAATCCCCCGCAAAAAAGTGCACGTCGCCTTTTACTTTCGCGTGCACTTTGAGAATTTCGAGCGCATCATCGTATGCGCTTGCCTCGCTGGAGCCTTGCGGCAGCGGGTTTCTGATGTGCAACATCAACGGCTTACCGAGTTTGTTGGCGAGTTCAATCTGTTCAATAAATGCTTTCGATTGCACGTCTTTGGTGCTCTCTTCAACGCGGTAGTAATCGAGCCCGCATTCCCCGATCGCAATGACACGCGGCGATGCTCCAAGTGTTTCGTACGCGGCGAAGTCGAAGACTTCGCCGCGGGAGGTAAACTCTTTGCCCCCTTCCCCGAGTTCTTTAACGTCGTGGTAAGACTTTGCGGTGTGAACGGGATGCAAGCCGATGGTCGCAAACACATTGTCGTACTTTTCTGCGAGCTCGACCGCCGCCCTCGATGTATCGAGCTGTGTCCCCACGACATTCATTCCCACTTCTGCCTCTTTGGCACGCACAATACTTGCTTCGCGGTCGTCGTTGTACGCGACAAAGTTTACATGCGTATGTGCGTCGAAATATTTCATCCCATTAGAAGTCCGTCGCTGGTTGTTCATACATCTGTCTTAAACATTACGTTTCGTTTGCTTTGCTGACTCAATAAGCTTCGCAGAAAAATTTGGATTAAATCTTTCTGCCCAGGACTTCTAACGGGATTCATATGGCCAAGAGTCCTATCGCAAAGAACGATACCACGACCGCAATGAACTTGCGCACATTGATGTGATCGCGGTACCACCACACCGAGAGGACTATCGGTATCAAAATGTAGTGGGCTTGAATGACGTAGACGATGCTCACGAGTCCAGTGCTCAAGGCCATGAAAAGCGAGAGCGAGGAAAGGAACGAGAAAACCCCAGAGAGAGCGCTTAAATAGATATCCCGCTGATCCGCTCGCGAGAAGTTCGAGTATTTGAATCCTCGCTGCTTGACTAAAATGACCCCGGACGTAAAGGAGCCGGTGATTTGCGATATGACAAGGAACAAAATGACCGCGGATTCGTACGTAACTCCCCGCTTGCTCAAGAGGAGCGACACGGCCGAAAGGACGCCGGAAACGATGAGCAGTTTGAGTCCAAGCGATAAATTTTTCTGGCGATGATGTTCAACGGACGTGACAAGGAGTAGCGGAACCGTAAGGCTGAGTGCGATGCCGACATATTGCGTCAGTTTCAGCGCATCGTGGAACAGCAGCACGCCACCGACGACGACAAGGAGCGGTCCGATGAGCTTATGGAGTGGAAAATAGAGAACACTATCGATGTATTTGAGTGATTCGATGCGGACATAGTTGGAGAGGCCGTGGCCGATACCCGCCGCAATGCCGAAGAACGCTATCATTTTCCACGCAGGCGGGGCATCGCGCAGAGAAAACAATATAATAACAGCTAATATTGCAGAGACGGCGTAAGAAAGCATCGAGAAGAACGCTGCACTGCGCCCCTCCTCGGCTACTATCTTTTGCATGAAAAGCGCGATACCGGCAAAGAAAGTCGACGCAAACGTCCACAAAAAGGTCGCCTGATCCATGCCTTTCTATTCTAGTGTTCTTAAGAACATAGGAATAGTTATCCTTTCCGGGGGAAAAGATTCTCCGGTTTTTTGTTGTCGCGAATACAGTCCTTGATCTTTTCACTCGTCGTTGGCATAAAGGGTTCGAGAAGTTCGGCAATGACTCCTAGCCGGCTTACTAATGTACCGATAACTTTTATTGCTTTCTCTCGATCACTTGAAATCAACTTGAATGGCTGCTCCTTTTGAATAACTTCATCGGCGAGGGTTACGAATTCCCACACGACACTAATAGCACGATTTATATCAAATTGATCGAGGGCCTTATTGTAAGTAACTGACACGAGTTTTTCTCGGGTCACAGGAGTTGTTACGTGGTCAGAGGCCATCTTCATAACTCGAGAAACCAGATTTCCAAGACCGTTCGCAAGATCGGCGTTATAGGCTCCCTTGAATTTTTCTATCGTAAAATCGGAATCCTCAAAGGGGTGGATATGCCGCGCAAGATAGTAGCGAAGCGCATCGACGCCGTACTCATCGACGATTGCGATAGGATCTATCACGTTCCCGACCGATTTGGACATCTTTTCACCACCTATCGTAATAAATCCGTGAATGATTATCTGCTTCGTCGGTGGAAGTCCTGCCGACATGAGCATTGCTTGCCACATCGCCGTCTGCTGGCGTATTTGGTCCTTGCCTGCCATTTGTATAGCATTTGGGGCATTCTTTGTCCCCCAGAATTTTTCGAAGTTCGCTGTGTTTTCAGGCCATCCCAAAGTCGAGATGTAATTAATGAGGGCGTCGAACCATACGAACATGACGTGTTCTTGGTCATCGGGTACTGGAACCCCCCACGGCATCTTTGATTTGAGCCGAGAAATAGAAAAGTCTTCGAGCCCTTCTTCGACGAACCGTTTTATCTCATTGAACCGGAAATCTGGCACAACGAGCGTGGGATTTTTTTGATAGAGATCAAGAAGTTTCTCCCGGTACTTCGAGAACTTGAAGAAATAATTTTCTTCCTCTCTGATTTCAATTTCAAGATTCGGGTGGATGGGGCAGCACCCGTCGATAAGCTCTGAATCCGTCTTTTCCAGCTCACATCCAACACAGTATTTGGTCTTGTAGAACTTCTTTTCGATATCGCCGTTAGATTTACAGCGCTTCCAGAACTCCTGCGCTGCCGCTTTATGATGCGGATCGGTCGTGCGGATAAAATGCAGGCCGGGAGATAAGCCCAGCTTATCTTTCAGGTCGCGGAATTTCGCAGCGTATTCGTCCACGTACGCCTGTGTGTCCTTCCCCTCCTCCTGCGCCTTGCGATAGATCTTGAGTCCATGCTCGTCGGTACCGGTATTGAAGAAAACATCGTCACCAAGAAGTGCATGGTAGCGCGCGACGATATCGGCCTGCACGATCTCAAGCGCGAAGCCAATATGCGGATCGGAGTTCACATATGGGAGAGTTGTCGTTAAATAAAAAGGCTTCCCCATGAGACTATTCTGTGGCCTTGCCCAAGCGGCCGGTCTCTATGTCGCGTGCAAGTTCCTGTATCGCCGCCGCCACGGGCACAGAGAGAATGACGCCGAGGAAACCGGCGAGTTCGGCACCTATGATGAGCGCGAGGATCACGAGAAGTGGCGGCACGCCGACCACGCGCGTGACGACCAACGGGTAAATGAGGTGATTCTCAAATTGCTGGAATATGACATAAAGCGCGACCACCAGAAGGCCGATCGTAACGCCGCCGTCTACAAATCCGATCATGACAGCGGGCACCGCAGCCAAGGTGGGCCCAAAGACAGGAATAATCTCGAAAACCGCGGCAATAACGGCCAAGACGAGGGCATGCTTCACTCCAAGAATCGTGAGCCCGAGATAGACCAAAACGCCCATGACGAGCGCCAAGATAAGCTGCCCCTGCATCCACAATCCGATCTTGTGCTGTGCTCTTCGCCACAGATCGAGAATATAGCTTTGGTACTTTTTTGGAGCGATAATGTGCAGGAAATCATCAACTCCCGTCTCCAATACCGCAAAGTAGAAAGAGAAGACGATGATCAAAATGAGAGAGAAGACTCCTCCGAAGATCGTCGAGATGGTGGTGAAAGCGTCGCCGAAAATGCTGCTGACGTCGAGCGCGCTCCTGATACTCGCCATAATGTCGTTGGACGAGACCAGTGATGGCGCAGGAACGCCCAGTATGTTGGCATAGGTATCAAAGGCGCCACTGCGGCTGAAGGCATCAAGATACGTTGGAAGTGTTGCAACGAACGTTGCGAAATCTTCGAGGATCGAGGGAAAGAAGAAGTAGAAGAGAACGAAAAAGAGAACGAATAACAAAAGATACACGGTGATAACGGCGAGAGTGCGCGGCAACCTCCAACGCATAAGCGCCCGTACTCCCGGCTCGATGGCTGAAGCGATCACGACGGCCGCAAGTACGTCCAAGACGATGCCACGAAGTGTGAAAAGAAGCCACGCAGCTACCAAGATGACGATGGCTTTGACCACCGTCCCCGCCGTGATAGACACATTGATGGAGCGGTCTTCCATTCCCCGCATCGTAACATAGCACCTGTAAACGGCTAGCCAGAAGTCATTTTTGAGCCCCAACAACGGACAAGAGTTCGGCAACTGCGATGCGTTGCTGCTCACCCGTATCGCGGTCGCGTATCGTCACCGTGTCTTTCCCGCCAGAGGCGGACCCGCCTCCGGCGGGGAGTTCTCCCAATGTTTCGAAATCAATGGTGATGCAGTAGGGTGTGCCGATCTCGTCCTGCCGGCGGTAGCGTTTGCCGATGTTACCGTTATCGTCCCACATTATTTGCGGTACGGATTTTTTGAGCATCTGGTACACCTCGCGTGCCTTTGCGACGAGCTCGGGTTTATTTTTGAGAAGCGGGAAAACGGCGGCCTTGATAGGCGCGACCGCTTTATTGAATTTTAGATATGTGCGAACATCTTTATCCGCGCCGTCTTCCCTATAGGCGCTTGCGAGAATGGCAAGAATGGTGCGGTCAACACCGAACGACGGTTCTATCACATGCGGAATGAAACGCTGTCCTCCACCTTCCGGCGAATCGTCGAGATATGAAAGCTCCACGCCCGAGGCCGCTGAATGGGCAAAGAGATCGAAATCGGTGCGATATGCGAGCCCGTACAATTCTTTGCGACCGAATGGGAAATCGAACTCGAAATCTATCGTGCGCTTGGAATAGTGTGCGCGATCACCGTCTGCGACTTCGAGTTCGTGTACCGATTCGCGACTAATACCCACAGCCTCGTTGAATGAGTGAATGTTTTCCCTCCACATTTCAAATGAACCCTTCCATTGCGTGGGATGAACAAAATATTCGATCTCCATCTGCTCGAATTCACGTGAACGAAAAAGAAAATCGCGCGGCGCGATCTCGTTCCTAAACGCTTTGCCGATCTGCGCGATGCCGAAAGGCAATTTCGGATGGAATGAATCGATAATATTCTTGAAATTCACGAAAATCCCGCCGGCTGTCTCGGGCCGCAAATAAGAAATCGATGATTCATCTTCAGTCGCGCCGATCTGAGTCTTAAACATCATATTGAACTGCCGCACGTCGCCAAACAGTCCGCCGCATTCCGGACACGCCTCGCCTGCCTGATCGGCGCGGAATCTTCGCTTGCATTTTTTGCATTCGACGAGCGGATCGGAAAATCCGCTCACGTGCCCGCTCGCTTCCCACGCCCTTGGGTTCATGAGGATTGCGGCGTCCAATCCGCACATGTCGTCGCGATCCTGCACGAACATCCTCCACCAGAGCTGTTTGACATTATTTTTCAACTCGACTCCCAAGGGGCCATAGTCCCACGTACCGGAGAGCCCACCGTAGATCTCCGAGCCGGGATAAATAAAGCCGCGACGTTTTGCGAGAGAGACTATTCTTTCCATGGGTACCTCGCTCATACCCGGCGAGTACAATTTCGAATAATTCCTGCCGCGGTTTCAACAGCGAAAATATTGCAAAATGTCTGCGTCATGCTTTCTCCCGTACGCTGATTCATACTCATACAAGGCGATTCGAAATTGTCCTGCCGGGCATAGGACGCTCACTTTACCACAGTGGCATTGACCGCACTAAATCCAGGATCGCCGAGAATATTCGTCGTGACGTCCTTCACGTTGCGCGTTATCGGGGCATTCGTCGACGCATCAGTACCGCTCAAAGAAATATTCTGCAGAAGCGGCGGCTCCTGACCGATCTGGCTCGTGGAGGGGGTGAAGCCGATCGCGATCGCGACCTGTCGTGGTTGGGTCCCATTCAATCCCACCCCCGGCGCGATATCGCCCATGTTCCATGTGACGGTGCCATTGCTTTGGTTGAACGTCAGCTTCCCTGTGTCCGGATCACATTCCGAACGAGGACTGCAGATCCCTACATAGCGCACATAGGGCGGCAGATGCGCGGTGACCTTTGCATCAGAAATTTTATTCGTGGTGTTCGTGACCGTAAAGACAATGGCGTAGGTGGTTTCCGTCCCCGCCTTCGACGGCATTGGCCCGACACTGCCGAATGGATTCGCATAGTAGAGTCCCTGTGCCGTGAGCGATAGATCGCTTGCAAGTGAGACTTTTTGGCTCGCTGTGGCCTGTAAGTTTTCCGGCACACCCGATTCTGATACGCGCTTGCCGGCGGCATTAACAGAAATATTCAGGCGCGGATTGATTATTGTTTTGAGAGTGTCGCTCGTAGGCATTTTGAATGAGAATCCGACCGTTCCGTGGGCATTCGGAGACAAATTTGTCAGGACACCTCCCGTCGTGGTCTTATCCCAAAGCAGCGTCCCGTCGCTGGATCGATAGAAGCCATCGCTTGTGTGGAGTGTGCTTCCATCTATTTCAAATCCAGAGAGCCGCGCCACAATGACCGCATCGAGAATGCTCGTGGGAAGATTATTTTGCCACGCGATCGAGACGGTGACATTGTCCCCGGGAGAAACGACGACACCAGGCCCCGAAGCGCCATTGATAGAAACGGCGAGACCGAGAAAGGGTCTGGATACCGATATCTTGAATATATTGTCTGCCAAGAACCTCTGGATCACCGTGGAAGTCGCGTCGTGGCGCGTGCCAGCGCTAAAGTGAAAGACCCGATCATCGCCTTCTTGTCCGGAGAGCGTACCGTTGATCGTGACCGTGCGTTTTTGCCCCGGTGCCAAGTCCCCGATCCACCACAGGTTGCCACTTGAAGGTGGGGGTAGCGCGGAGGAGAATTTGAAGCCGAACGGATACTGTGCACTTAAGAGCACGTCTTTGACCGGAGCATTCGCGTTGGAAGTGACAGAAACGGTGAGCTCCACCGGCTGGCCGGAAATGGTGTCGTTATTGCCCTCGACCACAAGCGAGAGGGGCGAGGAACTGAAAGTAACACTGTAATCCGATGACGCAAGAAAGATCGCACTGGATCCATCGATACGATATTCAAGCTCGACTTTGATGTCGGCATGTTCGCCCTCGTTCCCGGCAAAGACCGCCGAGACCGTGCCCTGTCTCGTGCCTCCCGACTCGATCGTGCCGAGCGAGATACGCTGACTCTGAAGTGTCGTCGCAAAATCGGTCGGTGATCGTGTCCCCGAAGGATACGTGATCACAAGATCCGCGAGCTCCAATTCTACTTTGTTCCTGTTCTCAACAACGATCTGAAGCTCCGTGGGAAGCCCTCCTTCGATCTGCGGCGGGCCTGAAATGGAAATGCCGATATTATTCGGTGAAGCGACGCTACTCCCTCCACCGAAAAGAAAAAAGTATCCGAAAAATCCCACTGCACCGATAAAAAAGACGATGGCAATGCCCAAAAACCACCAGAGCGCCGATCGCGCAAGCCCCATCGCGCGTGGCGCAACAATGATGCCCGCAATTTTCTCTTGCGTCTCGACAAAATCCTCCCCCACAGTTCTCTGCGATGTCCCCAGTGGGCGGCGCGTGCGATCCTGGATCTTCGGCGAGAGCGAGCGCGAGTACATTGCACGCCTCAAACGCTCGATCTTTTCCTTCTCATGTTCCGAGAGGTCCATCGCGAAATTATATCACGGTGATGGTGTGCCCTCGCGGAACATTAGAATCTCAATTTATATGGATTTGTTTCGACAATTTCAAATCCGAGCTTTTTATACAATACGTTCGCGGCGGCGCGGTCGGAGGCACTTGTCAAAAAAAGGCTTCCGACTTTTTTCTTGCGTGCTTCCGCAATTATCGAACGCATAAGTTTTTCACCAAGTCCTTGGCCGCGGTATTCCTTACCCACAACGACATCTTCGACACACCCGACGCGCTTGCCGACTTTCGGCATCACGTACAGTGTAGCCATGCCGACGATTTTCCCGTCATCCTTGGCAACCATCAAAATTGCATGTTTATTCTTAACGACTTCGCGCAAATCGGAAAGGGATCCTGAACGTTCTGAAGGTTTCCTGCGCAATTGTGATAACAAATGACAAATATCTTTGAGTGCACTCGCGGAGGATACCGTCAGTGGCGCGATCCGAATCATAGCTAGAGCCTACACTTAGAGGTGCGTTTCCGCAATTGCGCGATTGATGGATGAGAGCAGTTTGTCTTTCATCGTCTCCGCTTCGACGAGACTCTCGCCAGTGTATGCGGTGTGGGTGAAAAGCGCGGTCGAAAGCGCTTCGGTCGAGATGTAGCCGAGCGCAAAGAGGACTCGTGCGACACACACGATCTCGATGGTCGCGAGCGCCTCGCGTTTCGGTCGCATCAGTGCATCGTGCCCTTCGGCAAGTGCGGCAAAGAGATACGGATTTGCTTCTTCACCCTGGACGAGCCGCGACACGAGAAGTGCGATGCGCGCAAATGCGGCAACGCCTCTCGGATCACCGTGCGCCGTTTGGGTTGCAGCTGCGCCAGCAAGGCGCCAGCCACGTTTGCCGCGCACGAGCCCCGTATTTGCGCGCGAATAGTTCTGGAGAGCATAACGCATCCGCGACGTTTCCTTCCTCACCGCGCTTGCGCGTGCGCGCACGAGCCCGAAATCCTTCGTGTAGAGCGCGAACACCCGATCATTCTCCCCGCTCTCGCGGCTCCCAAGCACTAACGCGTCTGTTTGATATTTTTGGTACATGTATTTACTCGAATTCAATCGTCGTATGTGTCGATTTCTGGATATGCTCCAAATACTTCTCAACGATGACGCGTTCGTTCGGAGAAACTTTCGCCACGTACGTCCCCGTCTCGCCCGGCTTCATTCCTTTCTCCTTCCGGAACGCCTGGACCGCACGAATGGTATCGCGCACAAACCCCTCTTCTTTCAATTCCGGTGTAATCGCAGTGTCGAGTGCAAACTGATTGCCTGCGACCACTTGTTTAACGTTCACTTCACTGGCAATGACCATGAGGTACTCTTGACCGAGCATCGCACCACCGGGGATGGACAATGACGCAAGCGGCTGGCGCACCTTGATACCCGCCTTGTCGCGCGCTTCGAGCGCTTGGGTAACGATGAGGCGCGCAGCAAACATGCTCACGAGAGCGTTTTCCATATCAAATCCGAGCTTTGGCATCTCCGGCCACATCGCGAGATGCACGCTTTCCTCGTCTTCTTCTTCGCGTACGGCTTGGAATAAGTGTTCGGCAAAAAATGGCATCGCGGGAGCCATCACGCGCGAGAGCGTGTGAAGCACGTACCGCAGCGTGGCAAGTGCAGCCACTTTATCCTCGGTATTTTCCTTAAACCTGTCTCTGGACCTCCGTACGTACCATACGGATAAGTCGTCAACGAAAAGTGCGAGGGGCCGCACTGCCTTGTCGAGCTGGTATTTTTCATATCCCTCGGTCGTTTCCCCTATGAGTGCTGCGAGGCGCGCGAGTATCCATTGGTCGAGAATATTCTCACTCTTCCAGTCGCGCTGCGTCCCACCATCGTAAAGTTTCCAAAACGCGAGGACGTTGCCAAGTCGCCCGATATTCTTCTTTTGTATTTCGTCAACACCATTCTCCGAGAAACTGAGATTCTCCGCTTGCATCACAGGAGATGAAAGGAGGTAAAGCCGGAGCGCATCGGCGCCATATTTGTCGACGACCTCCATCGGATCGGGATAATTCTTCAGCTTTTTAGCCATTTTCTTGCCATCCTCGGCCAAGACGATGCCGTTCACAATGACGTTTTGGAACGCATTTTTATTGAAAAGCGCAGTGCTAAAAACATGGAGGTAGTAGAACCACGCGCGAGTCTGGTCCAGACCCTCGGCAATGAATTGTGCGGGAAATGCAGCATCAAATTCTTGTTTGTGTTCAAAAGGATAATGTTTTTCACCATAGGGCATCGAGCCAGAATCGAACCATGTGTCCAATACGTCGGGGACGCGCCGCATTTCTCCGCCGCACTCGCAGGCAACAGTAATTTCATCAACGATGTGTTTGTGGAGGTCATTAACCTTTTTGCTACTCGCTGCCTCGAGGTCTGCGACACTACCGAATACTTTTTCTTTTTTGCACGTCTCGCAGCGCCATACCGGAATGACGCTCGCCCAAAAACGCTGGCGCGAGATAGACCAGTCGCGCGCGCCCTCGAGCCATTTTCCGAAACGGCCCTCTTTTATGTGTTCGGGTGACCAGTTGACAGCTTCTGCATTCTTGAGTAAATCTTCTTTTATTTTCGTGACAGACACGAACCACGATGTCGTCGCGTAGTTGAGAAGGGGCGTATCGCACCGCCAGCAGTGCGGATATGAGTGGACAATATTCTCTTTCGAGAAAAGTTTTCCGTGTTCCTGCAGGTATTTCAATATCGCAATATCAGTTCCGAGCCGGATCTTGTCGTCATCAGAAAGAGGCTTTAGCTCCATTCCCGAAAAACCTTTTACTTCAGGCTTAAATGTGCCGTTCATGTTGACGTGTTGGATGAACGGAAGATTCTCTTTTTTGCCGAGCTGCATGTCATCTTCACCAAAGGCCGGGGTGATGTGAACGACCCCCGTTCCCGTATCGGTAGTTACAAAATCCGCCGCGTATACTTTCCATCCATTCTTGTGATTTTTCAGCGTTGCGTCGTCAGTGTAGTAATCAAAAAGCGGTTTGTATTTTTTGCCAACAAGTTCGGCCCCTTTTTTCTCTTCAATAATTTCTGCGCCCGGCGCGACCGACGTTAGCCTATCTTTCGCGATCCAAAACATTCCGTCTGTTGTTCGTGCTTTTACGTACGAGATACTTGGTCCTACCGCAAGCGCGACATTGCCCGGTAGTGTCCACGCAGTTGTCGTCCATGCCAAGAAATATGTTCCCGGCTCATCAACGAGCTCGAACTTCGCGGTTACCGCAATATCTTTTACATTCTTGTACCCTTCGGCAACTTCCTGCTGACTAAGCGTTGTCTCGCAGCGCGGGCAGATGTGCATTGAGCGGTAATCCTCGTAGACGAGTCCTTTGTCATAGATCTCTTTGAATACCCACCACACACTCTCCATGAATGGTTTGTCCATCGTGCGGTAGGCATGCTTCATATCCGCCCATCGTCCGATGCGTGGGATTATTTTTTCCCAGTCCGCTGCAAATGTGAGCACGCGCGCACGGCAAGTTTCGTTGAATTTATCAACGCCGTACGCGAGAATATCTTTTTTATGTTTAAAGCCGAGCTCTTTCTCGACGATGTTCTCTATCGGGAGCCCGTGGCAATCCCATCCCCACACGCGCGGCACACGGTAGCCGCGCATCGTCCAGTAGCGCGGCACAACGTCTTTGATGACCGAGGCGACGATGTGGCCGTAGTGCGGGAGCCCGGTCGCAAAAGGCGGACCGTCATAGAACACATAATCACCGTTGAGCGCCTCTTTCTCTACGGATTTTTTGAAAATATCCTTCTCGCGCCAAAAATCCAAAATTGCCTCCTCCCGCAGGGCTGTTTCTGACTTTGCCTCGCCAGAGCCTTGTGCGACGGCAGGTTTTTGCGGTTTTTCAGCCATATTCTGTCCATCGTAACAAACGAAAAGGTCTACAGCGAGCCCCACACCAAAGTCTTTTGGTGTGGGGCGAGGCCGAGCCCCGTTTTTACCTCTTCGGCTTCCAGTAACTCGGAATGAGGCCGAGATGCCCGAGGCGGGCGCGGATGGCGCCGGGTTTGCGGCCGAAATGTTTTGCTACTTCAGCGTTGGGTTTTTTCTCATTGAACATCACGGTCAAGAGCGCATCATCCTCTTTGCTCCATGATCTGCCGACATTGGGATACTTTTCGCGCAACCCATCCAACGTAACCTTACTTGTGATGGGGACCTGCCCCGTAGTGAGCTTCGCTCTACTACTGGGGTCTTTTGCTCCAATGGCGCGCAGAAAATTCTTTTCAAGTTTCTGTTTCTCGCTCTCGGGCAAGACGGCAAATTTTCTTCGCACCGCATCCGAGTATCCCCGGAAATGCCGGTCGGCTGCAGCGACCTTGGGATGCAGCTCGAGGGCACGCTCGTTGAATCCTTCGAGAAATAATCCCGCGAGTGTACGCACGCGCGAAATGGCGACGTACCCTTGACCAAACTCGAACGCTTGCGAGAGATCGATAATCGCCGCATCGAGCGACATACCCTGGCTTTTGTGCACGGTAATTGCCCACGCGAGCCGCAAGGGCACCTGCGTTATCTTCGCAAGAATTCTATTCCCGTCTTGTATCGCCCATTCGGCTGGTTCCGCGGTGATCGTCGCACCAGAGCGCGTTTGCACGACGGGTGCACCGAGCACGGAAAACCCGGTCAAAGTCCCCAGCGTGCCGTTAACGTATCCGGCATCGAAGTTATTGCGGGTGAACATGACCGATGCGCCCTCCTTGAGCTCGAGGGTCTCCGGCGAAAGACATTGCGCTTTGAGCGACTCGACGAGCGCTCGCGCGCCACGCGAGGACATCTCGAAGACGCGACTCTTTCCTTCGATTTGCCCGAGCGACTCCATATTGATGCGGTCCACATTTTCATTGTGCGTGTAGAGCCGGGTGGCGACTGTCTGCTTGGAGAGGATGCCGATGCGCGAAGAGAGGCGCGTGCGATGCGCGCTCGTAAACGCTCCGCGGCGCATCGCGGAGAGCAGATCAAGAAAGTCGCCGTCTTCCTGACGGTGTTGCTCGGAGAGATAACAAATCACCGGATTCGCTTCCTTCCATGCAGGAGATTCGAATGCGAATTTCGCCTGCTCGTTCCGACCGCCTTCGCCAAGGCTTCGGCGTGTCACAGGCGGGAGCTGGAAGAAATCGCCGACGAAAATAACTTGCAAACCACCAAACGGCTGCTCCGGCATCAGGGGCTGACGGCGCAGCGTGCGCAATACCCTATCGACACCTGCGAGGGTCGCGGCATCGAGCATTGATATCTCGTCGATGATAAGAACCTTCGTGTAGACGATACGTTTGGCGGTTTTCTCGCGGCTCTGGATCATTTCGATATCGTAGTCATTGACCTCGCGCTTAATGCCGATACCACTCCACGAATGGATGGTCATGCCGTTGATGTGTGTAGCGGCAATACCCGTCGACGCGGTGACGGCGGGCTCGATACCACGCTCGCGGAGCCACTCGACATATCGATTGATGGTGTGTGTCTTCCCGCTCCCCGGCTCGCCAGTGAGGAAAACATTGAGTCCTGTTTTCAATATCGCGAGCGCTTCATCTTGCGTCATCGCGAAAGTGTACCACTGCCGCGTAGAGCATTTTGGAAATGCTCTGCGTGATTCTCCTGATTCCATTGGATGGAATGATAATCTACGTCGAATCCTTTGGAAGGATTCGACGTGATTTCCTAAATCCCATTGGATGGGATTTAGGAAATCACATTCGCTCTGGAGCCGGAATGCCCAAAATCCAGAGACCGTTTTTCAATGTTTTTCGCACCGCATCCACGAGCGCGACTCTGTGGGCTGCTTCGGGAGTACCATCGAGAATATGTACCTGCGCGTACCAGCTGTTGAACGCGCTCGCGAATTCAAGAAGGTAGTTCGTTAGCAGATGCGGTTCGTTGTGTGATGATGCATATTCGACCGCTTCCGGGAAGCGGTGCAAAAACCGAGTAAGATCATCCGAGGCTCTATTGCTACCTACCTTAGAGGCGACGCCTCTAAGGTTAGCTTGCTCGACGACCGCGCAGGCACGGGCGTGCGCATACTGCAGGTACGGACCAGAATCACCTTCGAGCGAGAGCGCGCGGTCGCGATCAAAAATGATGTCTTTCCCCGATGCTTGCTTTAATATCTGATATTTGATCGCCGCTACCGCAACCTGCTGCGCGAGTACCTCGTGATCCTCCGCCCTGCTTTCCGCCCCCCGAACCTTCGCCGCTTCGGTAAGATCTACGAGCAATGATTCTCCTGTAATAACATTGCCGGTGCGCGAAGACATCTTGCCTTCAGCAAAACGCATCATCCCGTGAGAAACATGCTGGATTTTAGGGGCAATATCCGGCAACACATCTTCCATCGCAGCTTTAACGACAGCAAAATAATCAGCCTGCTCGTGCGCAGTCACGGTAATTGAAGTATCGAAGCCCCAAGTTTCCGCTTTCAACTCGGCAAGCCCAAGATCTTTTGCCTCGTACGTCGGCAGTCCCTTTGATGTAACGAACACGCGTGTGTGCAACTCCTTCTTCTCACCCTTGTACACAATCGCCCCGTCGCTTTTTTCAAACACTCCCGGATTCTTCTCAACGAGCTTCAGGCCGCGCGGAGCCGTCTCG
Source organism: Candidatus Kaiserbacteria bacterium RIFCSPHIGHO2_01_FULL_53_29 (assembly GCA_001781125.1). GTDB lineage: Bacteria > Patescibacteriota > Minisyncoccia > Phycocordibacterales > UBA2100 > UBA10103. The sequence goes on from MFKT01000029.1 coordinate 18,859, forward strand.
CTCTCAAAAAAGTAATGATCGAATTTTGTACCCAACATTTTGTACAACTCCTCAAAATGATCGAGCGATGCTTTCCGGCCTGCTGCGTAGACGGCATTTATTTCCGCGTCAGACTTGTCGTAGACTTTTGTGTTTATGGCATCTACCTCTGCTTTGGCAGCAATATCGTTTTCATATGCCTGTGCTCCCGTCGCATAAGCTTTTCCAAGCTGCGCGGCATCATTCGGGTCAACGCCAAGCTTCATTACGCCCCAAATCGCTTTTGCCACATGCGGCCCGATGTCACCCTGATAATTCGCACGCCTCACTTCCGCGCCGGAGAATTGCAAAAGCCGCGAGATGGATTCTCCTATCGCATTGCTCATCAAATGGCCGATGTGGAATTCCTTGAATGGGTTGGGGTCGGTGTACTCAACCATTATTTTCTTCCTCGCGAGATTTTTGTTAGCCCCCCACATATCCTCCGTACGCGCTTCCTCTACCGCCTCGGCGAGCGCAGCGGATGCGAGATAAAAATTGATGAAGCCCGGCCCAGCGATCTCAATTTTCGCAATACCTTTAATGTCTCCAAGTGCGGCAACGATTTTCTCCGCAAGCATTTTGGGCGCAACACCCGCTTGCTTCGTATACTGCAGTGCAACGCCGGAAGAATAATCTCCATTTTTCAACTCTGCCGGATGTTCGAGAGAAACATTTACACCATAAACACTCGCCCTCGCGAGTGCTTCCGAAATAGCCTTTTTTAGAGTCTCTGGCATGGACGCATTGTACCAAGCGCCCAGAAGGTTAGAGATCTGAATCAATCCCCATCGAGCGGGCGGTGCCGGCGATTATCTTTCGCGCTTGCTCTATATCATTGGCATTCAGGTCTTCCATCTTTTCGGTCGCGATGTCGGTGAGCTGCTGCTTGGAAAGCTTGCCGACTTTGTCTTGCGCCTTGTGCGAACCCTTTTCCATATTCATGGATTTGAGGATGAGGCGCGAAGCTGGCGGCTTCTTGACGATGAATGAGAACGTGCGGTCTTTGTAGACAGTGAGCACGACCGGCACGACGTTGCCTGCCATCGCCTTGGTCTGCGTGTTGAATTGGTTGACGAATTCGCCGATATTCACGCCGGCCGGGCCCAGCGCGGTACCTACCGGCGGCGCAGGTGTGGCCTTACCGGCCTCTATCTGGAGCTTTATCATTTTTGTGATTTCTTTTGCCATACGTGAAATAGGTTTCAGGTTCTGGGTGTCAGGTTACAGGTTAAACTCTTTGGACTTGATCGGCTTCGAGCTCTACCGGAGTCTCGCGGCCGAACATCGGAACTAAGACTTTAACCTTTCCGCGCTCTTCGTCAATCTCCCCGACTTTTCCTTCAAGATCCTTGAAGGGGCCATCGATGATGATGACTGCATCGCCCTCGGAGAGATCTATTGCGTGGCGCACGGTGTCGCCGCCCGCACGCTTCAAGATCTTCTCCACCTCGTCGGGCTCGAGCGGTACTGCTTGATTGGCGGTGCCCACGAATCCGGTGACCTGCGGCGTGTTGCGCACAACGCTCCACGCGTCGTCCGAGGCTATCATGTCCACCAAGACGTAGCCGGGGAACGTCTTTTCGCGCATCTCGGTCTTGCGGCCGTTCTTTATTTTTATCTTATTTTCCGTCGGCACCACGACATTGAATATCTTCTCTTTCATGCCGAACGACTCCACGCGCTGCTTCAGATTGCGCGCCACGGCATCTTCGTAGCCGGAATAGGTGTGTATCGCATACCACTGCCGCTCTTCGCCGTGTGTTTGTTTCATATTAGATCTTGAACTGTGGGCTGTTGTCTGTCGGAAGTGTCGACGTGGCTTCTATCACCGGCATGGTACCTGTTGCAATCCCCGGTATTTCAACAAGAGGAGCTTGGAACGCCGGAAAAACTTGTAGAAAGCGTGAGAGACCAGTCGTGAAAAGGTAATCAAAAAGTCCGAGATAAAGTGAAACTGCAATAGAAATGAGGGCGACAAGCACCGTGTACACGATGGTCTGCAGGCGCGTGGGCCATGCGACGTGCCGCAGCTCGCCTCGTGTGTCTTTGAGATATAGGAAGAAGCTCATAGTTTAGTCCTAATCAAAAACCCCTTGCGGGGCTTTATCGCTGTGCATGATAGCTGAATGGAAACGGAAGTCAAGCGCCGCCCCTTCGGGGCGGCGCTTGTTGATTGCTACCGTATCTCGTACGTTACCGATACATTCGATGTGATCTTGTTCTGACCGACAGGAATTTCGGGAGATGGTGCGGATGCGGAATCTGCCATGCCGGCACTCATCGCTTTGGCATAGTAGATCGGCTCACCGCCTCCGCCCTCGCTGAATCCGACGACACGCACGAGCGAGACGCCAAGCTGACCAGCCAGAGCCTCGGCTTTGGCGCGCGCATCATCTATCGCCTTGCCGCGTGCCTGCGCTTCGAGCCCCTTCTGGTCATCGATCGTAAATGAAAGTCCCGAGACCGATGTCGCGCCCTTTGAGCCGACGCCCGCGAGTAGATCGCCTGCTTTTTTCGTATCGCGCACTTTCACGGTCAATGTTTGCGAGACCTGAAAACCGCGTAGTGTTTGTTTGCCGGGTGGGCAATAACCCTGTGTGCAGACCGTGTTGGTGTAGTCGTATTGCGGGTAGACATTGTAATCGGTGGTCTGAATATCTTTCTCATCAATGCCCTGCGATTTGAGATAGGCGATGATGTCATTGCCTTTCTTCGTCGCCACATCCTGCGCAGCTTTCACATCTTTCGCTTCTTCCTGAATAGTCACCGAAAAAGTGGCCGTATCAGGGACCGCAAAGACCTCGCCGTCGCCGGAAACGCTGATCGTATTGGTCGCGGTAACACCTGAGCCGATAAAGCGGTATTCCTTCAGAGCAGAGATAGTAAGGATAAAGAGAAAAACCCCGAGCATACTAAGCGCGAACATCCCCGCGATCTGCATCCTCTGCGGCGGCACGATGTGGATCTCTTTCTTTTCAATATCCATGGCAAATAGTTAGTAGTTAGTAGTAATTAGTTAGTAGACCAGTAGACGGATTGTACTATGAAAACTTACTGAAGCAGGTCGCCTACCTCACTGTATGTGGAGAGGAACGACGGAATGGCAAAGAGGAAGCCGACGAGCGGCAGCACGAAGGCGACCACGGAGACGATGACTACCGCAAGGAAATACTTCCGTGTCTTCTCGGCAGAAGTGTACACTTCGGCGATCTTCGCCTCGAGAGCATCCAGCTTCTGCCGTAATTCCGCATCTTCCATGCACTTCACAGTACCATGTTCTTGCTATTCATCAGCCAGGAACATCGCGCGGTCTTTCGGGAAGAGCCATTCGGCAACGTGAAAGATGCCGTAGGTGATGAAAAATGCGGACAAGACGTCGATCGAATAGTGCACGTGCCCCAAAAGAACGATGGTCGCAAAAAATGCGGAACCGAGAAGATACAGATTGCGTATGCCCTTTTCCTTCCAGAACGCGAGCGCGCCCAAAAATGGCATGCCGGTGTGTGCGGAGAAGAAAAGATCTCCCCCGAAGAACATGCTGTTGATGGTCGGTCCGAAATCGCTCATGTATGAAGCTTCGAACGGTGCGATATGCGTAAGCGACGCAAAAATAGAGCGAATAATCCAAAATAAGGCGACTGCCTTGAACGCAAAGGGGATGCGCTTTGGATGCAAAAGTACTGTCGTAAACGAAAGCAGCGCAAATACGAATGTGCCGTATACAAACAGCGCATCGACTTCGAAAACCGGGATATTGGAGAGTACGATATCCGTCACCGAATTACTTGCGCGCTCCGTTGCGAATTGGATAGCAAAATAATTCACGGACCAGCCGATGATCAAGAGAGCCGATGCCATTACGATCGAAAGACGAAATTCGCGCTGTGCGGCATAGTGCCGATAGCGGCGCCAGAGCTCACGGTGGGGCCGAGGATGACGGTGAAGCGGGGTCGGGGTGGGCTGGCTCATTACAGCCATACTACTACGTACGGGGCCCGTGATAAACTTCTCCCATGACAGACCCGACGACTCTCCAGACGCTTCTCGTTTTTGTACTTGTCTGGGGAGCATTCATCGCATCGGGGTTCTGGGAGTCGTACGTCGAGGGAAGGAATGCGTGGGATAAGGCCAAGCTCGGCTGGAAGCTTCGTGTCGGTTCATACGTTCTCTCGGGATACCATTTTTATCTTTTTTTCATCATGTACCCTGCTCTCCTTGCACTGCCGTTCGTTTTTACCGGCTGGAACTACAAGCTCTTCGGCATTATTGTGAGCGCATACGCTTCCGGCGTCATCCTCGAGGACTTCGTCTGGTACCTCGCAAATCCGGTTGTGCGCTTTCGAGAATGGTTCACGCCTTTCTCTGATTACTACCCCTGGATCAAGATCGGCGGCCGCAAGATGATTCCGCTCGGATACGTCGTCTACCTCGGCATCGCAGTCCTCTCGTGGTATTTCATCTGGAGGTAAAGATCATATGAGTCCCGAACAACTCACGCAACTCATCGTCGATTACCGCTACTGGATACTCGTTCCCCTTTCAATAATCGAGGGTCCGGTCGTCGCCTTTGTGGCGGGCACACTTGCCTCTCTCGGATATTTCAACATCTATGTGCTCCTGCTCTTTTTCTTCGCGCGCGACATGATCATGGACGCTTTCTACTACGCGCTTGGCTACTACGGCGGCCGCACCGCAACAGCGCAGAAATTGCTTCGAAAGATCGGGGTCAGAGAAGACCACCTCGACGACATCCGCAAGCTCTGGGAGAAAAATGCGGGTAAGACGATGTTCCTCGGCAAGCTCTCCTATGGAATCGCATCGAGCTTCATCGCGCTCGCGGGGACCGTACGAATGCCGCTCAAGAAATTCTTCGGCTGGGGAGCGGTGGTGGCGATAGTGCAATTTTGGGGTCTCATATTCTTGGGCTACTTTTTCGGTGAATCCTTCGGCAGTATCGAGAACGTCATTAACGGCATCCACTATGTGATACTCGGTATTACCATCGTAGGCATTCTCTACTACATCCTCACGCGCTATATGCGCAAGGAGCTCACCCGCGAAGCGAGCGGCGAGAAATAACGTGGGAATCAGGAGAACCGCAAGTTGACATGTGTGCAATAAAATGCTATTATTATAGGCCTTTTCTCTAGTTTTCTGCGCGTCAAAATGCTGCGGAGGAAACTGGAGGAAAGCTTGTTCCTTCAGTCATCAACCCCAGATCCACAACTGACAGGAGGGCGTCGTGCGCCGACACTTTCTTCTCTATCTCGCCTGCCTGACGGTCTACGTCCTCACGACTTCCGTGGGAGCGTACAAAGAGGGCTACGCCTTCGCCTATCAGGTACTGGAACTCTCGGATCCGCCGCAAAAGTTCCTCACCTTCTGGGGAAATGCGGCGAACTGGAGTGATCTCTTCATCGTGAATGTCGTACTCGCATACGTGCTGAGTACGCATACACGGTCGTGGTCGCTCAAGCGGTTCGTGCCGATCTTCACGGTCGTCGCGATCGTCGGCATCTTCGGCTACCTCGAGCCGCTGCTCAAGGATAGCCTCACGACACCGTCGGCGTTTTTCCGCGAAGGACGTGCGTCGATTGCTGGAGTGACGCATCAGATATATTGGACCGTTGGGGTTTCGATCTCACTGTCCTATTATCTGCTCACTCCACGTAAAGGCGTGGCTACGCGGGAGGTCGTCACCATTACGGCGCTGCTCATGGTGCATCACGCGATCAGCGTAATGCACCCGCCGTATGCCGTGCACGGAAGCGTGCATTGGCCGGCGATATGGGCAACCACCGCCGGGTGGATCGTACTGCCGCTGCTTGCGGCCTATCGTGCTGGTCTTGGATCAGTGGCCCGCCGGTAGACAGGTTTGCGGCCTGAGAACTCGCACAACAAAAAAGCCCGTCCGGTTTCTTCAACCGGACGGGCCTTCGTTTTGAGCCCGAAGATACCGCGCTTGACATGATGGCTAGAAAATGCCACTATTTTTTCACTTTCGTCCCGGCGCATCCCCGTAGGATGTGGAAAATATCTGGAGGAAGGTAGTTCTTTCAGATTCCGGTTCAATGCTACCCAACTGAAGGAGTTCCTCGATGAACATGTGGCTGCTGTTATCCGAAATCAGCATGTTGCTCATCTTTCGGATCGCGTTGAGCGACAAGTACGCGTTCGATGGTCAGGTACGTGAACAACCGAACCCGCCGAGAACGTATCTGACGTTCCTCGGCAACGCCACCAACTGGTTGGCCTTTTTCGTCGCGAATCCGCTCGCGGCGGTGCTCATTGAGTGGCATGCGAGCTCGTGGCGAGCGGCGGACTTGGGTATCATCTCGGGCATCGTCTTCGTGGTTGGGCTCCTGATGATCATCCCGCTTCTCCAAGACAGCAAGACGACGCCTTCCGCGTATTTTCGAAACGGATGGCTGACGCAAGCTGGGGCGATCTACCAACTCGTGGTGTGGCCCTACCAAGTCTCGGTCTTCGTCGCGTTCTACGTGCTGACACCTGCGGCTCAGGTTACGACGGCAGAGGGCGTAATCGTCACAGCGCTCCTGCTCATGACCTGGGGCGTGAGCACGTTGCAGCCTCCGAAAAAGGTGCATGGCGAGACCAACGGAATGGCCTGGGCGGGCGCGATCGCAGGTTGGATCGTCATCGTGGTGGGCGTCGTCTACCAGCTCAAGTTCGCTTGATACGAAGACAAGCCGGCCTAGCCGTCTTGTCGAGGAAGAACTGCCTTACCGCACTTCTCCCTCGGCGAGGCGGCTCTTTCTTTTTTATGACCGCTTGAGGTCGTGATGACCGGGAGTGTAGGGGCGGTGGAAGAGGACCGGCCACCAATAGTTGATCATGTATTTGAGGCACATCTGGGCAAGACCCTCTTGATCGAAACGCCGCGCCGATGAGTAGTTGTTGAATCGCATGCGCCATAATGTTTTACCGACCGTGTGGAAACGGCGCGCGAGGTCGGTATCGTCGCCGTAAAACGCGAGTGCGCGATCGTGTCCGCCGATTTTTTTGAGCGCGTCGGCGCGCATCGCGCAATTGCCCGCGTTGCCTATATAGCCGACGATCCAGTACACCGGTGGAGTGAACCACCAGATAGCATCTAGAAGCCATGCGGGATAACGGCCGCTTTCGTGGCGATGATACCGATACGCACCGCTTAGAAATACGACCTTCGGATCGCGCTCGAAGGTGCGTTCGATGTACTCTACCCAGCCCTCGGGTATGAGCGCGTCTGCATCGATGTACGCGAGGATCTCTCCGCTTGCGTGTTCGGCGCCCGTCTGCCGTGCGTGGCCAGTGCCTTTGCGCATTTCCGTAACAACGCGAACTCCGGGATATCGGCTCGCAACTTCTACAGTTTTATCGGTTGAGGCATTGTTGACGACGATGATCTCTTTGAATTTTCCGTGCGAATTTTCTATCGCGGTATCAAGGCACAGACCGATCGAGGCCTCTTCGTTGTACGCAGGGATGACGAGGGAGATGTCCATATCATCCGTAGTATATCCTCTTTGGGCGATCGTCGAGAGTTGAACTCGAATCGAGATTTCGGGGTGATCGACGGGGATCGAACCCGTAACCGCCAGATCCACAATCTGGAGCTCTACCAATTGAGCTACGACCACCATCAGGACCGTGGTTTCAATAAACCACGTTCACGCCCCACATCATAATGGTGAACGAGAAAATGGCAATTGTGACAGAGCCATGCGAGGTTGTCTGCTGCATTGTTGGTACGGTCGCGGTCGATATGATGGACGGCGAGAACACGAGTGTCTACGGTGCGACAAACTTCGCATACTTTTTCTTTACCCGAGCGCCTCAACGCACTCCTGCTTGCAGCGCTTGAACGTCCGTGTTTCCAACTTTTATGATTTGGGCCAGCGTAAACCTGATTCCGCCAAACTGTTTGACACGACTTATCGCAAAAATAATTTTTTGTCTTTGCTACTCGAAGTGAGCGCAGTTTTCGGTATACCTCCTTCCCACACGTGCCGCAGTGAACGACTTTGCCAGTTTTCATTGACCGGAAGTGGCACGTGTTCGAGCAAAATCTGCCCTGGCCGCGTCGAATGAAGTACGGTTTTGTTTGAAATTCTTTGCCGCAAAGTACGCACTTTCTCAGCACTGCCATGCCTTAATTATAAATAGGCAACCTTCAAAGTAAAGGCAGCCGCTTGTGGATTGTCATCCAGAACCTCCGGTGACAACCAGATCTTCAAGTGCGAGCAGTGTATTTTATTTGGTGGTCTCAACTACTGGAGTCGGGGTCGCGCCGTCAATGACGGTGAATGAGATCCGCCCAATGAGCTGACCGTGTAGCGTGATGACGTTGACGCGCCATCTTCCGGCTGTCGGATCTGTTTTTATCGAATACCCGCGATATCCCCCGTCGCGCCCACCGAGAATAGAAAAACGAAGCGTGTCGGTCGTTACCCACCGCTTCGTCGGCACGTCGTAGCGCTGCCACTCATGGAGAACGAGGGTGGAAAGTCCTGAGGGCGCAAAGATAGCGCTGTAAGCGTAGGCGCTTTCCCCCGGCGCATGGTGGAAGAGCGTGTTGTAGCGCAGGTATGCCTCATACCACGGCACCGGCTCCGCAAGAAGGTGGTAGCTGCCATCTGCTGCGCGCGCGACATTGTGATAGACACCTGCGTCTTTGAGTGCCAGCGGCAAAGGGGGGATGAGGTTTGAGAAATAGAGGATGTTGAACGCAATAAAAATAATCGCGATCGCGCGGGCGACGGTCGTTCGGTTGGCACGGACGAGCTCCGGCACAAGCGCGAAAAGAAGATAGAGAAACGCGGAAACGACCGCGAGGCTTATGACGCCGCTCAAGACGAACATGTACGGACCGATCGCGTGAAAGACGACTGGCAGGAAGAAAATAAAGAACGACATGAGCACGATGAAGAATATGCTCATTTGGAATGAGAAGCGCATGTAGAAGCGCACGAATCGTTCATTGCCCAAAAGTAAGGCGGCCAAGAGCAACACAAAGACAGCGCTTCCGGCGAAGGCGGCGCTCCGGCTGTAGAGCGAGAGATAGCCCGAGAAAAGTCCCCCGAACGCGAACTGCGCAACAACGGGGATCAGAGGAGTTATTTTCAGGATCCACGGGTGCCGCAGGCGACCCGTTTCGATAAGATTCATCGCCACGATACTTCCTGCTGCGATCACAAGATAGGAAAAGAGGAGCAGATTTCCTGTCCATAGATCGACGCGACGCAAAAGAACAAAATAGTCCAAAAGAAGCGCTGCAATAAGAGCGGGCGGCGATAGGTAGCGCATGTACCAGTGCGCGAGCTCCTCGACACTTTTCGGAAGGTACCGGCGAATCACACCTCAATGATACTGCAAAAGATTTTTTTGCGCAGGGGGGGACTCGAACCCCCAAGCCGTAAGGCATACGCCCCTCGAACGTACGTGTATACCATTCCACCACCTGCGCATTACAGATGCTCGCCTACTATAGCTAACATCTTCACTACCTTCAAATGCTTGCGTGAAAGATTGACGCATTATTCGCTTTTCACTTCCGCTTCCGGCTCAATGACCACCGGCACTTCCTCCTTCGCAACGACTTTCGTCACTCCAGACACATTCACCATCATGCGCGTACGGCGAAGTTGTCTGCGCGCTTCGCGCGCAACTTTATCACGGATGAAATACAGCTTTGCGCGCCGCACGCGGGAACGTTTCACGATCTCGATTTTGTCTATCATGGGAGAATAGAGCGGGAATATCTTCTCGACACCCACACCGCTTGCCACACGCCGCACGGTGAATGTGCCGCCCGCTTCGAGCCCATGTTTGCGGGCAAGAACCAATCCTTCAAACGCCTGAAGGCGCGTCTTCCCTTTTTCCTCGATCTTCTGCCAGACGCGCACGGTATCCCCCGGCCGGAGGTCGAGATTTTTGCGCGCGTCCATGTCTATTGGTGAAGTCTTGATTGTCATACAAAATTTGTCGCGCCTGCCTGCCGAAGCCTTGGCGCAGGCAGGGCACTATACCATTCACACCGTCAGAAAACAACTTCCGATAAAGTGCGGAGTGCTTGAATTAGCGCGGACCAACACCACCGCTTTGCGCGCTGAGGGATTCGAACCCCCGACCCTCTCAGTGTAAATGAGATGCTCTAACCAACTGAGCTAAGCGCGCATATGCCCTCGGTTGGAATCGAACCAACATTGACGGCTTAGAAGTCCGCAGTTCTGTCCATTGAACTACGAGGGCGATGCGCTTCCCAATCCTAGCTGCGCAACACGTTATGGTCAACGCGACGGGTCCGATATTCCCGCTGATGGATTCTTTCGTAGTGCATCGAACTGCACCTGCCGCGTTTCAAATCCCTGAATTACCTTGTTGAGGGCCGCGCGATCGAGGGCAGGTGGGGGCGGAGCGGATGTATCCAAGGATGCCGAGAGTGCATTCAGTACATTCAGCAGATCCCATACGCCGTAGAAAATGACGAGTGTGATGATACAAAACGCGATAGAAAGAAGGCCGCGCCAGTAGAGATCGGCGAGCGAGCGTAGCGACTCGGGCTCATGCCGATTTGCTAGCATTTCGCGTACACCTTTCATTGTGTCGGGGCCGAATTTCATATTCATCATTGACTTAAGAAGAGATGTCCGCAGTGGTTAAGACTCTGATAGAGGCATTCATATGCCACAAAGTTGCCGGGCCTGAAGGAGTCGGGTTTGGCGCATGCTCGATGTCGAGGCTCTTCAGGGTCGAGGGAATGGGAAGTGTCTCGAACATATGCGCGACGCGCATAAGTGCGGCAAACGATCCTTGCGCCTGGACATTGAATCCGATCACCTTGATCGGAGTGCCTCCGGCTATACCAGCTCCCCCACTTTCGGGCAGGGCACTGCTCAATGTTACCGCAGCACCGCCTGCTTTCCCGACACCTTCGATCATGTCAACGATCGAACTCACGTCGATATCAAGAAGCTCTCCAAGCTGTGTACGCTCCCGTGCCGTACCAAGAGCAAGCGCGCGTGTGCGGATCGCCGAAGCTTCTTTGGTCGATGATTTTTGGGCGTTTTCTATCTGTGTGGCAATATCGTGCTCACTTCCCGCAATACTCCATGCGAAAAATCCGACCATGGCCCAAGCGAGAAGGACTGCTCCGAGCGCAAACCATTGTACGAAGGAGTGGTGTCTCATGTTAGAGATCCTTAGCGAGTACTAGGGTGACAGAAAATTGTCCGCCGACGGCTCCCGCAAGATCGCCCACGGGGACCGAAACCGACTTCCAATGCGGATCGCTCTGAAGCGCCTGACGATATGCATTGATAGCTTCGCGCGCCGCAGAACCAACTATCATGATAGTGCTTGGACTTCCCGAAGTGTAGCTGACATGGTCGACCGTAACATGGGCGGGGCGCAGAGAGAGCGCAAGAGCGATCGTTTCTGTGGGAGTCGTTGTCGCCGCAAGAAGCGGGGAGAGTGCGGCAAGCAATGACTGCGTGTGAATGATCCCCTCCCGATCCGCCTGATCCACGCTGCCGCGCGAGGAGATCTCGGGAGATGAGTCCCTCTGCCCAACCTGAAGGGCAAGGTACGTCGGCAAAAGTGCAAGGCCCGAAAGCGCCGCAGCAGCAAGCCCCACGAGTGAGCCCGCGACGACGAATCGCGCCCGATACATGCCCCATACAACTTTTTGCGCTTCGTGTGGAAGGACGTTGCTCATAAGAAGTTGTGATCCACTTCGTTCATACAATTTCCAAAGACCGCAACGCGAGTCCTGCGGCGGTGGCGTATTGAAGCGATGTCCGACGATTGATAGGAGGAATGTACTGATCGAATGTACAAATATGTTGCCAGATATCTCCGATTGTGGTTGGCGCTTGTACGCGCCCCGCAATGTAATCCGCAAGACCGTTCAGATTTGAGCTGCCCCCGACCAAGATCACAGCCCCCACGGGCGTCATGCGATCGCCCCGTTCATTTCTGCGCGTGTCCCAGTAGTGATAATGGCGCGTGACCTCATCCGCAAGTGCAGAAGCAATTCCCATGATCGCGTCGAGGCCGGGAGATTTGGTGCCGCCCTCGGGGAGAAGTCCCTGATCGTTGCGAAAGGCCATGGCAGATTCAGCGGACATGGAAAGCTTCTCCATCAGCGCACGAGTGATCCCGTCGCCTCCCACCTCGACCGTCGATGTGAAAATAGGAATACCGCGCTTGAGGACCGCAAAGCCGGTGCGCGCCCGCCCGAAATCCACGAGCAACGTGACGGGCTCATCGGATTTTCCTGATGAGACGGTGCGCGCGATGGAGCGCGCTTCGATCTCAAGCGAAAGAAGTCCGATGCCTGCCGCACCGAATGCGGCAATGTAATTTTCAGCGAGTTCGCGGGGAAAGACCGCAACGCCGATCTCTTGTCCTTCCCCTTCGTCACGCTCTTCTATGACATCAAAATCAAAGATCGCCGCGGAAGGCGCGATCGGGACCCGGCCTTCAAATCCGAATTCGATCATCTGCAACACGTCCTCGCGGGTCGTGGCATCCGGTACATGCATCTCGAAAACGTATGCGGCTTCCTCGGGAAGCGCTGCGTGTGCATACTCGACCCCTCCGAGATTTTTCTTGACTCTGTTGAGAGATTGCGCAAGCGCAGGAATATCTTTGATCGTTCCATTGACGACGACACCCTCGTGCAGAGGCTCTTCTCCGTATGTTTGCACGCGATACGCGTTGCTGGATGGCGAGAGGACAAGCCATTTGATCGATGCATCAGAAATATCGATGCCGGCAGCACGGGGAAAGAGCCGTACGGGTGTCGGGAACCACCGCGCGAGCGCGTTTGAAAAGTTATGCAATCCGCCTGAAAGCTGCATTCTCTGAATTATAGCGCATCTGCAGGCTCGCTATTTTAATTTTGAACCATTGGGAAGTTGGCGTTCCGGCACAAGAAGAACTACGCCGCTCTCATCGCTTGCCCCGTTAGAGGCATCGCCTCTAACGGGGCTTGCCGCGAGCAACATCCCCTGGCTTTCTACTCCGCGCAAGCTCCGCGGAGCGAGGTTTACGATGTAGGGAAGCTGTCTGCCGACTAATTCTTCAGGTTTTTTCCATTGTGCGATGCCGGAAACTATTGTGCGTTGCCCCAACTCTCCAAAATCTACCGTGCATTTGATGAGTTTGTCGGTCTCGGGCACGAGCTCTGCCGCTACAACAGTCCCCATCCGTATATCGAGCTTCGCAAAATCATCGTATTGAATTTCTGGCATTTGTTCTCCCATGTGACTACTCTACCTCACCGCCTTTCATTTCTAAATACCTCTGGAGGATAATCGCTGCAGCGGCACCATCGTCGTGGGCCTTATTCTCCGGCGCGTAGCGCGAAGCTTCGATCGAGCTCCACATTTCTGACGCGAATTCGATCGGTACGGACGTCGCTTTTGTGAGTTCTTCGACGAACGCCTGCGCCTCGAACGTAATCGGGTTTTCTGCGCCACCGGAGGCGCGCGTGTCACCAACAACGATTCTGCCAATTTTTTCATTTTGAATGAGTTTCAGGAGACCCGACAAAAGTTTATCGTCATTCGTCACGGTCGTACGCGGGAATGCGATCTTCCCTTCGGCATCAGAGACCGCAACCCCTACGCGCTTCCTTCCGTAATCAATACCGAGGTATTTCATATAAGTTTCGATGTTTTATATTTCTCCGGCTCGAATGCTTTGAGCCGTACGATTTTTATCTTAAGCTTTGTTCTTTCTATATCCCGCTCAAGACGATCAACATACTCTCCTTTTTGATCGTAGCCAAGCGCGATGATATCCGGTTTCGCCTCAATGATGTGTTCGATGTATCCCTCCTCCTGCCCCAAGACCACTTCGTCGACGAGCGTATTGCGCTCGAGCAGCGCTCTGCGCTCGCGCTCATTGCGCCGCGAGTGCTCTCCCTTGATGCGCTTGACCACCGCATCGCGCGCAATCGAAACGATCAGATGTGGTTTCTTGGCAAGCGATCGCGCTTGTCGGAAAAAATCCACATGCCCGATGTGGACCATGTCGAACGTCCCGAAGACCATAATGCGAGTCATACGTCTTACTTTGTACTATAGTACGGGTATTGGAGCTATGAACAACAGACGGGGAAACGCCGTGTTCTTCACCCTCCCTGAGATTTGGGACCTCTGCCTTGATAAAATTTATAATAAACCCAAATATATCCAGGGCTTTATTGATGCGTTGAAACAATACGGCATCACTTCCGAGTCGAAGATTCTCGACGCAGGGTGCGGATCCGGATTCCCCGCGCTCGACCTTATCGAGCGAGGCTATCATGTCGTTGCGGCTGACAAAAGCAGTGAAATGGTCCGCCAGATCGGACTCAATGCAAAAAAACGCGGGCTGGAGGTTCAGGCAATCCACGCAACATGGTCAGAACTTCAGAGATTTGTAGGACAAGGAGAATTCGATCTCGTATATTGCCGCGGCAACTCCCTTGTGTATGCTGCCTCATGGGAACAGAATTGGATTGTGCCTGCCCGATCGATGGAAGAGATCCAGACTGCGCTTCGCAATTTTCATTCTGTCCTTAAACCCGGAGGAGTCTTATACCTCGACGTCACCAACAAAAAAGAGAAGCCTCACGTGGAAAACATCGGCACTATCGCGACACGACACGGTGACGCGCGGCTTACCTGGCAGATTGAACACAATGTCGTGACCAAGGTTCGCACCTGGACCATGCGGCTGATCTTTCTCGAAACCGGCGACGTCAAAACCTATCCATCCTATAGCTATCTTCTGAGCCACGAAGAGTTGATAGAATGCCTGACAAAAATCGGGTTTTCAAAAGTAAGATTGGAGGTCAAGGTGAAAGGCGAAAACAATTACGACGTATTCATCGCGAGGAAATAAGTGCCCGGACGCCACCACGCGCTACGCGTCCCAGGTTTTTTATGTCCTGGCGGCGGGGAGCTCGATGATTTTTTTCTGGTTCACGCGGCTCACCATCACACCATCAACAGGGCGAAGAGGAGGAGTGCGATGCCGGGCCATGGTACTGCGCCGACCCGTCGCACCATGGAGCTAATCTTTTACGCAGAGCGTAGCTGACCCTTGAGCGCCTCGTTCTCCTCCTTTACTCCGATTACTTCAGTATTTTTCCCCGCAATTGCCACTTCAAGATCTCGTTTCACCTTTTCAAGTTCAGCAGTTCTTTCTTCCAGGCCCTTTTGCGCCGTCCTGAGTGAGACGATAGATTTCCGTGCTATCTCACACAATACCGTGGCAAACACAGCAGCCACAAGAATTGGCACAGAATGGGCGATGACAGAAAAATCATTTCGCCCATAGAAGTATACCCACCCCGGCTCAATATAATTCAGGATACCGTGGTGAAGAACCGTAACACCAGCTACGACCCAACCAAGCCGCCAGTCGGCGAAAACCATAAGAAGTGCGATGATGATAAAAAAGTGAAAGTGCATCTCAATGGAGCCGCCGCTGATGAAAACAAACAAGTAGGAATAGATCGAGAGCGCCACAGTCACCGTAAGCCTCCACAAATAGTGATTTTGTATCGTACCGGCCAGAAATGCGGGAACGAGCGTGACCGCAAGTGCGATCAACACCGTAGCAACTGCTTCGGGGATGCTGACGACCCGCCATGCAAGCGGACTCGGATAAAAAGAGGCGAGCTTTATTATGGAATTTGTGAACGCGAGAAGCGAAAAGACGGCAAAGTGACCCCAGAGCACTTTCAGTATGAAGCGATCCGTCGCCTCATAGTTGAACGCCGCCTCATATCCCCTATTAATGTCAGAAATGAAATCTATACGCATCATTACCAGTGTAACACCACGCTTCGGTACGCAACATTTCGTACGGTATAGTGAAAGCGTATGACGATCGATATGAAAAATTCCCTTCTCCTTACTGCTGTCCTGTTTCTCGTCATTACGATCGGCCTCTATGTTCCTTACCAAAGAAACCAGAGTGTAGACATCGGAATTGAGGCGACTTCCACTATTGACCATCTGACCATCCTCTACACAAACGGCGGATTCGAGCCGCAAAGCCCAAGGATCCCTGTCGGCACAACGGTTGAATGGATCAATGTATCGGAAAAGCCGCTGTGGGTCGCTTCGGATCCGCACCCATCACACACGAATCTCCCTGGATTTGATCAAAAAGGGATCGAGAGCTCTCCAGACATCTCTCTCTATCTCGTGCCCGCACATGCGCATACACGAGCATCGACCTATCTCTACACATTTAAGGCTTCTGGTCAATGGAAATATCACAACCACCTCGTACCGACCGATCGCGCGCTCATCATTGTGGATTGAGTGCCAGAGTGATGTGTGAACTGCAGGTATTGCGTAGTAAAAGTAGTCTATACTGTGGAGAATATGAACATTGATACGCGTCTCGTCGCCTTAGTGGTCCTCGTCCTCGGTATTGTTGGGTTTGGCACCTACCTGTGGATATCGCCATCCCCATCCGCAACGACCAGTGCTCTACCCACGACACAGCCCCGAATAGAACTCTCTCCCGAAGTTGAAGCCGTTCTCGCACAAAAAATGGCAATACTTGAGGGGCTCTCGCGTGAAAATGTCGTTCTCGCTGACGTCATGATCTCAAACAACAATAACCGTGCTCTCGCACAAACAGATATCAAACGCCTCGACGACGAGTGGCAAACATCCGAGGGGGTCACTCCATTTATCCAGCAATTCCTGTCCAATGATTCCGCCAGACGCCTTCTCGCTTTCCAGAAGGAGTACCCTGGATTCAAAGAGATCTTCGTCACCGATATGTATGGCTTAAATGTAAGCCAGACCGACAAGACGAGTGATTACTATCAGGCAGACGAAGCGTGGTGGCAAAACAGCTTCAATGGCGGGGCGGGGGAAAAACTCCACGGTCAAATCGAGTTCGACGAAAGTTCACAGACAGAGGCCATATCGCTGTATGTTCCTATCATCGACACCTCCTCAAAAGCAATCGGCGTATTAAAAGGCGTTCTCGACCTGGCTGTTATTAAACGCGAGCTCTAGCGCGTATATTTTTGTGGAGAATTTTACTCGAACCACACTTGGATTCTCGAGTATACAGCAAAAGCTACTTCTCGTGTTGGTCGTAATCGCTGCGTTTCCCCTTATTCTTGCCGGTACCTCGATCCTCGGTATCGAACGCATCGCACAAAATTCCGATGTCATCGTCGAGAGGGAAATGCCACTCTTGCGTAGCATTCAGGAAGCGCTGAGTGCGATGGTAAGTGGTCAGTCCAGTGCGGAAAGAATCCTCGACGTCGAAGAGTTTGAAATGCTCGCCGATGCTGCGCAAGAAAAAACGACGTTTCAAGAGTCGATTGTACGTTTCCAGATGTTTTTGGCGGCAATCACATGGGGCAGTGAGAGCGAGGCATTCAGGCATTCGGCGGAAGGAAAAAACTATGCTGCATGGACGGCAGCTGGCCTCAAGGACGCACTGGTCGTGCAGGGCTCGTCACCTGAAGAAATTGAGCTCGCGGGACGAACGAGCATCTACTATGAAGGATTCGTCAACAACACACTTCGCGCGATCGACACGCGCGAAGAATACCTCACTCTAAAAAAAGCCGGTCAGGTCAAAGAAGCCGAGCTCGCGAAGGCGGCCTCAAAAGAATACGTCGAAAAAGCGCGCCATTTTGCGGACTTGAGTTCGGCACACTTGGCCGAGATGACGCAGCGGTCGAATGAAACAGCACAGGAGAGCGGCAAAATTCTTAAAACGACTGAGGGTGATGTTTGGTCTGCGACCATCTTCGTACTGATGACCGGTCTCTTCATATCAGCGATCGTCAGCGTACTCTTCATTCAGCGCATTATCATTCGTCCTATCAGCGCACTGGCGGCGACCGCAGAGAGTTTTGGTGCAGGTAAGCTTGATACCCGCGCGACATACTTCGCAAAAGACGAGATAGGGCTTCTTGGTGTCGCATTCAACGAGATGGCCGCACACCTTGCCGAATATACCGGGCGTCTTGAGAAAGAAGTCGCCGCACGCACAAAGGACCTCCAAGACAAACTTCAGGAACTCGACCGTGGCAACGAACTCTTAAAGAAGCGCGAGGGAGAGCTCACGCTCGCAAACGAGCGCCTCACGGGACTCGACAAGGCGAAGTCCGAATTCATTTCGGTCGCCGCGCACCAGCTGCGCACACCGCTCTCGGCAATCAAATGGACCCTCTCGCTTCTCATCGATGAGAACACCGAGAACCTCTCTGCCGAGCAGAAGAGCCTTCTCATGAAAGGATACGAAAGCAACGAACGCATCATCAACCTCATCAATGAAATGCTCGTGGTGACACGCATCGAATCCGGAAAAATACAATTTAAGCTCTCTCCTCTGCACCTTGAAGATATGGTCGAGAGCGTGCTTCTGGATTTCTCCGGCCAAGCGCATGTGCGGCGCATGGCGCTTACATTCAAGCGGCCGAGCCCGCAATCGCCCTATGTGAACGCCGATCCGGATATGATGCGCTCCGTGATACAAAATCTCGTGGAAAATGCGATGCGCTACACGCCGGATGGCGGCACGATCGCGCTTTCCGTCACCTCTTCCCCGACCGAGGTGCAGGTAGCTATCACCGACAGCGGTATCGGCATTCCCCTGCAGCAGCAATCGGGCATTTTCAACAAATTTTTCCGAGCTGATAACGCCACCAAATTCCGCACCGACGGCTCGGGTCTCGGCCTCTATATCGTTAAAAGCTTTGTGGAAAAACACGGGGGAAGGATCTGGTTTGAGAGCGTCGAGAACAAAGGAACCAGCTTTTTCTTCACGGTCCCCCCTTCACCGGTTGTCCCTCAATCTGCATAGACGGCTCCTTTTTCCGGCGTAGAATACCCATACTAGTGTCTATGGCGCAAAAACAAAAGATCCTGCTTCTGGAAGATGAACAAGTGCTGGGCGAGATCCTCCTCAACAAGCTCATGAGCAGCGGATACGATGCGTCATGGGAAATGGACGGAGAGAGCGGCATCCAGAAAATGCGCGCCATGAAGCCCGACCTCGTGCTTCTCGATATCGTCATGCCCAAGAAAGACGGCTATGAGGTATTGGAGGAAATGCACAAAGATGCGGAGCTAAAGAAGATCCCTGTTGTCGTTATCTCAAATTCAGGACAACCCGTCGAGATCAGCCGCATTCTCGAGCTGGGCGCAAAAGATTACATCATCAAGGCGCAATTCAGCCCTGACGAGGTGTTGGAAAAAATACAGAAATTCATCGGCAAAGCGGCGGAATCGGACGACGCGAGTGTGGTGGATCCGCAGACAAAACAGGAAGGGAAGGTCTGGATAGTAGAAGACGACCAATTTCTCTCCACTCTTTCTTCCACACGCCTCGCAAAAGAAGGCTACGCGATAAAGACTGCGACCGACGGTGCACAGGCGCTCAAACTATTGGATACGGAAATCCCTGACCTGGTCCTCCTCGACGTGATGATGCCGGGTATGAACGGGTTCGATGTATTGAAAGCAATGCGAGCAGATCCCCGGTGTAAGGACGTCATTATCGTAATGTTCTCGAATCTTGGTCAGGAACATGAGATCGAAGAAGCGCGAAAGAACGGCGCGGATGATTTTCTGGTAAAAGCAAAATTCACGTTGCCCGAAGTTGTCGAAAGAGTGAACGCCATGATCGCCAAAAAGAGACGTAAGTCCTGACTACCGGGCTTGTGTACTTTCTCCCTCCTCACGGTTCACACGAGAGAGCATGAGCATGGCAAAAAGAAGAAGCGCGGTGCCGAGCCACTGGCCGGCGACAAGTCCTAAGAACGCTCCGGGAACGGGGGTACCTTGAATGAAATATGCATTCACGAATACGGCGGCGAGCGGAAAACCGAGCTCGGCGATGGTTGCGATAGATGCTTTCGTGTACTGCAGACCGTAATAGTAGATAAAAAGAGAAACGACACCGGAAGTAATGGCGATAATGCCAATGAAAAGCCAGTCGGTCGATGTGAGCGTGCCTGTCACCGGGAACGAATGTTGTGCGGTCGTAAGAATTGCCAAGAATACGAAAGCGCCGACGAATCGGAGACTCGTCATCATTTGGAAAGAAACTTTACGCAATACGAATTTGCCGAACACAGTGGAGGCTCCCCAGAGAACCGCGGCCGTGAGCGCGAGGAGCGCTCCAACAGTATTGGGATTGAACGCCTCGCCTTCGTAGAGCTGCGGCACGAGATTGGGGAAGCTCACAAGGTAGGCACCGAAAAGCGCCGTGGCCGTCCACACCCAAAAATTCTTGCTCAAGCGCTCGCCGAGAAAAAACCACGCGAGCGCGATAGCGATAAGGGGCTGCACTTTTTGCAAAAGAATTGAGACCGACGGATTCACGTAGTGGAACGATTGGGTGAACGCGACAGAAGCAAGTGCCGAGCCGCCGACCGCGATGAAGACGACGGCGAGCCATTCACGCCTTGTGAGATTCCGAAGCTCACGCCAACCCCACACGAGTATCGGTAAGGCTATCAGGAGGTCCACCGCGTGCTCGGCAAGCACAATGAAATTCGACGAGAGCGTTTGCGTGAGATGTACGCGGAACGGTGCATCGGTCGCCCAGAGAGCCGCAGCGATAAAGACGAGAGAGGGGCCGAAGATAGTAATGGAGCGCTGGGGGCTCATAACAGATGTGCGAAGTATTCTCGCACAGAAGTAACATCATGCGCAATCGCCTCGCGTAATACCTTGTCGTTCCCAAACTTTTTGGCCTCCCGTATCTTTTTCAATAACTCTATGGTCACGTTCCACCCATACAAATCTCTCGAAAAATCCAGCAGGTGTGCTTCGAGAACTTTTCTTTTTTGATCGGCATACGCTGCAGCTTCGTATTCTTCCTCGCCCACTTTTACACGCGCGGCATAAATCCCTGACACATTCGCGTCGTCGAGCGGAATATTTATTGTGGGAAATCCGAGCGCCGTCCCGCGCTTCGAGCCCTTTTGAACAATTCCTTTGTACGTTTGCATATTGTATATTTCCCGCTTTCGCTCGTCTTGTCGGACCTCGTCACGACGAAGCCGAGCTACAGCGAGGCGAAGTCGGAGGGGGTGAGATTCGAACTCACGAGACCTTGCGGTCTGGCGCATTTCAAGTGCGCTGGAATGAACCACTATCCGACCCCTCCCTCTGATTGTTCAGACTACCACTAAGCCAACTATTTTCTAAATAGTGTTCCTCGTAATGACAGTTCGGACAAATCAGTTCCAGATTTTCTAACGCATTATTGTTCCGGTTTCTATCCCTATGATGCACATGCAATATTTCGACTTTCTTATACCCGCATCGTTCGCACTTTGTCCCCCGCTGATCGATTAAACGAATTTTCAAGGCTCGCTGACTTTTAACTTTATCTTTTGATGGCCTGCCCAGCTTATATTTGATACCCACCCTATATTTGTTCGCGCAGCTTCTACTGCACGTCCCTGCGTTTTTATTGGCAAGAATTGGGATACCACACACAGCACACGGGGTTTCCTTTCTCGATGAAATCCCGTAACAAAGCATGCTACAAAATGCCCGTCCCTTGCTGGCCTGAAGTTGAATAGGTCTTCTGTAAACAGACTTATTACAGACAGCGCAGTTCACATTCGGCTTTCTTGTGTAGGACTCAGACACTCATCCAGTATACCACTTGAGATGTGCACACCCACCCCTTGAGCGCTTCATGATGCAAGTTACAATGCCAGCATATGAAAAAACTCACCAAGAGGGGTTTTACCCTTATCGAATTACTCGTTGTTATCGCTATTATTGGGATTCTTGCGTCGATCGTGCTCGCCTCGCTCAACACAGCTCGTGTAAAAGCCCGCGACGCGCGGCGCCTTGCTGACGTAGATGCGATCAAGAAAGCTCTCGCCCTCTACAACAACGACAATAATGTCTATCCGGTGTTTGCGGCGAGCACAACCATCACGGGAGCAGATGCCGTCTCAACGGCACTCGTCGAAGCTGGTTCTATCTCCACGGTACCGTCAGATCCGCAGGGGGGAACGAATACATACCACTACAAGAGCGATGCCACAGGAGGCACTTACTGGATCGGATTCTGTATGGAGAATGCCAATAATAACCACGTACAGGGCTGCAACAACTTCACTACTCCGTAACGGCAAGCGTGAAAGCCCCTCTACCGCGTTTAGCCGCGGTGGAGGAGCTTTCGTTTCCGAGCTGATGTTACAATGGGAGCGTTATGCCCCCACAGAGAGTGGTCTTGCGCTGGAGCGCGTATGAACACGAGCATATCGAGCGCGGGAGCGATTGGTTTTGGGCTCTTGGCATCGTGGCCATCTCAGCCGCTCTCACGAGCATACTTTTCCACGACGTGCTCTTCGCGGTACTGATACTCATTGCCGCAACAGTGCTGGGCATGCTCGCCAATGCGCCACCGGATCTTATGCGGTTCGAGATCTCCGACCGCGGCATACGCGTCGGCGATACCATGCATCGTTTTGAGGAGGTCATTTCGTTTTGGGTGGAAGAGGAAGGGCACGAGCGACCGCTCCTTCTGGTAGACACCACCAAATTCATGGCACCGAATCTGATCATTCCTCTTGAGAACATCGACCCGCATGTGGTGCGAACCTATCTGCGCGCTCACACCGACGAAGTCCCGATGAAAGAACCGGTCGCACATAAGATTTTAGAGTTCTTCGGACTCTAAAATAGCTACTAGCCACTAGGGTTTAGCCACTAGTGAAGAGAGTAATTTGTTCAGCATTCGCATCGTCTCATTCAATAGACCAGCCGTTTTCGAGACTTCAACGCGGCTTACAAATTGTAACTTCTCGGCAAGTATTAGATGGGTCTCCAATTCCGCACCGGAACCGAACGCTACCCTTAGAAATTGCACATACTCTGCACGATGCTTGCGTGCAAAACCTTCGGCAATGTTTGCGGGAATCGAGACCGCAGCTCGCCGCATCTGACTTATAAGTCCGAACATTTCTTCTTTTGGGAATTTTCGCGTGAGTCGATACACTTCAGCAACAAGTTCTACGCCACGTTGCCATACAATTAAATCTTGGTATGACTGCATTTTCCAGTCGCTAGTGGCTATTGGCTAGTTACTACCACGGTTGCATCTTTCGTCCCGCCTGCGAGCGTCTGGCAGTGCAGGAGGAATGTCGCCTGCGAGAAAACCGGCGACGTGACAGCCGTGCCGCTCACGCTTGTGTTGTAGGAGTTGGCCGCGGTGAAATCCGCCTGATCGGGGCTCGAGATGACACATGATTGCATGCCGGTCGTGACCCAGCCCAAAAGCGCGGTCTTGCCCGAGGCAACGGTCTTGGGGTTGGCGACAAGGATAGTAGAAGGTTTGTTGACTTGGACGGAGCACTGCGCGCCTGCGGTACGTCCCTGGTCGGTGCAGGTGAGAGCGTAGGTGGCGGTGTTGGCTCCTGCGGGAGGACTACCTATCGTTGTGCTTGCCACACCTGATTGCGCGCCTGCGGTATCGAAGCCCGAACCCTTGCTCGTGCCTACAGAGCAGGAATACGCGAAGGCTACCATCATGCCGACATCGGCGAGCTGGGGCTGGCAGGATAATTCGGCCCTGAGCGGAACGAGTGGCGGGGTAGGTGGGGTGGAAGTCGCCGTGCCGGAAGTTACGGTGATGGTTATACTACTGATAACGTTGCCGTTGGAGGTGAGTTGCACTTGGTACGGGCCGGCAGCTGCGTAGGTATGCGTCTTCGTAAGATTGGCGGGAGGGCAGGTAGCAGCGCCGCATCCCGAGCCCACGAAATTGGTGCCGTCACCAAAATCAATCGTTGATGGGACCGGTACCATGCCGGTAAAGGTGACCGTAAGGGGTGCGGGACCGGAGGTTGGATTAGCAGTGAAGTTCGTGTTGGTCGGATTCGGAACGCACTGCCAATTGGTGACGCACTGACCATTCATGACCGGCTGCCACTGTCCGACAGAGCAGTTTGCAGCAGGTGGAGTCTGCTGCAACTGGAGTTGGCATTGATTGCCGGTGGAGGGCGTGCATTGCTGTGGCTGTTGGGGCGGTGCCGTGATTTGCTGCTGTTGAACTGGAGCCTGCGGCGCGTACCCCTGCTGCGCGTAGTACTGATTGAGCTGTTGTTGATATTGCTGCTGCTGTTGTTGTTGCTGCTGCTGGTATTGATACTGCTGCAGTTGGAAATTATATTGTTGCAGCTGCTGCTGGTATTGCTGCTGCCATTGCGCATACGCCTGTGGATCGCTCGGACATTGTTGCGGGGGCGGAAGAGGCTGCGGGGGCGGTGGTTGATTCAACCCGAGCGCTTTGCCGATCGAGTTCATCATCGAACTCATCGGATTGCCGCCACCGCTACTCGCCGGAGGACGCGGTGGTTGCTGCTGTTGCTGCGGTTGTTGGAAGGTGCTGTTTATCCTGCAGTCCGGAGGATTGCCACCGTTTGAACATACGGACTGTATCTTACAGCCGTTGGCGGGATCGCCGCCGTTCGCGCATTGTTTGGGTGGCTCATTACCCGGCTTGCAGGGAGGCGCGGTACGATCCCTACATATTGTTCCGGGTGGCGCTTCAGATGACCCCTTTGTGCAGAGGCCAGATGCATCGCATTTGAATCCCAGACTTTCAATATATTTGCGTTCTGCTTCGTTGGCAGGTCTTGCCTCCCATTTATTATCTTCTATTCGAGAAATGTCTGTCTTGGTTGTCTCCGATGTTATACCACCCGACACCACTGGGCGTTCCGGAGGAGTAAGTGGTGTCGGGCTCGTGCACCACTCTGGAGGTGAATCCCTCTTACATGCATCAGCAATCGCAGTGTCGACATCTTTAGAATCCTTGTCCGCGTCCGGATCGGGACTGTACGCGGCGATTTCTTTGATTTTTACCCCATCGGGGGCCTTAAGCGTGCCGTCTGAATCCACAAGCATTTCATTCGTTGAATTCGTAGGGTCCTTACCGAATGCACTATTAATGATATCTTGCTGAGTTTGATCGATGCCACAACCCACGAGGCATGAGGGTTCCCACTTGCCCGTCAAGAAATTTTTTCGCACAGTAAAACCATCGCTCGACAATTTATCTACGACCAGTGCCTTGTTTATTCCTTTCGAAATGATAGGGACACATCTCATAACCGAACTTATGGGTGAATATGAAGTTGTTGTGTCAACGCACGCAGTCGTTTTACACGTACCTGGCGATACCTTCGGATTCGGTTCAGCTTTGATCTTAAGGGTGCCGTCTGGCTTAACAGTGACAGTGGCGGATTTCCCAACGCATTTGAAATTGCCCGGTTTTGCCGGATCGGGGGCAGCAGCAACACAGTCATCGGAGTTGGGGTCCGTTGGTTTAGCAGCTACCTTCGTCGTAGCTGCAGTTTTTGCTGTAGCAATCGCAATCCCACATTTATTCAAGATTTCCTCATCGACTTTCGCTTTGGCATCCGCTTCAGCTTTCGCTGTAGCTTCCGCATCAGCCTTTGCTTTGGCATCTGGCGGAGGAGCTGTGGCGGTAGCTGCTGGTGTCGCTGCGGGAGCTGGAAGCAGGTAGGGGACACCACCAGTCGACGGCATCGCTTGCGTTCTTGGGGGGGGGATGTCTGCGGCAAGAATGGCTCCGGCAGCCTGCTGCGGTTGATTGCCCGTTGGCATAGGAGTAAAAGATTGGAGCGCTATCGCCGTGACCGCGAGGGCGGCGAGCAGACCTATCACGGGCAAAACAGCAAAACCCCGGGACGCGGATCGGAACATGCCTCAATCATGCGCCCCAGCGAGCGCGAGCGCAATGTGAAAATGTGGAAAAGACTGGGTTATGTTATGATGGGGTCATGACAGATGAGGCTCTTACGGACATTGAGCATGCGATTGAGAAAGCCACGCCGGATCAGCAGCGACGTTTTCTCGCGCGCCTGCCGCACGTGCTACATCTCGCGCCTGACCAGTATGCTCGAATGAAAGCTGCTGAGCCGTCATTCGCGTTCTGGAATAATGCCGCTGATGCGGTCTATGACAACCTATAAGCGCGGACAGATCGTGCTCGTTCCGTTCCCCTTCACTGATTTCTCGACGCTCAAACAGCGCTCCGCGCTCGTACTTTCTCCGACCGCATACAATCGCAAACAAAACGACGTCATAATTGTCGCAATCACCTCGCAACTTGAGTCGTACAAGAACCGGAAAGACGTTTACCGCATCGACGGACAAGAACAACGTGACTCCGGACTCCCACGACCCGGGATCGTGCGTCCGGACAAAATCACTGTCGTCGACCAGCGGCTTATCCGTCGCATTCTCGGAACACTTCCGCAGCCGACCGTTGATCGTATCGCGGAGTTGACCGCGCGTGCCATCGGCTACATGCGGGCCTGATATTCATGCCCTCGCCGGGAATCGAACCCAGATTACGAGCTCCGCAAGCTCGCGTTCTATCCGTTGAACTACGAGAGCCCTACTACGCTCCGGAAAATCCCGGAGCTTCGAAGGACAAGTAATGGTACAAAAAACCACTGCTCGCCCGCCGAAGCTCAAAGACACTTTGAGCGAAGGAGGGAACGACGAGAGCCAACGAGAGAAATGTAGCACGTTTGGCCCGCTTGCGCAGGCGCAGGCTTTTTTATTGTTTCTGTAACCACAGACTTCAGCTCCAAACTTACGGCATCACGGTAATCACTCCCGACATACCGACTCCTCCCGGAGCGCCATGGAAGCGACAGTAATACGGGTAGGTGCCCGCAGTCGTGAAGGTCCGCGAGAAATTTGCCCCCGGAGAAAGGCCGGTATCGAAACTTCCGCCATCGGCCGTCACGGTATGTTGCATCGCGCCCGTATTGGTCCATGTCACCGTACTCCCTTTTGCGATAGTTATTGTGCGGGGTGAAAAGGAGTCGTCCGCCGCGGAGATATTGATGAGGGCCGGACTTGAGCTCGTGTTGGATGTGCTCGATGTGGTTGGCGTGGATGATGTGCTCCCCGCCCCTGCCGTACCCGTGCTTGCACCAAGCGTGACCGTCACACTCGCGCGCTTGCTCGCTCCCCCCTGCGTCGTGCAATCCAATTGGAACGTCGCGTTGGATGTGATGGGAGAGGTCGCCGCGGCACCGGTCGTACTTGTGTTGTACGCATTGTCCGCCGTGAAGTCGGCCTGATCGGGGCTCGAGATGACGCAGGATCGCATGCCGGTCGTGATCCAGCCGAGAAGTGTGGTCTTGCCCGAGGCAACGGTCTTGGGGTTGGCGACGAGGACGATCGAGGATCTGTTGACTTGAACGGAGCATTGAGCGCCTGCGGTGCGTCCCTGGTCGGTGCACGTGAGAGCGTAGGTGGCGGTGTTGGCGCCTGCCGGAGGCGCCCCAAGGGTGGCCGTTGCGGAGCCCGACTGGTCTCCACCCGTATCGAAGCCGGAACCCTTGCTCGTCCCTGTCGAGCAGGAGTACGCAAGAGCGAGAGTCATGCCAACATCAGCGAGCTGGGGCTGGCATGCGAGATGGGCAGTGAGGGGAATGACCGCGGGAGCGGTGGTGGAAGTTGGGGTGGGATCCGACGTATCCGGAACACATCGCCAATTCGTGAGACAACTCAAACCTGCGACGGTCGAGCTCGCCGGCTTCCACGAGCCATTCCGGCATTCCGATGCATCGGGTTGGTCGGGTCGTGCGGGACACTGCGCATTATTGCGCACGCACTGCCAACTCGTGAGACAACTCGATCCTGCGACGGTCGAGGTCGCCGGTTTCCACGAGCCATTTAGGCATGTCGCGGGATTAGGCTCCGCCGGCTGCGCGGGGCATTGCGGGGTGGGGTTGGGCACACACTGCCAGGCAGTGATGCACGCGCCATTCATCGTCGGCTTCCATGAACCGACGTTGCAGCTGGACGCCGGAGGTTGCTGTTGCAATTGCTGCTGACACTGACCGCCCGTCGCGGGCTTACACGGCAAGGGCTGCACGGGCGCCGTTGTTTGTGATGGTGGCGGAGGCGTCAAGCCCTGTTGTGCGTAATACCGACTCAACTGTTGCTGGTACTGTTGCTGTTGCTGATACTGCTGCAGCTGATAATTGTATTGCTGCAACTGCTGCTGATATTGCTGCTGTTGTTGGGCGTAAATTTGTGGATCGGTGGAACAAACGGGAGCTTCCGGCTGGGGCGTGAGGCCCTTGGCCAAACCCTCAAGGAACGATGCCAGTGGATTGCCCGGCGGCTTCTTCTGCGACTGCGGAATCTCCGGCATCTTCGGCGCTCCGCCTCCTCCGCCAGCTCCTTTTCCATCACCTCCCGCTCCACCTCCCCCTTTACCAGTTCCGCCTTTTTCGGCTCCGGCTTTTGCGGCTTTTGCGTCCGCTGCATCTTTCGCGGTTTTTGCCTCCTTCGCAGCTTTTGCGTCTGCCGCGTCTTTTTCTGTTTTTGTTTTGGTGGTATCTGGGGGCTCTTTACCCTCATCTTTGACACAACTCCCGTCCGAAGCACATGTGTATTCGTTATCCTCAAGATACTTTTTCTGCTCCTCCGAGTCCGCCTTGGCTTTCCATTTACCTTCTTCGTCTCTCGTTGCGATTATGTCGTCAACTGATCCTTTTGAACAACTTCCATCGGAGCCGCAAGTGTACCCGCTGGCCTCAAGGTATTGCTTCTGCTCGGCAGATTCAGCGCGGGCCGTCCATTTTCCATTCCCATCGGAGCGAGCGACAATGTCATCAACCGAACCTTTGGAGCAGGCGCCGCTAGAGCTGCATGTATATCCATTGTCTTCGAGGTACCTCTGTTGCTCTGTTGTTTCTGCTTGTGCGGTCCAGTTACCATTCCCTTCAGAGTGGGCGACGATATCATCGACGCTTACAGGTTCTGACGGCGCGACCGAGGGTTCGATGGCAGCTGGCATATCTGTCGCACGAAGCCCGGGATCCCGCACTCCTGCGACGTCCCGTCCCCAAAAACTATCCCGCCAGTTAGAGTCAGACGCTCCAGTACACGAGCCTCCCGACAAGCATGGATACTGGTTCTCCATTGCATACAGATCATTTTTAATCTGCCCAAGTACAGCATCTCTTTCGGGGTTTGGCGCTCCCCCACCATTCATGAAGCCACGCTGATCTGAGAGCATTTTTTCTCGAAAAACAAGTTCGTTATATTTGCCGACATCGCTCACGGTGGGATTTTGCGCAAGCGCTGCAGAATACGCGGCGTTGATATCCTCTCCGTAGTTGGCATGCAGCGTTTGCTTTTCCGAATCTGAAAGTCCGGTATACCAATTTAAACCTCTGTCGGGCGACCCTGCGGAGTATCCTTGGAGCTCTGAACCGCTCTGCGCGTCCCATGTGGCAGCGGGAAGCTGTTGCCCAGGCAGAGGATTTTCCTGTATCGTGGCGGATCGATCAGGAAAGGAACCTTCGGCCGGCGGAGGGGAATTAAAATCAAACGCTGGAGCTTGTGTCATGGCTCCCGGCAAATTCTGTGCCCATGTATCGAAGGTCGTTGCCGCGGCGACACCTGGCTCGAGAGCGGCAGGCGGTGGGTCGGCCGCAGACGAGAGCGGGAATCCGTCGTCGCTACGAGTTGGTGAGATGGGGAGATTGATAGATTGATCACGTGTAATCAACGCCCCAATCTTTTCATCACCGAACTGATCGACGGTACCGTTGTAGCGGCCGGTTAGAGGATCTCGGATACTAAAGTTATCTCCGTCTCTTGTGATCTCAAGATTCGGTGCCGGCCGATATGTACCGTCTGTTATATCGTTCAGCTTCGAATCGTAGTTCCATCCGTCCTTTGCCTGTTGGACTGCCTGTTCGACGGTCTGGCCAGACTCGACTGGGATACGCGCGTACTCATCATTGGGTCCGTAGACTGACACCACCGTAGTACCGTCGCGGAAAGTAGTGCTGCGCACCCCCACGCCGTCGGCGTCGTACCTCGTAAAAGGGTCCATGTGAGATATAGGTATTGAGGTGTCTATTGGATAAGGTGGTCTTGCTTCACCACCATCCTCGAGCCCGAGGCTAGCAAGCTGTGGAGTAGTGGCGAGAAGCGCATTCATGCGCGCGAGGTCGTCTCGCTGGTTGGAAAGCGAATAATCAGAGTCGCCTAATTCTTGCAGTTGTTTCTCCTCAGCAGGAGTCGGGTCTCGATTTTCTGACCTTATCGTGGCGTCAAGCTGGTCGCTTCTGATTTCATTCGCATTGATAGTATCATCCAACGCATCAAGCCGAGCAGCATTCTCGCGGTAGCTTGCCGCGGGATCTTGAAGAGCTGTTGCGAGCTCTCCAATGGTACCGGAATAGTTGTTTACATTGATCCGATCTCCCGCGGGCGTGATCAGGTAATCGCTATTCTCACCATCACTACCAGTGCGATCAAGGGTGTATCCGTCGGCAAAGGGGTATGCTTGTCCGTCATCAAAATCGCGAATGTTCAGGTTTCTGTACGCTGCGCTGTCTGGCCCTGCATCAAAATCGGTCGGGCTTGGGTTCACCCAGCCACCGTTCGCATTTGCTGCAGCGCTGGCTACACTCGGATCAAGTGCGGAGGATGGTTCTGGGGGCAAAATGCTGTCTGTGCCTGGTGCCGGTAAACTGCCGGATGACGTCTGTTCGCCCGGCTGTACCAACATAACAGGTCCATCAAAACTATACGGCGCAGTTCCAGGTCCGTTCACTGCTTCGACTGCAGCATTATACGCTTGCTGTGATGCGCGATAGCCGAGCTTGGCTTGATTCCATGCCGCTCGAGCTGCCGGATCGGTGGGGTTTTCTTCGAATGCTCGTTGTGCAGCATCATATGTTGCGGCCGCTTCAACCGCGCTGCGCTGCGTGTCGGCGATGGTCGGAGCATTTGTGTCCGCAGTCTGTGGCGAAGGCGTTGTAGGCCAACTGCCATTGAACACCGGAGGTTCTGCGCTGTTTATGTAATCCTGCGTGCTTTGCGCCACCGTCTGCCCAAAACCGCCCTGTGGTTGAGTAGCCGGATTTTCACCCAAAGACCCGGTGTTTCCGGTCGGATTCTCGAAAGCCGATTGATCGAACGTCGCGTCAGTCCGCTGGTACTCTGTTGTTTGAAATAACGCTGGGTCCGGTACCGGAGTTCCCTGGACCGTGGGACTTTGCGGCTGCAGCGTGGCGGTGTCGGTGCGCAACGCATCATTGAGCAGCGCGCTTTCACCCCGCAGCCGTGTAAGCTGACTTTCTTGTTCCGCAGTAAAGTCCCCGCTTCCCGATTTCGATTGCTCCAGTATTTGTTCGAGCTCGGATATTTCGTTGTTGACTCGGGTGAGCTCTCTTTGCTTTTCGTCGAGCGCGTTATCAATTTGAGTGTTCGCAGGACCACTCGGAGTCTTCGGCACTGCTGGATCTTCTTCATCAGGAATTTTTGGCATACTCGGAATGCCTCCTCCGCCTGACCCGCTCTCTGAGCCTGCACCGGACTTCGGAGTCTGTGTTGCTTTCCATTCTCCATCCGCATCCCTATACTCATCGCCATGAGCAACGTCTTGGCTAACGCAATGCCCTTTTACATTGCTCGTTCCTACCTCCAACCCCTCGCCGCATAATTTACCGGATTCGCTGTAATTCGGATATTTGCATGAGTAGTCGTATGACGATGAGCATAGAGCATCTAGTGATTTATCTCCCCCTGCTTGCGCCAGCTGCGAGCGCGCATCGTATGCATATGAAGCGGCAGCCGCGTCGCGAAATGCCTCCGGAGTTTGCGCGAGCGGCGAGGGGAAGGCATCGCTCATGCTTGCGGAGACGCCGAGAATCGCCGCAAGAATGAGTATAAACAGAGAAGAAGCTCCGCGATTTTGAGGACGCCGAGAGTCGGCCGAAGTTTTCTTATGGGGCATGTAGCCCAATCATGCGGCAATTGTGCCGCATCTGCAAAGGCCAAAAGTGGAGAGTGCTAGGCTGCGAGCGCGCGGAGCTGCCTGGCAGCGCGGGATTTCATACGAGCGGCCGTGTTGCGGTGGATGGTGCCGTTCTTGGTAGCCTTGTCGACGGCCTGATAGAGCACTTTGAGCTGCCCCTCCGCGTCCCCCGAGTTTTTTCCGCCCACAAATCTGTCCATCTGCTTCACTGCCATTTTCATCGCCCCTTTGCGCCGCACGTTGTGCACGCGACGGCGAAGCGCGACGCGCTGTGCTTTCTTTGCCGACCTCGTGTTTGCCATTGGACCGGATGCTACCGCATCTTCCCCTTCGGCGCAACAATGCGAACTGTTTGCTCTGCGTGCACCAATCGCCCCAAAAGTGATATTCCGTAACGTGCGCTACCGCGCAATCTGGGAATATGAGATATGTACACCCTGGAAAACAACTTCATCTTTCCTTACGCAAACGAAAGCGCTCTCGTACCCACCCATCGTTTTCTATGGATTCAACAACTACATAGAGCACGTCTTTCCCGATCTGCAACTCCGCTTTCGCGAGTATAATAAACTCCTCACAATCGTATGGATACACCCAGACACTGTCCTGCAAGCGCAAAAAGCCGCACTCTTGCATGAGGCGTCGAATACGATCGCGTGTCGCTCTTCTTTGCTGCGGGATATCAAACATCACGATGCGGTATCGCCCATCCCATCGCTTCGGTTGATGCGCCGTGAGCTTTGCTTTCTCCTGCTCCAGCAGAAGCGCCTGCCGACCTGCACTAGTAAGCTCAATATATTTCTTACCGTTGCGCTGTACGAACCGGACATGCCCCTTGACGATAAGACGCGAAACCGCAGTCCGAGCTTGGAATGCAAGTTTGTAACGTTTCTTGCCAATGATATGCGGAAGGATTTGAAAGACGTTTGGTGCGAGCGCCGCCACGGCAATAATGCCCGCGGCTCCTATCACAGAGAGTACCGCATCTTTCACGTACCGCTTTCTTCGCACCCCACGAGCGTGAGATTCCGTCTTCCCCATATTCCCTATTGTACGCTATGGCGCAATGTAGGGAATATCGAATACGGAAATTGTGTCGTGGACAATGCGCGGGAGAGCGTTTCGCGCGAGTCGTTGATGCACTATACTTGGGTTTATGATAGGACAACTTACCGGCATGGTCTTTGCAGTGCGCATTGGACATGCAATCATCTCTGCAGGTGGTGTGGGGTACAAAGTATTTGCAACACGCGAATTGCTCGCGACACTCCGGCCCCAGAAAGAGGTGGCGCTCTGGACTCACTTGGCGGTGCGCGAGACCATCCTCGATCTGTACGGTTTTTCCACCGAAGAAGAGTTGCGGCTGTTCGAACTTCTCCTCACGGTCTCCGGCATCGGGCCCCGTTCCGGTCTCGCTATCCTCGATATTGCATCGGTCGAGACGCTGCGCTCTGCGATCGCGGGAGGGAACGCATCGTATCTCACCAAAGTCTCCGGTATCGGCAGGAAAACAGCTGAAAAAATCGTGCTCGAGTTGAAGGACAAAGTCGGCATCGGAGGGGAAGGAGGTGCCTCAGCGCTCCGTCATGACGAAGAGGCCCTCGAAGCAATGAAAGCACTGGGCTATTCGCAAGGAGAGGCACGCGATGCGCTTAGAAAAGTACCACAAGACGTAGAGCGATCAAGTGATCGATTACGTGAGGCACTTCGAATTTTGGGCAGACAGTAAATGCGATAATGATCAAGCGCCAATTAATTCTTGATGCTTGAAAATTCCATGAATCGTCTTAAGAAAATGCTGCTGCAAGTAACACCCGGAGTGCTCCTGTCCCTCTATCATTTCGCGCTGGCGCACCTCGGGGCTCTTTGGTACGGCCATCCCTCGCGCGAATTCCTCGTCATCGGCGTCACCGGCACGAAAGGAAAATCTTCGACGACCGAATACATCAACGCGATATTCGAAGAAGCGGGATACGCCACGGCGCTCCTGAATTCTATCCGCATCAAAGTGGGCGACGTATCCACTCCGAACAACATGGGCAGGTCGATGCCGGGAAGATCTTTCATCCAGCGATTCCTGCGCAGAGCGGTAACTGCAAAGTGCTCTCTCGCGATCCTCGAAATGACGTCCGAGGGCGCTCGGCAACACCGGCATCGCGCCATCGAACTCGACGCATTGGTATTTACGAATCTCGAGCCGGAGCATATCGAATCGCACGGTTCATATGAGAATTATGCTGATGCGAAGTTTGAAATAGGCCTCCAACTCCTTCGCTCGAAAAAGCGTCCCCGGTATATGATCGCCAACGCCGGAGACGCCGAGAGTGCGCGCTATTTTCTGCTTCCGGTGGAGCATGTACTTCCCTTTTCACTTTCTGCGAACAAGCCCTGGTCGGCAGACTCAAAAGGCGGGTACTTCACACAGGATGACGGAAAAATATCCGTTCAGCTTCCCGGAGAATTCTCGCTCAAAAACGCTCTTGCTGCTGCGACCGTAGCGCGCGCGTTCGGCATCGAGACCGCGACGATCGCGCGGGCTCTTGAAAAAGTGACCCATATTCCCGGACGTACCGAGGAGATCCGGGAGGGACAAGATTTTGCCGTCGTCGTTGATTACGCGCACACGCCGAATTCTCTGCAAGCGCTCTTCGATGCGTATCGTGCGCACAAAAAGATCTGCATACTGGGTTCGGCTGGTGGAGGGCGCGACACGTGGAAGCGCCCCGTCGTAGGAAAAATTGCCGAAGAATCGTGCGCATATGTCATCTTGACGAATGACGACCCCTACGATGAAGACCCGCAAAAAATAATCGAAGAGATAGCCGCAGGCATGGAAGAGAGGCCCGAGATCATTCTGGGCCGTCGTGATGCCATACGAAAAGGACTCCAGATAGCAAAGTCGGGAGATGTTGTTTTGATAACGGGCAAAGGAGTGGATGCGATGGCGGGCAAGGATGGCATCAAAACGAAGTGGAGTGACGCCGAGGTCGCGCGCGAGGAGCTCTTGAAGCTGCTCGCAACGCACGCGTTATAATATAATGAACGCATGATAAAGAGAGTCCTCATCATCTCCCTTGTGTTCTTCATCATCGGGCTCATCCTCTTTTGGTTGATAAGCGGAGGTCTAAGTGCTTCTGCGCGCACCGCGCGCACGCTCGGCAATCCGATCGATTATATTTTCGGCAGTGGCACCTCGCCCGGCATATCATTCCGGCTGCCGTGGCAGCCAGCATCTCTCCCTCAAGGACCGGATATTTCAGGTGATGCGGAAGTCGACGCGCAAAACGATGCTCCCGGAAATGAAGAACGAGGATCAAATGCGAGCCCGCAGCCTTCCGAGCTCCGCACATTCGGCAATCCCTCACCCTCTGCGGGTAAGATCACGCTCACGGACAATTCGGCGACCGAGAGCGATGCTACAGCGGAATATATCAAGATCGAGGCATCCGGAAGTAACACCGCGCCGATCGCTATCACGAATTGGTCCCTGCAAAGTGCGATTTCCGGACTTCGGACATACATTCCGCAAGGCGCGCCACTGTTCGTGATGGGCGTCATCAACAACGTGGAGAAGGTATATCTTGAGCCGGGAGCCTCTGCGATCGTCACCACGAGCGCCTCCCCCGTCGGAGTCTCATTCCGCGAAAATATCTGCAGCGGCTACCTCGGCGAACTGCAAACATTCACTCCGGAGATAGGAAATGCGTGCCCCCACGCCTCAGAGACCCTCGCGAAGAATCCGCAGAACCTGCAGACCTATAGTGGCGCCTGCTTCGACTATCTGGATACTCTTCCTTCGTGCCACTTCCCTACCGATCTTCCTTCAGAACTCTCGTCGACGTGCCGATCATTCATTGCAAACACGATGTCGTACAACGGCTGTGTAAATACCTCTCGCAACGATCCAACATTCGCACTCCACTCGTGGCGACTCTTTCTCAACATGCGCACCGAACTCTGGTACAACACGCACGATGTGATCCGGCTCTTGGACGACCAGGGGCGGACCGTGGACGTACTCACATATTAGTGATTAGCCACTAGGGTTTAGCCACTAGTGAATCCTGAATTCATCTAATCGCTAGTGGCTATTGGCTAACATCTGAAACAATACAATTCCGGCTGCGACGGAAACATTCAGTGATTCTTTTTTGCCGTGCATCGGTATTTCGATAAGGACATCGCATTTCGCACGCAACTCATGGGAGAGTCCGCGCACTTCATTACCGAAAATAAAAAGTGTCGGGGCTTTGACCCTGTATTTCCGATAGTCGCGAGATCGGCGATCCTGCTCAACGCCAACGATTCCCCACTTCTGTTTCTTTCCTCCGGAGGAGGATCCGCCTCCGGCGGATAATTTTGAAATGAGCGGCACGGGCGACTTGAAATATTCCCATGGCAGAGATCTCTCCGCGCCGAGCGCTGTCTTTGCGATTTCTTTTTGTGGCCGACCGAACCTGTCGATCGGCACCGGCGTATATCCGCAGAGGTAGATCTTCGCAACACCCGCCGCATCGGCGGTGCGGAATATCGAGCCCACATTATGTGCGCTCCGGATATTGTGCAATAAAATAGCGATAGGCATATGAACACCATATGCTCTTGTTGTATTTGCTACAAGCTGTAAGCTACAAGCTACAAGCTTTATTTATGCTTTCCCTTTTCCCCCAGCTGCTCTTTCTTGCGCCCTTCTCGGCAACACTCCTGCGCATCGCGGCAGCTGTGGTCTTCTTCTCGATCGCGTGGACGCACTGGCAGAAGCGCGAGCAACTTGGGGACATAGAATTCATCGTCGTCGGTAAAGGAACGTGGATCCCGACTTTCGCCGCAGCCCTGGAATTTCTCATCGCGGTTGGTTTATTCCTCGGCATGTATGTCCAGCTCGTCGCGATCCTCGGCGCACTTGCGGCGCTCAAAGCGCTGATCTGGAAACGTCGCTACAGCGTCATGATCCCTATCTCGCGCACCGCGAGCGCATTAGTTTTTGTCATCTGCCTCTCGCTCGTCTTCACCGGCGCGGGCGCATTCGCCTTCGACCTGCCGCTTTAAATAGCTTCCGGCTTTGAGCTTTAGCCGCAAGGGCGGTATAGTTTCGTTTACCCCTCGTAGCCCGACGTTTCGGTCGGGGTCCCGACAGCAAGGCTCGTCGGGACTCAATGGTTACCGGGTGGTGCAGTAGCCCCTCGTAGCTCAATGGTAGAGCATGTGCCTTTTAAGCACGTGACGGAGGTCCGATTCCTCCCGGGGGGACACGTGAGTAATTAATCGCTGATGACCATGTAGTTATAATGGATGAGCGCACGCGCTCCTTTTTTGCCCACGAGAATTCCCGCCTCATCCGCGCCATATTGGGCGACACCGTATCCGAGCTTCTTACCCGCTTCGTTGCGTATCTCTATGGTGTCCCCTTTTTTGAATTCTCCCTCAATTTTTCTGACTCCCACGGGCAGCAAGCTGTTCGATTTCCCGGAACGAAGGACTTTCTCGGCTCCTGCGTCAACGTACACCACGCCGACCGAAAGTCCTTCGGAGTACGCGAGGCGACGCTTCACCGCCGATATCTTCTTCGTCGGTACGAATTTCGTACCCAAAGGTTTACCCTCAACAATATCAATAAGAACATGTCCACGTTTTCCGCTCACGACGTGGACCGTGATACCGTGCGCCATGAGCCTGCGTGCGATCGCGAATTTCGTGAGCATTCCCCCGCGCCCGCCGGTGGATTTCGTATCGGTCACATATCGTTCAAATGAAGCAATATCTTCCTCCCGTATCTCTGGAATGGTCACTTCTTCCTTTAATACCCCATTGACGCTTGAGAGAAATATGACAGCATCGACATCAAGTTGGGAAGCGATGAGACCCGCGAGTTCGTCGTTGTCGGTAAAAACAAGTTTGCTGATAGAAATGGCATCATTCTCATTGACGACCGGGATGATGTTCTCGCGAAGCAGATTCTCAAAACAACTTTTCATATTGGCATAGTGCTGCTTGTCTCTGAAATCTCCTTTGGTGACCAAAACTTGGCCGCACCGATGTCCTTTAGCGTCAAAGAACTTTGAGTAGAGGGACATGAGCCCGATTTGCCCTACGGCGGCAAAAACCTGCCTTTCGGCTGTCGCAGAAGCACCGTGAAGCGCGACAAGCCCCTTCCCTGTAGCTATCGCACCGGAAGTGATGAGCAACACTTCGATGCCCTGCGCACGGAGTCCGACGACCTGATTGACGATGTCCTGTACAACATCCTCAGCAAGTCGGTCGTTGCGAGAGATAACATTCGTACCTATTTTTACAACGAGGCGTTTGTACATACATTTAGCTGTGAATGCCTTTTATTTTCTTATAGCCGCTTTGCATCGCACGCGCGAATATTTTTTCGAAACCACCGCGTCGAAGTTCTTTGAGTATTGCCTCAGTCACACCACCCTTGGTGGCCACCGAATCGATAAGCTTTTCAGGAGCTGTGCCCGACCGCTCAAGATACGCGAGCGCTCCCTTGAAGGTCTGGAGCGCGATTGCTTCGGCATTGCGCGAGAGACCGAGCGTCCGGGCACGCTTGCCATAGGCGGAAACAAAGGAAGAGACAATGGCCGGCCCGCATCCCGCTATGAGGGTGATGGTATCGAGATTGCTCTCTTTTTTCACTTCGACGAGAAGTCCGAGGTTTCCGAGTACGCTCTTTAGCTCACGCTTGTTCTTAGCAGCGATATCTCCCGAATAAAATCCGATCACTCCTTCGCCGTAGGCAACGGGAATGTTGGGCATGATGCGAGCGATAGAGCAGTTCACGCCATGAAGGCGCTTTTTCATCGCCTTGACACTAACACCTGCGGCAAGAGATATGATAGTTTTTCCTTCAAGAGTGCCCGTAATATCTGCAAGAACGCTGACGACCACAGAAGGTTTGACTGCGAGAAAGATCCAGTCGGCACTCTTTGCCGCGGCAAGATTCCCGCGGGAGTTATCGGAGACCGTGATGCGCGAACGAGGTACGCCCGCATTCACGAGTCCCTGTGCCAAGGCAGAGCCCATGTGGCCCCCGCCGATGACGGTTATTCTCTTACGCGCGAATGTGTCCTTTGCCATATATTTGCCACTTATAGGTTGTTAATTCTTTTAATCCGACCGGCCCGCGTGCATGCAACTTCCCTGCGGCAATGCCCATTTCCGAACCGAGTCCGAACACGTATCCATCGTGCAGGCGTGTGGAAGCATTAACGAAGATCGCCGCCGCATCGACTGAATCCGTGAACTGGCGAATGATCTTTTTATTTGAAGCGACGATTCCCTCGGAATGCCGTTTGCTGTGATGATTGATGAACGTAATTGCTTCCGCGACATCGCTGACGACCTTGATCCCGACCGTCGGGCCCAAAAATTCCGTATCCCAGTCTTTTTCGGTCATCGTTCCCACTGCCGAAAATTTTCGCGAGAGCGCATCGCCCAATACACGAACGCCGCGCGCGCGAAGCATGTCGGTGATGCGCGGGATGAAACGAGAAGCAATTTTCTTGTGTACGACAATGGTGTCGAGCGAATTGCACGCGGCGGGTTTGCTGATCTTCGCATTCACGAGTATTTTTTCGGCCATCTTGAGGTCGGCGCTTTGATCAATGTAGATCCGCGCACCCCCCGCGGCGTGCGCTAATACCGGAATGGTGGAGTCACTCAGGACGGCTTTCACGAGACTGTATCCCCCACGTGCGATGACTAGATCAATGTGCGTGTGTTGTTTCAGCAGTTTTGAAACGGCGCTCCGATCTTGGACGTAACTGACCGTGTCTTTTGCAAATCCGGACTTCTTGAGCGCATTTTGTATACAATGATAAAGAGCTTGATTGGAATGCTTTGCCTCGCTGCCGCCTTTAAGTATTGCGACATTGCCGGATTTGATACACAACGCGGCGACGTCGATCGTCACCTCCGGACGTGATTCGTAGATAATCAGTATGACGCCAAGAGGGGTGCGCACTTTGTCTAGCACAAGACCGGTGCGATCTTTTTTGTGCTCGATAATTTCTCCGAGTCCGCTTTTTAATTTTTGCACGTCGCGAAGTTTTTTGTTCAGTGTTTCCAAACCATGGGCATCCACGACAAGTCGTTGTACGAATGCTTCGGGAAGTTCATTTCTTTGCGCGTCTGCGACGTCTTTTTGATTCGCAGCAAGCAAATCCTTTTTTCGTGTCCGAAGTTCTTTCGCGAGCGCGCCTAAAAAGGCGTTCCTTTTTTTCTCGGAAGTCTTCGCGAGGTCGATCGCGGCCTGTCGTATGTTGTCTAGGTGGACTTTCATGCCGTGCAAAATGAAAACTCGCCTCTGCTATCCTACCAGTAAACTACCGGAGGATAACAAGGGCGAGATTTCCCGCGTACCACCTTGTATTCATATGCGCATCGCTGCGCAGATCTCTGTAGCTGGCTGACACCAGCGTCCCTGTTTTACGGTTGGGCTTCCGTCGCTCCTTATCGGGCGCAGCTCCGAGGCCGGTTCCCTATCTTGCGACAGGTACTATTCCTCTTCATTGCTTTTCGTGGCTAATACTATCGTTTCTTTGGCGTTTTGTCAAGGGTAGCATCCAATCGCTCCAGTGCCACCGAAAAGGCAGCGCGGCGCAAGTCGGTCTTCAGCTTTGTACTACGTTTCCAGACATTCTTCGCTTCCCGCTCAAGAAGTTTCCGTAGTTTGCCGAGGACTTTCTTTTCGGTCCAATGTTCGTTCTTGAGATTCTGTTCCCATTCGTAGGTGGACACAACGACTCCGCCGGCGTTGGCGAGAACATCCGGTACGACGTGGATCTCTTTCTTGAACAAAATGTCATCTGCTTCAGTTGTCGTCGGGCCGTTCGCCATTTCGAGTACAATGTGTGCTTTGATCTTCGCGGCATTACTCTTGGTGATCGCATTCTCAAGAGCAGCAGGGACAACAATGTCACATGTGAGCTCGAGTAGTTTCTCGTTGCTGATATTTTTAGTTCCCGGAAATCCTTCGAGGCTACCGTTTTTCTTTTTGTAGGTTTCCGCAGCATCCGGATCTAAGCCTTTTTCAGTGTAAATACCACCTTTAGAATCCGAGAGACCGATGATCTTGAACCCTTCGGCGACCAAGTTCCTCGCGAGAAAACTTCCAACATTGCCGAAGCCTTGTATGGCAACGGTCAGTTGGCTCGGCTTTTTCCTGGTGAGATGCGGAAGGAGCGCCATTAATACGTACATGCCCCCGATGCCTGTCGATTCGCTTCGTCCTTCCGAGCCGCCCTGATCAAGCGGTTTTCCCGTCGCAACCGCTGGAGTTGCTTTGCCGACGATCTTGGAATACTCGTCAGCAATCAATCCCATGATGGTCGCGTTGGTTCCGACGTCCGGTCCGGGAACATCTCTTTGGGGCCCCAGAACGGGAGCGAGCTTGCGGACAAACCCGCGCGTGAGGCGTTCCAATTCTTTTATAGAAAGTTCCTTGGGGTCTACTGTAACGCCGCCCTTACCACCTCCCATCGGTATCCCCGCGACTGCGCATTTCATCGTCATCCAGAATGCGAGCGCGCGTACTTCATTGATGTCAGCATCGGGGTGATAACGTACTCCGCCTTTGTAGGGACCGCGCAGGGACGAGTATTGGACACGATAGCCTTCGAATACCTTGAGCGAGCCGTCGTCCATCCTGACCGGTATCGAGACCTTCACTTCCCGCTCGGGTGCCGAGAGGCGCACTCGCAAATCGTCAGATATTTTTTGCACCGCGGTCGCTCGCGTAAGTTGCATCTGTGCCTGCTCGTATGGATTCACGCGCACGAGTATACAGGACAATTGCCTAAATCGACAAATTCACCGTCACGTAGTTTGTCACGTGCGAACCGTCGGGCGCCAGACACGAAATCGTAAAGACGGTTGTGCTCGTGAGAGCCACTGTGGCAGCGCCGCCTGAAAGCGACGATTGGTTGAAGCTGCCGTCAGGAGAGGTTTCGGTGCAGTTGGT
Source organism: Candidatus Kaiserbacteria bacterium RIFCSPHIGHO2_01_FULL_53_29 (assembly GCA_001781125.1). GTDB lineage: Bacteria > Patescibacteriota > Minisyncoccia > Phycocordibacterales > UBA2100 > UBA10103. The sequence continues at coordinate 60,698 of MFKT01000029.1, forward strand.
AACGCCTTTTGTACTCCAAAAGATCGAGGTGCGTGCGCCAAGCGGGACAGAAGCAGGCACTGCCCAGATGTCTACTTTCGGCGTGACCGCAGGAGTTGTCGTTGCCGCCGGCGCAGGTACTGTGGGAGTAGGCTGCTTTCGTACTGGAGTCTGTTGGAGAACAGGTTTTTGCGGCACAGGGGCGGGAGGTGGAGGCGGGGTGCCGACAGGATAGCCGCGCCATGAGCAAAGTCCGTCGAAGAAAGACGGGGTGACGATCTTTGAGAGGAAATTAGTTGCCCATGGACGCGCCCGGCACCACTGCCCGACGATTCCCTGAGGCTGCGCGCCACCGAACGCATCAGTACCGTAGAAACCCGCGACTTCGATGTTGTTTTGTATATCACGCGTACCGGCTATCACGGTCGCACCTCTGTCCGTCGCCAAAATATCGCCTCGAGCCCCACCCTGCGGGGGCGCACTACTGTACACGTACGTCGACGTTGCAAAAACGATACGGGGATTTTTCGTGGTATCGAGCACCGGAGTTGTGTCGGCAACTTCCGCGTTCGTGGGAGCTGGCACGACGCTGCCTGATGAGACGGAAACACTAGGAGCGATCGTACCGGTGAAAGAACTGCCGGTCAAAGAGAGGCCAGTGTCGCCCGACGAAACACCATTACTGACTGAAGTCTCGGCATTGGTCGACGCCCCGACGCCGACAGCGCTGGGCGCGCCGGAAAGAATGGGTGAGCCGCCTGTGAGGCTTGAGCCTCCCGTAAGAGAGTTCGTATTCGCGAACGGATTCAGATCGGCGCTCGTATTTGTATTCGCTGCTGTGTTCAGAGCTGGATTCGTGTTCGCGGCCGGATTTATTGCTCCGCTCAGATCGGGAGATTGCGTGCCCCCTAAGAGCGAACCGAGGATGCTGTTCGAGCCACCCAAACCGGTGAGCCCCCCAAGGGGATTTGTTGTCGGCGCCACATACTGGGCACAGGGATTTCCGTTGATCTGCGAGATATCGGATGTTTGGAACGTTTGCGTGCAGCCTTGGGCGCCTGTCGGTGGTTGCGGTGGTTGTTTCTGGTCGTCTTTCTTGCTTTGCTGCATGAGCTTGCCCACAAGATCGCCCAAGGCTTTCATGAGCTGATCCATGCCGGCTGCATTTCCTCCCTTACCTTTCTCGTCGGTGAACGAAACTCCCTTGCACGTATTAGTATGCGAGCAAAAGCCTGTTACGCCCCGCGGATCCTTACAAGGACACAGCCACGCACTTTTTGTCGGCGCATCGCATTTCTTCGTTTTGGGGTTGAAGTCAGGTCCGCAAGGACATGGCGCTTCAGCTTTGGGCACACACGCCAAGTCAGCCGTTTTTGGATTTGCCCAATTAAGTCCCTTTGCGGCCGCTTCAGGCAGTCCAGCCTGAATTGCGCCCTGCATCGCAGTTTGCGCATTCGTGTGAGTTGGAAATATAAACAAAACCGCAACAAGAACCACAGCAAAGGAGATTCGCCGACTCACCATATCAGCTCTATGATATCACACTGCTGTCAACACAAACCGCTCAAGCGTATACTCTAATTCTTCTCCGCGGCGGCGGGCTTCATGAGGAAGTTCGGCGAGGCGGGCGATGAGTTCAGCCCCTCGACGTTGCTCGGGGCTCCTCGCTTTCGCTCGGAGCAGCATGTCCTTGGCACCCCAAAAAAGCACACCGTGGATAGCTTCGGGAGCAGAATCCCCCGCAAGTTGGCGCTGATATCCGACCCAGAGCGCTTTCTTGTCGCCGCGCTTCAGAGCATTGGCGAGTGCGAAAATGCCTCCTTCTTTTTTCTTGGCTGATGCATCGAAACGCTCGGATTTTTCCGCATATTTTTCTATCTGCTTGCGCGCCGCCGCATCAGGCTTTTCTTCGAGAATAAAAAACGCGTCGGGAGATCCTTTCATCGCAGAAAGGGACCTGAGAGCGAGCGTTTTCATTTCTTCATTCGCACACACACCATCGAGCACAACCGTGTGCGATGTATCGAACATGCCGCCGCCTTGAAGCGCCGAGGTAAGATCGGCAAGCGCATTTGCATCGCTGATCCGAACAACTTGTGTCCCCTTTCCCGAAAGTTTCTTTATTGCCGCATCCATCGCCCCGCGCGCTTTTTTTCTGTCGGTTCCGACGTAGAAGTAGAGCATGGTTATCGAGGTATTTTCTTCACTTCTCCCCAATTCTGCCCTATCGAGACTTCTACGACAATAGGAACTCCCGAGAGCTCGTCTGCCGAGACGACCGATTCCATAACATGTCGGATTTTTTGTGCTGCTTCTTCTGCGATCTTTTCATCAAGTTCGTATACGAGTTCGTCGTGGACTTGCAACACAAGCTCCGCCCTCCCCCGCCAGCCTTCTTTTTCTATGAGCGAATCCGCCTCAACCATCGCGAGCTTGATGATGTCGGACTGTGTCCCTTGTATCGGTGCGTTTATCGCCATGCGCTCGGCTTGTGCGCGCAATCCTGGGATCGAGGATTGGAAACCCGAAAAATAGCGGCGGCGGCCAAAGAGTGTCTCTGTGTAGCCTTTGAGGGCCGCTTCGGCTTTCGTGTGCTCGATGTAGCGCGCAAGACCGGAGAAATTCTTGAAATACTCGGAGAGGAATTGTGCCGCTTCGTCACGCGGGACAGTCTCGCCTAAGTTCGCGCGCAGCGCGTTTACGCCCATCCCGTAGAGAATGCCGAAATTAATAACCTTCGCACGCCGGCGCATTTCATGATCCACTAACTCCCCCGGCACATTGAATACTTCTGCAGCCACGGCAGCGTGTACATCTCCCCCGCTTTGGAATACATGTATCAACTTCTCATCAGCCGAAAGCCCCGCCGCGATGCGAAGCTCTATCTGTGAATAGTCGAGTGCTGCGAGCACGCGCCCCTTCGGAGCCGAAAAAGCGGAGCGTATCCGCCGACCCAGCTCGGTCTTGATAGGAATATTCTGTAAGTTCGGATTCTGGCACCCCATGCGACCCGTCACCGTGCCGGTCTGCAAGAATTCTGCGCGCAAGCGGCTGTCGGCGCCGAGCAGTGCCGGCATTTTGTCGATGTAGGTGGAGAGAAGTTTTTGAAGTTCCCGATACGCGAGGATGTCTGCAATGATCGGGTGCAGCCGAGAAAGCTTTTCGAGTTCACTTTCTTTTGTCGTACGCGCGCCGCCCGCTGTTTTCTTCTGACGCACCGGATTTATTTTCAATTCGTCATACAGAACAACACCGAGCTGTTTTGGCGAGTTGATATTGAATTCGTGGCCCGCGTGTGTGTATATCTTGCCCGCAAGACGCCCGAGTTCTGTGCGATATTCTTTTGCAAGCTCCTTCAAATGCGATGCATCGATGTAGACCCCTGCTGCATTCATACGCTGCACGATGGGGATGAGCGGCTTTTCTATCTTTTCATATACATCATTGAGACGACCAGTTGTTCGGATTTCCTGAAAGATATTTTCTCGCGCTTTCTCGAAATCTTCCGTCTTCGCTTCCCGCAAAATATCTTCAAGCGTGGGGTTCGTTGTGTCGGAGTGCAAAAGCCAGAGCGCCACCGATGTTTCGCGAAGCGCCTCCGCGTCGACATGCTGCTTTTCTTGTTCGGGAGCGATTGTTTCATCCATCTTTGAGCCGACGAGCCTGCCGACGCGTTCTTTCAATGACTTGAATTCCAATTCGTCGCACAGCGCTTGAATGGTCTCTGTGTGGTCGGTAAGATGCCAGTGTTGCCGTGGCAATTCAAAGGAAATCGGAACGTTCGGATGTATCGTCGCAAGTGTTTTCGAGAACGCCGCATCCGCCTTGCCCTCTTTTAGTAGTTCGACGATACGCGGTCTCACTTTTTTTGCGAACGATTCCGAGTCGCTTTCAAGGGCCGCATAGATATCATCAAGCGAGCCGAATTCTTTGATAAGTTCTGTTGCCGTCTTCTCACCGATGCCTCTGATGCCGGGAATATTATCCGACGGATCACCGCGCAGCGCTTTGTAATCAACAACGCGCTCGGGCCCGAAGCCATATCGCTCGTGCACCGCATCAGTGTCGTAGATAACAGTGTCGTTCATTCCCTTGCGCATGGTGAAAACGCGCACACGATCAGAGACCAACTGCAGGGTATCCATATCCCCCGATGCAATGATGGTCTCGATATCACGGCGTGCCGAAACTTCGCGCACGATCGTCCCTACCACGTCATCGGCCTCAAATCCTGCATGGCTGTACATCGGAATGCCGAACGCTTCGAAGATCTTTGGTGCGCGCTCAAGTTGTGCCACAAGTTCGTCCTCGGTTTTCACGCGCGTCGCTTTGTATGTCTCAAAGAGCTCGTGCCGATATGTGGCTCCCGGCAAATCGCGCGCCGCGACGAGATAATCTGGCTTGAGCGTCTCGACGATCTTGAGAAGCATGGTGATAAGCCCGTACAAGGCGCCCGTCGGCTCTCCGCTGCTCGATGAAAAATCCGGCAGCGCGTGGTATGCGCGATGGATTATCGCGTGCGAATCCAAGAGCACGAGTTGCAGAGGTTTCTCTCCCTCTTTTTCTTCAGATTTTTTCTTCGCCATATTCGTTAATCAGAGTGATGATACGCCCGTCATCCACAATGTCGAATCTGATATTAGTGGCGTGTGGCGGGATCGCACCCACTACCCGCTCGGGCCACTCCAGAACAATGAGATTCCCCGAATCCTGAAGCAGCTTTTCCCAACCTAACACCTCAAGCTCGTGTGCGCTTTTCAAGCGATATGCATCAATATGAATTAAACGCTGAAATTTCTGTCCTTCGAGCTTATATATCTTTTCGAGCACAAAAGTCGGGCTCGTCACCACTTCCTCAACTCCGAGAGCCTTCGCGATTCCCTGCGCAAAAGTGGTCTTCCCCGCACCGAGCTCACCGGAAAGCGTTGCGACCACGGCTTGTTGCCGAGGCTGCAGATGAGAAACAAATTCTGCCGCATGAGCCTGCAATTCTTCAGCTGAATTGGAACGAAGTTCCATATGCAGAGTGTACCAAAGGCGCGCTGAGATACGTTACAATGGTGGGAATGGCTACTCAGTTCAATGAGAAGAAGCAGGATGAGCGACTGCATGACCTGCGCGGGCGCGAGGAAGAGCAGCTCGCTGAAATGCTGTCGGGCAAATACGGCGTCGAGTACGCCGATCTCACATCCAAGGCGATCGACACCGATGCGCTGCGGCTCGTCGAAGAAAAGATCGCGCGTGCAGCGGAAGTGGCAGCCTTTCACAAGGTCAACAAAAATCTTTTTCTCGCGATGCGCTCCCCCGAGCGCCCCGATGCCGTGCAGGTGATACAGAATCTGGAGCACTTGGGCTACGAGGTGCGCCGCTTCATCGTATCGCGTGCATCGCTCGATCACGCATGGGATCGCTACCACGACATTTCCTACGCGACCGAGACAGAGGCCGGTATCTTGACGCTCTCCAACAAAACCATTCAGGAGATGCTGCAAAAATTGAAGAAGCTCGAAGATGTGCGGCTCGAGATCCAATCGCACGCAGGTTCTAAAGACACGCACCGCATCTCGCGCGTGCTGGAGATCATCATGGGGGGTGCCTTATCCTTGGGCGCATCCGACATTCACCTGGAGCCCGAGGAAGAGGCCGTGCGCATGCGCTATCGCCTGGACGGCGTCTTGATAGAGGCCACGATGTTCGATGCTCCGACCTATGCGCTCATCTCGTCGCGCATCAAATTACTCTCCGGTCTCAAACTCAACATAAAAAGCGCAGCACAAGACGGCCGCTTCTCAATTGTCGTCAACGAAAAAGAGATCGAGATACGCACAAGCGTCCTCCCCGGTGCCTACGCCGAGACGATCGTCATGCGTGTCTTGGATCCGACGACGATCGCGCTTCCCATGGAAGCGCTCGGCTTCGACAAATACCTCATGGAAATATTCAATAAGGAAATTGCGAAACCCAACGGCATGATATTGAACACCGGTCCGACGGGCTCCGGGAAGACGACGACTCTCTATGCTTTCTTGCGGCAGGTGCACAATCCGGGAATAAAGATAGTGACTATCGAAGACCCGATAGAGTATCACTTGCCGGGTATCGTGCAGACGCAAGTGTCCAAGGACTATTCTTTCGCGCTTGGGCTCCGCTCGACACTGCGCCAAGACCCGGATGTCATCATGGTCGGCGAGATCCGTGATGCTGAAGTGGCATCAACCGCCGTGCACGCATCGCTCACCGGTCACCTCGTATTCTCGACACTCCACACCAACGATGCCGCCGGTACTTTCCCCCGCCTTATCGACATGGGCGTGAATGCCGACATCCTGGGCGCGGCGGTCACGGTGGCAATGGCACAACGCCTCGTGCGCCGCTTATGTCCGCACTGCCGCGTCTCGCAGCCCTTGAGCGCAGAAGATAAAAAACTGATGGAGCCGCTTCTGCGCAACATTCCCCACGCCGATGAATTGCCCGCCAATCGCGACACGATGTGGCTACCCAAGGGCTGCGAGAAATGCGGCGGGCTCGGATACAAAGGCCGCATCGCGGTCGTCGAGGTCGTGCTCATGGATCACGAGATCGAAGATTGTGTACGACACACCTCAAGCGAGCGCGACATTTGGAAAGCGGCGACGCACCAAAAGATCCGGCGCATGGGACAAGATGGTATCGTGAAAGTATTGCAGGGCGTGACCTCGCTCGAAGAACTCGGTCGCGTTGTTGACCTACATGACGAAGTCATGTTGGAAACTATCGGTAACTAAGACGCTTTCACAGCATAAAACCCGATTATGTGATTGCAAACGAGCCTGCCCCGTTAGAAATATACTCTCACAATTTACGACACATCAATTGCCAAGAAGAAACATTCTCTGCGCAGTGGAAAAACGCTTCCTAATTTCTTTTGGGGTGCTATCGTTCAAACAGGAAGGGCTTGCCCTTCGAAGTTTTAGCGAAGAAGGGAGGTGCACACTATCGGGCGATGCTTTTGTAAAAAAGTTGCAACCAGGCCCTGAGGATGGCGGCAGCCGTCCCGCCAAGGCGGGAAACCGCCGCGTCCTTGGAAAAGTTACCATCGCCCGATACTGTGCATCTCTATGAAAGGCTTGCCGATGCCACGGGTGTGGCGGGCAGAGAAAAAGCGCAAACAGCGCTTTCTGACAGAGAGTATAGCATATTAGAATGAATTGTCAACCCCATTAGAGAGCTCCGAAGTTTGCCTCTAACGGGGCATGGCCACCTCAATTCGATCCATATTGGATCCAGATGAGCAAAAATATGACAGACAAAGATAAAGAAGCAATAGAAAAGTCCCCCCGCTCCCTCGATCAGGCGCTCCGTCCTGCTGATTGGAAAGAGTATGTGGGTCAATCCGGAATAAAAGAGAACCTCCGCATCCTTCTCACTGCCGCCAAGGGGCGCAATCACCAGCCCGAGCACGTGCTCCTCTATGGCCCGCCGGGGCTTGGCAAGACCACCCTCGCGCATTTGATGACCAAGGAGATCGGCGCCTCAATGCGCTCCACTTCCGGCCCTGCGATCGAGCGTGTGGGTGATCTCGCCGCGATCCTCACCAATCTCAACGCCGGTGATGTGCTTTTTATCGACGAGATCCATCGTCTCAATCGCACCATCGAGGAAGTGATGTATCCCGCGATGGAGGCGGGGGTCCTCGATATCGTCATCGGCAAGGGGCCATCGGCGCGCACGGTGCAACTCGAGTTGCCTCCGTTCACTCTGATAGCTGCCACCACGCGCATATCGATGCTCTCGGCACCGCTGCGCTCGCGCTTCTCCGGCGGCACCTTCCGTTTGCAATACTATTCCGACGACGAAATAGCGGAGATATTGAAACGTTCTGCAAAAATCCTCAAAATCGAGATCGACGGCGAGTCGCTCAAGGAAGTTGCGACAAGAAGTCGCGCCACCCCGCGCACGGCCAATTATTTATTGAAACGCGCACGTGATTTCGCGGAAGTGAATGAGGAGAGATTGGATCTGAAGACGGTAAAAAAAGCGCTCGCGCTCCTCGAGATAGACGAGATGGGATTGAACCAAACCGACCGCGACATCCTTACCGTCATCGCCGAGAAATTTAAAGGTGGTCCGGTGGGATTGAAGACCATCGCCGCTTCCCTCTCGGAAGAAGAGGCGACCATCGAAGAGGTCAACGAGCCATACCTTATGCAAATGGGCCTCATCGAGCGCACTCCCCGCGGCCGCGCCATCACCAAAAAAGGCTACGACCATATCGGCGCGGAAATTCCGAGCGCGCAGCAAAAATTAATATGAGTCCGTTATCTTGGTTTGTGGGGATAAAGGCACTTGTCCTCTAAATGACGTGTACTATATAGGTCACAAGCGCACGGTAAACAAAAGACCTCCGCAAGGGAGGTCTTTTGCTTTTCGGTCATTGGGAATCGATGCTCTGCTCCGCGCGACTTGATACGATCTCACCGCACTTCGCACAACACCTCACTGCTCTGACCGACTGCTCCTGCAGCATCTTCGTACTTTCGTACGGGATAGATCCAAGGAACGTTCGTCTGGGTGCCAACATTGCTGCGAGCCCTTCGACGACGACCGACGCACGGTTAGGCACATCGATAGAGGAGATAATATCGTATCGAAAGAACCCCACGCAACGCCGCAAACCCCAAAAATGGGGGATTTCGAGTGGATAGAGCTGTGGAAAACTACTCTCCCCTCATGGCACGTTGGATATCCGCAATACGGCGGCTTATTTGGTCTAGGGTCTGCCTCGCGCTACTTTGAATGTTACCCACTATCGTAGCGATGCCCTGTTCTAGTAGGGTAACAATGCTCTGCGGTAGGGCTACAGGCTGCGATGCGATGCGGATGTTTTCTGCGACAGAATTAATGCGCGCGATATCATCGTCAAGGCGCGGCGCTGGGACAGATATATTGGGTGCCGGCGCTCGGATGTCGTCAACGACGCTCGTGACACGGGCGATGCTCGTATCCACCGCCTCGACAGCCGGCGTGAGCCGGACCTCGTTGGTGAGCAGGGTACTTGCCTCTCGAGTCGCGACTCCTGTTGCGAACTGTTCGGCATCACGAGCGACCGTGCGATACGTGCTCGTGAGGAATGCGTCGGCCGCAGTGTTCACGAGCGGCCGCAATGCCGCACTCGCGAGCGGTGCCACGGTCGCAACATCAAGCACCGTGCGATACCCGCTCCCTATCGGGTCAAGTCCGTTCTCGAGCGCGCGCTCGGGATCCGGATTGAATCCCGGGAGACTCACGAGTTCGCCCAGATTGCGCGCGACCAACGCGACCCCCGCTACCGTTTCCGCACCGAGCACTCCCGCACCATGCACGACATCGCCGAGCGACATATTTTCAAGGTTCACGCCGGCAGCAAGGTCGGTTGAAACGCTCTTGCCCCAATCGGAAATCGCATTGAGTACACCTGACGCACTACCCTCTCCACGTTGCGCCTGCCCTATCGCCTGCTGCAGGCTTGCAGACGGCGTGCCCGCGCGGTAATTCTCATATTCGGCTTGGATGGCCTCGGCCTGTCGTTGCAATTCTTGGCGGACAAGCTCGCGTGCAGTGTCACCGCCGTCGCCCGAGCCTGTCTGCTCAGTGATGAGCGCATCCATACGATCCAAACGTGCCTGTGTACGCTCGCGCGCTTCGACGTATCGCTGGTCTATCGCCGCATCGACGTTCTCCCCCGTCGCAGTCAGGACAGGTGCCTGCACTTGCTCGGACGTAGGCGCACGCGCCGCCTCATCTTGCAGCCGCTGCCTGAACTCGCCGATTTCCCGTTGCCGCGCTTCAAAGCGCGCATCAAAATCCGTCTGCGATCGGTCCAGCTCCTGTGCGAATTCGACGCGCCGCCGCGCAAAGCACGATTCCAGAGATTCGGAGTCCAGGCAATTCGAAGACGGCATGATGTTCGCGCTCTGCCACAAATCAGGATTAAGGGGGGCTCCCTGCAGTTCCTCCGGCGGATTCTCTTTTGCCTCTTTTTGCTCCGACCGCAATGTCGTTCGGGGCGTCTCATGAGCCGCCGGCTCTTTCAAATCATCGGTCGAAAGCCCCGGCGCAGGTGCTACCGTCGGGCTCCCCTGCGTCTCGCCCGCAAGATAACGCTTGAGGTCCTCGAGCTCGGCCTTGTCCGCGTCGACTATCGCCTGCAGCGTCTGCTCCATCGTATCGCGGCATATGCGTGTGATGGTCTTCCCATCGTTCGTGCGCATGATCACGCGTCCGGGCATGTTCTTGTACGCCTCTCCATCGTCGGTCACCGTCATCTCCGGCGTACCTTTCTCACCCTCCTTCACGTTATACGTGTGTCCGTCGCGACATTCCGCTGGGATTTTCGTACTGAGAGGAGTCGGGGAACCTACGAGCGCCGTTTGTGAGGGGGCCGATACAGGCGCGAAGGACGCTGTACCAAGGCCAAGAACGAGCGCCGCAACTACGCCGAAAAGATCCATCATACCGACATGGTAACTCATTTTTGCGAGACTCTTGCAATCTGTATACAATGGCTCCATGTCCGGACACAATAAATGGGCGCAGATAAAGCGGCAAAAGGGTGCGAATGACAGCGCGAAAAGTAAAGTGTGGGGTACATTCGGGAAACGCATCGCCGTTGAGAGTAAAAAGGCCAATGGTGATGTGAGCGCGCCGGGCCTGCGTGCGATGATCGAACGGGCAAAGAAAGAAAATATGCCCAAAGATGCCATCGAGCGCGCGGTCGCAAAAGGGACCGCATCAGACGCAGCAGCGCTCGAAGCCGTCACCTATGAGACCTACGGTCCGGGTGGCGCTGCGATCGTGATCGAAGCGCTCACCGACAGTCGCAACCGCACGGCACAAGAAATAAAACATCTGCTTTCTGCGCTCGGTCTCGCACTCGCATCCCCCGGAAGCGCTCTTTGGGCATTTGAAAAAACCGCGGAAGGCTATACTCCCAAGACCACTGTCCCACTTTCAGAAACCGATGACGCGCAACTAATGAAAATAATGGAACAGATCGATGCACATGATGACGTGGAAGAAGTGTACACCAACGCCGAATAGCCAGCAGCTCGTAGCTTGGAGCCTGTAGCCTGAAGAAATGCGATACTAGATGCATGGCGTTTTGCTACCAGCTACAAGCTACTGGCTACAAGCTATGAGAGTGCTTGCGATAGATCCGGGATACGGCAGATGTGGGGTTGCGGTCGTGGAGAAAAATGGTGGCTCTTCGACTTCGCTCAGGGCAGGGAAAGAAATTCTGCTGTACTCCGCGTGTATCAAAACTCCGGCGAGTATGGATTTTCCGGAGCGGCTTGCGATCGTCGCCGACGAATGTGCGCGGCTCATCAAGACTCACGAGCCGGATTGCCTCGCGATGGAAAAATTATATTTCAGCACGAATCAAAAGACCGCAATGCGGGTCGCCGAAGTGCGCGGCGCTCTGCTCTCCACCGCCAACAACGCTGGCCTTAAAGTATTTGAATATACGCCCGGCGAGGTGAAGAGTGCGGCGGCAGGCAGCGGAAGCGCCGACAAAAAAGCGGTCGCCCAAATGCTCCGTGCGCTCGTGAAAATAGAAAAAAAGATCGAGCATGATGACGAATACGATGCCATAGCCATCGCCGTTACACACCTTGCAAGAGTGCGCTAGGTCAGACGTCTAAAAGCGATATAATCACTCGAATATGCGGTCTCTCCGAAAATTGTTGCGGCGCCTCGTCTACATATGGCGGGCGCTTCCTGCGTGGCTTGAATTCGGCATTATCGGCTCTGCGGCGGTCGTCTTGCTCATCCTTGGAACCGCGGTCGTGTGGGCAACGGTAATGCCGATCCCGGCCATCAACAACTTCCAGAACCGTCAGGTGGCGCAATCAACGAAAATTTACGACCGCACCGGCAACATCGTTCTCTACGATGTACACGGCACTATGCGGCGCACAGCCGTCCCGATAGACCAAATTTCTCCGTACGTCCAAAAAGCGGCGGTCGCGGTGGAAGATGAAACATTCTATACCAACGCGGGTTTTCGCCCGCTGTCGTTCTTGCGGGCTGTCGGCACAAACATTCTTCAGGGAAAACCCCTAAGCGGCCAGGGCGGCTCGACCATCACCCAGCAAGTGGTAAAAAACGCGCTTCTCACGCAGGAGAAGACCGTCTCCCGTAAGATCCAAGAAATCATCCTCGCCCTGCGATTGACGCACGTGTACACCAAAGACCAGATACTGAATACGTACCTCAACGAGAGCCCGTACGGTGGTACGATCTACGGCGTACAGGAAGCGAGCCAGTATTTTTTCGGCGTCGACGCGAAAGATGTGGATCTGGCACAAGCGGCATACCTTGCGGCACTTCCGCAAGCGCCGACGTATTTCTCTCCGTACGGCAACCACCGAGATGCGCTTGATGAGCGCAAAAATTTCGTTCTGTTCCGTATGAAGGATAGCGGATTCATTACGGACGAGGAATACGACCAGGCGTTCAACGAAAAGGTGCAATTCAAGGACGTGCGCGAGGCCGGCATCAAGGCGCCGCATTTCGTCTTCTATATCCGCGAACACCTCGAGCAAAAGTATGGAGTTGATGCGGTAAGTCAGGGCGGCTTGCGTGTTACGACGACGCTCGACTACGACCTGCAGAAAAAAGCCGAGGAAATCGTCGCCAAATTCGCGCCCAGTATGCTGAGAGATTTCAACGCATCCAATCAAGCGATCGTTGCGATCGACCCGAAGTCGGGGCAAATTCTCGCCATGGTCGGATCAAAGGGCTACTTCGACGAGACGATCGACGGCAAGGTGAACGTCGCGCTTGCGAATCGCCAACCCGGTTCTTCGTTCAAGCCGTTCGTGTACGCGACCGCGTTTCAAAAGGGCTACACGCCCGACACGGTCGTCTTCGATCTGAAGACACAGTTCTCGACGCGATGCGGGGTGCAGGATATCTTGAACGACACGCCGCCGTGTTACTCCCCCGACAATTTCGACGGCACATTCAAGGGCCCAATAACACTGCGCAACGCGATCGCGCAGTCGGTGAATGTTCCTTCGGTCAAAACTCTCTATCTTGCGGGGATCAGGGATTCGATCACAACTGCGCGGGACCTCGGCATCACAACACTGAGCAATGCCAATCAATACGGGCTCACGCTCGTCTTGGGCGGCGGAGAGGTGAATCTTTTGGAAATGACGGGGGCCTATAGCGTATTCGCCAACGATGGCCTCCGGAATCCCCCGACGGGTATTTTGCGCGTCGAAGATAATGCCGGCACTATTCTTGAAAGCTACCAGCAGCAGGCGACACAAGTGCTTGATCCGCAGATCGCGCGGCAGATCAACGACGTGCTCTCCGACAATGTCGCGCGCACGCCAGAATTCGGGGCCGACTCGCCCCTGAATTTTCCGGGCTATGATGTTGCCGACAAAACGGGAACGACCAACGATTTCCATGACGTGTGGATCTTGGGATATACGCCGGGCATTGCCGTCGGCGCGTGGGCGGGCAACAATAACAACACCGCAATGGCGAAAAGAATAGCTGCATTCATTATTGCGCCGATGTGGCATGAATTCATGGATGCAGCACTCCAAAAGTACTCTTCGCAATCTGATACCTTTGAGGCATCCGCACCGGACGCGAGCTCGTCTTCATTTCCTCCGGTCTTGAGTGGCAACTGGAACACTGATCCTTCGCGGGGCGTCCACGATATTTTGTATTGGATAGACAAAGATAATCCGCGTGCAGGCCGCTCGACGAATCCCTGGAGCGATCCACAATTCGCCTATTGGGATTATCCGGTGCAGATCTGGGCCGGTCAACAATTCGCACCGGAGGCGACCAGTACCGATCAGGGGGTGCCCGGAGGACCGGATATTCCGGGTAACTCCGGCACTGACACGGCGCAATCGGGTTTCCAAATTACATCTCCGCAGCAAGGCGCATCCATCCCCTTCGGCGCGTCAATCACCTTTAGCGCCGCCTCATCGCAAGCAAGGGAGATCACAAACATCTCATATTTCGTCAATGGAGCCCTCATCGGCACGACCGGGCAGCCTCCCTACACAGCCTCATTTACCGCAAACGCGCGCGGCACTGCGGTCTTGCGCGCCGTTGCGCTGCACCTCGATGGTACAAGCGAAGAGCAAACAATAACGTTTACGGTGCAGTAAAAATCTGGCGCGGTCTTTTCAGGACTTCTTTTTGAATTCGCCGATTTCTTTTTCCAATTTTTTTATCTGCATCTCCAGTTTCTGCGTCCGTTCCACCATTCGACCCCCAAGATGATTCGCGTGGAGGGCTACCGTGTCGGCAATGAACATTATTTCTGTCACGTCCTCTATGGCGAGAAGTATGATGGGGGGAAATAATCCCGCGACAGCATCCCCTTTATAGATCCGGCGGGCGTTCAGGATCATTACCCTGCGCCCGATGAGGGGAAATTCGTGGACGACCTCAAACCCTTTAAAAAAAGAATTTTGGGGCAGGATATCCTCAAGAAGTTTCCGCAGGGCGGGAATATTCCATTGACCGTTCCCGAGTTCATACACCAGTTTTTTCTCGGTATCCTTCAGCTCGACCTGAAATGTCCGGCAAAAAGATTCGTTGGCCACCATCACCCGAAGTTTTTCATCAAGAATCAAGAACGGCTCCCGTACCGTGTCTACGATGGTCTTGATATAGTCCCAGCTTTCTTCCCACAAACGCATCGTTATACCGATCTCTCCCAGATCAAGTCTTTCCTTGGTGATGTTTGTGGTCTGTTCTTTTTTAATATCTTTTTTCATACTACCAGTGCCGTCTCGGGGCCCGGATTATTACAAAAAATTGCCATTAAGGTACCGACGTGGTATAGTCAAAATCTCGACAGTATCTTCATGAAAATATCACCGCAAGAGTGACAGAGTGGTGGCACGGGCTATGTCGCCCCTCGATATGATGAATAAACTCCAAGAAACGCCGCAACGCAGGGTAAAAACAGCGGGCTTTTCTAACAGCGATGCTGTACGCAGGGCGGAGGCGCTCCTAACATCGGCGGAGCACGAGTACGGCAAAGGCCTGAGCCGACACTCATTTTTCAAGCTCCAAAATCGCGGACTTTCTGAAGACTTGGTGCAGGATACCTTCATGAGAACGTGGAGCTACCTCGTCAAAGGCGGAAAGATCGATGTGATGAAAGCATTTCTCTACCACATTCTCAATAACCTTATTGTAGATGAATATCGCAAGCACAAAACGCTCTCCCTCGATGTTCTTCTCGAAGATGGCTATGAGCCGGCCATCGACGAGCGCGGACGTCTCTACGACATCCTGGATGGAAAGGCGGCACTTCTCTTGATCCAGCGCCTCCCCGAGGTGTATCGAAAAGTGATGCGTATGCGCTACATTCAGGATCTGTCACTTGAAGAGATGTCCGGTATTACCGGACAATCACGGAACGCTCTGTGCGTGCAGCTTCACCGCGGACTGAAGAGGCTCAAACTTTTGTACGGAGATACGGCCGTAACGGGATAGGGAACAACGAAAAAACATTCCACCGCTTACTCCCGCACAACCTGCGTATCAATTATCGGCTCCGTGCCGCCTCCACTTATTTTTCCTGTCACCGTAACGATGTCACCCACCTGAATATCCGAGAGTGTCTCTTTTTTGCCATTCTGTGTGAGAAATTGGGTGTTGTAATTTGTCTCCAGTATCCACGTAAGATCCGACGAACCCCATGACATCCCCACATGGATCGTGCCGCCATTCATTGCGAGTACGTGCGCTCCGCGCAAAAGCACGAGGCCGTTATTCGCGATGTTGACCTCGACCATCGGCGCTTCCTCGCCCGAGACTGCCACAACGGGCGCTTGTGCGGAGAGATAAGCCTTGCCCGGGGAGGACGTGATCGCCGCGCTGCCTGCGCTGAGCGCGCGAGCTAAGGGTGGTGCATGCACTTGATACAAGAAAAGGCCGGCCAAAAGGAGTGCCCCGACCGACACTGCCGCAACAGTGAATATTCTCTGCGAAAAGATATAAGACGGCATCATGCAATACCTGACGGGCAGGTTCGCAATTTATTACAGAGCCGGATCCTGGACCTACCTATTGAGCGGCATCACGAGATACGTGAAGGATGGGTCAGAGACTCCGCGGACAACGAGTGGTTTACCCGCCCCGGCGAAGCCCAAGATTATCGAATCGGATTCAATGGTGGGAAGACAGTCGGCGAGGTAGCCGATGTGGAAATTTATGTCAAGATCTTCGCCGGAGACTGCCGTCTCGATCAAATCCGACATCTCGCCCACTTCGGCACTTCGCGCCGTGGCGCTGAAAATTTTACGCTTCGGATACACATGCAAGCCGACATGCTGGTCGTTACCGGAAAATACGCGTGCTTTGCGGAGCATCTCGGCAAAATCATTTTTCAAGATGGTTGCTTCGGTTGAGAATGTTTTTGGCATGATCTCCTTGTAATTCGGGAATGTGCCATCAACAACGCGCGATATGTAGCGCACACCGCCCGCAGCAACGCACATCTGCGAATCATCCGCCGATAAACGTATCTCGTCATCCTCCACACGCTCGAGCACGTGAGAGAGTTCGAGCGCGTGTTTGAGTGGAATTAAAAGTTCTGTGCTTTGTTTTCCCGTGACGTCGGAGATTTTTTTCTCTGCGAGGCGGAAGGAGTCGGTTGCAACACACACGATCGCGCCGGGTTTTATTGAAACGTACACACTCCCCAATTCTGGCCGGATCATCGAGGGGGACGCGGCATACGAAACAGACTGAATGCCGCGCATAAGCTCCGGCCGCGAGACACTCACGCCATTCTTCTCGTCCGCCTCACCGAGTTTGGGGAATTCTTCGCTCGGAATAGATTTTATAAGGGTTTTGGTACCACGCGACTCTATCACTAAATTTCCCTCTTCAGTTTTGAGTGTGATTTTTTCCCCGGAAATTGAGCGTAATGTTTGTGAAAGTACTACCGCAGAAACAGCGACGACCCCCTTATCTTCGATCTCACAAGGGACGTGTATCTCAATACCCGCTTCTAAATTTGTCGCGCGCACCAACAAGTCTCCACCAACCTCAAGAAGCACGCATGAAAGTACAGGGAGAGATTCTTTCTTTCCCGTTATCCGCTCCGCCAATAAAACAGCATTAAGAATTTTCTCCTTAGTTGTTGTTACCTTCATACTAAATTCTTTTTATATAGATACTATTACTACTATTAGTAGTGTGGATATTGGGGAAAAGTATTTTTTATTCAATCCCCAATCCATTTTTCTGGAGTTTGGATGTGTTGAAAAAAATGCGGATGACTCGAGTAAAGTGTTCATAACATAATTCTGATTTTTTGGGGTGGGGATTACTCGTGGTTTGTTCGATACATATTCACTCGATGTACACAGTGTTATGCGTGAATGAGTGTGCGGATGTGCTCGAGCTCGGCCTCGAGCGATGTGCTGGATTTGATCTCCTCTTTTATCTTTTCACATGAGTGGATCACCGTCGTGTGGTCGCGGCCGCCAAGCTTCTCGCCGATCGACGGGTAGGACACACTGAATTCCTCCCGCAACATGTACATGATTATCTGCCGGGGCTTCACGACCTCCTTCTTGCGGGTCTTCTCGTAAATGCTTTTCTCGGGAATATCGTAGTACTGCGCGATGCGGCGCACGACCTCGTCGACCGAAACACCGCGGTTGGGCTTCACGTTGTGTTTAATGAGGGCACGCACGTCTGCGTGTGAGACCGCCTTACCCTTGAGCTGCGACTTGCACACGATCATGTTCAACACCCCCTCGAGTTCACGGATATTTCCGCGGAGATTCTCCGCGATGTACTGGATGATATCTTCGGGTATGGCAAAGCCATGCTGCTCTATTTTTGAGCGAATGATCGCAACACGCGATTCCTGATCCGGCTCGGGAATTTCCGCGATCATCCCGGCGCCGAAACGACCCTTGAGACGCTCCTCCAAACCCGGCAGGAGTGCGGGATGCTTGTCGCTCGAGAATACGATCTGTTTGTTGTTGTCGCGCATTGCGTTGAAGAGGTGGAACAATTCCTCCTGAGTTTTTTCCGTGTTCGCGATGAATTGCACGTCGTCCATGATAAGGACGTCATATTGGCGGTACTGGTCCTTAAAATTATTCGCGTGGCCTGCCCGCACGGCATTGATGTAATCCACCGAAAAACGCTCCGAGGTCACATAAAGCACTTTCTTGTTCGCGTGGCCTTTCTTAAAATAATTTCCGACCGCCTGGATCAGGTGTGTCTTGCCGTGGCCTGTCTGACCGTAAATAAAAAGCGGATTGTATGCAAGCCCCGGACGCTCAAGAATGGCTTTTGCCGCAGCGTGCGCGAGTTCGTTGAATGGCCCAACGACGAAGGTCTCAAACGTGTAGCGTGGGTTCAGATTATCGCGCTTGTCGATATACAGAGCCTGCAGATCAAGTGCGGCGTTCTCATTCACCTGTGGCCGCGGGAGCTTGCGCTCGCTTGGAGCGGCCGCCGAGCGGTGAACGGCATATTCGACGGTGCGCACCGAGCTGTCGAGGCCGCGGAGAGCCTTCATAATGAGCTTATGATGTTTTTCCATGAGCCATTCTTTGACGATCTTCGAAGGAACTGCCACATGGACAGTGCCCGCTTCGCGGCTTGCGATATCGGTATTCCGGAACCACGTGCGGAAGGATGCCTCAGAGGTCCCAAGCTCGATCTGGACGAGCGCATTTTGCCATAGTTCGCGATTGCTCATAGAAGTGAGGGTTGTCATGCGCAGAAGTCGGTCCCATTATACGCGCCGCATCTCCCAAGGGAAGTGCGTGCGTTTTGGGAATCCGAGTGTATAAGGTGGGGAT
This sequence comes from Candidatus Kaiserbacteria bacterium RIFCSPHIGHO2_01_FULL_53_29, assembly GCA_001781125.1. Taxonomy (GTDB): domain Bacteria; phylum Patescibacteriota; class Minisyncoccia; order Phycocordibacterales; family UBA2100; genus UBA10103. The sequence continues at coordinate 79,516 of MFKT01000029.1, forward strand.
ACACTGGGGACAGTAATTAGCCACCAGCCGCTCGGGGTTAGAAAAAACAAAACCACATTTTCTAATGGCTAAACCCCAGTGGCTATGCTACCATTCCCCGCATGAAACGAACGTGGCAGCCAAAAAAACGCAAGCGCGCAAAGACGCATGGCTTTCTGGCGCGCTCGGGGAGTGCCTCTGGTCGCAATGTACTGCGCCGCCGCCGCCGCAAAGGGCGCGCGAAGCTCTCGGTCTGACAAATGCCAAAAAAATACCGTCTGTCGCGGTCTGACTTTCTCGGCCTTGATCGTAAAAGGTCACGGCGTGTGCATGGGACCTGTTTTTCCCTTACCATAGCACCGCTTCCGGAAGGAGAGAGGGCAAAAGCGGCCGTGGTTGTTCCTAAAAAAATGGCGGCGCGGGCAGTCGATCGCAACCGGATAGAGCGCCGCGTGCGCGAGGCTTTGCGGCCCCTTCTTGCCCGTCTCCAGAGCCCCACTGTACTCGTTTTTCATGCCAAGCGTGAGGCAGCAGAGGCATCCTTTGCAGATACGAAGAAAGACATCAAAACACTTTTGGGGCGAGCGGGTTTGGGGGATACAACCCTGTAGTGAAATTTCGGCTCGCCCCGTAGTAGAGCGAAGCTTCACTACAGGGCTCGCGGCGCAGGCGCAAAATTCAGTAGCCGAAATTCTACTACAGGGTACAATGCCCACACTGTGATTTCCACACTTTTTCACGCGACGGTGTACGACCCGCTCTACAACGGCCTTGTCTTTTTCGTCGGCGTCATCCCAACCCACGACGTGGGGCTTGCGGTCATCGCGCTCACGATAGTCGTACGCATCATCATCTATCCCCTTTCACAGCGCGTTATAGAGTCGCAACTTGCGATGAAAAAGGTCGCGCCGGCAGTGGAGGAGATCAAGAAAAAATACAAGAAGAATTCTCCCGAGCAGAGTCAGGCAATATTTGCTCTCTATCGGGAGCGTGGTGTACATCCCTTTGCGAGCCTCGGACTCCTCCTCGTTCAATTTCCCGTTCTGATCGGTCTCTACTGGGTGTTTTTAAACGGCGGATTACCGAACATCGACACCTCCCTGCTCTACTCATTTGTTCCGGTGCCCGAATCGGTCAACATGGAATTCCTTGGATATGTAGACATGGCGGCCAGCCACAATCTCGTTCTTGCGGCCTTGATAGCGCTCTCCCAGCTCGCTTACTCGCGCTTGTCGATGGGACCGCGTGAGAAGGCGCTTGAAAGCACACCGGTCGAAGCGTCTCTTTCGGGTGATATGGCAAAGAGCTTCGATCTGCAGGCGCGCTATGTATTCCCCGCGATGTTCGGTATCATCTCGTACTTCGTCGCTTCCGCGGCACCCCTCTACTGGCTTACGAGCAATGTATTCATGATCGGGCAGGAGCTCGCGTCGGGTAAACGGTTCGGACGGAGTAGTCCGCATTAAGGCGGTCAGTTATTTTGAAAATCCGGGCACGAGGAGTATAGTTCCCCGATGCCGGATGTTGAAGCAATTCTCAAGGAACTCCTTGCTGCTCTCGGCGTCCCCTATGTGAGCGTCGAGCATAGCTCGATCGCCGGACAGGAGATCTTCTCGATCCGCACCGAGGCGGAGGCCCGCGTCCTTATCGGCATACATGGCGACACTGTGCACGCGCTCGACACCTTGGTAAAAAAGATCTACGAGAAACGCCTGCCTGCTCCCGCGGAAGGAGAGATAGCGGAGCGCTCCCCGATGTTCCTGATCGACGTCAACGACTATCGCGCGAAGCAGATCAAGGATCTGCAGGCGAAGGCCCTCATGATGGCCGAGCGTGCGCGCTCGTTCCAGTACGACGTCGAGCTCTCCCCCATGAGCTCATACGAACGTCTCATTATTCACACGACGCTCCAGGACGCGCCGAACGTGAAAACAGAGTCACAGGGAGAAGGAAGAAATAGACGAGTCGTGATTAAATATTCAGTGTAACGCAAGGAATCGCGGGGTGAGACGGGGGCGGGGCCCCGTCGCAAGGCCGGAGGCGCTCGGCGCCGAGGCGGGGTCGCGCAATTTTTCAGCAGAAAAATATGCGTGACAGTGACGCAACCGTAGAGTGGTGATCAAATACGCAACAGAGTAGGGCGTGTCCTCCTGAGGTCCTCGCACTCACCTGACCGTCAGTCTACCTTCGCCGGCGTGATGTTTTGGAGGGCTTTCAAGGTCAAAATATCCGGATTGATCTGGTAGAGAATAAGATAAATTGCAAGAAGCAAGAGGAGCCCGAACGTCACTTCGCCGAGGATGCCTTTGGCCGCGCTCTTTGTGCTCCACATATCGGCTGCTCCCATGTAGAGGTACCCTGCATAGGCTATCCGCAAGACGGCGCCGATCGCACCGATCACAAGCGCGAATTTGAAAAGGCTGTTGACGAAATTCGAGAGATCGCCCTGCGTAGCGTAGAGCTGCCCCAATTTTGATGACCCCGGTGTTTGCGCAAGCGGTACAAAGGTTCCCACTTGGTAGAGTACAAAACGTCCGCGAGATCTCAGATACTGTAGGAATTTCTTCATGGGAATCATTTGTTGAGCCGCAGGAGCCAGAGAGATCGATCGGTCGCATTTATGAATGCGACATAGTCTCCTCCGCTGTCCACGATCGGATCGGTAACATCGACCGACGTACCGGCCGGCGAGTACACAAGTTCGGCAGAGCCGGCGAGAGCCTCCACGCGCCAGAAGGCGTCGGACGAGTGTATGGCTCCACGGTACCAGTCGTCGAGGAAATTTCTGATCGTTGGTGTCTGCGGCACGCCGCAATATGCGATTAATTCCTTGCCACTTTGCCATACGCACTTGTCTGCAACCGTTTTTATCGGGAGGAGCACCGCTTGTGTGTTCGGAGTCGCCTGTGCGTAGAGAGCCATGGCGCTACCCGCCGATTCTCCCCAAAGGAGCGCACCCGACGCGTTTTGCCCCGCCGGGGCGGAGCGGGGCAAGATCGTAAGACCGGACGTTGCCCGCAGAAGCGGATCCAGCGTGCCGTCAGCCTTGAGCTCATACGCGTATCCGGGCACGCCACCTGAAGCGGCCTGTGCAAGAATGATACGGCCGTCCTCAAGCCACAGCAAACGCCAATGCGTGATCGAGGATGTGAAGATTGTTTTTTGTTTTGATCCATTCCACTGCGAACGGACTCCGGTGACCCCTGTGCCTTCGTGTACGAGATAGAACAATTCATCGGACTTTGGATTTGTCACGATCTGTGTGATGTTTTTTGCCAGATACAGCCCGGGGAGTGATCGCGTGGATGTCGCGGTATCGGAGACGGGCGTACTGGTGGAAATAGTTGCAATGAACGTCGTAATGTTGCCCACCTCATCAAGCGAGCGCTCGATCACACGTCCGCTTTCTGTGAGCTGTGCCTCGTAGATCTTCGGGAGGAGCGTATTGGAGAGTCGCAGTGTATTCCCCGTTTCCGGATCGGCCTCGAACACATAGCCGGTCGCACGCTCGACGTAGCGCAAGCGCACATCCTTTCCAGTCCCTATAAATGCAAGACCGGCAACGGGTTTGCTTTGGACATGCCACAGCTGCGGCGGACGTGCCGTTTGCGTGGGTGAACCTTGCGTGTCCCGCGCGCCACTTCCAAAAACGGTATTCCCCGCGTTCCCCATGGGTGCCGTTGCCCCGTACCCGCGCGCTGCAGCTCCCGCACGGCTTGTCTGTGATTGCCCGCGCAGGAAAAAATACCACCCTGAAAGCCCCCCGAGGATAAGGACCACTACGCCCGCGAGGATATACTCAATGACAGTCTTGGTTTTCATGGTTTATTGGTCCACAGAATGGAATTGATCTTGTACGCCAGAACTTTCGGAGAAATTGATGTTCCAGGAACTTTTTGCATCCATGTAGTAATTCGTTGCATGAGTGAGTTCAAGTCCGAGAAGAGCGATTCCCGTTGAGTTCTTTGCGTTGATGGTTATCTCACTCGGACGCGCGGCATTTTGCGCCACTCTGGTGTTATTGACCCGCCAGTCAAAAATGAGCTGGGCATCATTCGCACTTTGCACCTGCGCAAAATAAGGTATCGCCGCGAACGTCATTTCAGATTCTGGGATGAAGGTCGAAGCGGAAAGTGCATCGTTGTACAGGATGCCGAAGAGCGGATGATCTTTATAGAGTAAGAGAATGGGCTCGGTCGATGAGAGGGAAAGCGATCTCGCGCTCGAGAGCGCTGTGTCCCTCGTGCGGACTTCGAGTGTTATGATGTCAGTACCGAAGAGATGTGGTGAAGGAATTGTTATGCTCGATCTTCCTCTTCCCGAAACGCCCGCGATGACCTCACCGTTCCTCCGCCAGGTGTAGATGAGGTCAGCGTCGGCCGCAAAGAAACCCGTCGGGAGCTTGAAGCGGGGAATGGCCTGCAGATGAAGATCCACTCCCGCTGAAACGCGCGCCCCGCCCCGGTAGAAGGGCGGAACAAAAGAATCAGAATCGACCAGCAGATCGAGCCCGGTCGGTATGATCGTAACTTGCGCAGACGCGACCGTGCCGACCGGCATGATCGCATCAACCACGATCTTCGTCTCGGTCCCCAGATCTCCTGCGACGACTGTCGCCGTATCGACGCCATCTCCTTGCGCGATCACTTTTCCGTTCGCATGCCACGTCAGCGTGATCTCGGAGAGGTCTAAGCTCAAGCTCCGTGCGCTCAAACGCACCGTGTCTCCCGCATCAGGGTGTGCGGGCGAAAGAGAGATCGAGAGATCCGCACCTTGCTCCGGAGAGGTGAATTGTGCATAGCCGGGCATTGCAAGAAAGAGTGCGGACAGTGCAAGAAATCCAGCAAGAGCCCCAGCAAAGCGCGCGCTCATACCGAAGCGAGGCGGGGTGCACTCGTGGTCGCAGTATCAGCTCCCGGGGCAGCGTGAGCAGGCGCTTGCGAGGGCAAGGTGGGTTCGTTCGCACTCGCGAGATCCATTTTAGCTTTTTTGATCGCGAGAATTTGTGAGGGGTCCGAGGTGATGATCTGATCTTCAGTATACGATGCGATCACTTTGATGGCGACGTGTTTCAGCCCCGCGAAGAATATCCCCTCCCCCACATCCGATTCCAAGAGTAGATATTTTTCTTCGTCTGAAAGTTTGAATGTCTGTTGGACAAGATCGACCGATGTCGGCGATTGGCGCAAGAGAAGTTGGATCGAGGAGTTGGTGATCATGGGGATGCCGTAGGGCGAATTGAGGAAGTCGGAGACGTCCTGTGTGATCGTGGAAATGCCGAGATAGTATTTGCGTCCACGCTTCGCGATGGAAAAAAGAAAGGATGCCGTGTCTTCACTGCGCATCATCCACCACGCTTCATCAATGACGAGGAGGCGCTTGCGCAACTCTTTGCGCACCGTGTTCCAGATATGGTGCGTGATGATGTACATGGCGACGGGCTTGAGGTCGTCTTCCATATCGCGCACAGAAAATACGATGAGTTTTTTATTCATGTCCACGTTGGTCGGGCGGTTCATGAATCCTGACCACGTACCCTTGGTGTATTTCGAAAGTCGATTTACCAGCGACTCGCTCCCCTCCATGCCCGAGAGCACGAGCTCGAAGTCCGAGAGAAGCGGCGGCTCGACAAGCGCGAAGTTCGCTTCGGCGGTGATGTCTTTGAGCGCGTATGTTTCGGTAATGGCGCGATCTATGACCGCGTCTTCTTCGGGAGTGAGGCCGCCCAACATGATGCGGAAGAGCCCGACCAATGTAATGATGTTGTTGCGCAAGATGTCTCCGGGGTTCTCATCTTCGCGCGGCACGGGGAGATCGAAAGGGTTGATATGGTGCTCGCTCGAGAGTGAAATGTTGAAGTAGCGCCCGCCCACCGTCTCGGCCAAATATTCATATTCGCGCTCGGGGTCGATGACGATGACCTCTGTATCAAACATTAAACTTCGCAATATTTCAAGTTTCGTGGTATAACTTTTACCGGCGCCGCTCTTTGCGAATGTGACCGAATTATAGTTCTCTAAAGAAAAACGATCGAAAAGAATGAGCGATGAGTTGTGTCTATTGATACCGTAGAGAATACCCCGGTCCGAGGTGAGGTCGAATGAAATGAACGGGAAGATCGAGGAGAGCGGGGCGGAATTAAGCTTCGTGTGGACGTTGATCTCATCGGTCGCAAGCGGCAAGACAGAGCGGAAGCCCTGCTCCTGCTGGAAGAGCGCGGGGCGGATGTACACGAGACGCGATTCGAGGATCGAGCGGACCTCTGTCTCGACTCTGTCGATCTCCTCGCGGGTGTTGCCGTAGATCGTGAGATAGAGACCGACCTCAAAAATGCGCTCCTGTGCCTGCTGGAGAGAATCTCGCAGCTGTTCCAGATCCGAATACGCGGTATCGAGCATCGGGTCGCGCACCATGCCCTTCTGTTCGCGCGTCGAGATCTGGCTCTGCACTTCGGCGACTTTTTTCTGGAATTTTCGCAGCATCTCATTGGTGTCCATCGGATGGATGAAAATAGAAATGTCGATGACCTTGTCCATGTTGATGATGGGGGCGAACCAGCCTGTGGTGAGGAAGCGGGGGTAGGAGATGACGAAGAATGTGCGGGCGATGCGCTCGCCCAAGTCGAGCTCGCGCGAAGAGATCCGGAGCGCGTGTGGCGCGATCACGTCCTGCAGATCCAACACCCCCGATTTGTAGATGTCCTCGGGAAGGACAGGCAAAACATTGGGCCCCTCCACTCGTTTCTTCTTGAACAGATCTAAGAGCGCCATAGACCTATTTTTGGAGTGGCATCGGCTTGCCTTCCTCACCGGGGTTGAACATCTTGTAGAGAAGTTCTATTGCTTCTTCGGTGCCGAGTTGTACCGTGCGCACGCCGGTGCGCACCAGCCCCTGCTGCACGATCGAGACACGCTGCTCGAGCTGTGTGACCTGTTCTTCGAACGACCTGTTCGCCTCTTCGCTCCCTTTCTTCTTTTTCCCGAATGGCAAGAGTGCGAGCGGACCCCTCTGCGTGATGTCGATCGACGCAGAGTACGGCACTGCGACGAAGAAATTTTTTGTCATGATATTGGCGGCTTCGGTGAAGCTCTTTACGAACTCGATATATTCGCGGATCTGGATGCGCATGAGGTCGTCGAGCTGCTCCTTGTACGCGGCCTCCAGTGTCGCCACATAGGGGCGGATGTCGAGCATGCGCGACTGCACGAAGATCTGCACGGAAAAATCCAGCGAGTTGAGAAAATTTTGGAATTGCACGATGAATGCGGTTTGTTCATCTTCGGATTTAAGCGCGAAGTTGATGCTCGAGGCGAGAAGTATGGCGCGCAAGCCGCCGTCTTTGAGTACGATGACACCGTCGCGCACCTCGGAAACCGGCAGGAATTCCTGCGTTGAGCGGGCGGAGGCGCGCGGGCCTTTATCTTCTGTTTTTGTGGGCATAGGTTACTGGCTGCGCGCGAGCGCTTGCTGCGCCGTGCGTATCGGTACGACGAGGTCTTGATCGGTGCGGATAATGTGGCGCTCCTCGTCGTTGGCGACCCCTCCCGCGATACGCTCCTTAATATCCAAACTCCACGAGAGTTCATGTAATCTGCTCTCGGAGAGCTTAGGCACGTAGATCTCGGCACTCCCCTGCGCCATCTTGCCCACCACCGGCATCGCAACACTTTTTTTGCGTGTGTTGTTCCAGAGATAGAGCTTGCTTCGCAGAAGGAAAAAGAACCCGTTCTCGAGGGCAAGAATAAATGGCCGTCCATTGACCTGGAAAAAGGCAAGACCTGCGGCAAGGCCACCGGTGAGTACCACAAGAGGCGCCGCAAGATACATGGGCAATACGCGCCACATGATGTAACAAGCGCCGAGGCCCCCGGCGACGTAGATGAATTGTTTAAAGGTCAAAGGGCCAAAAATCTTATCCTCGACCTCGATGAATTGTGGTACCTGGAATTGCATAGAGTTAGCTTGTAGCCGGTAGCTTGTAGCCGGTAGCTAAAAAAGCACCCGGCAAGCTTACCGAAGCGCTTTAATCATACCATGCAACATTTTACTCATTTCGGTTACTTGTGTACGCACGTTTTCGAACTCTTTTTCTGTGCAAAAGGCAAGCTCCTTGCTTATTAAGAGCTGCGTTTCAAGCTCAGCTAAGGAGCCGTGCGCCATTCGCAAGAAATGTCCAAAATCGGCATCGGTCCCACGCCGTCTCCCCTCTGCTATGTTTGATGGTACAGATACGGCTGCGCGACGGATTTGTGATGTAAGGCCATACATCTCACGCGACGGGAACTTTTCGGTGAGCCGGTATATCAATGTACAAAGTGCAACCGCCTTTTTCCAGACCGCCAAATCTTCGTGTGATTGCATAGAGCTACGGGCTACTGGCTGCAAGCTACTGGCTTACTGCGGTGGCTCCCGGTAGGGATCGTCTTCAACGGACTTCCGAACTGTCGAGGCCTCGCCGGCTTTGTAGGCGGCTGATACGGGCGCGCGTTCTATTTTCCCCGTAGGTGAGGTCGAGGGCGGTGTAGCCGGTGCAACGAAGCTTGTAGCTTGTAGCTTGTAGCTTGTAGCAGATTCGGCATTCGTGCTGGCTTCAGGCTCCAAGCTACTGGCTACGGGCTGTTCTCCCAGCACTTGCGAGCGCACATCTTCAACCCCGGTCGTATCTGCGGCCCTTGCATCCGGATGCTCGAGCTCACGCTCGAGCTGTTCGCGGACCGGTTGGAACACGATGCGGGAAACATTCGAAGCCAAGTCCTGTGCCATCTCCTGCGTAACATCAAGGTCTGCTTTGATGTTATCCGCAAGCTCCTCCGGTGGCTGGAACCCCATGAGCGTGAGCAGTACCTCGTTCTCCAGGAGTTGCCATTGGTCAAGATGCAATTTATTGGTATCCGCCAATTCCCGCAGCTGCTTCTGTATGTCGGTCGACGTAATAGCATCTTGCAACACCTTCGGGAGCTCCTTAAACCGCTCCTTCAACTTCGCATTCAACTCATCTTGTGTCATTTTCATGTCCATATATCAATGGGCACTAGCTAGCTGGTGCGGCGGGGGCAGCGGGCGCGCCTCCTCCTGCGCCCGAACCAGTTTGTATATCTGCGAGCACGTCACGCAAGCCGGCAGTCTTCACCTTCTTTTTAAACAGGTCCGGAATTTCATCTTGTACGGCCTTATTTACAAGCGTTACTTTACCCAAAGTACGCGTGAGAATGTCCCCCTGTATTGCAGCGAACTCCTTGACAACTCCTTGAGCAGAAGTCGCCAGTCCTTTGGTCCCCTCTGTCGCCGCTTGATTCGCAAGTCTTTCCGTATCGGTCTGCCATTTTCTTTCCAGTGTCTCTCCGTATTTTTTTTCAGCCGTAGCAAAATCATTCTGTACCCTCTTGAGATTGGGATCGTTTTCTATGTTGCCGATACGTGCTACCAATTGTTCTGCATTGCTGCGCGCATCGCGCGATCGACCAAACACCTCGTCATATTTTCTTGCTCTTTCTACGACTGCGGGATCTAGGGTAGGAATTTTACTTTGGACCTGAATGCGTGCTTGTTCGATACGATCTTCTTGGTGTCGCATGTCACTTCTGCGCTGCTCTTCAGAACTGGCGAGCTGGTCTTCAATTACTTTTCGCTGCTTCGAATCGGTAATTGTTGAGAGCTGTGCCTTGAGACCTTGAATGACCGGATCATGTTTTGCGGCCGCCGTCGCTTTGCCCCCCGCGACTTCCGCTGCAGCGGCGTCAAGTTCGCGTTTCGCAGCATCCTTTGCTTCAGAATATTGATTCCGCTCGTCAGCGCTGAGATTGCTTGCTCGGGTCTCCGCTTGATCAATAATATCTTGTGCCGCTTTTTGTTGCGCAACAAATTTCGGATCATTGGCGAGAGCAGGATTTTCAGTTGCCATTTTCTTTAGGGAATCTCTAATGTCTTCCTGAACCGCAACGTTTTCCGGGCTGTAGAGGGTGCCATCGTTCGCCGCGGCCTTGAACGCGGTGCGGAACTCGTTGCCCACGGTTGTAAGTTGATCTTTCGTCGCTTTAGCAACCTTCTCTGCCGTTGTCAGCTGTTCTTTAAGCGGTCGTTCTCCTGCGGGATTCATTTTGCCGTCTGCTTCGTCCGCGGCGTCTTTCAGCGCAGCCTCAGCTATTTCTTTTGCGTTCTTCCGGTCCTCAACCTCCTTTCGTCGTTCGCGACGGATCCTTTCTTTCTCGATCTCCTTCACCTTTTCGTTGTCCTCTGCTGACGGTGCGATTTTTGCGGCTATTTTTTCTGCTTTTTCGGTTCGTCCTTTGACTTGGTCTGCATAACTCTTTTCGAGAGTAGTTCTCCCTGATTGTCCTGCTGCGAAACCAGTAATGCCGACCGTTTTGGCAACGTTCTGAGCAGTTTTCGTATCCATTATATTGAAGCGACTATCCGCAAGTTTTCCTGCCTGTTCCATCGATTTCAATTTACTTGCAGCCAACCTCCTCTTTTCAGCGGCGGCTTTCCGCGTTTGCTCTGCAAGTGGAATGTTCCCCAGCGCTTCGTGTCTGTCCGCCGCCCGGTCCATAGCCGCCGCTTCATTATTTTCTCTCTTTGCGTCTTTGCCGAGTCTTTTAGCAGCAAAATATGCCGGCATGCCAATGCCCAAACGTCCTGCGCCGCCCACAAGGAAGCGGCTCCCTTGGATCAAGGGAGATAGAGCAAGAGCGCCGGCCAAATTGAATCCGGTGACAGTTCCTGCGATCTTGCTCGAGAGCTTGAATGATATAAAGAGCATGCCGAGTACCATTACGAAGTTGAAGAGCGCGGCGATGTTGGCCCCGGGCGTCTGACTCGTCATGAGAGCGCCGAGGGTCCCACAATTATGGCCCCCGCTACAGAGTGCTTTGCTCAAGGAGTTCGAGACATTCAACGTTATCCACAAAAAGAGCATCAATGCGGGTGCTAAGACAGCGCTCCCGATAAGCGATTTCCACCATACATCCCATCCATAACTGCTCTTCTCCCACGCGGGAACAAGATAGCTCGCGAATGCGAGCGATGCGGTGACCATCAGGAAGATAAAAATGAGCGCCCGTGAAGCAAGGAGGTAGGTGCCGTATAAAAAGACGAGCGCGGTAGCGATGAGGAAGACGAAAGAGAGAATGCCGTAGACAAGGCCGAGAAGCGCGTTGTCGTTATTCTCCTGAATTCCGCGCAGCGCGTTGTATGAGTCGGCGATCCCGCCGACGCCGAGGAATCTCAAAAAACTTCCGGCGATGCCGTTGCCGGTAATGGTCGCAGCACCCGCCCCTGTGTTTGCGGTCGCGGACGGCGCCGCCGCCTCGTCCGCTTGTTTGAGAGCTCCATTGTAGAGCTGGAGTGCGGTGAAGTTCGACACGTCGATCATCATCTTGGTAAAAAGCAGGCTGAAGTTGATGAGAATGGCGATGATGAGTACCTTCGCGACCATTTTTTTCGCGTTGAACGTTTGCAATCCGAGAATGGTGCCGATCGCGATAAAAGTGAATATGCCGATGATAAGGATGTTGGCGATATCGCGAAATGCGCTCCACGCGGTATTGACCCCTTGCTCGATATTGTTGAATATCAGACCTCTGAAGTCGACTATGGTCGCCTTCAGCGCAAATTCGAAGAGCATACTCATCCAGGTGAGGACTGTTATTCCGATGTACATAAAGAGCGATCCGAGACCCGCGAATATGCCCCGCATCCAACATATCGGATTTAAGTTGCTCAAATTCCATCCGCTCGAGCATGAAGTGCTCCCCGCATCATTCGCGACGCCGGAAGCCCCCACGACAGCGTTGAGACCTTGCGCATGGGTAACGGTGGGAATAGCTGTTACCCCTGCGCTGAAGCAGACCAAGAGCGCAATAAAGACGATTGCGGATCTTTGCCAACGAGTTTGTTTGAAGGTCATCATACCCGGCTAGTACAATTTCGAATAATTCCTGCCGCAGGTCACACTGCGGAAAGGTTGCATAACGGCTGAGTCATTTTTTCTTGTCATACGTTGGTGAATATTCATACAAGGCGATTCGAAATTGTCCTGCCGGGCATACTCATTACTTCCACTTTGTGACCCACGCCGCTCTCGTCGCATCGTTCGTGGCGTTGCACCAGCCGACCCCGGGATTTGTCGTGCCGTCCCATGAGAGATTTGCGGGAGTGCTCCCATCAGAGCCGACTCCTGTCCATGTATCTCTCGTCGTTTGCAGCAAATTCGTCAATGAGCTCAGGGTGCTTTGCTGTTGCTGTGTGATCGCTGCCACATCCGGCGGCGTATGGAGAACAGGAGGACGCGCACTGACGAGCTGATCGAGCTCCTGGAGTGCCTGGGATTGTGTGGCGGGATTCGAGAGACGTGCAGCGATACTCGTGAGTTTTGCAAGCGTTTCATCGGATTTCTGGATGGCGGGTAGTATTTGAGCCGCCAAAGTTCCGATCTGGGAATCGATGACCGCTTGCGCGAATTGATAGGTCGAAGTCGCAACGGTGAGACTGCCGCTTGCAGGCGGTTTGGCGGTACATTTTCTATCAGCGTCTGGTGGTGCGGTGCACACGTTCGAAATGACGAGAGCCCAGCACTGATTCTCGAGGCCCCGCAGCTGCAATGTCGCTTGCGTGAGCAGACTCCCGATCGATTTCACGACCTGATTGTACTGCTGCTCTGTTCGCAGAGCGCCGGCGAGATTGTTGTTCGCGACATTGACGGCGGCATCCCGCAGGCCCTGCCCCGATTGCGAGGAGACCTGATCGAGATATGATGGCTGGCCGCCGATGCTTTGAGACAGGCCCGCGAGTCCCTGAGAATCAGCCACGATCTGTGTTGCCACGCCGGCATAGAGAGCTCCTATCATCTGGCCGATGTCGTTGGCGCTTTCCAGTTGGCGCACAGAACTATCGATGACGTTCTGGAACGTGCTGTTCACGTTGGAGGCTGGCGTGAGCACCCTTTGGTTCAGGGGATCTTGCGCCCCATCGGTTAGGGCATAATAGCCGCGACCCCAATTCCATTGATCAAGCTGGTACTGTTTCGCCGCTGCGATCCTGCTGTTTACGAGATCCTGAGCTTCAAATTTTGCATATAGAGGGACACAATCCGGATCGGCCCCGGCAAGAAAAGCATCGAAACTGAAATTCTGTGTCGGGTTGGTCTGGAACGGGGTCAGATCCCCCTCATAGGGACACGTGAGCTCGGTCTGCGGCGCCCTAGTACTTGTGTCGTAATTGACGAGTACGGCACGACTCACCGCCGCCTTGAAAGCCGGATTGAGCGAATCGAGCGCACCGCTCTGGAACCACGAAACGAATACTTGATCGCCTACGGTCAAGAGTTCCTGCCCTTCATTCACCGCGTACTGTGGATTGCCGTTGCGACCCTCTTGGATCCCCTTGTAAGACCTTTTTAAATATGCTGCGCTGGCGGCTTCCCGCTGGCGGACTATCACTTCGCGCAGCACGCATTCTTTGTACACCAGGATCCCTGTATTGAGCTCGACGGTCGCATCGGCAACGGGCACGTATATCCCGTTTGCCGTGAGCGACCCCACATTCATCGCGAACGCGCCGTTCTGGTTGCAGTCGAAGATCCCCTGTCGCTGGTATTGATACGCCTGCGCGTTCGCAAAAAGAGGCAGAAAGCATCCCGAGACAACGAGCGCAGACAAAAGGGTCTTCTTCACCCCGTTAGAGACCGCAGGCAACGAATTTTCTTTCATCATCATTTGGTCAGTTGTTGGACGACCGGAGTCTCTAATGGGGCTCATAGCTGTTTTTTCGCGTTGTACGAGTAGAGCCCACTGAACGATGTGAACATGTTCCGTTCGGCCTGATCATAGCTGCGCAAGAGTGCCACTGAGGCAAACGGGTCCTCCGCGTGTGCCACCAGCTGCTCAAGTGTCGCCGCGAATTCCTGCATTGCATTAAGAATAGCGAGGTGCTGCACGACAGCGTCTGCCGGAGCCGCGACATTCGCAGTGGAGGCAGCCGCATCTTTGTAATTCTTTGCCACTTCGGTGAGTTCTTTGAGGTAGGACGCATCTTTCGTTTGCACGTAGTTCCCAAAGATCTCGTATTCAGGGGTCGTGTTCTTGAAAAGCGGCTTCAGTGTGCTCTGGAGAGCAAGGCGATACGCGAGCATTGCCGCATAAGACGTGTCGGAGCTTGTCTTGACGTCTGCCTTTGTGAAGCGGCGATATGAGACCTCTGCGCGCATCAGCGGAGCGAGATCCTGTGCGATTTGCGCGCCCGCCTCCTCCGTATACGTACCCGCTTGCTGCATCTGCGCGTATTGACCGGCAAGCCGGTCCATCACCACTGCGCCAATGGAGGAGATCGCGTCGGTCGAAGACGTCGCGGATGAAAAAGATGCACTGCCGAATATCGACATCCCCGCCACGTTTTCTTTTGACGAAGAAATGTCTGTACCCGCATCCGCAGAGGCGACATAGGTCGTTGCACTTTTCTTCTCCTGCACCGATCTCTCCACGCTCCATCCAAGAACCACCATGAGCGCCAAGACAGAAGCTGCGGCGGTTATCCCAATAGCCGTGAACCCACGACTGTTGTTGCAATAGGACAAAAAGCCCACGCATCTGTTCGCGCGTTTCGTTCTCACACAGGAAGTATAACAAGCTTGTAGCCAGTAGCTTGTAGCTTGTAGCAAAAAAGAGGAAAAATACGAAACACTCTCTGGCTTCAGGCTACGAGCTGCTGGCTACAGGCTCCCGATTTGTCCGCGCGTAGCGCGGTCACAAATCGCAGTCCTTTATGGGCTCATGGGCGTGAACGTGAAGACGCTTCCCGCATCACTTTGTGCAAAGACGACGCCATAGGCGCCGAAAAGTTCTGCCACCGCGACATAGTTTCTTGTGAACGTATCAGCCGAAGCGTTGTACGTCTGTATTGCCGCAATAAAATCACTATCGCGCTCTGCATAAGGCACCAGTGCGAGGTTGGTTCCTATCGCGATGTAGCTCTTTGCCAATTTCTGGTGCGCCGAAGCCATTGCGCTTGGCACGACGTCCATACCTTGGAGATTTTGGCCCACTTCTTTGAGAGCCCGCGCGAGCTCGCCCACGGCGGCTGCCTTATTGCTGTCACTGCGGTCCTCGACCTGATCTTTAAGCGTCTGCGCTTTCCCTTGGTTCTGTTCTTCAAAAGATCGAATGTATGAACCAATATCGTTGCCGTAATCGTAGAGTTTTTGCTGTGTCGCGCTGCGACTCTGTTGGACCGACGTGGTGCTCATAAGTCCGCTTGGTATGAATGCGTATGCATCTGTCACCTGGTTGTCAGTGCCTCGCGCCCCGCCCGAGGCGGGTCGGCCTTGGGCCGAGAGCAGTGCGATGAACGCGTTGAAATCGAATGGAGCACTCTGCTCCGTATCAGGATCTTTTACCACAGGCGGGGTATATGCGGAGGGCACGGTCAGAACATTTGGGAACACGGAGTATTGATTTTGGGATGGCTGGGTCGACGCGGGGGCAGGAGGCGTATGCGATGATGGATTGAAGAGTGAGATCTCTGTGCCTGCCCACGTCCGTGTGCTTGCGGCGGGGGATGCCGCGGAGCGGCTGTTCACAATGAGCGCGCCCACGAGGAGAAGTGCCAGCGTTGCGGCCAATGCATCTACGTACGGGTGTGCGCGTAACCAATTCATAGCCGGTAGCCGGTAGCTTGTAGCTCGTAGCGGATCCGAAGCCCCATCCGACTAATTGTACGGCTACGGGCTACAGGCTACAAGCTACGGGCTGTGTGGTAAAATTTATGAATGCGTCCTGCCGCACTTGCTGCCATCCTATCTTTACTTATAACTCCGCTTGCCGTGCATGCGTTCCCCTTTGGTGGACAAGCGAACATAGTACGGCCTTGTTACAACAACGCGATCTATGCCAACCTCGGGCCTCCCGTCGGCGGCCCATATATCTGGACTCCTTCCACAAAGACGTACCAATTTGGTCCGCCTACGCATGCGGGGCAGTGGCTTCTCGGACTTGCCGGGGCTCCCTACTATTGCATCATCTCGATCGAGCCGGTCATCGTCTGGCCCGGCACCTACATCACGATGATGGGGTCAAGTCAATAATTAGCCACTAGGGTTTAGCCACTAGAAAAGACACGAGTTGTTTCCACGCATCCAGCGGGACGTCTTCTGCGCGAACCGCAGGTAAAATCCCAATAGCATTGAATACCGCAGCGACACGGTCTTTCTCAAACCGCACACCCAGATTGTTTGCCAGGAATTTTCGCTTTGATGTAAAACCAGCATGTATAACCTCAAAAAACCTCTCCTCGCTTATAGTGTCGAAGAATTTTTTTGATACATTGTCTATCAGGAGAATCGCGGAGTCGACCGACGGCGGCGGGGAGAAATTCCCGCGTGATACTTTTGCAATAATTTTTGGTATTCCGTACGCTTTGACCGAAAGTGAGAGAATGGATTCTTTTCCATTCCGAGCGACGATACGATCTGCAACCTCTTTCTGCACGAGAAGTGCGAGCGCGCGCGGTTGTGAAGATGTTTCCAAAAACTGTCGGATAATTTCTCCGGTAATGTAGTATGGAATGTTGGCAGCCAGCACATAGCTTCCCGCGATCAGGTTATATCGTTGTGGGTCGAAGTTGCGAATATCATCCGAAACGAGAATTAATTTTCCGAACTCGATCTTGCTGCGGAATGTTTCTTCGAGATGCGTAACGAGCGCCTCATCTTTTTCGATCGCGATTACGGTCGCGCCCGTTGCGAGAAGTTCTTTGGTGAGCGCGCCTTTGCCCGGCCCTATCTCGAGAATTGTTTCGTTCGGTTTGACGTCTACCGCTCTGGCGAGCACCTCGGCGGCCCACGTCCCCGTGAGGAAGTGTTGCCCCAACCTCGCCCCTTTCCTAGCGGATCGTTTCTTCTTCATATTCTTTTTTCTCCGGTTGCGCATACTCCATAAGCCGCTGGTCGATGTCGTCCAAAAATTCCGACGGGAGTGTGTGTTCACGCGAACCGTATTTCATGCGCTCGCTCGCATACGAGAGAAAAAGTCGTTTGCGTGCGCGGGTGAGTGCGACGTAGAAAAGTCGTCGCTCTTCCTCCGGGTCGCGCATCTCGTCGCTCTCATGCATTGAGGGGAAAAGTCCCTGCTCAAGACCGGTGATAAAGACGGCATCGAATTCCAAGCCTTTAGAGGCATGGACCGTCATGAGCGATATGGCTTCCATTTCCTCTCTTAATTCGTCTTGGTCGCTTTGTAGGGCTGCTTCTTCCAGCAGTTGTTCAATTCCCTCTGGTGGAGCGGCATAATCGAAACGAGTCGCGAAGTTTACGAGCTCGCGAATGTTTTCCAGCCGCTCATGCCCTTCCTCTTTATCATTCTTGTACATTTTTTCCATCCCACTCGCCTCGAGTGCGTATCGCACCGCGTCGGAGGCGGGGAGTGTCTCGAGCGCCTTCCGGATATGGGTGAGAGTATCCCGAAATCCCTGCACTTTTGCGCGCGCCGCGCGCGCAAGCACATGATCGGCATTCATCAACATTTTCTCGAGCGTCACTTTCCCTATCCCCCGGGATGGCGTGCTCGCGGCCCGCGCAAGATCAATTCTACTTTTCGGATTCCACGCCGCGCGCAGATAGCTCAGGAGATCTTTGACCTCCTTGCGCTCGAAGAATCGTGTACCGATGACGCGATATGGCAGATTGAAATGCAGAAACGCTTCTTCAAGAGCGCGCGACTGGAAATTCTCTCGATACAACACTGCGACCTCGCTCGCCTTTCCGCCGGAGGCGGATCCGCCTCCGGCGGACATTCCTTTCTCTATAAGTTCTTGGCATTTTGTCGCAACAAACCACGCCTCGTCGATCTCATTTTGCGCTCCATAGAGTGAGAGCGGCTCACCAGTCGGGTTCTCGGTGAACAATACTTTTGGTTTGCGTCGCAGATTCTTTTCAATGATCGAATTTGCGGCTGCGAGAATGGTGCGCGTCGAGCGGTAGTTTTGCTCGAGCGTTACAACTTTTGTATTCGGAAACACCTCCTCGAACTCAAGTAAATTTTCAAGACGCGCCTGTCTCCATGTGTAGATCGCTTGGTCCAAGTCGCCAACGACGCACAAGTTGTTCTCCGGTGCGGCAAGCAGTCGCGCGATCTCGTACTGTGCCGCGTTGGTGTCCTGGTATTCATCAATAGTGATGTGGGTCCAGCGATTTTGCAAAAGATCGCGCACACCGGCATGCGCGCGCAAAAGTGTGAGCGTGCGCAAAAGAAGGTCGTCAAAATCCAGCGCTCCCTCGTCGTGCAGGGCTTTCTCGTAGTTTCTCCAGGCCTTTGCAATAATTCGCTCCCGAAAATTCCGTGCCCCGACTTCGAATTCCCCGGCGGAAAGGCCTTTGCCTTTCTCCCGCGAGATCACTGCAAGTGCCGCGCGTGGCGGAATCGATTCGACTTTGTCTGCCTCGAGCGAACGCCTGAGGGTCCGCATGCTGTCATCGCGATCCCAGATCGAGAAGCCCCGGGGAATTCCCGCTTCCAGGTGGAATTCGCGCAAGATCCTCACTCCGAGCGAGTGGAAGGTCGTAAGAAGAGGGATGTTTTTGCCTGCGGGGATAAGGGCTCGCACCCGCTCCCGCATCTCTCCGGCAGCTTTGTTGGTAAAGGTGACGGCAAGTATCCGGTGCGCGGGTACCCCGCTTTCTATAAGGTGGATGATACGGTGAGTGATGGTCTTGGTCTTCCCCGCTCCTGCGCCGGCGACGATGAGTAGGGGCCCATCAGTGTGCAACGCAGCCTCCCTCTGTCGTTCGTTGAGATCATCGAGGGATGACACCCCGTTAGAAGCCATATGATTTTGAAAAAGTGATAAACATGCTGTTCCGAACCCTGATCCGGGAAGCTTCTAACGGGGACATCGGACGACTATAGCATGTACTTTCTTCTTCATATAGAAAACGGCTTAAAACAAGGCTACAATAAGTATCGTCGAGATTGACAATTAGGTTATCCACCGTCCCGCCCTATTATGAATTGACGATGAACCCCTAATGAGGGTAGAGTGAACGGACGGTGGCACTACCGTACGCTACTCTAGAGGCTGAATCTCCTAAAAAATGAGATTTAAAGCCAAATTTCTGTCCATTCCCTTGTGCCATCTTTAAAAGAGGCTTTATTGTCTAGCTGAAGATAGAGGATAGCAAAAGTAGGGGTTTTTTGCGTATTCACCAGCGATGACAGAAAGCCGATTAGATCGGCCTATATATAGAAAAAAGAGTGATTCTCTGCAGGACTCGCGTCCGCGCGGGATGAAATATTCGTTCAGAACCGCACGCGCGGCCCGCTTCGCCGGTGCTACAGCGAGGCGAGCGACCACTCTTATTTCGTTGGTGCTCGTGCTTGGAGCCCTCATTCCCGCGACCGCGCGGGCTTCTGTTTTGGGTACTTTCATGTCTGCGATTCTGCACAAGCCTGAAAAACAGAACAACGCATCCTTCGGAGGCAGCAACCTTCAGACGATGGCGCTCCCCAAACCCGCCATGAATGTCGACCCAAAGGCCGGCAAGGGCGGTGGGGACATAAAGATCGTTGACGATAGCGCTCTCCTGCCCGAGGAAGGACCTTCCGGGACACCCGCAGAGTACGACAAACCGAAAGATGCAACGATCAGCACCTACGTCGTTCGGGAGGGCGACACCTTGAGCGGCATCGCGAAGCTCTTCAATGTCACGCCGAGCACGATCCTCTGGGCCAACGATCTCTCAAGCGCCTCCAAACTGAAGGTCGGCCAGACGCTCACCGTCCTGCCAGTCACCGGTGTGAGGTACCAGATCAAGAAAGGAGATACACTCATCTCCGTCGCGAAACGTTTCGGTGCTGATGCGACCGAGATCGCGAATTACAATGGCATCGACGATGCGGCGCTCGCAGCGGGGGTGGACATTATTATCCCCGACGGCGAGATATCGGCACCGACGCCGGCAAAAACCCCGGGCAAGACCGTCACGGCCGCCGCGAAATATGGTACGGGGGCGCAGATTGGCTACTACATGGCGCCGCTCGCACGTTACGTGGAAACTCAAGGTATCCACGGGTACAACGGCGTTGATCTCGGGGCTCCTATCGGCACGTCCGTCATGGCGGCGGCCGATGGCACTGTCGTCACCGCGAAGTCAGGCGGATACAACGGCGGCTATGGCAACTATGTGGTCGTCCAGCACGGCAACGGCTCGCAAACCCTCTATGCCCACATGTCGAAAGTCGCGACGTATGCCGGAGCAAGCGTCGTGCAAGGCCAGGTCATCGGCTCCGTAGGCTCCACGGGGAAGTCCACGGGCGCACATCTGCACTTCGAAATTCGTAACGGCATCCGCAATCCGTTCTAAATGTATGATGGAAATAATCAGTAGTCTCGTCTTTTTGCTGCGCCATTTGAAATAGGCGAGCAACGTATTCATTCTTGGGCTAAAAAACGTTTTTTCAAGAATTCGGTAAATCGATCCATTTCCCTATCCGGCGGAAAGGTATCTATTCCCATACAGACAGCATACCGGAAACTTTTTCTACTTTCTGTGAGGAGCGGGAATACCGAGGTCTCGGCAAATCTTGTGTACGAGAGCGGGATCGTCGATGTTGGTATGTCGCGGGACCGTACTCGCTAGCGCGTTCTTGGGGTTGTACCAAACACTATGCCGACCTCCCTCGCGCAGAGGAATGCATCCATGCTCACGCAAATGACGTTCGAGATCGCGACGCTTCATGCATGAACGCGCTCTATAAAGGAGAGAGGTTCGCGTACGAGAGATGCTTTCGGATACTCGCGTTTGGTAAGCAGGCGGCGCGCGGCAAGGAATTCACGCAAAGCATCGTGAAGGTTTTCGGTGGTGGCATTCTTGGTTTTTCCTTGTGTGTTCACGCCCGGGATCTCCTCGATCCATGCCACATAGCCGGACTTAGTCTTTTTGTAAATCGCCGTATACATGTCCCGCAGTATAGCAAATGAGAGCAAAAACAACGCATTGCACTGGACTCTGAAAACTGTTAGATTGAGGCAGTTGTGTTGAACTTGGATGTCATAGTCGATCTCCAGTATGGAGATTGTGGAAAGGGCAAAGTTGCCCACTATTTAAGCCATAAAAACTCCTACACCCACGTGCTCCGCTACAACGGCGGCTGCAACGCCGGCCACACGATTTTTCATAAAGGGAAAAAATTTGTTACACACTCCGTGCCCGCCGGTGTGTTTTTTGGTGTGAAGTCTATCATCGGCTCCGGCTGTGTTGTGGACCCCGATCAATTTTTCCGCGAGATTGCAATGCTCGAAAAAGGCGGGGTCGCTACCCGCGGAAAGATCTTCATTGCGAATAACGCGCACATCGTTACCGATGCGCACAAAAATGAGGACAAACAAAAAGGCGGCAAGATAGGCACCACCGGCCGCGGCAACGGCCCCGCGTATCGCGATAAGTACGGCCGCACCGGCGTGCGCGCAGAGCAGGTAAGGAAGCTCAAACCGTACCTTATTGATCTCTACGATGAGTGGTATGGGAAATCCGCCCAAGGCGGATCGGCCTCGGGCCGAAAGAATATAAATATTCTTGCTGAAGGTGCGCAGGGCTTCGGGCTCGATATTGATTGGGGCGATTATCCGTTCGTCACATCGAGCCATTGCACTACAGCCGGCGCGCTCTTGAACGGACTTCCTGCAAGCGCCATTCGGAGTGTGTGGGGAGTCGCGAAGATCTACGAGACGTACGTGGGCAGCAAGAAATTCCAGCCGAAAGGCAAAGTATTCAACAAAATCGGAGATATCGGAGAGGAATTCGGCTCGACAACCGGCCGACGTCGCCAGACAAATTGGATGAATATGGCTTCGCTCGAGCGCGCTATCCGCATGAACGGTGTCACGCACATCGTTTTCAGCAAGACCGACGTCTTGCGCGACGTCGGCGCGTGGGCGGTTATAGATAAAAACAAAGTGGTTGCGTTTAAAAGTGAAAAAGCAATGCAAGATTTCGTACTCAAACGTCTCAAATCATTCGGCATTCCGAAAACAAAAGTGTATTTCTCCGACAGCAAAGAGACGATCTAGGTTCCAAAGAGTTCGTGGTGCGTGCCGATGTTGATAAAGCGCACAATCGAATCACTCACATGATAGAAGATGGCGCGATAATCGCCGGTGACGCTGATACAGCGGCACCCGGCATATGGTTCGTGCAGGGCATGATTGTAAAGCAGAGGATGATACGGGTCTTGGATGAATAAATCACGACGCTTTTTGAATTGTTCGCGAACTTTTTGCGACAGTTTGGCGTATTTCTTCTCGAATGTTCGGTCGTACCCGATTATCATATCGCTCTACAGAGAATCGAGATATCGATCCATTTCTTTCGTATCTGCAAACAGCGGCGAGAGACGACCCTTTCGGTTGTTATGTATGTCCTTGAGCGACCGATCGAGTTCTTTTCGTGTTTTCGCGTTCGGGACAAGCGGCTCTCCGAATTCAATACGCTGGTCCTTGGCGAATTGCTTGAGCTGACGGTTCACCACCATCGAGAGCGGTACGCCGATCCTTTTTGCCACCCTCCGAGCATTATCGCGCACATCTTTGTCCACCTTGAAGCTCATTACTGTTTTCATAACCGAAGTATATACAACGGTAGTATTGTGTCAAGGCATATTTCTCCGACAGCAAGGGAACAATCTAATTCGTATCGGGTTCAAATCGCATGCGGTCGAGATACGACCGGTATGGCAGCTCTTTTTTCTTGAGAATCTCATCGTTGATCGTATCTGCGGTAACGAAGGTAACCCACGGAAAGGTTTTCTGCAGATCGGGTACCAAATCTTCATAGATAGCGTTGACGTACACGGCTCGGAGATTTCTGAGACGTGAATCGCCAGTGCTGTACCCTTTTTGGCCGTCCAGGAGTTCATCGTAATTCGAGAGCAGAACGAACGGTTCGCTGGTATAAGGACTAACATACAGTGCACCCTGCAGAGGTGCCCATTCGCTGTCGCATACGCCGCTGCCGAGAATATTCAATAGTATTTCCAATTCATAATCTTCTCTTGCAAAGTGTCGCGCTCGCAAGCCGCTCCCCATCACGTGTCGGCGCACGTCTTCGGAGAGCACCTTGGAACTTTCTCGAAGGATAATGTTTCCCTTCAAATTTGGATCTGATAACGATTGCCCTTTATAAAAATATCCATCGTTTGCCGCACGAGTGAGTGTATGATCTCTGACCTCTGCTGCTCGTGTGCGCAGTTCCGTAAATTGTGGGTCGCTGTCTGATATTTTTTGCCACTCGTTCTTTCTCCATTCATTAAGTTCTTCTATTTGAGATGGGACCTCTATTTCGGCATCCGGCACTTCTGAAGTACCACTAGATGCACCTGGCTCGATTCTTTCTCCAACTCCCGCCAGTATCTCGTCGACTGTGAGCCGTTTGCTTTTCCTATTAGGATCGAAGGAATCCGGTGTGCCCATCATATTTCTCTGGCGCGATATTGCAGGGCTTCCAGCATGTGACCGGGCTCGATCGTGTCGTTGCTCGCGAGGTCGGCTATCGTGCGGGCGAGTTTGATGGTGCGGTGGTAGCCGCGCGGGGAGAGTTTCATCGAGCGCGCGGCGCCTTGCAAGGTCTCCTCCGCTTTTGACGCGAGGTTGGCGAAGGATTCGATCTCTTTTGGTCCCATATCGGCGTTCGTCGAGATGCCTTTTGCATTTTTGAACCGCTCGCGCTGTCGCGCGCGGGCTCTTGCCACGTGCTCCCGTGCACGCTCCGTCTCTCCCGCCGCTCGCTTTGCTTTTGTCGAGAGTGTCTCAAACGGAATGTGGCCCACCGAGACCCACATGTCGATGCGGTCGGCGACGGGGCCCGATATTTTCCGGCGATATTTTTCCACGAGGTGCGGCATGCACTGACAGCGCGAGGTGCCAAGAAATCCGCAGGGGCACGGATTGAGTGCCGCGATGAGCATAAAATTTGCGGGAAATACTGCCGAGCCTTTGGCGCGTGCGATCGAGATCACGCGATCCTCGAGGGGCTCGCGCAATGCATTGATGACGTCACGGTGAAATTCGGGGAATTCATCGGTGAAAAGCACGCCACGATGCGCGAGCGTTGCTTCGCCGGGGCGGATACCAGACGAGCCGCCCCCGATAAGCGCAGCATAGGAAGATGTGTGATGCGGAGCGCGAAATGGTGGCCGGTGGATGGCGCTGCCGCTCAAGGCGCCCGAGAGCGAATGGATCGTGGTGACCTCGATCATTTCGTCTTCTGAAAGGTCGGGCAGTATCGAAGCGGCCGCGCGTGCGAGCAGCGTCTTCCCTGTTCCCGGCGGGCCATACAGTGCGAGATTATGTGCACCCGCAGCTGCGATGACAAGTCCGCGTTTTGCACTCTCCTGCCCGCGTATTTCATCGAGCGCAGCAATGTCGTCGTCGCGCTCGTATGCGCGGCGCATTGCCGGATCAAAAGTCTTTGTTTTTAAATCATCCTGTAATTGCGTGATCGTATCTTCAAGTGAAGTGACGGGATGGATAGAAATGCCGGAGATGAGCGAGGCTTCTTCAGCATTTTCCGCCGGCACATAGAGCTCGGTAAATCCATTGGCACGCGCGGCGGTCGCTATCGAGAGCACACCGAGAATTTTGCGCAGCGTGCCGTCGAGCGCCAATTCCCCGGCGAACAGTTTTCCTTTCGGATCGAATTTGACCTGCCGCGATGCGAGCAGGAATGCGAGCGCAAGCGGCAGATCAAATGCGGCGCCCTCTTTCTTCAATTCTGCAGGCGCGAGCGAGAGGACGATCTTTTTATTGCTGCGTTTCGGTGATTCATACCCACCGTCTTCTCTGCTCGTCGGTATAGGCGGCTCGGTATTTTTTATCGCCGCCGCGATGCGGTCCTTGGCTTCCTCCACTGATTTATCCGGCAGCCCCACGATGGTAAAGGCATGCAAGCCTTTCACGATGTCGCACTCGACGGACACGACGGCTGCGGTGGGCAGCATCGGCTGTGCGCCGAACACCCGCGCAAATCCGGAAGCGATCTTTTGCTTTTCCGCCATCGGGGCATTGTACCGTGTTTACAGACGGGTATTCAAAATGAATACCCAGGAGGAAGTTCCTGGGCGGAGGGGAGAAAATATTTAGAAAATATTTTCAATAAATTATTTGAGCAATGCGGATCGGGATCCGCGACGTGACAACATCAGTTGTCATGTTTGTTTTGGATCACTTCCGATCCAAATCTAAAGCCAGTGTGCAATAGTTTATTGAAATTCGTCTATAATTAGTGTATGATTGTAGGTGGATAACTATTATGTGGCTCTAAACAAGGATATTATATTAGTAGATAGTTGTCGGAAAATATGTACGAAAAGGCACTAATTGCGGCAGGACTTGATGAGAAGCAAGCTCTTGTGTATATCGCCTGTTTAGAGCTCGGGCCCTCAAAGGTTCCCGCGATCGCCCGAGAAGCTGAAATAAAAAGAACCACCGCGTACGGGATAGTTGACGAGCTCGTATCGATAGGGCTGATTTCCACAAGTTACAAAGGCAAGACAAAGCTCTACAGCGCGGCAGATCCAGAGGCGATCATGACATTGCTCGAAGAGCGGAAAAAGAAAGTGACCGACGTCATGCCTGAGTTGTCCGAATTGTTCATTACGCGCCACGTGCGTCCGAAAATAACTTTTTTCGAAGGACGCGAAGGGTTGAGGAAGATCTATGCTGATGTCCTCGAGTGCAAGTCCAAAGAGATCAAGCAGATAGCGCGCGTGCGGCAGCACAATGAGGCTATCGGTGACGCGTTTATCAAAGATTTCATTAAAAAGAGGATCGCGCGCGGCATCGTCACCCGCGTTCTGCATCCGAAGGCGGGAGATCTCTATACAAGTGAGCGGGGAATGGAAGATCCGAAGCTGAAGCGATACGTGCGCTACCTTCCCCCAAATGTTTTTTACGCGGCCATGATCATGATCTACGATCACAAGGTCGCGATGGTATCTACAAAGGAAGAGAACTTCGGGTTTATCATCGAGAGCAAGCAATTCTCAAACACACTGAACGCCTACTTCGATTTTATGTGGGGGCTCGGCTCAAAAGAGCCGGACCTCAATACGTAAGTGTCACTGGGCGTGTGCGATACACGTGCGCGCAGCAGGATTTGCTTCGAGGCGCTCGATCGGGATCTGCTCTTTACCGACTTCGCAGATGCCATAGGTGTCCGTGTCCATTTTTTTGAGCGCATCCACAACATCGCGGTGCTGACGCTCCAATTCTTCCACCAAGGGCACGTTCGTCACCAGCTCTTCGATCTGATCGGCGGCGTCGGTGGGATCGGCTTCTGTGCCCTCAAGTCCGCTTGAGTTGCCCTGCCAATCCCCCGTTGTGGATTGCACGCGCCCATGCCCCCCGAGCTCCTCTTCGAGTGTGTTGCGCTCTACTTCCAGCGCATCGCGCAGTTCTTCCAACTGGCTCTCATCAATATTCATGGCCCCCAGTATAACAAACGAGGCCTTGCGCGCTAGAGTTTGCGGCCAGCTTGCAGACGGCTTAAAACCTCGGCGAATGAGTACGGGCTCTCTGCGATGATGAGAATGTTCTGTGTCGGAAATGAATAGTAGAGCTCAATGGTACCCGCATCGTCTTTGAGCGCACGCACGTCGTAATTGCGCATCACAAGGTCCTGGAATGTGCGCCGGGTCGGAAGCCCGTTTTGATCCGTCGTGAGCATCGGCACTGCGGTAAAGGCGGGAGCAAGATCGGCATTCATCGTGGCCTCCCACGCGATCATCCCGGCGAATGCATGATCGTATGAGGTGACGGGGATGACGAGAACAGGGGCATTTTTATCCACCGTATGTATCCCAAAGAAAAAGTCATCGCTCAAGGCACGTATGAGGCCATCCGGAGCGTGCGCTCCGAGAGCTTGCATGAGTTCGGCGAATGTCGCAGGCCTTGTCGCGCCAGAGCCTCGTGCGGAGGCGGAGCCTGACTCGTCCACCGAGGCTTGCGCTTCGGCGGATACAATGGGAAGTATCCTCGTAATCGAGCCAAGGGTCCCGGTAGATGCGCTACGTCCCTCTCCGAGCGTGCGCTTGAGGTTACTTGGAGATTGTTCGTCGAGCGAAAGGAGGACGGTAGTTTCGGCGAAGAGAAGCGAAGACGTGTTGGGAATTGCCACTTGGCCTGAGTGTTGCTGTTGGATCGTATAGACCCCGAAAATGGCACCCCCGCCAACGACACAGAGAAGTACGATGCTGAAGATAATGCCAAATGTGCGTCTGGAGCGTTGCATGGTCCCCGCACTCTCCTCCTCGGGCACTTTTCCGCTCGCCCTGCGGTCTTCCTCGAGAGATACAGCTTTCACAAGCGAGAGCTTTTTTTCGCGCACGACACTCTGCAGGTCATTCTTGAGTGTATGCACCGCCGCGACACTTTCTGCCCCCCTCTCTGCTTCATGGGGGGTGAGGACGGGGGGCACTTCGGGAGGATTGGCGACCGTTTCCTGAAGCAATGGGGCTTGTGGCCCGACAGATATCCCGGCTAAAACATTCTGTGTAGCAGAATATTTTCCCGATGCCGGTCTTTGCCCGGCATTTAGGGATTCTTTTGCAATCGCATCCTGAAGCGGTGTTGATGTGAGTGAAGCGTGCGGCCTCTTTTCCGCGACAGTTTGGGAGTCGCGACGCTCCGGAAGTTTTACTTCCTGAAGGATTTTTCCAATGTCTTCGCTGAGCACGCCGGAGCGCGCGGCGGGAGCTTCGAGCGGATCTGATTTTGGCGGTTGTCGCACCGGTGTCGGCGCTACCGCAGGTTGTTGTGCGGGATTCGAATTAGGTTCTCCCGCCACCACCTTGGCTTCGGCGGGCAAGGCGGCAGGCTTGTCCCCCGCAACATAAGCCTCGGAGGAGCCGGTCGTTTTAAGTTCTGCGGTTTGGGGGTCTGTCTGGTCGTCTACCATTGTATTCGCCGCCGCCTTGATCCGGCTTCAGGCCCTTGCGCGTGGCCCACTCCGGATCGGCAGCTTTGATAGAGAGATTATAGCGCCCTTTCTCGTCGATTTCTTTCAGTACCACGGGAACGATGTCCCCGATCTGCACGGCATCCGAGATCTTACCGATGCGGAAGGGGGCCACTTCAGAGACGTGCACAAGTCCGTCCTGATTGGGAGTGATCTTGACGAATGCTCCGAAGTCCATAAGGCGAACGACGGGGCCTTCGAATCTGTCACCCACCATGTATTCGCGCGTGAGATCACTGATCTCTTTCTGCGCCGCCTCTGCGGCTCCGTCTTTTCCGGTGATAAATATCGTACCGTCTTCTTCGATGGTGATGTCGTCCGCTCCGGTACGCTCACGAATGCCGTTGATCATCTTGCCGCCGGGGCCGATGACGAGTCCGATCTGGTCCTTCTTCACGATAATCGTAAGGATCTTCGGCGCGCGGGGCGAGATGTCAGCACGTGGCGATGCGATCTCTTTCGTAATAACCTCGAGAATTTGCATCCGCGCTTTTTTTGCCTGCGCAAATGCTTCGCCCAACACTTTGAGCGGTACGCCATCGACTTTCACATCCATCTGCACGGCGGTGACTCCCTCTGAAGTTCCTGCGACCTTGAAATCCATGTCGCCGTGATGGTCTTCCGGTCCCTGGATGTCAGTAAGAACTTTGTATTGCATTTCACTGCTGCCTGTTTTCTGTTTGCCGGCGCCTGACATGAGGCCCATCGCGATCCCTGCGACAGGGCGCGTGATGGGCACCCCTGCATCCATGAGCGCGAGTGCGCCCGCGCACACGCTTGCCATCGAGGTCGAGCCATTGGATGCGAGCGACTCACAGACGACCCGGATGGTGTATGGGAAGACATCTTTCTGCGGAAGGACTGCGCGCAGAGCTTTCTCTGCGAGTGCACCGTGGCCTGTCATGCGGCGGTTGAATCCGCCGACACGCCCTGTTTCTCCCACGGAAAATGGCGGGAAATTGTAGTGGAGCATGAACGTCTTTTTGGTTTCTTGGTACTCGATAGTGTCGATGAGCTGCGCATCCCCGGGGCCGCCGAGCGTGAGCGCCGCAAGCACGTGCGTTTGCCCGCGATAGAAGAGACCGGTGCCGTGGATGACGGGAGAGATATTTCCAGCTTGCGCGAACAAGGGGCGTATCTCATCGAATGCGCGACCGTCGACGCGCTTCCCGCTCTTTATTGCAAGATCGTGCACATATTCGTCCACGCGGTGTTCGTAGTAGGTGCTTATTTTGCCGGACTCAATGTCGGGAAATGTCGCTGCCGCGTGCGCTGCCCATTCTCCCTTAAGTTCGTTGAAGTCTTCTTTTGCCAGCATATCTTTCTTTGCCTTGATGCGTGACATAACGACCTCATCGAAGACAGAAATGAGCCTCCCGTCGTCCTCGAAGGGCGGGATGAATTTTGATTTAGGAACGGCACGCTCTGCGATGATCGTTTTTTGCCATGTCTGCAATTTTTCTATCTCCTCGCTCGCGCGTGCGAGTGCCGCCTCGAGTGCCTCTTCGGGCACTTCCGCGGCGCCGACTTCTATCATATTAATGAGACCGTCTTTGCCGCAGGTGAGAAGATCCATTTGCGCGGTGGTCTCAAGACGCTGAATGTAATTGGGGTTGACGATGAACGCATCGGTCCCTTTATCCCGAGCACCGTCGAGGGGCTTTTCTATCCCGATACGCACAGCAGAAACAGGACCGTTCCATGGAATATTGGATGTGGCGAGTGCGAGTGATGCTGCGTTGACCGCCAGCACATCGGTATCGTATTCTTCGAGCGAGAGCACGGTGATTATGACCTGTATTTCTCGCGTCAGTCCTTTGGGAAAAAGTGGGCGAATAGTGCGGTCGACGATGCGGCCCGAAAGTATTGCTTCATCGGAGGGCCTCCCTTCGCGGCGCATGAAGCGCGAGCCGAGGATCGCTCCTGCTGCATAGAATTTCTCCTCATATTCGACGGTGAGGGGGAAATAATCTTTGTCTGATTCCCGGCCCATGACCGCAGTTGCTAAAACGGCGCTATTGCCATAGCGCACGAGAACCGAACCATTTGCCTGGTCCGCCCAGTCGTTGAACTCGGCCGACATCGTATGCCCCCCAATTTCGAGAGAATATACCTTCTTTTCCATTATCTCTTTGGGTGATGTTGGGACCTGCCCCGTAGTGAGTCCAGCTTCCTCTCGCAGACAGCTCAATTCCTGATTGTGGTGCCCGACCTCTCGGACAACGTAATCAAAAATTGAGGACTCTACTGCGGGGTTTCAGCGAAAACACTCGCCTATCCAAACACCACGACTATTTATTAATGTAGCCAGTATACCCAAATCCCGCGTTTTTACAATACTTATCTATCGATTTGATGACGCGGGGCGTGTAGCGGAGTAACGTGCTGCTTCTTTTGTGTTTTGTGCGGATCCCCACCAACAATTCCATGGAATTGTTGGTGAGACACATTTGCTAGATGAAGAGCCTAACGGTTTTAGTGAAATCTTGCGGCATGCGGGAGTTGAGTGAATAGAACACGTGGCCATCCCTCCCTTCTACTCCCAATACGCCGAGCTTCTGGAGCATGATGAGGTGATTGGATGTTGCGGTGACGGAGATCCTTAGCGCCTCCGCGATATCGCCCACATTCATTTTGCGTCGTGTAGATAACAGGATAACTATCTTGAGCCGATTTAGATTCGAGAGAGCTTTGAAAACGATAGTCCACCGCTGCATGTCTTTCATATCAAAAGTATAGCACACAACAATTCCATGGAATTGTTGTAGGGCGTTGGGTGAACTGGGGACGTGTTGAAGCGCAGACGAACATGCTATCATATCGACCATGCAGATCTTGGTGTTTCCGGCGATTCTGACAGTGGTCGCCTCTGTCGCGGCATATGCGTGGGGCGGCCCCACCGCGCTTTTTCTCCTTGTCATCCTCGTCGTGCTTGAAACGACGCTTTCATTCGATAATGCCGTCGTGAATGCCAAGGTGCTCTCGCGGATGGATGAGAAATGGCAGCGGAGATTTCTTACGTGGGGCATCCCGATCGCGGTATTCGGCACGCGCTTTGTGCTTCCCATTCTCATCGTCTCGGCAGCCGCCGCGATCGACCCCATTGCTGTATTCAAACTCGCGATCTTCGATTCTATCCGGTATGGAGAATACCTTCACGACGCGCATGTATCGATCGCCGCGTTCGGTAGTGCATTCCTCTTTCTCGTTTCTCTCAAATATTTTTTTAATACAGCGAAGACGGTGCACTGGCTCGGATGGATCGAACGGTACTTTTCGCGCTGGGGCGGTATCGAAGCGATCGAGATCGCACTTGTCCTCCTGATCCTGCTCGTTGCCGCCTTTTTTGAGCCGCAGAAGGCTGCCGCGATCCTCATGGCGGGCCTCATTGGCATCATCCTTTTCATCGTTATTCAGGGGGTCGCCCAGTCTTTTGAGATGAAAGCCGGACATGAAACGGTTGCCGCAGGCGCTGCTCTGTTCGTCTATCTCAATGTTCTTGACTCCGCTTTTTCACTCGATGGCGTTGTCGCGGCATTCGCGGTTACATCAAGTCTCCCGCTCATTATTGCCGGTCTCGGCATCGGTGCTCTCTTTGTGCGCTCATTCACCGTGCTTCTCGTTCGGGCGAAAACTCTTGAAACCCTTATCTACCTCGAACACGGGGCGCACTGGGCGATCCTCGGGCTCGCGCTCGCGATGCTTATGAGCATTTTTGTGCACGTGCCGGAAATCATCACCGGCCTCATCGGTCTGGTATTTATCATACTCGCGTATATCTCATCGCGCAGAGAGATGCGCGCTACATAAGGTCACTCCACTCCCGTGATCTTGCCGATCTTGGATATGTCCTCCGTCGATTGTGGCGCTATGGAATCTTCAGACGCTGATACCTGCACATCGCTTGCTTGCCCTGAACCAGACGAGCGGGTCGAACGACGGCGCATGGTGGGGCCACGGTAATTGATGAGGTAGCGGCGCGGTTCTTCGTCGAGGTCGAGGAAGTGGTCGGTCGCTTCTTTGAGTTTGAGGGATGTGGAGCGCCCGAAGGATACCACTTCCACCTGACAGCCTGCGTGGATCTTCAGGTATTCGACGAGCGGAATGAAGTCACCGTCACCGGTAAAAAGTATCACCGTGTCGAGCTTGGACGACGCGGTGATGGCGTCGACCGCCAGCCCCACGTCCCAGTCGGCCTTTTTGGCACCGCCATAGAATATCTGGAGATCTTTGGTTTTTGGCTCGATGCCCATTTTGGTGAGTGCCTCGAGAAATGCAGTCTCCTCGCCGGACTCGGTCGTCACCATGTAGGCGCGCGCGCGAATGAGGCGGCGACCGGCGACCGAATCTTTGAGCACGTTGCCGAAATTCACGCGTGCGTGATAAATATTCTTCGCGCTATGGTAGAGATTTTGCGTGTCGATGAAGACGCCGACGCGCTGTTCCGGATGCTTGATGATGGCCATAAATAGCTTGGAGCCAGTAGCTTGTAGCTAGTAGCAATAAAAAATAAAAAAGAATTTATAAAAAACTTACTAAAGTGTACTCCCTTACGAAACGCGAGCAAACGAATTTGCTCCAGGCTACCGGCTACGAGCTACAGGCTATTTCTTGAGCCCAAGCTTCTTGATCAAAGTACCGTACGCGCGCTTATTTGTAACCTCAAGATATTTCAGATGCTTGCGGCGGTCGGCGACGAGGCCCAAAAGCCCGCGGCGTCCGTGCTTGTCCTTGCGGTTCTTGTCCAAATGGACCGAAAGTTCCTCGATACGGCGGGTCAAAACAGTGACCTGCACTTCGGGAGACCCTGTATCCGTATCGTGCCGGCGTGCTTTCGCTATCTCGTTCGCTTTCTTACGCTTCGTAAGCATGCTCGGAATGATATCACATTCCGCCTCAGAATGCAAGGGTTTATTGAGCTTTTTCCGTTGCTGGGACGGTCGGCACTGCCTCGACTTTTACCAACTGCACGTCGAAGACCAGCGTCGAATTACCGGGAATTATCACTTTTCCAGTCGCATCTTTCACATCTTGCGCACCATATCCGAGAGTTGGCGGGATCGCGAGCAGTCGCTCGCCTCCTTCCTTCATACCATTCACGCCGATCTGAAAACCGGGAATCGGTACGATTGGCCCCTCGCTTGCACCGAGCACGAATTCGAGCGGCACGTTGCCGTGCGCGGCAGAGCTATCGAATACGGTACCGTCGGTAAATTTGCCGACATAGAGGACTGAAACCCGCATGCCGGGCTCCGCGACTTTTCCGGTACCGACTTTCACATCTTGCCCTTGTACCTGCGGAGTCGTAGTGCCGGTAGAGGCCGTTTGATCCTGCGGATTTGCAGCGGCTGGAGCTGCGGGACTCATCGAGGTGTAAACAAAATATCCTCCGATAATGATGATAAGGATAACGACGACCGAAATAACAATAGTTTTTGTGTTCATATGCCCTCTACCATAGCGCGGTAGAAAAATTGTGCAAGTGTGGATAGATGGTCAATTTGATAGAGTGAAGGTATGGAACACCCCAAGGGTAGTGCCGTCGACAGGTGCACATCTCCAAACGATGTGCCGATTTCCTATCACTCGAATACTCGCGATGGAAATCGGGAGCCCCTCGCGTCGCAGATCAGACCGAAGAGTTTGGATGAGTTTGTTGGGCAATCTCATTTGACCGGTGTGGGGAAGCCTTTGCGAGTTGCGATCGAGAAGGAAGAATTGTTCTCTTTCGTCCTGTGGGGCCCGCCCGGCTCGGGCAAGACGACGCTTGCGCGGATCTATGCCAATGCGGTCGGCGCGGATTTTTATGAACTCTCGGCGGTAGACGCGGGCAAAGAAGATATCAAGAAAGTCATCCGCCTTCGCCAAGGCTTCGGCGGACAAGTCGGCTCCCTTCTCATCGAAAAGCCACGGGTACTGTTCATCGACGAGATACATCGGTTCAACAAGGCGCAACAAGATTTTCTCCTTCCCTTCGTCGAGCGTGGCGACATCACGCTTATCGGTGCCACGACCGAGAATCCGAGTTTTGAGATTATTTCTCCGCTCCTTTCTCGCACGCGCGTCTTTGTTCTGAATGAACATACCGAAAGCGAGATGGAGAAAATTATCAAACGCACAAAATTAAAAATCCCGAAAGACGCAAGAGATTGGCTGATCCAAATGGCCGGTGGCGATGCGCGGCAAGCCATCACGACACTGGAGACCGCAAATGCTTTATACGGCAAAATCACACTGGATACTTTGAAAGAAGCAATACAGTCCAAGCACCTGCGCTATGACAAAAAAGGCGAGGAGCACTACAACACCATCTCCGCATTCATTAAAAGTATGCGCGCCTCGCAGCCTGACGCCGCGCTCTACTACCTCGCGCGCATGGTGGACGCTGGCGAGGATCCCAAATTCATCGCACGGCGGATGGTTATTTTTGCAAGTGAAGATATCGGGCTTGCCCAGCCGACCGCGCTCGTCGTTGCGAATGCTGTATTCGAAGCGGTCAACAAGATCGGCTACCCAGAGGCGACGATCAATCTCGCGCACGGCGTTGCCTACCTCGCACAGTGCAAAAAAGATAGGCGCGCGTACGATGCCATCTTTGAAGCGCTCGACGACGTGAAAAAGCATGGCAATCTCCCTATTCCGATGAAGGTCCGCAATGCGCCGACGAAATTGATGAAAGGTTTGAAGTACGGGAAAGGTTACGAAATGTACCCTGAAAAGTCGCGAGGCGACCACGGGGCAGGCGACAAAGAATCCTACCTGCCCGACAAGCTTAAAAAGAAAAAGTACTTGAAGTAATGGACTTTGTCTGTGCACAGGTTATGCACAGGCGCCCTCATTGTTTCCTCATATACGAGGTTTACAGTTGAGATGTGCGTATTATGAATCGCACGTGGATGCGCGCGTGCATTAAGTATTATTATGTATGAACAACAATACACGAGGGACCTGGCGCCGAAGCGTAGCTGCGGCGTCGGTCTCTCTTTTACTGGCCGCTCCTCTCCTCGCCTCGGCGCAAGTTTCTAACGACCCGCTCGGGCGACAGATAGTTGATAGAATATTCGCGCAGTTATGCGCGCGCGGGATCTTGAAATCTGCACGATGCCAGCCGCCGCCTCCTGCACCGGCGACGCTAACCCTCGTCAAAACGGTCGTGAACGACAACGGCGGCACGGCAACGACAACCGACTTTCAGGCGAAGATCGACGGAGTGAATGTAGCATGGGGTGTTGCGCAGACCGTGACGGCTGGTGCCCACATCGCTTCCGAAGTGAACATGGCCGGGTATATGGCTTCTTCTTGGGGTGGCGACTGTGCCGCTAACGGCACGATTACTCTCGCTGCAGGCGAGAACAAGACCTGCACGATAACCAACAACGACGATCCGCCGACTCCCCCTCCCGCCGGGCACCTCATTGTCGATAAGGTCACGCAGCCGGCGGAAAGCGCGAGAGAATTCGAAATTCTCGCTTCCGGCACTGGCACGATTACCGGCGGTGGAGCAGGAACGACTACGGATGCGACGAGCAAGAGTTACGAGGTGACAGCGGGCACCTACTCGGTAACGGAAACGGTGCCTGATGGCTGGACGATGGTGAGCAATACGTGCGTTGACGTTACGGTTGCTTCAGGGGAAACAGAAACCTGCGTCATTACCAACGCGAAGTTGCCTACACTCACCGTCACAAAAGTAGTCGTGAACGACAACGGCGGTACGGCAACGACCTCGGACTTCATGCTCTTCGTGGATGGCATGATGACGACTTCAGGAGTTGCCACAACATCAACGATCGGCGCACACACGGTATCGGAAACAGCAAGCTCGACATACAGCATGTCTATCAGCGGAGATTGCGCGGTAAATGGCTCCATTACGCTCGCCGCAGGTGATGTGAAGACTTGCACAATAACCAATGACGATAATCCGCCTGCGCCGCCGACGACAGGTACGATTACCGTGATAAAAGTTGTGGTGAACGACGACGAGGGCACCGCAACTTCTTCCGACTCCATAATGCACCTCCACACGGTCGATCCATTGACTGATGTGAGCGGCTCTCCACAACCGGGGAGCGCCGATGGCACAACGTACAGTGACATTGCGCCCGGAACGTATCACGTCGAAGAAACGGACGGGCCGGATGGATACACGACAGCCTTTGGAGGCGCTTGCGACTCCGATGGATTCATTACACTCGCCGCAGGCGAATCGAAGACCTGCACAGTAACCAATGACGACACTCCACCACAAGCCGAAGGGAAACTCTTGATCAATGAGGTACTCTATGACGTTAACACTTCGACACAAGGTGCAGAAGGAGATAACGAGTGGATCGAAATCTTCAATGGCACAAACGCCGCGATCGACCTCGGGGGTTTCACTGTAAGTGACAATACGTCCACAACGACATTACCGGAAAGCACCATTCTCCCGAGCGATGCATATCTTCTCGTCTTTGCAACAACGACAACGGCGGACTTCTGGCCATCTATACCCGAAGGCACAATGATTGTTGTGGTGGAAGACGGGATAGGCCAACTAGGAAATGGTGGAGACCGGGTTATTCTGCGGAATTCAGAGGGTCAAGATGTGGACGGTGTGAGTTGGGGAAGCGACACAACGGTGCTCGATCCTTCCGTCCCAGTTGCTCTCGACGGCTACTCGATTGTGCGCCAAAGCCCGACAACTGATACCGACACCAACGCAGATTGGACCCAAACAATATCACCGACGCCGGGATCCTGAAGCCGTTACTCCATCAAAGCTTTTTTCAGATCGAAATTGGTGGTTTGGTAGACGAAGTTGATCCATCAGCACCTGTTGTATTCGGGAGGTTATTTCCGCCTTGCCGCTCCAGCAGGTCTCTCATATACAGCCGAGAGTGTGCGTTGTAGTTGCTTGGCTATTTTGCCTATGCCTTTTACAGACTCCAACCCTCCTGCAACTCGTATGTATCCTCCACACCTTGGGGAATACGAGACGCTCGTACGCTCAAATCCAAAGCTTTCCGCAATAAAGGTGCCTTTAAAAGCGCCCTCCTCTTCCAATGCGTAAAATAGCTCCTCCGTCGTGCAAAAAGAATTTTTTAGGGTTGAGATAAAAAACACCGGAGCAATACCGTCACGGTACTTTTTTTGCACATACGTACGATTGTCGTGCTGCGGGAGTGTGGGATAACCGACCGTGAATACGTTGTCGCTTCCCTGCGTCTCATTGCAGGCTTCTGCGAGGAATTTGGTGTTCTGCATTGTGAGCGTATTTCTCCTATCGAACTGTGTTTTTGTGCGGGGAAGCAATTGTTCGAAGCGTTCTATGAGAGACGGACCCGGTGTCGCCCCGCTGCGTTTCCGTTTCGTTAACAATTTTTGCAAAAGATCGTCACGATACGTAAATAATATTCCCCCCAAGTCCTGATTGAACAGGTAAAATTTTGTAGCGCTCTCAAGCGCAACAACTTTCAACGGAGAACGTTTCAGGTAAGGAGCCAGAGAAATGATCGAGCTTGTAGGAAGCGTGTTATCCACGAGTATCAAGGGATCGATCTTTCGCAGAATCGGTAACGACAAAAATCGCTCTATATCTAAGACCGGCATGTCGGGGCCGTTTCCCACGGTTTCCAAAAAGATAACCTTTATGCGCTCTTTCGAATATCGGGCAACAGTCTGTTTGAGCACTGATGCAAGGGCACTGCTGTCCCCTACGTTCACTTCAATCGGGATTACCCCTCTTTCCCGCAGATCTATATTGAGGTAGTTATAAATCTGTCCGTACTCGACCGTTCCGTGAATGACCACATCGCCCCGCGTCAATGCTGCAGTGTCCAGCGCAGTAATGAATGCTGACATGCCGGAAGTGGTAAGTGCGAGGTGCCCCTTGTCTACGCCGGTCAATTTTGCGACGGCATTTTCGAGATCCGCAAGCCGTGATGAGCCGCCGCGAAAGTAGAATGTGTCATGCCGGTACTTATTTTCGTCCTGCCGCTTATACGCGGGAACAAACTCTCGCGCCGTTCTGTATGCAAATAACGGAGTTTGTCTCTTGCTTTCACGCCGCGCCTTCTTCATATTTCTTTTTTTGGGTCGAATAAACGAAAAAACCAGTCCGAGGACTGGTTTGATTGGTTCTCTGGTATTTTGACGTTATCGAGAAGCAATGCAAATCAGTCCCTTGACTGAGACATCATCATTGCCATCATGCGGTGAGTTACGTTTGCAAGCATATAAGGGCAGGATACCAACAACTAAAAGCCGGTCAAGGGTCTGTATGACCCCAAACATGCTCTGTAAACATAAACTGGCTCAAAAGCTACAAATCCTATACGATGGGTCTATCATGAAAGTCCGCACGAAATCAGTGCATACCGGCGTCAAGATCGACAAAACGTTCAATTCTGTCATTACGCCTCTGTACCCGACTTCGACTTTCTTTTTTGATAAAATCGGCAAGAACAAAGGCTTCGACTATACGAGGAGCGGCAATCCCACCCGCGCGGCATTAGAGAAAAATATCGCAGCACAAGAGGGCGGCGTCGACTGTTCGGTAACAGCAACCGGCATGTCTGCCATTACTGCGGTCATGTTCTTTTTGAAGCCGGGCGACCACGTTATCGCGAGCAATGATATTTACGGCGGCACCTACCGACTGTTTGATGATGTTCTGAAATCCAGAGGCCTTACATTTTCGTTCGTCGACATGCGGAATTTGGAGCGCGTGAAGAGGAGTATCACCTCGAAGACAAAAATGATCTGGATCGAAACGCCATCGAATCCGCTCCTGAACATCGTCGACATTAAGGGAATCGTGGCTATCGCAAAGAAGAAAAAGATCCTCACCGTGGCGGACAACACCTTTCTGTCTCCCTATTTCCAGAAGCCGCTCAAGCTCGGCGTTGATATCGTCGTGCACTCTACCACCAAATACATCAACGGTCACAGCGATGTCGTAGGAGGAGCTATCGTTTACTCCACGAAAGCCTTGCAAGAGCGCGGTCGCTACCTTGTGAATGCGCTCGGTGTTTCAGGATCACCCTTTGACGCATGGCTTGTTTTGCGCGGCGTAAAAACCTTGGCTCCGCGCATGGAAATACACCAAAGCAACGCGCTGCTCGTCGCGCAATATTTAGAAGGACACCCCAACGCCAAGAAGGTTTATTATCCAGGGCTCGCAAGTCACCCGCAGCAGGATCTCATCAGGAAACAGATGACCGGTTTCGGCGGCATGCTCACCTTCGAACTGAACACCAAAAAGGTATCTCTCGACGGATTTTTGAAGAAAATGAAAGTCTTTACGCTTGCGGAGTCGCTCGGCGGAGTGGAATCACTCGTCGAGATACCCTGGTACATGAGCCATGCGTCAATGGGTGCGGCAGGTCTCAAAGCTTCCGGTATTACTCGTGAAATGGTCCGGGTATCCGTCGGGATCGAAGATGCCGAAGATCTTATCGCGGATCTGGGCCAAGCCTTAAAGGCGTGAAATATTGTGCGACGTATGCGGTACAATTGAGTGATGGCGGGCGATCTCAAATCCCTCAAAACGCAATTCCTCGAATACATCGAGATAGAAAAAGGGCGCAGTGTAAAGACGGTCGAGAATTACGACCGGTATCTGCGGCGATTCTTGGATTATGCGTCCGCCAAAGGCGGATCCGCCTCCGGCGGAAAAGTTTTAATGCCGAGCCAGATAACCGAGCAAATGGTGCGTGAATTTCGCATCACTTTGAATCGTTCAAGCGGGGTATCCGGCACGATGAAGAAGAATACGCAGAATTATCACCTCATCGCGCTGCGCGCTTTTCTCAAATTCCTCCGTAAGCGTGATATTGAGTCTCTGAATCCGGAGCGAATCGAGCTTGCAAAAACGAGTGGGCGCGATCTGGATTTGATTACCAGTGCAGAACTTGATCGTTTGATGGCGGCCCCCTCCTCCGCTAAAGCTTCGGAGGGCAAGGATGAGCTCGCGGCGTTGCGCGACCGCGCGATATTAGAGTTATTATTCTCAACCGGCTTACGCGTCTCAGAATTGTGCGGGCTGAATCAGGATATCGATCTCTCGCGCGATGAATTTTCCGTGCGCGGCAAGGGGGAGAAAGTGCGGGTCGTATTTCTCTCCCCTTCCGCCAAAAAAGCGGTTGCGGAGTATATCAAAAGACGCGGGGACATGTCGGAAGCCTTGTTCGTCAGCTATGGTCGAGTTGGAATAAAGAAATCGGCCCAAGGCCGATCCGCCTCGGGCGGAGATCTTCCACGCATCACTGCCCGCTCGATCGAGCGATTGGTAAAACAGTACGCGATCAATGCCGGCATCACACGAAAGGTCACCCCGCACGTGATCAGGCATAGTTTTGCGACCGACTTACTCGAGAATGGAGCCGACCTGCGCTCGGTGCAAGCGCTTCTAGGGCATGCAAATATCGCAACGACACAGGTCTATACACACGTCACCGACAAACACCTAAAAGAAATACACAAAGCTTTCCACGGAAAGAGAAGGGCATAGGCTTTTCACGCCTGCCCCGTAGTCAGCTCTGCTGTACTGCGGGGGCAAACGCCGGAAGTGATCTACCGCGCGAGGCGCAGAGCAATGTGGCGCGGGTAGCGGGAGATATGGACGATATTGGGGTAACGCGGCGCCTCTGCCTTGCGCGGGGTGAGGACGCGGAATGCACCGGCATGATCGTGCCTGACCGCGTTGAACGTATTCCACTCGCGCGCGCCTTGTTCGCGCGGCGAGGCGAACAAATACATCTGATTTTGTGAGATAGGATTTTTCATATTTTTTAAGGCAACCTGCCTATGACCTGTAAGACGTGCTACTTCCCTGCGCATTACATTATCTATTAGGCCCCATGATGTTTGTGTGAACCCCGTTAGAAATCGCGCCCGCGCTTGCGCGCCCGAAGGGCCTCGGGCGGGCTATTTCTAACGGGGTGAAACGCACATGGTATCGTATTCAGGTGAAACTCATCTCATGGAATGTGAACGGCATTCGAAGTGTGCATAAAAAAGGCGCGCTTGTCCCATTTCTCGAAAAGATGAAACCCGATATCGTATGCTTCCAAGAGACGAAGGCAGAGGAGCATCAATCAGAGGTTGATTTGCCGGATTACGAGGAATACTGGAACTCCTCTAAGGGCCGCAAAGGCTACGCGGGTACAGCGATTTTCTCTAAACCGAAGCCTTTGAGCCTTATTTTCGGATTTCCGGAGGAAATACTGGAGAAATATAAGCTCAATGATGGATACGGGGATCCGAATGAAGAGGGTCGTGTTATTTCAGCTGAATTCGAAGACTTTTGGGTGGTCAATGTGTATACCCCGAATGCGAAGCCCGATTTGAGCCGTCTTCCGCTTCGTCACAAGCTCTGGGACCCAGCGTTTCTGGCCTTTTTGAAGCATCTTGAGAAGGGAAAGCCTGTTATTTTCTGTGGCGACTTGAATGTAGCGCACACGCCGGATGATCTGGCGAACCCAAATGCCAATGAAGGCGAGCATGGTTTTACCAAAGAGGAACGGGAAGGCATCGATACGCTCATTGCTGCCGGATTCGTGGATGCTTTCCGACTTTTTACAAAAGGCGGTGGCCATTACACCTGGTGGACTCACTTTGCCAACGCCAGAGCGCGGAATGTCGGTTGGCGCATCGATTATTTCTTTGTGAGCAAGAGTCTCGTGCCAAGGGTCCGCTCGGTCAAGATCTACCCTGACGTAATGGGCTCTGATCATTGTCCTGTGTCATTAGAGCTTGATTTCTAGGCCTTTTTTAAAGGACATACGAGTTCCCTTAGTTATCAACAGCATGTCCTTTACAGTGTCCGATACAGGCGTATTCTTATCGATGGCCGCTCTTTGACTCAAAGTCGTCCTAAATCCCATCTGGGACGTGTACAAAATTCCATAGCTACTAAATATTACGGCGACCTCTGTCGTCGATTGGATGCCCTGGTAATTTTTGTCGAGATCTAGTTTGGGTACGACACGAGTCGTATAAAGGCCGCTCACAGCGGCGGGTTCAAGAGAGAAAAGACCCGCCTAGTGAGCGGCTTTTTCTATGTTTCGAATTCAACTGACGTGGTGTTTGTCGCGCAATTTTTGAACAGCAGCTTCGTCTTCTTCTTCCCGCCGGTCTTTTCCCGCTTCTCCCAATTTTTTCAGCTCGGCTTCCGGAAGTACCATAAGTTCGTCAGTTCTTTTTTCCAGATATTCTTCGGTGTTTTTTTGCGGATCGTCCAGCACCTCTTCGAGGAGTGCGTGCAATATCCAGCCGATGCGGGGACCGGGTTTTTCACCAATCTCGATAATCTTTGCGCCATCGATCTTGAGCATTGAGACGGAAACAGGGTCGCGCATGGCCTCATCCACCATCGACATGTATTTGCGCAAGCGGAACGGATGCGCCTTGGGCCGGCCGGTGCCTATCCTGTCGCACACGCGCAAATTGAGAAGATCGGT
Organism: Candidatus Kaiserbacteria bacterium RIFCSPHIGHO2_01_FULL_53_29; assembly: GCA_001781125.1. Classification (GTDB taxonomy): domain Bacteria; phylum Patescibacteriota; class Minisyncoccia; order Phycocordibacterales; family UBA2100; genus UBA10103. The sequence continues at coordinate 121,936 of MFKT01000029.1, forward strand.
GATGTTCTCTTTTCCCACCCGCGAGATGACACGGCGCACGGCCGAGAGCGTTATCACATCGGGATCGGAGAAAAACATGTGCAGGCGCACGAGTGTCGTTACTTTTTCGATCGTTTCTTTCGGAAATCGCAGATCATTCAGGATTTTTTTCGCCATGCGCGCGCTCACGACATCGTGCCCGTAGAAGGTCCAATCTTTTTTCTCATCCGACCATACACGCGTCGCGGGCTTCCCCACATCGTGCAACAGCGCGGCGAGGCGCACGTCGAGTGGCCATTTTTTGTCGGCTGCGTGCTGAAGGCTTCGCATCAAGTGCTCGAAGACATCAAATGAGTGCGCCTGATTTTGCGCGCAGCCGATGCCCTCCTCAAGTTCGGGGATGACATACTTCAAAATGCCGAGCTTCTGAGCTACATACAGAGCCTGCATCGGCCGATCACTTTCGAGAATGCGTACGAGCTCATCGCGCACGCGCTCACGCGAGATTTTCGCGAGTTGCACCGCCTGCGCGGCAATTCCTTCAGCGGTCTTCGCTTCGAGCACAAAATCAAGTTCGGCTGCGATGCGCACGGCGCGAAGCATGCGCAGTGCATCTTCTTCGAATCGCTCCTGCGGATCGCCGACCGTCTTCACGCGCTTTGCTGCGAGGTCATCTTTGCCCCCGTGCTCGTCGACGAGCTCGCCTTTTGCCGGATCGTACGCTATCGCGTTAATGGTGAAATCGCGGCGCTTCAGATCCTCCGAAAGTTTGTCGCTGAATTTCACTTCATCCGGATGCCGCGCGTTGGAGTACTTCCCTTCGATGCGATATGGCGTTATTTCGATCACTTTCAATCGCGGATTTTCCGACTGCGTAACGACGCCGACGGTGCCGAAATCGTTCTCATAAAATGTTTCTTCAAAAAGTTTCTGAATTTCATCGGGCTTGGCATTGGTCGTGATGTCCCAGTCCTTCGGCTCGCGACCAAGTATCAAATCGCGCACGCATCCGCCGACGAGATACGCCTCAAACCCGGCTTTCCGCAACGTGTCGTGGAGTGCGAGAACTTCCGGCGGTACCGCAAGCTTTATTTCCATATCGCTCATTGTAGTGCATTATAGGCGTTACGCCTGCATGCGCAGACAGGCTCCCGTGGTGAAACGGATATCACATCAGTCTTCGGAACTGACGTTCCAGGTTCGAATCCTGGCGGGAGCACCGAACGTTTTGTGCCGTACACTTCGAAGCTCCTTTAGGAGCGAAGTAGTGCGGGTATGGAGAATCGAACTCCAGCTTTGACATTGGCAATGTCATGTTCTACCACTAAACTACACCCGCAACGTGCCCTATACTCGCATAATATTTCCTGCTCATCAACTCGTGGGGCATTAGTCGCAGCCACTCCAGAATTTTCTCCTTGAAATAGGTACTTAAGACAAAAATGCTGCAAACCCCATACGAAAGCTTTCTTGTTTTGTGTCGACCTCGGATAGTGACACATTTATGAAAATTCTGAATTTTTATGTTTGATCGTGTCGACCAGTACTCTCGACATCCCTCCGGATCCAAATCTGGATAAATCAACACCGAAGCTCCTATCCTCTCTGACGGAACTCGGCAAGCATTTTTCAGAAAAAACACAAACAGTCGTATGAGTTCAGGATCTGTATTAGCGAGTCGGACCTGACCGCGTGTGCGTTTATCACCCTCTCCCCAATAGAGCATTACTCCGGCAATGAAGAGAGGGTTGTATTTCAATGCCCCGAACTCGACTCGAGCTTCCCGCCGCGCTTGTGCGTACGCTCGGGCGAGACGCTTCCCCCGTATCGCGTCAAGCGCGATCATGTGATGGGTACTCTCGACCTGCGCCGTGCGGGCGAGTTCGGCCTTCAGTTTTCTGGACCAATTGACCTTTGAAAACCAGTCGGAGAGCGTTGCTCTTGGAATTTGCAGTTCCGCCATTATCTTCCGATAGCTCTTTCCGGACTTGCGCAGTTTAAAAGCGGCTCTCTTATCCTCGCGCATTGCTACAGGATACCACGGGGGTTCGATTCCTGTTATCCACCGCGTGCGGATGGTACCAGCAAGGGGCTGGCCTAGAGATTCGAATCCTGAATGAGGAGGAGCTGGGTTACCCGCGGATGATTCCAGAATGCCGCGAGGAGCCCCAGGACCGCGATCAGGAAGGCAACAAGGGGCATCCAGAGGGCTGCGCGGCACGATACCGAGAAGTACCAGAATCCGAGGAGAAGAAGCAGGAGAACGAGGATTATCGTCGCAATACGCTCGGGCGTCCGTGCCCACGGGACAGACATCGGGAATTCGGCCCAGAGAGCCGCGCCCACGATGAGTGCGTAAAGGACAAGAAGGATGAGCCACAGACGGTAGGCGCTGGCATCAGAGGCGCAGATGCTCTTGAACGTGTTCTGCATAGTGCCGACGACGGAAGAGGTCGGTGTGGCGCTTACCGTCTCCGCCTCTTGCGAAGACGAGGCTGAAGACAGCGTGTCCGAGTCGGTCGCGGTCGTGTCGGAGGTCGGCGTAGTATTATCGGAGCCGGACGTGTTGGAAAAATTCGAGTAGGTACTCCCGCTATACGTTACCGGAGTCGCAGGAGGTGTTTGCGTGATCGGAGAGCTTCCCCCACCAATCGGTCCCGAGCCGACGCTCATCGATACAACAGCTGCGCACACCGGCTGGCCCGTGCGAGCCGAGAACAGCGTCACCCGCAGTGGCAGCGTGCCCCTGATGGGGGTCGTAGCGATATCCACGTGCACACGAACAACACCAGAAGCCTCTACGCGGCGCGTCATTAGGACAAACGGGAGGGGCGTGTTCCCTACCGATCCCAAAAGTGCTACGTACGAGGCATCCGGAATCGTGAATTCGAAGGAATGGAGGGCCCCATTGTAGATATACGGCGTGAAATCTTTGGCAGATAGAGCGGCACAGGTGTTGGACCCAGGCGGCAGAACCTGCTGCGTCTGCGTCGGGATCTCAAGCGCGGAGACCTTCATAGGGAAAGCACTCAAAGAAACAAAAAGAGCACTCGTCGCGAGAACAAGAAGGAGCAGTTGATAAGTCGCACTTCGCACGCTGTCTTTCATATGGGGCCAAACTAGTCTATAGGTGGCGTTGTCGTCAAGGAAAATGCGTGTTGTAAACAGGCATTTTAGAAAGTGGTTGAGCCATAAAATTCTAAAGGACAAACAATCTGCATGCCTCGCCTACACTGTCAAGATCGGTAGTGCCGGAAAAAAGCACAGAAGACAAAGATCTTTTAAAGCACAAACTGTGGACAACTCTGTGGACATGTGGATAAAGGACAAGCTGAAGATGAAGAGATGTCCGTTCGGATTCTTCAAAGTGAGCTTTTGAGCCATATTTCTTTATATTACGTTATGAACAGTAATGGACTGTGTCCTCAAAAGTATGTTACTTAAGTAACATAATCCAGACGTTTCGCGTGAACCCCGTTAGAAGCCTCTAAATCTTGGTAAAATGATAAAAACCCAGGATAGTGAGGTTTATGGAGCTTCTAACGGGGTGAAAAGTCCATCAAGTGTGCTATTATTCACAGGATTATGGCAGATGATCGCTTACGCAAGGAGGTAGGGAGGCTTGGTGAAGACATTGCTTGCCAATTTCTCGAGAGAAAGGGCTTCAAAATACTGGCTCGGAACTACAGAAAACCTTGGGGGGAGATAGATATTATCGCGGAAAAGAATAATTCAGTCAGATTTGTCGAGGTAAAGGCAGTTTCACGTGAAAGCTTGCCAAATGGTTCACGTGAAATGGATTACCGACCTGAGGAGATGGTTGACTCTAGGAAGCTTAGAAAACTAGCCCGGACAGCAGCTCTATACATGGAAGTCCAGAAAGACAAGCGCGAATTCCAAATAGATGTTGTTGGGGTGATCATGGTTATGGCAAAGAGGACCGCGCGCTGCCGACTTTTTGAGCAGGCACTGGAAGGTAATCTATAAAAGACAATGATGTCCGATAGAATGTCCTTTAGAATCTGTGCTAGTATGTTTGGGTTTTCGGGCCGTCGTATACCCCAGTAGTAGAACGCTTTGCGTTCACTACGGGGCATGCCGCCAGTCGTTTGCATGGGGAGATGTTCTTTGTCGGGGCGTAGTATACCGGTAGTACGCTTGCTTTGGGAGCAAGTAGACCGAGTCCGATTCTCGGCGCCCCGACAAAGAACATCTCCAGCAGTCTGGGGGACTGCTGTGGCCACGAAGTGGAAATAGACCGAGTCCCCCGCCGTCGCTAAAAGCTATGGCGGACAAGGGATTCTCGGCGCCCCGATGATAAGATTCTCTGATGTGGCTTTCACTTGCGCTCGCGAGCGCCGTACTTCTGGCGGTGCGGCGCATCTATGAGAAGGAACTTACGGCTCGATTCGGGAATTTTTCTCTAAGTTTCCTTTTGATGATATTTTCGGTACCGCCAGTGCTGGTACTCTTCCTCTTTTTCCCGATCCCGCAAAATATCCAGGCGCTTCCGTGGGAATTTTGGTGGCCACTCATCGTCATTTGGGTCATCCTGTACCCACTGCAAAATTACCTGCTCTACCGCTCGCTCCGGGAAGGGGAATTGTCGCAAGTGACGCCGGTTTCCGCATTGCTTCCTGTTTTTAATATCGTTCCGTCGTTCTTTCTTCTACGCGAGCTCCCGACCGTGTTTGGCGCCGTGGGCATCATCACGACGGTCGTCGCTACCTACCTGCTTCTCACGGATGTCCGCGCTGGCGAAAAGCAGAAATATAACCTTCCAGTGCTTTTTATGATCGGCACCGTGATATGCACCGCCATCGGCTCCACTCTGGATAAGGTCGCGATCGGAGTTTCCACTCCCGTCTTCTATGTATGCGTGAACATGATAGGCGCTGCGGTCGTGTTCCTTGCGCTTACATATCTCTATCGTCAGCAGAGTGAGCTTGCCCGGTTCAAAGAGTCTTTCTGGACGTTCGCTTTGCTCGGCGTCGTCATGGCGCTTGCGTTCGTCGCGTTTGCGAGTGCCTTCGCGCTCGGTCCGACCTCCTATACGCTCGCGATACGCTCCAGCGGATTCATCATCGCGGCGCTTTGGGGCGTCTTTCTTCTGAAGGAAAGTTTTTCATCGCGTAAAGGAATAGCGTTCGTGCTTTTTGTCGCGGGAACTCTCGCGCTTGCGATCGGGTAGATCATTGCGCGATGTATCCCATATAGAGAGCGATCAAATTCGGCGATGCGCGCGTATTGAAATCAAGGGCTTGCGCTGCGACGTCGCCGGCAAGGATCGTCGGCAGATCGAATTGTGTCTGGAGGCCGAGATCGCGACTGATGTAGGAGAGGGTGATCGCGCGCAGATCGCGCGCAGCGGTGGTCTCGCCCTCGCTCGTCGTTGCGATAAGGCCGATGAGGCGTCCCCATGCGTTTACGACGGCGCCGCCGCTCGAGCCGCTCTGGGCTTCAATAACGCCTCCGAGTGAGAGGAGATCGACCGACCGTGTCGCGAATGTCAGAAGCTGCCCGATCGTCGTTAGAGAAGATGCGCTATACAGATTGAATTGTGCCGCCTGACTGCCGAGAAATTCTGCCGGATAGCTTGCGACCACGACCTGATCACCCTGGAATCCGATCGCCTCGCGCGTGTCAAAGGGAAGGGAAGGGAATCCCAGAGAGAGCGGAGTAAACGCCGCTCCGTCGAGGGAGGTTGTAATGAGGAGCAATGCGTAGTCATGTTCACCGGTCCCGGTGGGTCTGGCCGCTTTGATCTCCACCGCATGCGCCCCCACCCATACGGGGGGAATGTAGAGGATCTCTGCGCTCCAACGGGCGACTGCCGGCGAGCCGGTACGGACGACACACGAGAGATTTATCTCGGGACTCTTCGAGAGCAGGACGTATTGCGCGACGTGTGCATTGGTAAGGATAACGCCGCGCGGATCGATGATGACGCCGGAGCCTGAAATGGGCGGCAGCGTTCCTCCTGTGCGTGGCATGCACAGAATATTGACGAGTGCCGCGCGCGTCGCGTCGTTCACTGTTGCGAACGATTGAGGGGGGAAGGGGTACGGGTCCGCTATGCGGACGGCCTCCTCCGCAGGTTCTTTTTTTGCGACGGGCTTTTGCGTAATTGGTTTCGGGCTGCTTTTGACCGCACTTGCAACAGCCGCATGCGCGGGTTTTGTCGATGTCGCGGCAGCGGGTGGCGCTTCCAGTTTGGCCCGCACTATTGCTGTTTGCGCGCTTGTACTCGCCGATGACGCGGCCGGCTGTGTCGCAACACCGTTTGGTCCCCGGTGCACAAGGAAAAAGAACCCGCCGAATATGAGTACCAGCGCCGCGAGATGGGAGAGGAAGGATTGGGAGCGAGGGGACATTTCCTGAATATACGCTCTAACCCAAGATGACTCAAGTTTTCCACAACCGGACTCTCGACTATGGTTTGTACTGTTATAGCATTCAAGAGTGACAAGAATTGCTGCAAAAATTGCTGCCACTGAATTGAGAAAAGCAGGACATTCGTATAATCGGATATCTGAACTCTTGGGTATTTCAAAAAGTACATTAAGTGGATGGCTTCCTGATATTCCATACACCCCAAATAAGGAAACGATAGCTCGAATTGGCAAGGCCCTAGCTGCTTCAGGGGCTGCTAAAAGCAAAATAAAAAGAGAATCCATTGAGCTCGCCCGGAAAACTGCGCACGGGGAAATTGGAAAACTGACGAAACGCGATCTTCATATGCTTGGTCTCGGCCTTTACATAGGGGAAGGTATGAAATCGACTCAAATTACTCGTTTCGTTAATTCTAATCCGGCGATCGTGAAAATCATCATCCGATGGTTTGTTGATGTCATTGGATTGCGGAGGGAAAATTTTACCATACGTATCCATTTGTATCCTGATTCTAATGTGCGGAAAAGTTTGCAGTTCTGGTCCGAAACAACTAACATTCCCCTTAGTCAGTTCCAGAAGACCCAGATTGACCGACGCGTAAACAAAAAAGCCTTTAAGGCGGGAAAGTTGCCGCACGGCACTGCTCACCTAACGATTCGTGCCCTCGCCGAGAAACGTTTTGGCGTTTTTCTTGCAAGGAGAATACTAGGCTGGTCAGATGTTGTCTTGGGAACGAATGATCTGCGGGCGTAGTTTAGTGGTAAAATACGACACTTCCAATGTTGTGTCGCGAGTTCGATTCTCGCCGCCCGCACAAAAACACAAAACCGCCAAGGAGCCCGGAAAACCACTCGCCTCGCTGAAGTTTCGGCGAAGCGGGTCGGCTCTTACCATTCAGAGGTGTGCGCTTCGCGCACTCATTTTGTGATTTTGGGAAAAAGGAATTTTCGGGCATGCGATTCAACTCAACTTCTATTTTGTCCTGAGCTTGCTATATTTTTGGTTCTCAGATATTCTCGACTCGAACTAATCTTTCCGAAACCGAAGGAGGGTTGAAAGATGTTCCGTTCTCTGAAATTCACAGCACTTTCGAAGCCGGTCGTCGTCCATTCACAATGGGACAACGAGCGGAAGGTCTGCACGCTCCGCATCGTTAGCGACGTGAACGATGCAATCGACTTGTCGTCCAAGTTGCCGCTCAAGGAAGCGGAGGCGTTCAACAAGGTGCGCTACGTCCTCAAGCATTCGGACAAGCGCGGCATCGTCCAACTCGAAGGCAACGTTGGAATGGTGCTCACGAACCAGCTTGTGCAGTACCACGACACCACCGGACAGTACACGCATGACGCCAAGGAACCCGAACTGTTCGGAACTTGGGGGACGCTCGAAATGGACGGCCGCGGTCGTCCAACCTACATGTGGTGGCACGGCGATGGCGGATACCGCGTCGAGACCGTCAACTCCAAAGAACAAGCGGAGGAGTTGATTAAAAGACTGACGTGGTTGGGAAAAGGGCGACAAGAAACGCTCCTCGACCAAACTAGAACATGGTGGAGCAACGCCCGTTCCACGTCCGACAAGCCTCATCGCATCGATGGTGCGGCCGCCGAGCTTCTCTGCAAGGCCAGTGTCATTGCGAAGATGTGGGAGGAGAGACGCGCCATGGCGTAGTCGGCGGTTCCTCCGGCGCCGAATCAAGCAGGGTCCTGCTGTGATGAACCGCGGGACTCGTTTTTTGAAAGAACTATTGTGCGTGCTTTGCACGCTCTCGAATTTAGTCCGCCACGTTCTTCGCTAAAGCTACGAAGTGCGAAGCAAAGAAAAAATTGATATTGTCCCCGGGACCATAACGCTTCGCGTTAGCTACGGGGCAGGCAGCGGTGCGGCTTCCCTCCTTCGCTAAAGCTTCGGACGGGCGCGGCGCGCTGATGCAAGTATTCGGCACACTTCGACAAGCTCAGTGCAGGCAGGAACACAAAAACCGCCCTCGGGCGGTTTTTGTGTTCTCGAGAAACGGGATGCTATCCTTTGACCGCGTCCTTCAAGGTCTTGGAAGCGCGGAACTTCGGCACTCGCATCGCCTTGATCTGGATCGTGGCCCCTGTGCGCGGGTTGCGCCCCGTGCGGCCGGCCCGCATCTTCGCTTGGAAGATACCGAGGCCTGCGACCGAGACCTCGTCACCCTTCTTCAGGGTGTCGGTGATCATCGCGATGATCGACTCCACTGCGCGCTCCGCGTCTGCCTTTGTGCTGCCGATCGTTGAGGCAACCTTCTCCACCAAATCCATTTTATTTGCCATATATTTTTTCGTTGTGTGATTATTAAATAATTATGTATACGCACTCGACCTCTGTCCGACCATTTTGAGCCGTATTTTCCTGCTGTCAACCCCGTTAGAGATCGCGTGCGCAAGTTGCAATTATGTCAAATGTGGCCTGAAATATACACATCTTATTGGATGACGCAGTGCGCATTTTGGAGGCACGCGCCCTATCTCTAACGGGGTCAATTGACAAACGTCCACAATCCACAGCATATAAGCCGCGAAATAACCACCAAAAATATGGCTCAAAATCTAGTTTAAACACCTTTCTCCCACACTACCTGAAAGATCTGCCGCATGGCATCGGCAGTCTGCTTGTTGTCGATAATAGTCGCTTGCTCACGGGTCTCATCGAGGATGCGAATGAAGTCCTCCGCTATCTCAATGGTAGTCGTCGGCGGGTAATCGTATTTCTCGAGCAGCCGGATCTCAATGTCTTCCCCCGCCTTTGCGAGGTCAAAAATATCCTTGTAGTACTTTCCGCCTCCTTCCTTGGCCATGATTATCTTGAAACCGACATCTGCCGCAACGGCTTTGCGATCCCATTTGCTATACGCCTCCTTGATCTCTTTGCTTCCGCCCGCCAGCACGCTATAGAACGAGTGATATGTCTTCCCGCGCATCGTCTCGAACTTGAAACCGAGCGCCTGAATGAATCCGTTCAGACCGTTGAAGAAATATACGCTTGACGGTGGCCCGCTTCCGAGCGCATGCAGTTTTGGAATAATCGACTGCGCCGTTTTAAGCCGATTTTCTTGCTCGCGCAGATACCCGCCCAGATCACTCGCTGAAAAAAGGGCCTTTTTTGCGTGAGGTATCTTCAGCACGAGCCCCTTTTTGCGTAGGTCTTCCAAAATAACGTATACCGTTGGTTTTTTTACCTCACACTGCTGTGCAATTTGGTATGCCGTTCCGGTCTCGAGGGAAAGAAGTGCCACATATACAACGGCCTCCTTTTCGGTAAGACCGACTTGCCTAAGCGTAGTCGTCAGTTCGTCATTTATCACCACAAGACTACTATAGCTCGCGCACCAAAAGAGTCAATATTTCTGACTAATATATATAAAGTCCTTTATATTAAGCATATATTATCACATTTGCGTTAACGGTTTTTGACTATCTCAGATTTCGTTGTACTTTGCTCTACACGCAACTGTTCTTTGAAAAGGGGATAGACGATGGCACGCTCAAGGCAACACCAGCTCATCACGGACCTTCTCGGGTGGACGTTCGTAGTCCTGCTAAGTGCATCCTTTTTCGCGATGGCGACTGAGATTGGCGGAGTTCTATCGCATGACATCGGAGAATCGAAATGCTCGATTTTCTCGATGGGCGTAATGGAGGTGCGGATTTCGGGGGAAGAAGTCGTTCGTTATCCGTACGGTTTTGTCGTCGAATGTGACGGCAAGAAGCGGCAGACCACAAATCCTTGGCGCGATTACGACATAGAAACGCCGTGGGGAGAGATGAAAATCGGCACGTTGTACCAATGCATACGCAAAAGAACGTTCATCTTTGGAAATACGCTTCACACCGGCTGCAAAGCAGTTTGAGGGAGATGACGATGAACGAACAAAAGGAAGTCTTTCTCGTTCCGGATGACTATGCGCGACTTGAAGGACTGGATCGGCTGCACGATTGGTACGTGTTGTTCATCCGTTCAATCGCTGCGGTCTTAGTGACTGCGGCAATTGTCTCGTACCTTTACGGACTCGTGGTCGGGTTCGATTGGTCTGTCGAGAAGCTCATGGGCAGGACGCTCATGCTCGTCGGGTTTTCTTCGCTCGTTACGGCTGCCACGCTGCTCGCAAGGATTGGCCTTCTAAATCCAATCTTCTCTGAACGCAATCTCATTCTAAAGCGGTATAGCATCGATTGCGCGAAGGTATCCGTCGGATTTGCCGGCTCCGATTCGGAATACATCTTGCGTTCGCGATAGCGCAATAGCCCCCACAAGCATAGCTTGTGGGGGCTATTAGTTCAATTTTATTTCGTGTATTCCCCGCAGTAGAGCAAAGCACACTGCGGGGCAGATGATAACGGTGGGGTTACAACAATTCCATGGAATTGTTGTAAGGCTAAGTCGCCGGGGTACTTGCCATGTCTTTTTTTATCTTGTCCACATGATACTCTGGAGAATATGGGTTGGAGTTTTGCAATTGTAAACGGCAAGTTGGCAGAAATATTTTTTCATCACAAAAAGAATGGTGAGCCGGTGATAGAGGGCTTTTGTTATGTAAAAGCAAGCGAATACAAAACCAAGAGGGAAAAGCAACACATAAAAATCGACACCAAACGGTATCGCTTTACGTACCGAAACAAGAAATATTTCGATCAAATCAAGCGAAAGCCGGTAGCGGCAGGCTCTTTTTCCCGACGGTAACAGTGCCGAAATTCTTCTTGCCTATCTTCTCGCTTGCGCCGATGATCTCAAGCGAAAGCGTATTTCCGCTTTTGTCGACATCGACATAGATCTCGGGTGCAACCTCTAGAGTTTTTGCAACCTTGCCTGATCGCAATGTTACGTTGAGAGCATCGGCTCGTTTATCGTAGGTGATTTTCATAGTTCGAGAGTATCACTCTTTTGGTAATTTTCCAACCCAATGCGCTGTAATAACGATCAGTGCTCCTCTTTCCTGCCTCACAACGACCATAAGGTAATTCTTGCCGAACTTCTTGTGCCGTTCTTCCCGACCATTGTAGGTGGCGCGGGTGAATTCCGAGTGATGCACCGTTTCGTCTATTTTCGCAATTGCAATTCCTCGCTCTCGTATTTTCTCCCGTACGTGGTCGGTAAAGAAAATGTTCATGCCTACCTCGCGTACTCGATCACCCTCGTTTCTCTTATTACGCTTATTTTGATCTCGCCCGGATACTGCATGTCTTTTTCTATCTTGTCGGCGATGTCGCGCGCGAGCTTTCGGGCTTCGAGGTCGCTGATCGCTTCGGGCTTCACGATGACGCGCACTTCGCGGCCTGCGGCGATGGCGTAGCTCTTCTCGACGCCCGGCTGGCCGTTGGCTATTGACTCAAGCTCTGTGAGCCGCTTGATGTAATTCTCTGCTGAATCACGGCGTGCTCCGGGGCGGCCTCCAGAGATCGCATCAGCCACTTGCACGATCATCGATTCAGGCGTTTCGTACGGATATTCTTCGTGATGCGCTTGCATGGCCTTTACCACCTCTTCGCCGACACCGAATTTTTGCAGGATGCGTCGCCCTATCTCGACATGCGTTCCCGGCACCTCGTGATCTACCGCTTTGCCGATGTCGTGGAAGAGCGCTCCCGCGCGTGCAGTTGCCTCATTGGCGCCCAGCTCTGCGGCCAGCATGCCCGCGAGATGCGCCATTTCCACCGAGTGGTCGAGCACGTTTTGCCCGTAGCTGGAGCGGAAATAGAGACGGCCCAAGATCATGAGAAGCTTTGGGTCGATATTCGGGACTTTTGCATTAAAGGCGGCCTCGGCCCCTTTTTTCTTGATAATAGTGCTGATCTCAGCCTCGGCCTTTTGCACCGCCTCTTCGATCTTCGCGGGCTGAATACGGCCATCCAAGATCAAATTCTCGAGGGCGATGCGTGCGATCTGGCGGCGGATCGGATCATATGAGGAAAGCGTAATGGTGCCGGGCGTGTCGTCGACGATGACATCCACTCCCGTCGCGCGCTCAAACGCGCGGATGTTGCGGCCTTCTTTGCCGATTATCTTGCCTTTTATTTCGTCGCTTGGTAGCGAGATGGTGGTCGCCAAGACATCGGAAACAACTGAATTGCCAAGGCGGTGCACCGCCGTTGTCAGGATCTCTTTGGCGCGCGCTTCGAGCTGGTCGTTGCCGGAGATCTCGAGCTTGCGCATGCGGCTTTCGATGTCGTTCTCGTACTGTTTCTCGACGGACTTCAAAAGGTCGTCCTTCGCTTCGTCTGCCGAGAGGCCTGCGATCTTCTCCAATTTTTCCTGTTCTGCGCGGGCGAGTTCTTCCACTTTCGCTTTTGCAGCCACGACCTCGTCGTTTTTCTTTCCAAGCAAATCCTGCTCGAGATCGAGATTGGTTTGTCGCTTGTCCAAAAGCTCTTCCTTGCGCACCAAGCGCTCTTCGACCTGTTTCAATTCACTTGCTCTCCCCTTGAGCTCGCTTGTCATCTGCTCTTCTTTTTCTTTTGCATGCTTTTCGGCCTCTTCGGTGATGCGCTTTGCTTTTTCCTCCGCATCAAGTCGCATTTTGCGGATCTCGAGCTCCATCGATCCGCGCTTGCCCAATGAAATAATAAGTCGGAGAAAATATCCGATCGTAATACCAGCTACGCTCGCCGCTGCGAGGAGGAGTAAAATGATTTGTAATGACATACGCTGCGGGCTCCCGCGGCGTGAGTGTTATGTGCGCATCAGAAGGACTGACTTCAGTTGAAGACTCATGAGTAAGTGCTTGGAGCGCTCCATTGGCTCACTGACGGAAACAAAATTGAATTTCATACACATGCTAATAGGTACAGGGGGAGTATACCACCACAAAAGCCTGTAGCCAACAGCCCGTAGCCTGTAGCTAGAAAAGACCATAAAATAAGGGCTTCTGTGAGTGGCTACAGGCTTCTGGCTACAAGCTGCGGGCTATACAAGGACTTTGTCGACGATGCCGTATTTGACGGATTCCTCGGCCGTCATGAAGAAATCCCGATCGACATCCTCCTCTATCTTCTCCAACTTCTGGCCGGTGTTCTTGGCGAGTATCTTATTGAGGCGCGCGCGTATTGCGATTATTTGCTTGGCGGTGATCTCGATGTCGGTGGCCTTGCCTTCGGCGCCACCTGAGGGCTGGTGGATCATCACTTCGGCATTGGGGAGTGCGAATCGTTTGCCTTTTTGTCCTGCGGAGAGAAGAAGCGCTCCCATCGAAGCTGCCATGCCCACGCACACCGTCGAGACGTTCGGCTGGATGTGATTCATGGTGTCCAAAATGGCGAGGCCTGCCGAGACGTGCCCGCCGGGGGAGTTGATATAAAAGGAAATATCTTTCTTCGGGTCTTCGGAAGCGAGGAAAAGGAACTGTGCCACGATGAGGTTCGCAACATCGCTGTCTATCGAGCCGCCGAGAAAGACAATGCGCTCTTTGAGGAGCCGCGAGAAAATATCGTAGGCGCGTTCGCCCATCGAAGTCTTTTCAATAACCATTGGGACGAGCATTTGCGATTTGGTGGTGTTCATATCAGATGAGTGTACCCAAACGGGCTCGTGAGCGCAAATCGTTGTATGCTTGCGGCATGCATGAGGCATTCGATCCGTATAAGAGTTTTCATAAAAAAGCCAATACTTTGAGTGACGAGGAACGCATGGAAGAGTTCGCTCACACCGGAAACCCAGAACATCTCACTCCAGAATTGGCGCAGAGAATGCAAATTGAGACAGGGCCCGACGGGAAGCCGCGATCGATGGCTGGGCCAAGTGACGCTGAGGTCAATGCAAAGATACTCGCTGATCACGGCGTAGACGCTTCTCTCTTGCGGGGCAAAGATGTCCGACCTGCGATGCGCGTTCTCCTCCCTGTCGCAACGGCTTCTGTACACCAGCATACGGAGCCACTTTTTGATGCAAAAGATGCGGCCCGAGACGAGATATCTCGTCTTATCTTTGATCGTCCAGAAGTTGCTGTAGGAACTCTTTTCAAGAGCCTCGATCCAAAAAACGTCACGGCTATAGAGACGGCTCGATATATACAAGACACACTGTATGCCATAAAAGAGGATTATCGAGCCGCAAAAGAACTGGGGGGCCCAGAGTCGAAACGCTTTCCCAAAGTACTTCAAGCATTTCAGGATTGCGCCGAGAAAGCACAACGCGATCTGTATCTGACAAAAAATTATTATGGCGGGGCTACGCTCGTGTGGCATACCTTGAATGGTCTGTACGAGGATATAAAAGAGGGGGTTGATCGTCTCCCAGAGCTATATACGTCCGAGCCATTCGAACTCACCACGGGCACCTACGCCGCCTTTTCTGAAGACAGAAATAGAATGTACGTTGCTTCTCCCGAGGACTCTGCAAAGACACATGAAATATTTCGCGAGGATTTAACTCAGCCATACACAACGGACAAAAAGAAGAACCGCGACTGGAGAGAATCTCGAGCTTTTCGTTTGCTTGATATACGCCACTCGATTATTGACAGTGGTACTCTCCTCACGGATTTATATCCCAGAGAGTTTGCAAAAGATCCAGCGTTACTGCAAGATTTCATCACCTTAACGCACCCTTCAGTTCGAAAAGGCATCGAATCGCCTATGTCTGTGTTGCTCAGCCAGCTCTCGATTCGAGAGCAACTCCAACTCTTGAAGTATGTCAGAACAGCGAACTCATCTGCGTTTGATGAACTTCGAATATTCGGGGAGAGGTTTAGAGAACCCGGGTTACGGACATTTCTTCTTACGGCAGACGATAAAGAGTTGCGGCAAAAGGTCTACGAATTTACATATACCCGTTTCGAGGGGGATAATCGCCAAGGATACGGGGGATATAGTCCGGTTTTTGGCCAGATAGACAAAATTGCTCACAAAGTATTTGGAGCCTACGGACAGCTTGTCAAATCGATCGACAGTGTTGGTGATTATTTACGTGAAGCTTTCGGCAATGAAAGCTCTGCTGCGGCAGAGAAGATAGTCGAGAGGCAATTGGACCGAGCAAGAAACCTTTTGAGCTCGGCGTACGACAGTAAGAGCAATCCTGACCAACTTCTCGCACTCATCGAGAATGCGAATGCCGAGAATGCATTGTTCCTTGATACCTATAAAACTATCAAAGCAGAAAATCCCGGTCTTCGACTTGAGGAGATACCGGCTGTGCAATCATCGATCATGTCGGGGCAGGAGTTGCTTTCCAATCAGCAGCTCTTAGATTCGGTGGAAAAGATATATGCAAAAAACTACCAGCCTGAAACAGCGAAGTTATTGCTCGATCGCTTCCGGGAATCGCTTAGTGATCCGGATTCAAAATTCGATCTGATCGCGCATGAATTCAACGGTCAACCTATCCCTATCGCTTTTATGCTCACGACGGAAAGTGGTAATAATCGGGCTTATGTCAGTGCGCTCAATATAGACCAGGAATTTGCGGGAGCGCGGCCCGGCATGATCTTATTGCAAAAAGTTTCTGCAATGGCTCGAGATGGCAAGGTGGTCGAAGCGGTTGCCGCTCCGGACATCGCACGTGGCTACGTTCTGGGAGGATGCGTTGCAAATGGGATAGTACGCGATGTCGATGGGTCCGTTGACTTTCACGTTGTGTTTGATTCGCAGATCAACGCAACGTTAAGGAGTCGGGATAGGAACGCATATCGCACAGCCCAATTCGTTGGGATGGCATCGGAAGCCTTTGATCCCGACCGCGCCATCCAAGTTCTACGTCCTACCCAAAAAGAAGAGCTTACGGAGGTTCTTCGTGTCCCTTTGGAGTCAGGGTTCGTCGTCACGCAATTTATTCCTCATGACGGAACGACACTCGCCGTCATTGAGAAGCCGGAGGCACGAGAGGAGCAGCGCCTTGCCGCTTGATGTCGTCTGCCGAAAGAGCGGAGCGCCATGCCGTTTCAAAAAGATATTTATGAAGACGGTAAATTGTCGGATCTCGCATAAGCGTACCTGTAATGGACTGCTCACTGAACGTTAGATGAGAAACTGTATTTTCATATATTTCTATCACTGCGTTGAATAGAGGTGCGTCTGTGGACCGCAGAAGTCGGATTTCGGTCAATGGGAGTGGTCGCGCGAGCAGTTCACGACGAGTTGCCGCAGTATCCGGCATCAATATCTTTTTCGAAATCCCTTTTTTAATACGGGCTCGCACGTATTCTTCGTTTTCTTTCGCAGCGTAACGCTCTACTGTCTCGTCAGCATACGTATAAATTTCTCCTTTGGTGTTCAGCGAATCCCATAATAATTCGAGAACGCCCTCCCTACCTTCAAAAAATTGCACACCAGGTTTGCCGCTCTGGAGATTGAAGTCGGATGTGAGTTTGCCGAGAACTCCATCGAGTGCGGTTTGCGCGCCCTGTGCAAGTGCGAGGCGCTTCTCCACGACTTCTTTTAACTTGAGCGGATGTGCAGGGATGAATCGCGCAACCTTCTTGGGCTCCTCTTTTTTCTCGACAAGGCCGATCTCAATCAACTCATCGAGCACTTTGTAGGCGAGCGGGCGGCCTATGCCCGCAGAAAACGCTATATCGCTCGCGGGCGACGGACCCATTTTGACGAGTGCTTCATAGATAGCGGCCTGATCTTTGCCGAGCCCGGCTTGCTTGAGCGATTCTTGGTATGCGAGGTCTGCCATGAGCGCCAGTATAACAGAACGTGTATTTTTGTCAAGAGGCTATGACAGAAATATGGCCTATATTGATAAATATAGTGTATAAAGCATATATTATGTGACAGTAGAATGTAATTCTGTATCATATATCTTGACATCGTGATAGTATTACGATACAATATCGCCAGAAGTAAAGTTCATTGGCCTACGTCGCTAAAGCTATGAAGGCCGAGGGTGTTGTACGAAGCGCACTCCACTTTCCCGAGGACGTAAGTCCTCACAGAGGAGAGAGTGGGGGTGAAGCGCGGCTCGTAATACATCTATTTCGACAAACGATCCGAAAGATCTGCTGTCACCCGTATCGCACCCGCGGCGCCGTCGCTAAAGCTATGGCGGCCCAAGAAGGGATGAGCGATAGTCCGACATTGAGTTGAGACATCGGCTGAAGGTGAGAACCTAAACCAATTTTCGCCTTCGGAAATGTCTTTGCTTACGAACTGAAAACCAGGAGCTATCAACTTACAACTGGGATTCGGCGAAAGAAAAGGCTTGATCTTTGAAAAATACCTTTGGTACGGACATGATGGCAGCGGTCATAGCATTTCACGATGTGCTTGCGAGTGCATCGGTGGCGAATGTCAAAAAAACAATTACCGAACCCTGTTTGCGACTACTGTCTTTAGAGGAGAGAGTACGCAGACGGGATGTAATACCTTATCAACTAATGGGAGCCGAGCACGCGCTCGGCATCCCGCCGCAGTGTTCCCAAATCACAATTACAAATTAATTACTTGAACTTGGGCGAACACTGCGGCGGGATTTGTAACCCGGCGTACGAAATGGCCGAGCACCTACACGGTAGGTGCTCGGTCGCTTCGTGCGCGATAACAAGAAGACTGCGCACAAGTGGATTTCAACCCGCCCCGCGCCGCGGGGCAAAAAGGAGAAGAGAGATGAACAAAATCGTAAACGGCGTCAACGAGTTGACGTCCGCCCTCGCCGGCCGCAGCATCCGCTGCGTCCGCGAAATGCTCGCGCAGGCGCTCAACATCGATCCGGCCTCGCGGCCGGTCGTCGACGGCGGTGCCGTCGACGAGGAGCACCGCCTCGCCGACGGCGAGACCCTCGAGTTCGTCAAGGCGGCGGGGGAGAAGGGCTGCTAGTCAGCCCGACTCCGTCGCAGCCGCTCCTTCGCTTAATCGCGGAGGTTGGGGAAATCCTCTCCCATAAAACAGAGGTCGGGTGTAATTCGCCCGTGCGCTCGCTCCCGTTCAGGCGGTATTAGGAGCGCAGAAAGAATTAGGTCGGGCCGAGTGCGTGCATTGGTTTTGCACAACTGCACTCGGCCCTCTTTTCCAGCCCGCAAGCGCACGGTGCGCATTCGGGATTGTTGCTGGCTGGAGATGGAGGGCTTTATGCCACCGGTCTACAAGGCGCTCACGTGCTAGCGCGGTATAAGTGGCACGGAGGTCGCACGAAACCTGATGACGAATCGTGTGGCAGCATGCTGCCGCCTTCGGGCGTGCATGTCGGTAGTCAGCAATCGTTAAATGTTGACAGGGCAGGAGACCGAAACCTGGCTTAACCAAAAAGTCGGAATGGCCGAGGACAAACTCCCTCGGCTTACTACCGCAGCACGTCGGATACGCGCGAGTGCCCTTCGAGGTCCGCGCGTCGCAAGGCCGGCTATGGGGAGGGACACGCTCCGCGCATTACTTCTTTTGGACCTGCTTCTTTCCCGAGAAGTGGATCATCCAATTGAGGTAACCGAGTAAGCGCAAAAGGGTGGATACGGCGGGGATGGGTTCGGCCCCGCAACGCTTCTGCGGCTTGCGCATCTTCGGGTGTGCGGGTAAGGCGAAGGGGAGTATGCCAAGCAGAGGTTGACGCTCCCTACGAACCTTCTGGTTTGGCCGCGGGCACCCGCTCGCGGTCATCACTTTCAGGAGGACTAAATGGGCAACAGACAATATCTCCGGATCGAGGGGGACGCAGTCCACCTCGTCACGGAGCGGGTAGAGCGCACGGTGCGCCTGCCCGAGCTTCTGGCGGAAGCTGGCCGCCAGGCGGGGTTTACAAGCCCCGTGCTTCCCACCGGCTGCCGGATGTTCTACGCATCCGGCGAGCGGACGGCGTTCGTCATCGAACAGCCGCCCCAGGTGCGCCAGCTGACCTGGCGCAACATGGACAACGAGGGGCGCGAGCAGTGGAAGCTCGCGTTCCCATACATTATCTTCGTCGTCGCCTGTGTGCGCGATGCGGTCGATTCCGGCATCTGCCGGATTTTCTATCGCAACGCGCCGCTCGGCAGCGGCGATGATAAGTTGCAGAGGCCGAACCTCTGTAACACAAACTCAAACGGCTCGATTTGCACCGGTTCGATGCGGGTTACCGGTGCGACTATGGCTGCCAAAGCTGACTCGTTCGTCAGCGCATTTTGGCAGTCCAACTTCAACTCTGATCTGCATAATCAAAACTGGACGCCTAGCGCCCGGAAAATCGTGCAGGTCGCCTCGCTTGCGGCATGGCAGGCCGCGAGCGACGAAAATCCGCTGTTTCCCCTCACAGCGCCGTGGCTGGAGGGGCCGAAACTCTGCGACTTGCTCGCAGAGATCGGGGGTGCGCGATGAGCGCACCCGACATCACTGCCATCGCAAAGTCGCTGAAGCCCGTCAAGGGCGGGAGGCTCGCCGTTTGGTTGCAACGGTTCCTATCTGCAACCCCCGACCAGCTTTCGGGCTGGAAGGGGACATTCACGGAAGTCACCACGGCGAAAGCGGTTGAAATATACCGCCGCCGCGGTGTCATCGACGAGCACGAGGCGCAGCAGGCGCGCTTCAAAATGCTCACCACAGCAATCTACCGGCTTGAGCCTTACAAGCCGGAACAGAATGAGCCTGCAGAAAATTAAGGCAAAGATTGGTTACTTGGCCCGTATTGGTTTCGGGCCCTCTTTCTGACGCGGGCAGTCGAAAAACTCGCGCGTCGGAATCGAGTCAAAAGCAGAGGAGAGAACTATGCGTAAGCTCGACTTCTTGGTACACGGAATCTTCCCTGTGTACCTCGCCGACGCGCAAGTGTCGACGCCAACGGAAGACCTCGCCTATGTAATCGACGGGGCGGGGTGGAAATTGTTCAAGCGGAATGGAATCTCAACGGCTCTCGTTCCGCTCGCCACGGTGAATGGGTTGCCGGCTCTCGAGCCGGCGATCGACCTGACCGCGGCGAAATTGCCGCTCGACCTCGTCCGACGGGTCACGGCGTGGTTTCGTGCAGTCTACTTGAAGCACAAGTCGGAAGCCGTCGGCTACTTGTATTACGCCGACGGCAATTGGGACTTCGTCGTCCCGCCGCAGACGGTTTCCGCGGCGCACGCAACTTACGACGCGGCGCCGCGGCGTGAAGGATGGACTCTTGCGGGTACCATCCACAGCCACGCGGCGATGTCCGCATTTCATTCTGGAACGGATGATGCGGACGAGGCGAACTTCGATGGTGTTCATATCACGATTGGCAAACTGGATTCGGTTCCCGAGTACAGTTGCTCGATCGTGGTACAAGGTGTCCGCCGCAAGGTGGACCCGTCGGACCTCGTCGACGGCATGGCACCGGCCGAAATGGTGCCGGTCGAATGGCTTGCGGCAATCAAGTTGCCGCGGCCAGTCGGTCTCGCCGAGCCGCACGCCGCCAACGCGTCGGCGCACTACGACTTGTATTACGCAGGCAAAATATCGGAGGACGTCTACGTCCTCCAGCTCAACGTGATCAAGGCCGCCGACGAGGCGGGGAAAAAGTCGACTCCGACTTCTTTCTCGCCGTTTGCCGGGCGGGAGGTGGGCAACCCCCACCGCCCTTTTGGCGGCGGCCGGAAGAAACACAAGAGGAAGTGAGCGATGTCGATCCCTTCTGGCAATAGCCGGGACCGACGATGCGTCGTCGTCGGTCTCGGGGGAATTGGGAGCTGGCTCGTCCAGGGGCTCGCTCCGTTCCTGAATTTCTCGAACGACACCTGGACTCTTGTACTCATCGACGGGGATGAGTACGAGGACAAAAATCGGACGCGGCAGGCGTTCGATGACCTCGGCCCCAAAGCCGAGGTCCAAGCCGGCTGGATCGCGAAGCGCTTTCCGCGCATCGCGGTTCAGCCCCTGCCCGAGTTCCTCTCCGCTGATGGCGCAGAAGGGACTCTCCCCGCGAAAGATGCCATCTGCAGTGGCGATTTTGTTTTTCTGGCACTCGACAATCACAAGTCCAGAAAAATGATTTTTGACCACTGCTACAAACTCCGAGACGTGGTGCTCGTCTCGGGAGGAAACGACTACGAGGACGGCAACGTCCAGGTTTTCGTCCGCTCCGGCGGCGAGGACAAGACGTGCCGTCCAGACAAGCACCATCCCGAACTCGCGGCGCCACAAGACAAGGCGCCGTGGGAGTTGAGTTGCGAGGAGCTCGCCGCGAGCTCGCCGCAATTAATTTTCGCGAACATGTCGGCGGCGACGCTGATGCTCGGCGCGTTCTACGCGCTCGAGCAGAAGCGTCTCGACTTCGCGAAGCCCGAGGTTTACTTCGACATCGTCAAGATGACGTCGAGCCTTCGGGAGCGGCGGTAGCGATACCGTCGCAACAAACGGTTGCGGGCGGCTTCGAAAGTTGCCGCCCGCGGTGAGGTGAGCGAGCGCGTTTGGTTACGCGCTCGTCTCCTTCTTTGGGCGCAGGAGCGATAATCGTTCATGCGCGCCGAACAGAGGAGATGAAACATGATTCCGCAATCTGCGGAGTTGCAGCGGCACCTTGCAGCAATGCAGGCGCGGCTGCATGCCAAAAAAGTAAAGAGCCGACGGCAGGCTCTTTACGGTCAGCTCTTTGGGCTGACGCAAACAATCCAGCCCGCCCAGAATTTGGGCGAGCTTGTCACCACCCACTGCGGACGGGTGGTGGAAAAAGATCCAGACGGTTACCGCACCGTCGCCCACGTCGCGGCAGTGCTTTGCCGCCGGGAAGATGGCGCGTATGGGCGGCTCTTCGCCGCTCGGTTCGGCTGGGAGTGGGATCGCCTCGAGGTGTTCGCGGAAGCGACCTCCGAGGCGATCGAGTGGGACGCCCTGACGGCGTTCCACCGCTGGGTGGAGCGGGACACCGCCACTCGAAACGGCGGATTCTTGTCCGTCTTCGCCCTTGGCGAGTATCGTCTCGCCGACGATGAGTAATTGGTTTGGGAACGAGCGCGTGGACGGAATACCCGCGCTCGCATCCCTTTTCTAGGGTTCGATTGCAATATCGAGAATTAGAAAAGGGATTGCACTTGTCCTTCCGTAGCTTTACGCGGAGGAGGAGTTGATGCAAGCCCTCGTGTTCTCACCAGGAGATCACACGGCCAGCGAGAGATCGCTGGTTCTACTACCGCCTGGTATCTGCCCTTATGCCATCATAGTAAATCGTTCGGCCAGAGCGATGGGCGGATCATTCTCCGGTGGCGGACCCGTGCAAACGGGCGTGGACGTAAAAGTGAGGATATTTGATGCCCCTCGTCCTAGGGGACATGTACGGCCTCACTTTCCTGCGCGACCTGCGAAGGGCGCGGGACCGATCGTTGCGGTATGGCTCAACCGCGTGTGTGGAACGGTCGGTGGTTGTGGATCCGTACATGTCTATGGGTGGAACCTCCTCCGGCTTGCGATTGCGGCCGGGGGAGGTCTCCCGAAGTTTTGTTCTTTAAGGGAATCGTTACGGGGACCTGCTGGCCTTGATGCGCGTTCGTCTCCATTTGACGCATCAGGGAGAAGTGCTCGCGGTGCGAACCCGCAAGGTCTCCACCCTTCTTTAAGGGCTTTCCAGTTTTGGAGCGCGATGCCATTTGCATCGCTCTCCGCCCGACGAAGCTTTGTTTAGCGAAGTCGGGTCCTTCTTTGAGGGCATTTTTTCGGCTTGCACTGAGCTTGTCGAAGTGTGCGCTCAAACAGAGGAGAGAAACATGTCGGACCATAGTGTTGTCGATCTCGACGAGATCATGTTTTCGCGGTACGCGACGAATGCGTATCTCAAATTCGTTGAGCAAGTCGGTAGTGCGTTGAGTGCTGCCGGTCTTATGCCCCGCGATCCGAAAAACGTCCCGCTCGAACAAGGGCGGCTCGAGGCGGACGGCACTCTCACGATCTTTGTCGAACTACCCACCGGCATTGAAGTTGCTATGAACGTGCCAAAAGGGCACTGGGCGTGGGCAAGGAGGCAATGAAGAGTTTGCGGGTTCTCTCCAAAAACCCGCGCAGCTTAGCAAAGAGCTGCGCACTGTATGTGTGAAGAGCCGAGCACCAGAACGAAGTACGGTGCCCGGTAAAATAGCGTTTTTGTTTGCGTGCATCATCGATGCGCGGAGACGAAATCTCTCTCCTCGCCCCGCAAAAGGCATTGCCTCGCGGGGTACAAGCGCTACTTTCTTACGCGCGCAGCGCGCAGCTCTTTGGTCGGTTGTGCAAATACGTACATAATAACTGCATACAACCACACACATGCGCTTGACAAAATGTCTGACATTGCTATCCTAGAGAACATATGAGTACGAAGCTTACCACCCGAGACTTTTTTCGAAGCCCGCGCAAGGTGGCGGAGCTCGTAAAAAGCGGGCGGCGCATTACCGTCACGCGCGCGAGCAAGCCATTCTTCGAGGTTCTACCGACAAAGCGGCCAAAGGGGTTGACCGTCGCCGATTTCAAGGACCTTGTTTTCAGCGATAAAAAGATGGATAGGGACGCAAGCAAGAGAGTAGATGAGATTGTCTATGGCGATCTCTAAATCCCGAGGCGTCATTTTTGATACGAATGTCTGGATCGCGCTTCTCCACGAAGCTGATTCGCAGTACAGGAAAGCGCAGGAACTTGTCCGCACGCTAGCAACAGAGGAGGTGCTGGTGCCTGAGTATGTGCTCGTAGAAGTGTCTGCTGTCCTCAAAAGATACGAACGGAACGCGGAAGCGATAGTGTTCGTTAAACGCGTGCTTGGAAACGCCGGCTCATTTATCCCCGCCGGAGTGCTCGCTCACGAAACCAGCGTTCTTTTTGAGGAGCGCAATGACAAGCTATCGTTCGTCGACACCGCACTGCTCGTCCTCTCGCGCGAGTATCGAGTCATTACCTTCGATAAAGCGCTCGCGCGAGCGCTGCCGTAGCGGGGAATCCACACTCCGTTGCTGCCCGGCACACGTAGCGTTTTTGTTTGCGTGCATCTTTGATGCACGGAGACGAATTCTCTCTCCTCGCCCCAAACCACAATTGCATTGTGCTACGGGGTAAAAGCGTTACTCTCTTGTGCTTATAGCGCGCGGCTCATAGGGTCGGTTCGGTGCGATACGATACAATAACGAGGAGAAGGTATGGGACTCGACAAATTCTTCGATAAAGACAAATTAAGAACGCCTGAAGGCCAACGGCCCGGACACCTCCGCGAGCCGCGCGACATAATTGGAAGTGGGATCACGACGCCCGAAGCGGAGGCGGTCGAGGAACTGCGAGAGCCGCTGACGAACATGGTCCGAGAATTAAAAAATGAGCTCGCGAACGGTTCGTACGACCTCATCATAGGTGACGATGCCTCCGGTCGGCTTTCGACGATCGCCATTGGCAACATTGCGCAGTCGCTCGCGAAGCAGGCTCATCGCGAGCCGCCAACGGTTCGATTTTTAGCAGGGAGTACAGGAATTGCTGAGCGTGAGAAATCATTACAATTTGAAAAAGACCGCGCAAAGACCGACGAAGAGGTTCCGAAACACAAGAAAGTTACACGATCTGAGAAGGTGGCTGCGGTTGGTGACGAGATAGCCAAAATGATGAAAACGAGAACGCGGAATGGCTTCCCCACGAAACGTGCTCTTATCGTGACCGATACTATCACTACGGGAGAGTCGATGGAAGTGTTCGTCGATGCGCTGAAACACCACGGCATACCGGCCGACATCGCCACTGTAGTGCAATTGGATTACGACGATCCGCCCGACAGAAAAGAAAAACTCGACGCATTCCTGCAACGATGGGGCGGTAAACTTGTCGTGGGAAAATACAGTGAAGCTGACGCGCCGCTGATCTGGAAGAGTACGCACTGGGATGAACATCGGGATATTCGCAACCCCTCAGGAGTTCAAAAGGAAATGGGTGACGTGTACGCGACGCCTTCCGTGGGTGAAAACGAAGATATGCGGTATCTACGGGTCGCTCGTGCGCTCACAAAGGATATGGCGGCGGATATTATGGATGAAGTATTCCCGAAAGGTGAAGAACAAAGAAAGGCTGCTTGAACTGCGCGGCTCATAGGGTCGGCTATTTCTACATGCCGGTAGCTCTATTGACATTGTGCGCACAATGTATATACTCATGGCATGACCACCGTAAATGTGAGAATCGAAGAGAAGACAAAAGCCGCAGCAAGCAAGGCGCTTGCGGGGGTGGGTCTTGATTTGTCTACAGGCGTTAAGCTTTTTTTGCATCAAGTTGTGACGGAGCAGGGCTTGCCCTTTACGCCGACAAAGAATCCCGCGGTGCTACGCGCTAAGTGGGATGCAGAGGTTGCGCAAGCCCTGAAAAGAGGAAAGGTTTATAAGACGGCTCGAGCTGCTCTCAAGGGCCTATAATTCTAGAATGTACGGGGTTGTCAGAACCAAGAAGTTCGAGAGATCATTTCGGAAACTTTGGCAGCCACTCGTACCTATTCGGATGAATCTCTAATTGCTTTGTGCTACGGGGTAAAAGCGCTACTTTCTTGCGCCTATAGCGCGCGGCTCATAGGGTTGGTTCAATGTTAGAGATCGAGATTGACGTTATCCGAGCCGGAAGAGCCGCGATTCTCATCATCGTTCGAGTTCTTGTTGTTTGAGTCGTCTTCGTCCGCCGAATCGTGCTTCGAGTCTTGCGAAACGGAAATGAGCGTCTGTATTTCTGTGGCGGCCTCGAGTGCCGAATCAAAATTTGAAGAAGCTTCCGCTTTATTACCAAGTGCAGCGTCAACCTCCCCTGAAAAGAACGCATCTGTGGCGGCTTTGAGTTGCTTGCGTGCTTTTACTTCCGTCGTGGTGCCGAGATGAATGGGGGAGTGGTCGAGGAATTTTCTCGAGGCGTCGATGCGCACTTTTGCCGCTGTCCGGCGGCCCTTTGTTTCTGTGTCGTCTGCCACGGTGGTGGCTTCTTGAGCTGCCAGAAATGTCGGCTCGGCGCTCATGCTCATTGTGGCAGCTTCCTCATTATTGCGCGCCGCCTTTGCCGCGAGCTTCGCAGTGTGTACGATACGGCGCGCGAGAATATTCTCGCGCGCGACGCGCATAGCGCCGACGTTGGCCCGAACCTCTGAAGCATCTTCCTGCGCGTTCGAACTCGCGAGCTGGGTGCCACTATCTTCCGCGTCTTCTACGTGCCGCTCGAAATTTGCATCGATCTCTGCGCGCACCTCATCGGTGAGCTTGCCGCTCAAGGCGAGTGTCGCTGCCTCCTCAAGGCGTCGCTCGGCGCGCTCCACGGCGATGGCTGCACGCGCCTTTGGCGTCGGGGCCAGCGCTACGCGCACCTCCTCGGTCACGTGCACTTTGACGGGATACAGAATGTCACCAGGGAGCGATGTCTCTGCGGCGGCGACCGTACCGCCGCTCACCATGACGATAAGTACTGCCGTAACCGCAGACATCGAATGTCTGCGTATGAATGTCAGTGCGCCCCGCTTATTGGAGGAAACGTGTTCGCGCGGCGCGCCCGATCCGACACGGATAGGGCGCATTTTTGTGTATTCAAAAAGATGCGCGCGCATTTCTTGGCGGGATGTTTCGTCCATTGTGAGCTTCGTCGCAGCTTTTATCCGTGCCGCGAGCCCCGCCGTCGGCGGGGCGAGTTGCGAGTCGTCTTTTGTATTAAAGATGTTGAAGAATTTCATATTTGTTTTTTGTCGGGCCCGAGTATCGTCCGGAGCTTCTCAACCCCTCGATGGAGCCGCACCGAGACGACGTTTTCCGACAGACCCGTGATGCGCGCGATGTCCTTCGGCGGAAGGTCTTCGGTGTATCGCATTAGAACGATGTCGCGATACGTCTCATCAAGCTGGTCTATTCCCTTGCGCACGCGGGACATCTCGGCCCGCACGATCGTCCGTTTCTCGTGTGCGCTGTCGTCAGAAACAGCAAATCCCTGATCGTCTATCAGAGCATCGAGAGAAACGGCGCGTTTCTTGCGGTACGTATCAACGACGAGGTTGTATGCGGTCCGGTAGAGGAAGGGGCGCCATTCCCGTATTTCTCCTCCTTGGACACAGAAGTCCCATGCGCGAGTGAACGTCTCTTGGGTGAGGTCCCGTGCTATCTCGCGGTCGGATATCTTCATTGTGAGGAAGCGGAAAATCGCATCGCCGAATTCATCATACGCAGCGAGGAACGCTTTTTCCCCCTCTTGTTGTTGAGACGGATTCTCCATAGGTTTCTTACTCGCGGGTACGTTTGAATACCATACCACAACCCACTCCGCGTATTCGTTTTTCATGAAAATGTGGCTGCAAAGGCTGTGTAAGAGACGCGCTTATCAGCGCGTCTTAGTACGCAAGGATGGTGCACACTATTGCACCTCCCATTAAGAATTATCATCTCACTAAAAAAATAATATGAATCTTGTACAACGTCTTGGAATCACAACGCTCTCCATCGCCACACTTGTGGCGCTTTCGGCAGCACCTCTTATTGCATCTGCCGATAACGACCGCGTGCGAGAGGTTCGCGATCTTCGCCCGCTTACCCAGCGTGTCGAGGTTGCTATCTCGCATTCGGGCCAGGCACTCGTGCGCGGCGCGCAAGTGAGCGCGATCTCCGGCAGTACCATCACGGCAGTGACGACGGCAGGCGCCTCGACACTTACGTGGACGGTCGCGACGGACGGCTCGACTACCTTCCTCGCGGCAAGCGGCGGGGGCTCTTCGCTCTCGCAGATCGCGGTCGGCCACACTATCAGCTTCGCGGGTGCGCTTTCCGGCACGGGATTGAACGTGAAGGCAACCGCCGTAAAGAACTGGACAGTTGGCGCCAATGAGCGCTCTGTCTCGGGCGCGGTGCAAAGCATCAATAGCGCGGGCACATCGTTTGTCATTGGGAACGGCAACGACAACAAAAAATTGGCGACCGTCCAGCTCTCCGGCAGCACCGTCATCACGCTGAATGGCGCGACCACGAGCTTCACTTCGATAGCGACAGGCAACAAAGTGAAGGCAACTGGTACGGCAAACGCCGATGGTACGGTCTTGACCGCGACCTCGGTCATCATCATGCGTCCGGCCATTTCGCTCAGAGACAGTGACCTCGGCAAAAACATAAGGCAGTGGTTCTCAAATCACGGTCTCGGCATCTTCGACAAGAGTGGGAAAGATAAAAAAGACGACTGACACAAAGGTCCAGGGAAACCAAAGCGGCACGTCTGACGTGCCGCTTTTGGTATGTGCCACCGCGTCCTTTCGCAAAAATGAAGATTTGTGGGATGATTCGTCTCGTATGAAGGGTTTTCCTAACCAGGTTGCGGAACTCAGTAAACTCGCTATCGGGATGCGGGCACTAACGTCCATAATTGACGAGGGCTCTAATCCAAAAGACGATGGTATTTTTGGACAGGCCTTAGTGAGGGTGGGAGTTGCCGGTACTGGGCACATATCTCTGCCAGTAGATGAATATATCCGTCAACAACTAACGAAGCCAGCAAGTAATCAAAGTTTTCGCACCACAGCTAGAGGACTGCGTGAGCTATATCGATTACTGGATTTTATTGATGACTCGGGTTTACAAATTCAAGTTACCGATTTAGGCAGACAAGCGGCGTCCTATGCGGACATGCCGATTGATGCTGAACAAATGGATTTTTGGCGAAGGACCATTCGTAACCTAAAGCATGGTGACGCTGGACAGGTTTCGCATCCGTACCAAGTGTTGCTGCGCTTGGTTGGACAAAAACCCGGCATAACCCGGGCAAAATGTGCACTGGCCCTCGAAGCTCAGAACGATTCTCCACAAGAATTAGCCCGAATTGTTGCCCTTGCCGATCTCTCAGAGGAAGAAATCAGAGAACGGATAAAAGAGACAGAATCAAACTGGGACAACGCGAAGAAGGTATTACCCGCGTTTGCTGAACAGTTACAAGACGTAGTTCGCGATGGTCAATCGTTCATGCTAGCCGATGCACCGGGACGAGCAGACGCTGGCACTGCCCAACAAGGGGAACGAAAGGTCGTTGTACGTGCCCCGCGCACTTCGCGATTAGTAACACCGAATACAATAGGGCGTGCGGGAACCAAAATTCGTTCCGACGAATTTAATATTGCTCGAGAAGTTAATCCCGCCGCAATCGCGGAAGCGAAAAGATTGCTTTCTGCTCGACTACGTCGGCATAATTTAATAGTACAAGAATTGGCGAGTCGACTAGACGGAGCCAAATTGTATGAAGACCCTTTCGATTTATTGGCTCTGATTGAAGCAATCGGTATTCTCTTCGAGGTTAAAACGCTTGACGGAACCGATGCGGACCAAAAGGATAGGGTACGCGATGCTCTTGCGCAACTTTTGTATTACGAGGCATTTGTTGCTACTCCAATAATTGGAGAAGCTGCCGTCCACAAAATCGCGTGTTTTGAGGGCCCAGTTAGTGATGCGCACAGAGAGTGGCTCAATAATTCGGGAATCGGAGTGATTTGGAAAGTGGAGAATGATTTCGAGGGGGACGCGCTAGCCAAGGACTTTCTCGGCGACCACATTCAACTCCGCTGAGGTATCGATTCCTCTCAGACGCCCGTTAGCGATTTTCACATAGTCGCCATTCAATTCAATACCGATAAAATCGCGACCGTTTTTTTTCGCGCTTACGCATTCACTACCCGAACCAGCAAAGGGCACAAGCACGATATCGCCTTTATTCGAGAAATGCCGAATGATTCGATCACAGATAGCAATTGGTTTTTGGGTAGGATGGTCAACCCTTTCTTTTGCGAAACTCTTTCCGGCAAGCACGGGTATTCGCCACACATCCCCTACGTGTTTTCCTTCGGGATTCGGTTTCCACTCCTTGCCGTTTTTGATGATTTTATATTTCAATCGCTCGGTACTTTCATACGCTTCACGAATGGGATGGTATGTATACTTTCCCCCTTTGTGGAACCAAAGAAGGGGCTCGTAGTTTCCCGGCGGTAGTTTAGTATACCCGGACCAATTATTTTTGTAGTGCCATACAAATTGGCGACCATAGATGAGACCGATATCATATAAATAGCACTGTATGTATCCAATGTTGTGATGGATGCCGTAGACGAATATGGACCCTTCCGGTTTTAATACTCGCTCTGCTTCTTTCAACCATTTCTTCATCCAACTCAGCCATTCCGAATGCTTATCTAGGCCCCATTTTTCTTTACCACCAAAATCCACCTCAATTCCGTATGGAGGGTCTGCAATAATTAAGTCAATCGAATCATCCCCGATTTCCTCGATTAACTCGAGGGTATCCCCTTTGTAAATTTTATTTTTTTGCATATTCGCTGGCTTCGAAAGCTTTTTTATTTTGGAGGATGAGAATGTACTGGTGGTGAATGTTGGGAACGTAGGAATATGGGTAACCGTACGGAAATATTTTCTTATGACGCTGATACAGCACAGTTATTCCCTTCAGGGCAAAATTCCCTTGCTCCAATTTTTGCGCCAAATCCGAATGAAACATATGATACTTATCCTTATTTCGGAAATCGCTCACAACAATAGCTACGTACTTTCGAGGTTTTAGTACTCGAGCGCAATCGTTAAAAAACCCCGAGAGGACTTCGAGAAATTCTGAGTAATCGTCAATATTGCCGAGATCTTTCTTGAGCCCACTGTATTTTGTGTCTAAGTTTTTTGAGATTCTTTCTTGCTTAACCTTGTGGTCAGCTTTTTTTAGAATATTCCAATATGGTGGGCTGGTGACAATAAAATCTATGGAGTCATCCTGCATTTGACCAAGTTCTTTTAAGGCATCTCCGCAGATTACACGCTGGTCTTTATTGATTGTCTCAAATAAATCTGGTCGCAACTCTTTCAATAGACGCTCTTTAGTTAGATCAGAATATTTTCTGACGATTTCTATGCCGATACCTCTCCTATTATTTATCGCGCAAGCCTTTAGAGTAGATCCCACACCGCAAAAAGGATCTAGGATCAAATCGTCTTTCTTGGTAAAAAATCTAACCAACCTAGCCACATCTTGGAAAGAATACGGAGCAGGATGTTGACGTTCAATTTTCGCTTCTTCAGACCCCGCACCCAAACCTTTCTGGACGTAGACCGAGATAGTCTCTGGGATCCATTCGGCAGCAGTTAAGTCATTAAGCTTATTTATTAACTTTCTTGGGGACTTCTCCTTAGATAGGACAGGTTGTAAGGGTGGAAATTCATCGATAATGTCTTGAGTATTTATCTCCGAATCGGCAACGACCTTGATACCTCGAGGTTGGTTTTTTTCTTTTTCCAAGTACCCTTTTTCTTCCAGGGTTGTTAGATGTTGATGAACGGTTGATTCAGAAGATAGTTTAAAATGTTTTTTTATCTCTTTTAAAGAGGGGGCGTATCCTTTCTTAGTGTCGTACACAGTCACGAAATCAAGCATTTGTTTTTGACGCTTTGTGAGCATTCCCTAATTATACCGAATACCGAAGATAAACCGAAAAGTTATCCACAGAAGAGAACTGCTTGTGTGGCTCTTAGCTCCGGACGATTAAACCTTCCAAATCTTCGCAAAAAGAGCTTCAAATCTGAACCCGAGCGGCTGGAGTTTTTGTTTGAGTTGAGTTTGAGAGGCAGAAGGAGCTTACGGCAAGAGACTTGTGCGGCAGCGCATCAAAGGATATTGTAGCGATATGTTGAAGCGGGGAACACTTGGCAAAGTATACGACTATTATTTCAACACGCCTTGGGATCGAAATGAGCTCCGACAAGCGTTCCGCGCGTTTCTTGATGAGAAAGTCTCCATCTCAGAGGCCACCGAAAAGATCGGAATAGAGCATGAGGGGTATTTCAACGAGTGGTTTCTCTATGATTATGCATGGAAGGACGGGACGACGACGCTCGAACACTTCGTTCGAGATAACCCTTTGCGACTTTCCACGACTGAAATGGTCTTTTACGAAACGCTCTTGAAAACGAATCGCTACGGCTTGTTTGAGGTTCTCGGTATAGAGCCGCTAACCTCTATGACATTGAAGGACTTACAAAGCGGGACGAAATATACCGTGGCAGAGGTGAAAGCCACTATGCATACACCGATTAAGGCGGTGTTTTTTGCCCGGGTCGCTGATGTGGGCGGCCACTATGAAATGGTGGGAGCGGACTCGATAATCCTCGGTTCGTTTGGCTCAGGGTTGAAGAAGGTTGTACGAACGTGGGAAGATAAATTGACGCCGAAGGACGCGCATCGCATTGCACGCGCTAACAAAAAATGAATACCTCCGGAGGTTAAACCTCCGGACATTGGATTTGAGCCCGAGCGGCTTGAGGGTTTTTTGTTCGAACGGTACAAGGTCATGAACGAGAAGGGGTCATAAGGTGTACTAATACCGGGAATCCCGGTAGCTTGACAAAATACCGGGATTCCCGGTATCATAGTGTTATGAAGGTGCATCTTCCGAACAGCGCGTTTCTAGGGAACATAGACTCCTTTTTCAATTCATTGGACATGAGTGATACAAACACGTTGCAGATAAGCGCGAATAAGAAGTGGATATCTGTACATCCGCTTGTCCTT